>CAYNEY010000080.1:0-18902 GCA_964396375.1 uncultured Polyangiaceae bacterium | reverse complement strand
CGCACCAACATCAAGATCGTTCTCTATCCGGCCCGACTATCGAGCGAGACTGGCCAAGTCTCCTCAATCTTCCACGAGCACAACGCTCGGAGCATCGACGAGCCGCTCTCGGCAACGCCTCAATGCTCCGGAAGCCGGAGCGGCTCACCGGAAAGTCCGAAACGCAAGGGCTGCACCAGCCTGTCCGCTAGCACGGAGTCTTGGCTACGCTGCATGGACCAGCCAATCCTGATCCTGTCTCGAGGCTCGAACTCGGCCGAAGGACCATCGCTCGGCGCTGCCTGATCCTTCCCTCCCTGGTCGTCCATCAGAAGACCTGACATAGTGCAGGTTTTCGAATCCCATGACACACTCCTCCGCACAAGCATCGTTCTCGGGTCTTCTCCTCGTCGCCTTGGTCGGAATGAGCGGTGCGTGCGGAAGCTCAGAGGAGAGTGCTGGCTCCCCGGGCTCGTCGGGTGTGGGCGGTGGGACCGGCGCAACAGCAACGGGTGGTTCAGCTGGTGAACTCGAGCTACCCCAACCCGACCTGGTCTTCGATCCACCGCGAGGTCTCTACACCGAACCCCTGGACGTGAGCGTAACCCATCCCACGCTCCGCGAGCTCCGCTACACGCTCGACGCAAGCGACCCCCGCACCTCACCCACCGCGCTGGTCGGTACACTGCCCCTTAGCATTCATGTCGATCCTGCTGATCCAACCGGACGCTACCTCGCTCCAGGGGTGGTGATTCGCGCCACGGTCGATGGCCCGTCGGCGCTTCCCGCTCAAGTCATCACCCACACCTACCTGTTCCCGAATCGCGTCCGTGATCTATCTCCGGACGGTGAGTCTCCCGGCGGACCCTGGCCCGAGCCCGGGACCATCCGCCAGACGGGACAAGTCATCGACTACGGGATGGATCCAGAAGTGACGCTAGCCAGCGAATACGCGGGATTGGTCGACCAAGCGCTGCTCGCAATCCCTAGCGTATCCCTGGTCAGCACCCTTGATGATCTCTTCTCGCCCGAGCGCGGCATCTACGCAAATGGCACGCAGAGCGGCCTGGAATGGGAGCGCTTTGGCTCGGTAGAATGGCTCTTCTCGGACGCCCGCCCCGCGATCTGGGCCAACACCGGGATCCGAATCCGCGGAGGCTTCAGCGCCAACGGCTTCAACCCAAAGCACGCCTTCCGGCTCCTGTTCCGCAGCGACTACGGACCGAAGAGACTCAAGGCGGATCTGTTTGACGGCGAAGGGGTTGACAGCTTCGACAAGCTGGATCTCCGCACGGCCCAGAACTACTCCTGGCAGATCGACGGCGCCGAGCTGTCCGAGAACGTGATGAATCGCGACGTATTCTCGCGGGATCTCCAGCGCGAGCTCGGCCAACCGTACACGCGCAGCCGCTACTATCACCTGTACCTGGACGGCGTGTACTGGGGATTGTACCAAACACAAGAGCGTTCGGAATCGGCCTTCGCCGAGAGCTACCTCGGGGGTCTTGAGGAAGACTGGGACACCATCAAGGTGGATCGCAGCCTCGATGAGGCCGATCCGGTGATCGAAGCCACCACCGGAACCCTGGATGCTTGGCGGACCATCTTCGCGCTCTGCCAAGCAGGGTTCGCCGACGACGAGGCCTACCATCGACTCGAAGGTAAGAACGCGAACGGCCAGCGCGATCCAACACTGGACGTCCTGGTCGACATCGATAACCTGATCGATTTCATGCAAGTCATCTTCTACACGGCCAACTTCGACGGGCCCTGCAGCAAGTGGTTCCAGAACCAACAGCCCAACAACTTCTATGCGCTCCGGAACCGCGTGACCAACGATCGTGGGTTCGTGTTCTTGGCCCACGACAACGAGCACACCTTGCTCGCCGAGCCGATCACCATCACCACCGGAGTGGACGAGAATCGGGTCGACATCGGTCACCAGAGTGGGGCCTTCGATGGTGACGGCTGGACCAACCGAGACTATGTGATGAACGTGGAGGACGCCTCGGATTTCCACCCCCAATGGTTGCATCACCGGCTGATGGACAATGCCTCCTACCGGGCGCGGTTCGCGGCCCGCGCACGTCAGGTTCTTGCTCCGGGCGGTGTCCTTACCCCCGACGTCACGATCCCGCTCTTCGAGGGCCGCGCAGCCGAGATCCGACTGGCCATCATCGCCGAGAGCGCACGCTGGGGCGACGCGGCCGGACCCGAGCGCCCGCGCACGCGGGACACCGACTGGACACCCGCCATCGAGCGCACCAAGACGGGTTTCTTGGCGTCGCGCACGGGGATCGTGATCGAGCAGCTCAGCGCGGTGGGTCTCTACTGAGGCCCGATGATCTCACGAACGCTCCCGGCACGATAGAGTAGGCCTCGGTCACCGACCCCGTCACTCCGAAAATACACCGTGATGTTGGGCTTGCCCGACTCGGAGCCTGCACGTTCTGGCTCGGCGGTGAGCGGGAGACCAGGCTCGATCCCTTCGGCACAAGCTACTCCGGTACCCCCAAAGTCATCACCACGATCGACGTGCTCGAGCAGAAGCTGCCAGTCGCCGCCGTTCTCACCCTCGGTCTGGTCGAGATAGAGCTCTTGCTTGACACCCTCTCCGCCTGGCAAGTCATAGACCACGTGCTTGTATCCGAGCCAGGTTTGGAAGGGCAAGCCTTCGGGCCACCGAGAGGTACTGAGGATGAACGTCGAGTTGGGATGGCTGGTCTCCTTCTCGAGATCTATCTTCCCGTCGTAGCGCATGCGAGCTGCGATCCCGCGGGTGTCGCACAGGTTCACAGACTCCTGGCCGATGGTGCCGTGGTTGGTCCGCGCCAATGCGACCATTCCTCCCCACGCCGTGGCGTCGTCGGCGACACGGGAGAAATACATGGTGATCTCCACATTTTTCCACTGGTCGACCAGCATCGGATCGTGCACGTACATGCGAGGCACCGCACCGGAGATCGCCAGTGTCCCGGTCCCATCAACGGCATAGCTCGCATCACCGTGGTCGGCATCGAACCAAGGATCGTTCGGATCCTGACCCGAGAACTCCCGAGCATTCCCGTCGTCCCACAGGGCGGTCCAGTACTTGCCACCGGGCAAGGTGGGATACAGCATGGCAATCCCGAAGCGGTCACGGCTGGGTGCCGTCCCACCCCCATCTGGTCCTTCTTCCAAGCCGCTCGTGCCTCCCTGCGCACCGCCGCCAAGCCCACTGCCACCCCGCGCCTCACCTCTCCCTTCTGCACCGCAGGCCGCGGTCCCTCCGAAGAGCATCACGCCAAGGGTGACGGCGAGCCAAGCGTCAAGCCACATCAGCCTAGAATACCAAGGGTTCTCTCGGTAAGCTACCCGGTCGTATCCAAGACGTACCCCTTGGGCGCGACCGGAAAGTGTTTCACCCGAGCGTCGCGTGGTAACCCTGGAGAGAGCGGAGCACGGGTTCAGGTTCCCGCGCCGCCTCGATGGCACGGACCGAGGCACGCGCCGCCGCCATCGTAGTCACATACGGCACGCGATTCTTGACCGCCGCCTTCCGGATGTACGAATCATCGTGAACCGCGCGCGGCCCCACGGGTGAGTTGATGACGAGCTGCAGCTCTCCGTTCGCGATCGCATCTGCGATATTCGGGCGCCCCTCGTGCATCTTCTTGATGGGAACCGAGACAACACCGTGCGCGCTCAGATACTCCTGTGTACCTCCGGTTGCCGAGATTCCAAAACCAAGCCGCGCGAATTCGCGGGCAATGGAGAGCGCCTCCGGCTTGTCTTGGTCGGTGACCGAAAGCAGCACTCGTCCCTCGCGTGGAAGGCCCTGCTTCGCCCCTTCCTGCGCCTTGTGAAAGGCTAGAGGGAAGGAGCTGGCCAGTCCCAACACCTCTCCCGTCGAACGCATCTCCGGACCCAACACCGGATCCACCTCGTGGTACATCGAGAACGGAAAGACCGCCTCTTTCACGCCATAGTGCGTGATCTCGCGACGCTTCAGCCCTAACTGAGTCAGTGTTTGACCCATCATGATCCGAGTGGCAGCTTCTACCATATTCAGGCCGCACACCTTGGACACCAGGGGAACCGTACGCGAGGCGCGCGGATTGGCTTCCAAAATGAAGATCTCATCCTCACAGATCGCATACTGGATATTGATGAGGCCCTTCACACCCAGTTCGACCGCAACGCGCCGGGTGATGTCCTCGATGGACCGTTGATGCTTGTCAGAAATGGACACGGGTGGAAGCACACACGCTGAATCGCCCGAGTGAATTCCAGCCTCTTCGATGTGCTCCATGATCGCGGGCACAAAGGCTTCCTGGCCGTCGGAGATGGCGTCAGCTTCTACCTCCAGTGCGTGGCTCAGGAACCGATCGATGAGAATAGGACGATCCGGCGAGATACCAACCGCTCGCGCTACGTAGTCGCGCAACATCTCCTCGTCATGAACCACCTCCATACCCCGTCCTCCGAGCACGTAGGAAGGTCGCACCATCAGCGGGTAACCGATCCGGCTCGCGATCTCGACTGCCTCCGTGAGATTGCTGGCCATGCCCGAGGGAGGCTGGCGAATCCCAAGTCGTTCGATAACGGCACGGAAACGGTCCCGATCCTCGGCTAGATCAATGGCCTCGGGGGAGGTGCCGAGGATCGGCACACCGGCTGCCTCCAGCTCCCGGCACAGGTTGAGCGGTGTCTGCCCACCAAACTGCACGATTACTCCGAGTGGTCGCTCCTTCTGATAGATGGAAAGGACGTCCTCGAGAGTCAACGGCTCGAAATACAGCTTGTCCGAGGTGTCGTAGTCGGTCGACACCGTCTCAGGGTTGCAGTTGACCATAATGGTCTCGAACCCCAGTTCACGCAGGGTAAGCGCTGCGTGAACGCAGCAGTAATCAAACTCAATACCCTGACCGATCCGGTTCGGTCCTCCACCGAGTACCATCACCTTCGGGCGGTCAGACGTTTCAACCTGGTCGGTACCGTTGTAGGTGGAGAAGTAGTAAGCGGCGTTCTCGACTCCTGACACCGGCACTGCCTGCCAAGTCTCAACCACACCTAGTCGGCTGCGGTGTGCGCGGATCTCGGCCTCGGGGAGCTCCAGCAGCTTCGCCAAGTAGCGATCGGAAAAGCCGTCGCGCTTGGCTTGACTGAGGAGCTGATCTGGAAGCACCTTCCCACGGTATTCTAGGAGCTGCTGCTCGAGTTCCACCAGCTCCCTCATCTGCCGGATGAACCAGGGTTTGATATGCGTTAGCTGAAAGAGTTCTGACTCGGTCGCTCCACGCCGCAGAGCCTCGTACATGATGAACTGCCGCTCGCTGGTCGGATACGACAGTCGCGCCATGAGCTCCTCTTTGGATCGACTCGCGAGATCGAGCGCGAAACCAAGGCCATACCGACCAGTCTCGAGCGACCGAATCGCCTTCTGAAAGGCCTCCTTGTAGGTCCGTCCAATACTCATCACCTCGCCCACTGCGCGCATCTGCGTGCCCAAGCGGTCCTCTGAGTTTCGGAATTTCTCGAATGCCCAGCGAGCAAACTTGATCACCACATAGTCGCCAGATGGGGTGTACTTCTCGAGTGTGCCGTTGCGCCAGTAGGGCAGCTCATCCAGTGTGAGCCCGCCGGCGAGCAGCGCGGAGACATAGGCGATGGGAAAGCCCGTGGCCTTCGAGGCTAGGGCAGAGCTGCGCGAGGTCCGTGGATTGATCTCGATCACCACGATCCGGCCATCCCTCGGGTTGTACGCAAACTGCACGTTGGTCCCACCGATCACACCAATCGCGTCCACGATGTCATAGGCCTGCTTCTGAAGGCGCATTTGGACTTCAGCCTCGACGTCGAGCATCGGAGCTGCGCAGAACGAATCCCCGGTGTGGACGCCCATCGCGTCGATATTCTCGATGAAACACACGGTGATCTTCTGACCCTTGTGGTCGCGCACCACCTCGAGTTCAAGCTCCTCCCAGCCCTCTACCGACTCCTCAATCAGCACCTGATGGACAGGGCTCGCGGACAGTCCTCGTGCCACCACCACGCGAAACTCGTCCAAGTTGTAGACCAGACCGCCCCCCGTTCCGCCCATCGTGTAGGCAGGCCGCACCACGCATGGCAAACCCATCTTCTTGATGATGCTCAGCGCTTCGGCTTCACTGTACGCGATCTCGCTTTTCGGGGTCTCGATACCGAGCCGGCTCATGGTATCCTTGAAGATCTGCCGATCCTCGCCGCGCTCGATGGCATCAGCAGCCACCCCGATCATCCGGACGCCGTACTTGGAGAGAATCCCCTGCTTCTCCAGCTCCGATGAGAGATTGAGTCCCGTCTGTCCGCCAAGGTTGGGCAGGAGCGCGTCCGGACGCTCGATGGCAATAATCCTCTCCAAGGTCGCGACGTCGAGCGGTTCGATGTAGGTCGCGTCCGCCATCTTGGGATCGGTCATGATCGTGGCCGGATTGCTGTTCACGAGGACGATCTGGTATCCAAGACCCCGCAGCGCCTTGCACGCCTGCGTTCCGGAGTAGTCGAACTCACAGGCCTGACCGATGACGATCGGTCCTGAACCGATAATGAGCACCTTGTGAATGGAAGGATCTTTGGGCATGGACGGCTCCGTTTCCGAGAAGGTGCGAAGACGTTTCCAACATGTCGGGCACGGAGTCCATGGGGATCTTCGAGTTTTCGCTGGCCGGCCCCGGAGATTATATTTGTCCTGCAAATACAATTACTTAGACCTGTGGGAACCAATAAGCGCGCCCCCAGGAGCGGGTGTGTGGCTGCGGCCAGGTGACCTGGGCACGGCAGCTCCGAATCGGGACCAACAGCCAAGATCGGCCGAACTCACCCCCAGCTCATCAGCAAGCCAACCACTCCCCCGTACAGGCTTGCGACGAGAGGGTTCGAGGTCAGGGGACATCCACCCGAGCAACCGATGAACCACGCATAGGCGAAACCCAAAGCCGCCCCGCCCGCCGAAAACAGGATCAGACGAACCAGCCGGCGCCCACGCCAGGCTTTACTCGGCTCTGGCTGTTGATTCTCGTTCGACGTCACGTCGCACCTCTTGCATGTCCAGTTTCAGAGCTTGTTCAATCACGGTCTCCAACGCCACCTCGGTCACGATTCCTGATTGGTGGAGCAACAGGACGCCATCGCGATACGCCATCAAGGTAGGAATTTCGCTTATCTCGGCGGCGATGGCCAGTTCTTCATGCTGCTCGGTGTCGACTTTGGCGAATCGCACCTCCGGGTATCGCTCGCTCACACGCTCGTAGATCGGCCCAAACATGCGGCACGGCGCACACCACGAGGCCCACCAATCAATGAGCACGAGTCCAAAGTGGTGGATCTCGTCCTGGTAGTTCTGCGGCGTAAGCTCGATCGTGGCCATTTTCGCACCCTGCACTCGTTACCAATCCAACCCATAGAACTCATCGGTGTTAGAAGGGGTCTGCTCCCCTCATGGCTCCTCAGGATGGCGGACCATTTCATTGTAGGGCATGATGCGCCGATTGGCGAGCCCTTCACGATGAGCTACCGTGAGACGCGATGATGGCCGCCGAGTTCGCGAGTGGGCGCAAGTGGTGGGTGATGGCGGCAGTTGCGATTGGGGTGTTCCTCTCCACCATCGACGGCAGCATCGTCAATGTGGCCCTGCCCACCCTCGCCCGAAGCCTCAACGCATCCTTCGCGAGCATCCAATGGGTGGTTCTGGCCTACTTGCTCACTCTCTCCACACTGATGCTGGTGGCCGGGCGGCTCGCGGACATGTATGGAAAGAAGCGACTCTTCGCCCTCGGCTTTGTGGTCTTCACCCTCGGTTCCTTAGCGTGTGGGCTATCAACTTCTAGCACTTGGCTCGTGCTCTCGCGCGTCATCCAGGGTCTTGGCGCCTCACTGCTGATGGCCCTCGGAGGAGCAATCGTGACTGAAGTGTTCCCCCGTCAGGAGCGCGGCCGTGCGCTGGGGCTGGTCGGCCTGATGGTAGCGGTCGGCCTGATTTCTGGCCCCACCATTGGCGGCCTGTTGCTGGGCATTTTTCCTTGGCGCGCCATCTTCTTCGTCAATCTCCCGCTCGGAATCCTCGGCACCGCACTGGTGTGGTTCGCGGTACCCGAGTCTCGTCCCAAGAATTCTGAAGGATTCGACTACAGGGGGGCAGCGTGGGCCTTCGTGACCCTGAGCGCGCTCTTGCTCGCGGTGACTCTCGGTCCACGCCTGACCTCGCCCAGGTCTTGGATACTCGGCCTCGGCCTCACCTCGATCCTCGGCGCGATCGGGTTCGCGCGCACCGAACTTCGGCATCCCCATCCACTGCTGGATCTCAGATTGTTCGCTGCCCCCGGCCTGACGGTGAACGTCGGCACTGCGATCATCACCTTTTTTGCGAGCTCCGGCTTGGTATTCTTGCTGCCCTTCTACCTGCAAGATGTGCAAGGACGCTCCCCCAGCATGGCTGGTGTCTTGCTGGTCGTAAGCCCGTTGCTCATGGGTTTGGCCTCTCCGCTCTCGGGATGGCTCTCGGATCGCCTGGGTGTGCGCCCACTTACCACGCTGGGGCTAGCGTTGCTCAGCCTGGGCTATTTTCTAGTAGGCACGCTGAGGCTCGACACAGGGGCGTTCGGCTACATCATGAGGGTGATGTGGATCGGTCTTGGAATGGGGATCTTCCAGGCGCCCAACAACAGCGCGATCATGGGTGCCGTGCCGCGCGAGCGTCTTGGCGTCGCATCCGGCATTGTCTCGTTGACACGCACCTTCGGCCAGACGACGGGTGTAGCGGTGGTGGGGGCCTTGTGGGGGGTGGTGACCACGCGCCTCGGTACGGGTGTCCTCACCGAACCCATGCGGGCCACCAACCTTGACAAGCTCAATGCCCTCGGCTGGACGGCGCGTGCACTGGGCGTGATAGTCGCAATTGGGCTTCTGGTTGCCGCCGGCGATTGGTGGGCGCGGCGAGGTGCCTCCCCGGCGGTCACGGCCCATGGACACTGAGGCGCCGAAGCCTATGGCCCGCCTCCCGAAGCGTCTCGTCACGCTTCGGGAAGCAGAAACGCATCTGCTTCTTTCCCATGGCTTCACCGGGTCGGTAGAAGCTGCTTCCGGGGACTGCAGCCACTCCGATCTGTTCGATCAGGTACCGCGCAAACGCCACGTCACCGAACTCTGAAAGCCGAGGGTGCTCTGCCATCACGTAGTAGGCACCCTCCGGTGGACGACATGAAAACCCCGCATCCAGCAGAAGTGGCACAAATAGATCACGGCGGCGTTGGTACTCCCGGCTCAACTCGGTGAAGTACCGGTCCTCGAGGCCGAGCGCCACCACTCCAGCTTCCTGGAGTGGCGCCGGCGCTCCCACGGTGCAGAAGTCGTGAATCTTGCGGATGGCCACGGTGAGATCCGGAGGGGCAATAGTGTAACCGATGCGCCATCCGGTCACGCTGAACGTCTTGCTCAAGCCGGAAACGGTGATGGTCCTTTCTCGGAGATCCTGCAACGTCATCGGGGAGATATGGTCGCGGCCGTCGTACAGGATATGCTCATAGATTTCGTCTGTGTAGATCAGCGCGTCGTGCCTTTGTGCCAGCTCACCGATCAGCGAGAGTTCGTCGCGTGTGAACACTTTGCCGGTCGGGTTGTGCGGGGTATTGACGATGATACCCTTCGTCTTCGGACCAAACGCACCACTTAGTTCATCGGGATCGATGTGCCAGTCGGGAGGATGGAGCCTGACGAAGACCGGACGCGCACCGGAGAGTATCGCGTCCGGACCGTAGTTCTCGTAGAAGGGCTCGAAGACAATCACCTGGTCATCGGGATCGACGGTGGCGAGCAGCGCACTCAGCATTGCCTCTGTCGCCCCACAGCACACCGTAACCTCAGTTTCAGGATCGATCTCGAGTTCAGTGAACCGGTGAACCTTCATGGCGATGGCACGACGCAAAGAGCTGGCACCCCAGGTGATTGCGTACTGGTTGATGTCGTCTGAAATTGCCTGCTGCGCAGCCCGCTTGATTGGCTCGGGCGCCGCAAAATCGGGAAAGCCCTGGGCAAGATTGATCCCCCGGTGCCGCTGGCAGAGCCGGGTCATCTCCCGAATCACTGACTCCGTGAACTGGGTCGCCTTGGCAGAGATGTGTCGACGCCTGTGCATGCCGTTTCTGTTTGCACAGCAGCGCGACGCGATCAAGCTCGGGTTCACCTGGTCAGCAGGGGCTCGGGCCAGTCATCCGAAGGCCGATAGGCAGCGTCGCGTGCTGGTGCAGCCGCGTCAGTGAGCCGCATTCCCCGCCAGTGACGGCCTGGAGGGGAGGCATCGAGCCAGTGATAGCTGACGTCCCGCACGTCGAGGTGCACGTATTGGGTGCGAGAATGGGTATAGACACCGACACCGACCCGCGGCAGCTTGCGCAGATAAGCCGCCAGCGTGGCACTCTTGGTATCGCCAAGGAAGAAATCGATGGCGCGACCCGTTGCATGGTGCCCCTCGTGTTTTCGTCCCTCGGCGCGGTACGCTGAGATCACATGCACCGTCGTGGCCCCGAAATGATACGCGGCACGAAACACCAGCTGCAGGAGTCTTCGCTCCAGGGCGATACTACGCACCTGACCGGGTCGTCTGCGATCTGCGAGCAGCTGGTCGAGCATTCTCGCATTTGCCTCGTCGATCCCACCGTCCTTTTGGTAGAGCCGCACGGTCAGTGACTGCCGGCTATTTCGGTTCACGAAGGTAAGAGGCGGGAGCGCCGCAAATCCATCAGTTGCCACTGGGGCAGACGGCGCGACCACACTCGCGCCCTTGATCTGCGCGGTCTCTGCCACGGACGGCCCCAATGATGACGTGCTCGGTGCCGGCGACGCCAACAGCGGCTGATGTGAGACCGCAATCGTGGCAGCATTGCGTGACGGCGAGTCTGGTCCCATCGGCGCCACCAGAGAGCACCGGGGTCCAAGAGCGACCAACGCCGCCAACAGCGAGAGGAGCAGAAGTCCCAAGGGGCGTCCCTCTCGGCTCACGGAGATGTTGCCTCAGGGTAGTGCGACAGCCCGAACCGGTTGCCTTCAGGATCGCGAAAGTAGGATGTGTAGGCGGTGCGCGCTTCAACCGCACACCCACACTGAAATAGGCGATGCTCCCACTCGGTACGGGATCCAGGGGCAATACGGTAGGCAATGAATCCACCAGGACACCCCGAGCTCACGTCGCCGGTTGTGACAGCTTCGAGCATGACTCGCACTTCACCCAGCAGAAACCAGATTGACCTGATCTTTCCGTGTTGATCGAGGTGACGTGTAGTCACGTTCCAACCGAGGGCCTCCTCATAGAATGTGGCAAGTGCCGCGACATCTCGTGCTGGAATCACGACGTGGTGGAGGAGCATCGTCTCCACAATCAGGACACCTTCCGGCCTTGGGGTCAAGAGTCGTTCCTGATCGCAGTCCTCGAGCTTTGGCGGGGCACCACTGGCTGGTCGACTTGACTCGGACGCAGAGTAGGCAAGACTCTGGGCCAAATGGGGCGCGGTCCTCTCCGACACCTCTTGGTTCTCGTGCTCTTCCTGATCGGCTGCACCGACGCTTCGGGAAGTGATGCGACCGTCGACGCGAACAGCGAGCCACTCGAGCTGGTCACGTTCAATGCGGCACTTGGTGTAGGGCTCGCCGACTACCCAGAGGAGCGCCTGACTGCGCTTCTCCAAGCGCTGCCCGAGCTGAGCGCTGATGTGGTGTGCTTGCAGGAGATCTGGCAAGTCGCGCAGGTGATGGCGATCACTGAGGGTGTTCGCTCCAGCTTTCCCTACACATTTCACTCGATGGAGTCGCAAGGGACGCTCGGGCAGCGCTGCGGCACCACCGAGTCAGCAGCACTGAATGCTTGTCTGGAAGCAAGCTGCGCGGAGGTCCTGGACGACCAACTGGTCGAGTGTGCAATCGAAAGCTGTGCAACGGTCTTCGCGTCCGTGAGCACGGAGTGTCAGAGTTGCTTGATCAGCAATCAGGCGCTTCCTCTCAGCCAACTCATGGACGCATGTTCGGCAACCGGCGCAACCAGCAATGCCCCCAATCAGAACGGCCTCCTGATCCTGTCTCGGCTCCCACTCTTGGACACGGATTTCGTGGTTCTCGACTCGTCGCTTGGGGAGCGTGGAGTGCTCTTGGCACGGGTGCAAACCGAGATTCATGCAGCTATTGAGCTATTCTGCACCCATCTCGGAGCAACCCAGTCCAGCATCCAATACTCAGGGAGCCATGGCTCTTGGGAAGGTGAGCGGCTGGTGCAAACCCAACAACTCCTCGAGGTGATCGGCGCGCGTCGTGATGACCGGTCACTGGCGGTGCTGCTCGGTGACATGAATTCAGGACCTGCAACCGCGAGCGCCGATGCGGAATCCCCAGAGGCGTTCGAACTCATCAGGTCGCACGGGCTGAGCGCGCCCTATGTTGACCACGGCGAGGCAGCGTGTACCTGGTGTCCGGAGAATCCGCTCACCGAGGACCTCAGCCCGAACACATCGGGGTCGGTGATCGACCACATATTCGTCTCGCCGCTCTCCGACCGGGTCCAGTCGATTCCGATCCGCATGTTTGATGACCCCATAGTCATCGATGTCGCGGGCGAGGCGCTCGAAACGCATCTGTCGGATCATTTTGGAATCATGCTGACCTTGGCGCTCGATCCCTGACCGCGACATGCCGTCGTCAACTGACTCCACCTCTCCTGCGCTAGCGGATCGAACCGCTCGCGCTCTCGACTTCCGAGTGTTGCTGGAGCTGGTGGCCAGTGAGGCCACTTGCGCAGTGGCGGCTCAAGCGATCCGCAGTCGTCAACTGTGTCCCACCCACGCCCTCGCACTCGCGAGCATGCAGCGCACGGCTGAGATTCTCGAGGTTCGCGATCACGGCATCACCCTGCCAAGCACCGACCTGGTTGACCTCACACCACTCCTTATGCTGCTCAGCAAGCATGCTGTGCTGGCGGGTTCAGAGCTCCGTTCCATCGGAACCATACTCGCGCAAGCAGCAACACTGCGTCACTTCGCAGCCGAGATTCTTCCCTTCGCCCCCAACCTAGCCGCATGGGTCTCGTCGGATCTCGGACTCGAGTATCTGAGACATCGGTTGGATGAGTCTGTGGAGGAAGATGGAACACTCTCCGATCGAGCATCACCAGCTCTTCTTAGACTGCGCGCCCGGGCCAAGGAGGCCCGTTCTGAGCAGATGGCTCAGCTGCGCCATCTCGCACACAAATATGCTGATGTGCTCCGGGATCAGACCTACGTGGAACGGGATGGTCGCGCCGTCCTCCAGGTCCGCGCCGATGCTCACCGCGCTGTGGAGGGTATCGTCTTCGACAGCAGCGCATCGGGGGCAACTCTCTTCGTCGAGCCAAGAGAGCTCACCGGACTCTCGAACCGTCTCCGCGTCGCAGAATCCGAAGTGACCCACGAAGAACACCGGATCCTCACCGAACTCAGCGAGGTCGCGTCCAGTCGAATCACGGAGCTTGAACAGGCCTTTCGCGCCGCGGTCGAGGCAGAGATTCTATTCTCGTTCTGCCAATTCGCAACCCGACACAACGCGATCGCAGTGCTCCCCGCGGCGGAGCCGGTCCTTTCCCTCCAGGCGGCACGTCATCCTCTGGTCGCAAGTGAAGGTGTGGTACAGAATGATATCGAACTCACTCCTGGGCAGGTCTTGGTACTGTCAGGGCCGAATGCGGGAGGCAAGTCCGTAGCCCTCAAGTGTGCCGGCCTGTTCGCTCTATCCGTCAAGACCGGTCTGCCCCTGTGCGTCGCCGAGGGGTCACGAGTGGGCTGGTATGAGCAGGTTCTCTCCGAGTTCGGCGATTCGCAATCGATAGCCACCAATCTTTCCACCTTCAGTGCTCACATGCGGGTGCTGGGTTCGATCGTCGAGCAGGCGACGTCCAATACACTCGTCCTCCTCGACGAAGTGGCAGCGGGCACTGATCCAGAACAAGGCGCAGTGCTCGCAGTCGCGATCCTGGAGGAGCTGGCCAGGCGCGGGGCGACTGTAGCGGCCACCACCCACTATGAGCTACTAAAAGAGTTTGGGGAGAGATCTCCCCACTTCCGAAACGCATCGGTCGGCTTCGATCTTGGCACCCTCCGCCCGACCTTTCGGCTCCTCTACGACACGGCGGGCCCATCGACGGCGCTTTCGGTGGCTCGTCGGTATGGACTGCCCGACCAGGTTCTGGCCCGGGCCGAATCGTTGATTCCGGAAGCGAGTCGCAGGCGCGAGGAGGTGCTTGGTGAGCTTTCTGCCGCGCGCGCACAGGCGCAAAAACGCAGCGACGACATAGCCGCTGAGTATCAGAAGCAGCGCGCGCTTCGCCTGGAACTCGAAGAGACCCGCGCGCAACTCGACGAGGAGTACCGGCGAGAGTTGGACCTGCGATTCAGCGAGCTCTCGTCTGCGATCCGGGCTGCACGCGCGGAGCTGTCAGTGCTGGAGCGCCGAACCAAGGAGGGCGTGCGCGACCTGGTTGAGGTACGGGCGCTTCATCGTGAGCTGGACCGCGTAGCACATGTGGTGGCGGTGAACGGACCTGTGGCTCGGGCACAGCGGCGCGACAATGAGCTTCTCGGACTTAGCGCTCGGCCCCCGGACCACACCCTGACGATTGGTAGCGCGGTGTTTTTTCCTGAGTTCAATGCAGAGGTCGAGGTATTGGAACTCCTTTCGAACGGCATGGTGCGCGTTGGTCGAGGTGCGTTACGGCTCGTCGTAGCTCGAGATCAACTTGGCGCGACAGCTCGGCGGCGCCCGACAACCCGAGCTGGGACTGCAAAAAAACCTTTGGCTCGGCAGTCGCGAGGGTCGGGCCATGACAGGGCACTGGAACCCACGCGTGCGGTACCAGTCCGAGTCGCCTCAAACACCTTGGACTTGCGGGGCGAGCGCGTGGATGCAGCACTCGATCGTGTCACTGGCTTCGTCGATTCTTTGCTGTTGCGTGGTGAAGCTTGTGGCTTCGTGCTGCATGGGCACGGTACCGGAGCGCTCAAGCAGGCGGTGCGCAGCTTCCTTCCGACCATGCAGAAGGTGGAGCACTTCGCGCCGGCTGGGCCAGATGATGGCGGGGACGCGTTCACGGTACTTTGGCTGGAGGATTGACCATGTCAGAGCTGCTCGATCACCATGAAGAAGAAATCGATCGGGCGATGATGCGTCTCGCCCTGCGGCAGGCGGCTCTTGCTGCTGAGGAAGGCGACGTGCCAGTGGGCGCGGTGCTGGTCGACGGGTCTGCACAGGTATTGTGCGTAGGGCAGAACCGACGGGAGCGCGACTGTGATCCCACGGCTCACGCGGAAATCGTGGTACTGCGTGAGGCAGCACAACACCTGAGGACCTGGAACCTTGGGCACACCACGCTCTATGTGACGCTCGAGCCCTGTGCGATGTGCGCCGGTGCGATGGTTGCGGCCCGGGTGGGGCGCCTGGTGTATGGGGCTCCTGACAAGAAGTCCGGAGCTGTCGACTCACTCTTCGGGATAGGCCGCGACACGCGACTCAACCACCGATTCGGTGTGACGGCTCGCGTTCTCGAACAGGACTGCGCACAACAACTGGCTCGCTTCTTCGCAACCCTGCGGTAGTCGCGGAGAGGCCAGTGATGCTGCCTTGGGGCGCCGTCACCAGCTGGGCGAGCTCGCGTGTCGCAAGCAACACGCGCGAGCCAGCTTGGCGCGGTCAGCGTCTTGGAGAGTTCAGTCAACGTGGTCGGAGCTCCCGTCAGTGGCTCCGTTGTGCTGTTCCTGCGCGGGGCCCGAATGAGCTTCAGTCCGACTGAGCCGGGTTCGAACGCTCCAAGCCCACCTCACGCACAATTGTAGGGGTCTCACCAGACTCTGGCTCGGCATCGGTGGCACCGATGCTCTCTGGCTCGTTGCGCACCAACGCTATCGACTCCTCGAGTCCCTGCGTCAACTCCTCTTCTGTGATCAGGTTGCGCTCCTTCGCGATGGCGAGCAGACGACTCACATGCTTTCTCCAGCCGGAACTCAGCGTTTCATCAGGCCCAAAATGCGAGGCCTTTGGATTGGGGAGGATAGAAGCCAGAAAGAACGCCTGGCCGGGCGTGAGCCGGTCGGGCGTGGTGCGAAAGTAGGCATAAGCCGCAGGTCCAATTCCATACAGGCCGCGTCCAAACTCGACCACATTGAGATAAAGTTCGAGGATCTGTGCCTTGCTAAGGGTTTGCTCGAGCATGGTGGTGAGCACTGCTTCTTCCAACTTACGAGCAAGCGTCTTGTCTCGACGCAGGTAGAGGTTCTTGGCAAGCTGCATCGTAAGCGTGCTCCCGCCACGGACGAACCGTCCCTCGATCAGATTCTGCCTGAGCGAGTTACGCAAAGCCTCGACGTCCAAACCTCGGTGCCTGAGAAATCGACCGTCTTCACACACCTGAAGAGCGGCCCCCAGAAGCGGCGAGATCCCTGACGCCATCACCCAACCGTTGGTGCCGGGACCGAACGCCATATTGGTCACTTTGCCGGTACCATCATCAACTTCCAGCGTAAACGGACTGGCGAAACGCGAGGGAGCCACAGCCGCTGGTACCTGCGTGACACGACAATCGTTCTTGAGAGTCAGCTCCACGTCGGTTCGCTCCACCTGGCGAGAGTCGAAGCTAACTCGACCATCGAAGGAGAGAGTGCCGTCCGCACGCAGGCCAACCAGCCGCGGTGCAAGGCCAAGCGGAAGCGCATCCAGGAGATCCTGACAGGCGACCAGAGGTACCGCCGCTCCGAGCGAGAACTGGGCGTGACCCCGACTGGCCGAAAGTTCGCCACGGATGCGGGTGGTGAGAGCTCCCAGTGACACATTCACCGTCTCGAACTCGAAATGTTGTCGCGCAATCGTGTAGCTTCCCCGCAGCTCCGCTAGAGCAGCCACCTCTCGCACCGGGCTACTTGCCAGCCACGGCCATAGCACGGCAAGCCGCTCTGCCTTAGCGTGAAACTGCCAATCCAGGCGCTGTTCGTCAGGGCTGAGCCGTAGATCTCCGGTCACGCCCAGTCGGGCATCGCGGACTCCAAGAAGTCCAAAATCACCCTCGTTGACACCGAGGGCTTCCAGGGCAATTGGGGGAATATCAACCGACAGTTTCGCGCCACTTTGCTCCGTAAGCGGAACCTCCAGGCGGATCGTTCCGGGTCTGACCTCGGAGTGCGAGGTCAACTCCACATCTATTAGCTTTTCGCTGCGGGCTGCCCGGGCACCAACTGGTCCCAACCAGATGTGCGCATCGCCCTGCTTCACACCAACCTCGAGCCGGCCCACTCGCAGCTCCCCACCTGGTTCGACCAGCCTTGACAGTCGCGTTGCTTCTGCGCGGTCGAGCGCCTGCACCAACGGAAGTCTGGCCAGTTTCTCGAGCTGCATCTCCAAGCTTGGGGAAGCGTCCGGAACCCCAACTCCCTCCGTGCCGCTTGGCCCAAGCGCCGCACTGTCCCCTGTGGCCTCCGGGAAGAAATAGCTCCACCTGGCAGATTCAACATCGGCTGAGCTAAGCTGCATCTCCCCACCAGCTTGGCGCTTCATTCCGATCTTTGCCCTGCCTGTCGAACCACGCCACTCGGCAGCCATGACCTCCGCCCAATCCCAACCCAGTGCAAGCCAGCTCGTCGAGATTTCCCCTCGCACCCCGTGCAAGGTAACGACCTTCGGCTGTCCCACCTCGCTCCGAAGCGTCACCATCAAACCCTCGAAGCTGATCGGCGGATGGCTCCCACCTGTCAGGCGCCGAATCGGCACACCGTGGCGGTCGGAGCCTTGTCGCTCCACCGGGACACGCGTAAGCACAATCGAGCCTCCCCCAATCGCGATGCCACGATCGGAAAATAGGCTGCTCCACGGAACCAGCACGGTCCCCAACATCACTCGGATCTGAAGCTCCGAAAGCCGGCCCTCGTCCGTTGGCTGCGGCGATCGTGCGACCTTCACGTTGGAAAGCCAGAGGCCACGTCCACCAATTCGAATCGCCCCGACCTCACCGCTAGCTCCGGCCTTGGCAAGTTTCCGGGAGACGGCATAGGTCGTAAGGCTGGGAACACCAACCAGTGTCACGAGCACGACCGCCACCAGAAAAACAGCAGCGCTCAACCCCAAACGCCTAACTCTGTCCGTTCTTACCGTGAACAAGCGGTCCCAACGCCACCCATTCGCAGTCTGCCGTGAAGTCACACAGGGCACTCTAGCTGCACCACGCCAGACTGTCTTCGGGCTCGAACAGCAAACGACGCAGCCGGTTTCGCACCCGGTTCCATCGCCCGCGTTCAGAATGCGGACCACCTGCTCCGAGACCGTACAAAAGACGAAAGCCCCGATGTTTCCATCGAGGCTATTCGAAATTAACCCGGCAGCGTCCTACTCTCCCACACAGCAACCCATGCAGTACCATCGGCTCCGAGAAGCTTGACTTCCGAGTTCGGAATGGGATCGGGTATGGCCTTCTCGATATCGCCACCGGAAAATCTTGGGCGCCCGAGCTAACGATGCTCGCTGAATCAGCGTGCTCGAATCTCGTGTGCAGAACCGCGAACTAATCGCGATGTCCTGGCACCCGGACTCCGGGCACGAACTGTAATGTTTGCCTTAGCGGATAGGTCAAGCCGCACGGCCTATTAGTACCGGTTAGCTCCGCGCATTGCTGCGCTTTCACACCCGGCCTATTACCTCGTAGTCTACAAGGGGCCTTTAGTGCCTTACGGCAGGGACACCTAGTCTTGAGGCCGGCTTCCCGCTTATATGCTTTCAGCGGTTATCCGTTCCGTACGTGGCTACCCGGCTATGCCATTGGCATGACAACCGGCGCACCAGAGGTACGTCCACCCAGGTCCTCTCGTACTATGGGTAGCTACTCTCAAGTGTCCTACGCCCACGGCAGATAGGGACCA
>CAYNEY010000079.1:13656-19088 GCA_964396375.1 uncultured Polyangiaceae bacterium | reverse complement strand
GTCAGGTCCGTCGCTTCCGAGGCAACATTCCATCTCAACCTGGACCTGTTTAGTGCCTCCCTGGGAGCTCTGCCAAGCTCTGAACTAGCCCAGAAGCTCGTAGCAGAGGGGATCACCGGGTCGACACGGCGCCTTCTGGGTCGCGCTCGTGGTGGGTGGCGGGGCTCCATGAACTCTGGGCGGTTTTGCCGGTGCCCGTGCCCGGAGCGCGGCACGGGCCGAGTCGAGTTCTCGCTCGGTCGTGGCCAATTGTGACTGAGCGGCAACGAGCTCCGCTCGCACCCGTTCGCGCTCCGAGCGCTCCGTTCGTAGTTCGTGTTCCTTTCGGGAAAGCATCTCGGAAGTATCTTGCTCCAGCCGGAGGCGCGAAGGAACGATCACGGTGGCCCACAAGACGATGACACCCAAGAGCAACGTCGCGGCCAGCGCCGTGAGCAGGCGCAGGCGTCCCTCGAGCTGTCTGATGCGGTGCTCAGACTGACCCCAAAGCTCGCCCTCGTCACGCACGCGGATCTGGCTCTGCTGGAATTCGCGTGGGTCCCATGGTTCGTCGCCTCGACGTTGCAGTGCACAGTCATCGCCATATCGCATCGCGCACCTCCCGAGTGAGGGGATCTTCGTGTCAAGATCCGACACCAGAGAGCGACGCGGCTTGGGTCATACTTGCGCAAACACCTGCCCTCTGATCCATGACCTGCAACCGAGTGGCCGCAGCTCACTTGCGTGGCCTCGGTCGACCAGTCGAGCCAATCCTCCATTTTTCTTGCCGAACCACAGCGACGCGACTAGCTTCCCGCGCGTTCTGGAGGAGCGGGAGGTGGACGCAACGTGGCCGTTGGGACCACGTGGCCTCTCGGCGCTGCCTGCCCACAGAGCCATCAGCGAAGGAAAATCACCGTGATTAGAACCCGAACCTTACTACTTTCCACCGCCCTCTTTCTTGCGGGTGCCCTGCCAGGTTGCGACAAGGCCTCCTCCGAAGCTCCGCTCGTCACCAATCCCACTGGCCCAGCCGGCTACTCGTGGCAAGCAGCCAGTGTGCCCAACGTCGGTGCCTACGAGCTCCCAAGCGGGGGTAAGTGGGAGAAGGTCGGGCTTGGCGCCTCCAACGATGAGCTTGACATGACCATCTCGGTCCAGATCCAGGGTGGGGTCGAGCCTTCGGATCGTGCGGCGATGATGAAAGGGCTGATCGACGCGAACAAGCGCGACGCTCCGAAGTACGAGCTCATCCAACAGATCGATGGTCAGGTGAATGGAACCACCGCTGGTCGGGTCGATGGCAAGTTCGACAACGGCACACCCTACGCGACCCGCGACTATGTGCTCTTCAAGAACCACATGGCTCTCGCCATGATGGTGCGAGGACCGGTCGGGAAGCAGGCTGAGGTCCAAGCTCTGGCCGATCGCGTCGCGGGCTCGCTGAAGTAGACGAGTTCTGGCTCAAGCGCGGGGAAGGGTGAAGGTGAAGGTGGTGCCGTTCTCTCCGGTGACGAAACCGACAGTACCCCCAAGACACCCTTCCCCGAGTCGCTTCATCGAGTAGGTGCCAAGCCCGCGGCCCACTCCACCCTTGGTCGAGAAATGTCGCTCGAATACCCGGGCTGCGACCACCGGTGGGATCTCGCCGACATTCCAGACCAGAAACTCGATCTGGGGACCGCATGCTCGAGCGCGGAGCGATACCGACCCACCACGTGGTGTGGCTTCGAGCGCATTCTTCAGCATGTTTACGAGCACCCGGGTGACCAACACCGGGTCGGTGGTAAGGGTTGGTTCGGCGACCTCATCGAGCATGTGAAGCGTCTTGCTCTGGGCTGCGCCCGAGTGTGCGAGGATGCAACGGACTCGACCGTACAACTCCTCGACGGTCACGGCCTGCAGGTTGACTTGGAACCTTCCCTCCTCCACGAGCGAAAGATCGCGATGTGAGGCGATCACTTCGGTCAGGTAGCCCACCAGGTCGCGAAACCGTGAACCGAAGGCACCGTCCGCCACCTCACCCTCGAGCAAGAGATCGCTCGTGCTCTGCAAGGCTTGTACGCAGTTGAGGAGGTCATGGACGAACATTCTCTCGATGGTTTCGGCGCGTACCTGGTGGCTGATGTCGGTGAGAGTCACGACCACGAATGGGTGCTCTTCCAGCACCAACCGAGTCGAGCGCACCGAGAACTCCCAGACCATGTCCATCCCATGAACCAGACGCCGAATCACGCAGCGCTGTTCGGACGGGCCATCACCTCGGGCTGCGCTCAGAATCGAGAGCGCGGCCCCGCAGCTCAGACACCCGAGCCCTGTGCCACAGCCGTTGGGAGCGGTGCTGGCGTGCGTGCAGCCCATCACTTCTCCAGGTCGCAACCCAAGGGCAGCGCTCGGATCCGTGAAGCCGAGCCGCTGGAGGAAGGCAGTGTTGGTTGCCACGACCTGCCGACAAGAATTGAGCACCAAAACCATCCCGCCGATCGTCTCGAGCAGCGAGGTGACAACGGGGTGACCGCAGGCGAGCGTTACCTGACGGGCTAGGATCTCCGGCATCGCACGGCTGGGATCGGCGAAGTGCGTCGCGTCGCTGGACGAGGTGTCGGATCGAGACTCCACAAGTGCGCTCCTCTCCTCGGAGTATGCCACAGACCCTGTCCGAAACCTAGGCTCACGGTTGGCGGAGTATCGCGGACAGATGCTCGAGCAGCTGGTGGCGGTGGAACGGCTTCTGCAGAAAGCCGCGCGCGCCCGCGGCCAAGAGCGCTTGTGCGTCGCCATCTACCGAGTAGCCAGAGAGCAGAAGAACGCGGATCTTGGGATTGATGGTCCACAGCTCACGGAACGTGGACTTTCCGTCGCGATTGGGCATAACCAGATCGAGCACGACTAGGTCGATCGACGCGGGGTTCTTGCGGTAGGTTGCTATGGCCTCGTCACCGTCAGAACACAGCACCACCTCGCACCCGAGGGGGGTGAGCATGCGGTGAGCCAGCTTGCGCAGCTGAGGCTCGTCGTCGACGAAGAGAACGCGACGACCGGAGAGCCAGGTCTCGAAGTCAGCCTCAGGCGAAGGCCGCGTACGATCCGTTTCGTCCGCGCATATCGGAAGATAGAGAGTGAAGGTGCTTCCTACACCAATCTCCGACGAGATTGTGAGTCCGGCATGGTGATTGCGCACTGTCCCATACACCGCTGAGAGCCCTAAACCCGTGCCTCTGCCTTCGGACTTCGTGGTGAAGAATGGCTCGAAGACCCGGTCAAGGATCTGAGGATCGATGCCACAGCCACTGTCGGTCACCTCGAGCTTGACGTAGTTGCCCGGCAAGGGAGCGATAATCAGCTGAGCGAGTTCCTCCTCACCCAAGTTGACGACGGAGGTGGAAAACGACAAAGCTCCACCTTCCGGCATCGCATCCCGCGCGTTTAGAGCCAGGTTGAGGATTGCGTTCTCGAGCTGCGAAGGATCGCCGGTTGTGGTGGAGGGATTGGCGTCGAGGCTCTGACTCAAGCGAATGGTCTTGGGCAGGCTGTGCTTGAGTAGCGCAACCACCTCGAAGATCACACGATGGATATCGACCGGCACGTTCAGGTACTTTCCCTTGCGAGCAAAGGCCAGAAGCTGTGCGGTCAAGCCCGATGAGCGCTGCACGCTGGTCAGAATCCCCTCGACCAGCTCCGAGTAACGAGTCTCGGCGATCAGCTCGTCCCGCAAGAGTTCTGCGTAGCCCATGATCCCAGCTAGTTGGTTGTTGAAATCATGGGCGATCCCCCCGGCCAGTTGCCCGATTGCCTCCATCTTCTCGGAGTGCTGCAGCCGCTCTGCCATGAGCTTGCGTTCGGTTATATCGAGTGCGGAGAATGTGACCCTCCGGTCTGAAGCAGTGGGCTCAATGGCAGCTGAGCTGAGCAAGACATCGATGAGCCGGCCCTTCTTCGTGATCCAGCGAGTCTCGACCGATCCGGACCCCGTGATCGCGATCTGTTGATACATTTCTCGCCCTACGAAATCGAACTCCGCGTCCGAAGGATAGAGCAGGCGTGCGCTCTGCCCGATGACTTCTGTCTCAACGTAGGCCAACATGTCGAGGAGCCGCTGGTTCACCCAGGTGAGAATGCGGTTTCTAACCACGCCGATCCCAACCGGTGCGGCGCGAAATACGCTCCTTAGCAGTGCCTCACTCTCTCGGAGCGCGCGCTCGGCTGCCACTTTCTCCGTCACATCCTCGAGGGAGGCCACCATTCCATGGAAGTCCCCATCGGCGTCGAAGAGCGGTGTCGCATCGATACTGAGCAGCACGCGCCTCCCATCGGGGTTGGTGATCGCGTGGCATATACCCTTGACTGGGGCTCTCTCACTGCGGACCCGCGTGAAGGGGAGCTGGTCGTTTGGGAAGGGATGCCCATCGAAGTCGGTGATGACCCACGCCGGAGCGTCGTAGGCGCGACCAGAAAGGTGGCTGTGGGTCAACCCGAGAACCTCCTCGGCTCGCACGTTGGCCAGCACCAGGTGCCCGTCGCGATCGACGAACACGATGGGAAGTGGGCTCGTCTCGAAGACCGCGAGGAGCATCTCCGGATCGGGTCGGTGGGTGCCGGGTGTGGCGATCATGAGATGTCCAAGGGATGAGTCCGGCTGCTGTGGCGGGTTAGGTGGCAGTCCAGAAGCTCGTGGTGGAAGAAGGACTCCTTCTCCATTAGACCAGGCCATCTCACGTCATCAAAGGCGACTTTTGGCCGGGTCAGGAAGATTGTGAAGGCTCGAATCCGGGGGTGGTGGTGAGAACTCGTGGATAGTAAGCGACCACTCCGGCCGAGACCATGAGGATCGCTCGCATGAATCGAGCGGTGAGTGCGACCTGCCGGACCCCTCTACCCCTCACGTTTTCCCGCTCTCTGAGTGAAATGGGGGGCGGGGTGGAACGGATGTACAGGGTCGGTCGGAGTGGGGACAGCCGGACTCCCCGGCTCGGAAAGGCAGTGCAGGTGCGTGGTGACGTGAGCTTTTGGATCAGACGGCGTCTGCTGGTGTTTGGCACCACCGCGAAGACAGAAACGATGCCCTCGGTCTTGGTAGGAGATCCGGAGAGGCAAAAAGCCATCAACGGCTTCGTGCTGACCGAAGCGTGAGCTGTCGCCTGCGGAACAAACCCAACAAGAACGCGGTGATCGCGATCGAGAACCAGCCTTGTGGCCCGCGATTGGCCATGGCGCAGCCGCAGCCACCGTCACGGCCCGCTGGCTCCGCGGAGGCTCGAGGTGTCGAGGTGTTGCCTCCGCCGCCCCCTCCAACAGTCGCAGAGCCACCTCCAATACCACCGTTGGGTGCGCCGCCTTCCCCTGGTGCGCCGCCAAGCGCAACGGCACCACCCTGAGGGTTGGCGCCGCCTTCCCCTGATGCGCCGCCAAGCGCAACGGCACCACCCTGAGGGTTGGCGCCGCCTTCCCCTGGT
>CAYNEY010000079.1:9243-13556 GCA_964396375.1 uncultured Polyangiaceae bacterium | reverse complement strand
GCCAAGCGCAACGGCACCACCCTGAGGGTTGGCGCCGCCTTCCCCTGGTGCGCCGCCAAGCGCAACGGCACCACCCTGAGGGTTGGCGCCGCCTTCCCCTGGTGCGCCGCCTTCCCCCGTTGCACCGCCGACCGAAGGGATCACCGAGCCGCCGAACTCGTGGGCCCCTTGATCAGGTGCTCCGCTCCGCGCCTGCGGCGCAAAACAGGCAGCCACTCCGCCGATGCTCGCGATGTAATCATAGTCCACAGCGTAAGCCCACCATGACACCACCTGGCCGTTGTCTTGCTTGATGCAGCGCCAGTCAAAGCCGATGTCTTCGGCAGGGCTCGGCGCTCCTTCCGCGCCTCTGTCGATCGGCGAGGATCCTTCCGTGAGATGAAAGTCGAGATCGCCAGTCACGGAGCCTACCATGCTGTCCGTTCCAGCAAACTCATTGTTCACCGCTGTGACTCCGTCACCCATGGTGAGCCCCCGCTGTCCGTCGGTCGGGATGCACAGATTGTTGTGCAGCAACGCCCCTTCATGCGTTCGGTTGGTGTCCGAGAAGAAAATCTCGTCGTGGTAGAGTGCGGTCGGGTCTTGGCCGTTGTGGACGCAGGTGTTGTGGATAAGCTGGATGTTGGTGCTGTTGGTCACGCGGATGCAGGAACCCCCGTTCCGGAAACCGACATTGTTCAGGAAGGTGGCGCCGGTACTGTTCTGATCGAGGATGAAACCACTTCCGTCGCTGTGGTGCTCAGAGATGTCCAGATTCTCGAAGGAGATAGTCTGTTCGACCAAGTTGTCAGCAGCGCTGCCTTGCACGGCAAAAAGATTGACGCCACTCGACCACGAGGGTTCTTGGTTGCCGTTGTGAGCCACGATCGACTGTTTGATATGCAGGCCTGTCGCGCAATAGTGGGCAATTCCGTTGATCGCATTGTTGTCGGCAATCACGTTGATGTACTCGAGGTGGCTATTGGACATGGTCGAACAGTCGCCATCCGTCCACCCATTGCCAAATCCGCCCGAAGAGCCATTCCGTGCCACCAATCCCACGTAGCGAATGTACTCATGTGTGCCGCTCCCCACCCCAGAGCCCTCGAAGATCGGAAGCTCACCGGGGAACGCGGCGAACGTGATCCAGGCCTCGGCCGTGCCCGAGCGGACCGGACGCACCGAGGCGGACCAGCCCGTGTAGGTGCCGCCGCGCAGGTAGACCGTGTCGCCCGGCTCGGCGTTGTTGACTGCTGCGCTCACCGACGAGGGCGCGTCCGGTGAGCTGCCATCGCCAGCGCCGCTAGCCGACGCGTACCAGTCGGCGGCGAGAGCCGGTGTCGAGAACCAGCAGAGGGCAAGGCAGGCTGAGAGGGTGGGGTGGAGCATGCTCATGGAACCGAGACATGCCCGGTGACTCTCCTCTCTGATCCCTCCCCTCCCAGCTGGAATCGGTTCTAGTGGCAATTTTGCACCACTTAGGGGGTTCGAGAGTGGGGGAAGGGTTGATGTTTTACGGTCGCAAGGTTACGCTCGACTCTGCACCCATGGCGGTAGAGGTGGTGGGCCGGGTTCTGTGCAGGGTGCGTGCTCATGCGCGCACGGTGCTCGCGCTTTGTGCGCTTTTGGTTGGTTTCGTGGTCTTCATCCGTGCGATTGCCCCGCACTATCCCCCCCAATACTGGCTATTTTTCGACTATCTGCGGGCGATTGGCTTCACTGCCCTCTTCGTGGCTGCGTGTGTGAGTTCAGGATGGGGCTTCTGTCGCGCGGTACGACTCACCCCAGGCAGCCTGCTCGAGCAGAGCCTGCTCGGTCTTACCGTGGGTGTGGTGCTGTTCTTTCTCGGGGTGTTCACGGCCGGAATCCTGGGGCTCTTGAACCGAACCTTCTGTTTCGTGTGGCCTTTGGTGCTCTTCGCGTCAGCTGTTCCGTGGGTTGTCACCAGCAGCCAGCGCGTTCGGCGTTATCGGATCTGGGCTCGTTCGTGTCGGGCTCAGAGGGGCATTGGCGAGCGAGCCGCAGCCGCGCTGCTGCTGATCGGAATTCTGGCCCTCTACCTGCAGGTCATGCTGCCAAGCAACCTGTGCGCGGATGCCTACTGGTATCATTTGCCGATCGCCGAGCACTATGTCGCGGCAGGGAAGATCACGCGATTCGCCGAGGGCTGGTACCTCGGCGCCTATCCTCAGCTCGCCAGCCTGCTCTACGCTTGGGCGTTCCTGACGCCAGGCTCCTTTTTGGACCACGTGATGCTGTGCGCTCACCTGGAATACGCCCTGTTCCTCGGTACCCTACTGGGAGTGTCGGCGCTCGCGGAGCGACTGCTCGTGGGTCAGCGACTCCCGCTGGCTGCCGCGGCGGTGTTCCTCTTCCCGAAGCTGTTCGTCTACGACTCGAACCTCAATACTGGGGCTGACCACATCCTGGCCTTCTTCGGTCCGCCTCTGTTGATCGGTCTGGTGCGTCTCGACCGCAACCCGACGCACCGCGAGGCGGTCCTGACTGGGATTGTGTTTGCGGGTGCCCTCTCCACCAAGTATCAGGCGAGCTATTTCGCGTTGCCGGTTGCGCTCGGTCTTGCATGGGTGGTGATGCGCCACAGAAAACTGAGGCCCATCGCAACTCTCGGCCTGGTGGTGGTTGCTGTCACGGCCACCCATTGGTTGAAGAACTTGGTATTTTACCACGATCCCCTCTACCCGCTGCTCCACACTGTTCTGCCGTCCGCCCCATTTCATCAGGGTGCCGATCAGCTCCTCTCGACCGTGTATTGGTACTCGCACTTCCTTCCGCAGGGCACGTTTTGGGAGAAACTCTGGGATGGAGTGGTTTCCGGATTCACGTTTTCCTTCATGCCGAAGGATTGGCCCGGTGGGTTTCGGGAGGTGCCGATCTTTGGCTCGCTCTTCACCCTGTTGACGCCGCTACTACTTCTCGTGCGCGTGCGCCTGCGGGTTTGGGCCGTGGTAGCATCTGTCCATCTGGGCATCTTGGTCTGGTACCTGACGAGTCATCAGGACCGGTATCTGCAGGCGCTTCTGCCATGGATGGCCGCCGTCACCGCGGTCGCCATCGCTCGCGCTTGGCAGAGTGGTCGTGCGGTGCGATGGGGTGTGTCGGCGTTGATCGGGCTGCAGCTCGTGTGGGGTGCGGACGCGTACTTCACTCGAAACCACACCATGCTCGGCTCCTCTCCGATCGCTGCGCTTGCCAATTACCTTGGCGTGTCCAACCCCCATCTGCGCGATCCGGAGCAGCGTCGTCAGCTCCCCACGGTATTCAACCAGATTGGGGCGGCGCTCCCGGAGCATGCCATTGTCCTCGTTCATTCCTTCTCGGCGAAGCTTGGTCTCATGGCGCAGACCGTTGCGGATGGTCCTGGTTGGCAGGGTGGGATCGAGTACTTGGAACACGCAACCCCCACCGAGACTCACCGACTGTGGCGGCAACTCGGCATTACCCATGTGCTGTGGGAGGATCGCCGAGTCCCAGCCACCACCGATGATTTTGCGCGCGAGGTCGCTGTGTTGCGAGCTATTCGCCTCTATGTCGACGAGGTGAAGAGCTTTGGCATTTACCGACTCGGTTCCCTGCGGGACTCGGTGCGCCCCGTGCTCGAGCCCCATGCCAAGACCGCTCTTGCTTGGTTGGCGCGCGATCCTGCTCGTGGTCCGGGGGTCTACCGGCTTCCAGAGTTTGGTCGCGGCAAACCCGAGCTCGCCGTCCAGCTCGAGCAGCTCGAACTCGCACCGATGCAACCCATCCTCGAGGCGGACGCCTTGGTGCTCGACGCGGATTCGGCCCGAGCATTCTCTCAAGAAAGGCTGGCCACTCACTTCCAAGAGGCAGCAGCAGGTCAGGGTCGGCAACTCTTTCTGCGACGGTGAGTGGGGTCCACTCCCATGCCATGCGGATGGCTTGGGGTGGGGGTGCTGTGAGCAGATCTCGGCGAAGTCGGAATTTTCCATCGCCGCTGGGGTGCAGGAGTGCGAGATTTCTGCCTGCCGAGGGCGCGCCGCAGCGACCATGGCTGAGTTGAACGGTGCGAAGCACCAGGGAGCAATCAGTCATGCAGCGCAGAATCCTTTCAATCGTCGGTACCTCGTTGCTCGCCCTGTCCGTGGGGTGTGGAGGAGAGGAAGGCAGCACCGTGACCACTGGAAGTGGTGGTGGGACCGCGACTGGAACCGCTGGTGCTCCCAGTTTTGGGGGTGGAATGGGTGAGGCGAGTGGTGGAGCCATGGTCGGTCAGGGTGGAGCCGTGGTCGGTCAGGGCGGAGCCGTGGTCGGTCAGGGTGGAGCCGTGGTCGGTCAGGGTGGAGCCGTGGTCG
>CAYNEY010000079.1:4359-9143 GCA_964396375.1 uncultured Polyangiaceae bacterium | reverse complement strand
TCGGTCAGGGTGGAGCCGTGGTCGGTCAGGGTGGAGCCGTGGTCGGTCAGGGTGGGATGACCACACCCGGTGAAGGTGGGGCGGTTGGCGAGGGTGGGGCTGTCGGTGAGGGTGGCGCCGTCGGTGAGGGTGGCGCTGTCGGTGAGGGTGGCGCCGTCGGTGAAGGCGGTCAGACCGGTGTGGGCGGTCAGACCGGTGTGGGCGGTCAGACCGGTGTGGGCGGTGGAACGAGTCAATGGCCGCAGTGCTACGGAACGGACATGGTTCCGACGGGCCCACTGCAACAGCGCGCACCCTCGAGTGACTACACCACTCAGGTAGCCCACGGCGGAGTGGCCATGCTAATCGGCCCGGATCGACAATCCTGTCTCACTGACGAGCTGGTCAACTTTGATGTCGAGGACCTCAACCAGCAGCTGATAGATGTCGTCGAGACAGTCAAGTTCTACGGCTTCCTCGATTGGCAGCGCGGCTACTACATGAACTGGGTGATCCTCAACAGCGGCATCCCCGGGGCTACCCTGGCAAATCAGGGTGGATACCAGGGCAACCGCTGGGGCCACATGAACTTCGAGTCGACCGAGGAGTGCCCCTGCAACTGGGGAACCGGCAACAACTCGAACCGCGGCAACGCGCTGCACGAGAGTATTCATGCCCTCCAATCGGAGATGTGGGCGTTCAACAACCAAGGTTCGGGCTGGATCCACGAGGCGCACAACTGCTACACCGCCACCATGCGCGCACATATGGTGGAAGACAGCTACACCATGGGCTGGGGTGCTGCGATGACCCTGCAGATGCCCCATGGTCCGATCGAGTCGATGGGGATGAACACCGATGGTAGCTGGGCTGGTCCATCGGATCAGAACGCCACCACCTACGTCAACAGCATCAACCGCTACGGGCTCGAGATCTTCTTTTTGGTCGTCAACCTGGAAATGGGTCAGGGCTTCATCAACTGCATGTGGAAGAGCGCGAGCGAGGCCGGTGATCCCGACAATGGGCGGAGTGGTCAGCTGTCGGTCTTCCAGGCTATGCAGGCGGCGTCATCGAACGAGGCCGTGGCCCACGTGATCCAGAACTTCGGGGCGCGGAGCGCCATCCTTGACTTCGGTGGATGGACCGAGACGGTGCGCGGTGTCATGCGCGGCAACTGGCATGATGACTACTGGTTCTACACCTTCCCCGACGGTGATGGCACGACCACGTTCAGCCCACCATCGATGCAGGTTCCTCGCCATCAGGGTCGGAACATCATTCCGATCGAGGTCGCCTCGGGTGCCTCTTCACTGACTGTGGAGTTCAACCCTGAGGCCACCGGAAGCATGGGTACCGACGCGCATCTGCAGGCTCAGCTGGTGTACCGTGACAGTTCAGACAACCCCGTTTATGGAGCGGTCTTCGAGAGCGGGCAGAACACCATCGAGCTGCCCAACGGGGTGCGCAGCGATATCGTGAACCTGGTGGTGGCGGTGGTGAACCCGAACGCCGATTCAGGCAGCGACGACAACTCGACCAAGGGGTTTGACGCGAGGGAGACCTTCAATTATCAGGCGCGGATCGTGAGTGGCGGCACCATCGCGCCCTCCGACGAGGACTGGGTAGTTCCCTGGTGATGAGACCTGGCGCGAACCTCCTGCTTGCCGGGGTTCTGGTTGCGGTGGTTGGGTGTAAGTCCCGTCCCGAGTCCCATCGGGACGGGATCTCCCTATCCTCATCGAGCGAAGCTGGGACGCTCGATGAGTGTTCGATCCTCCGTGGCCGGCTCTGCGAGCAGTTTGGTCCGAATTCTGAAGAGTGCGAGCTGGTCACCGAGCAGGTGACGGGTTTCTCCCCGACGCGATGCGGAGCCATGCTCGAGCGTTATCCGGAGATGGCGGAGTCAGCGACGGGTTTGGTGGAAGGGCGCCGCGTGCTCACCGCACGGGAGCAGAACTACCCAAGTGGACCCGTCCCGAGCGTAGGTGCACCGAATGCACCGATCACTATGGTTTTCTTTGGTGATTTCGGTAGCCCTGCCTGCGCACGCGGTGCGCTGATGGCGCAGGCGATCCAGAACCTCTACTCCGAGCGGGTACGGTTGGTGTTTCGGCAATTCCCGCTCACCGGCAATCCACAGGCACGGCTAGCGGCTGAGGCCAGTTTGGCGGCGCAGGCCCAGGGCAAGTTCTGGCGTTACTATGAGCTCCTGTTCGGAAATCAACACGACCAAGATCGTGAGGCGCTGATCCGCTACGCGAAGGAGGCAGGGCTCGAACTCAGGAGCTTCGAGAAGGCTCTCGATCAGCACACGTACGCAGCTGACGTTGAGCAGGACCGCGAGCTTGGACGAAAGCTCGGAATCATCGATCTTCCCGCGTTGTTCATGAACGGACGACGCGTCGAGTTTCCGTATGGTGAGAGCGAGCTGCGCCGTTTGATCGACCAGGCGCGCTGAATTGTCGAATTGTCGCACTTGGGTGACATGGCGAGTGGAACTCAAGGGGCGTGAACCAACGGTGATCGAGCGTGTGCGTGAAGCATTTCTGACGACCGCGATCAGCGCGGCGACCGTCGGGAATACCGTTCTGAACCACGCCCCGTTTGGAGACCGATCATGCCCCTACATCGCTCGTTCTGTGCTCCGCTCGTGTTCTTCCTTGCCGCGTGCTCTGGAAACGATTCCGGTAACAGCGTCGACACCTCTGCAGGGGCAGGAGGGATGACAGGCACCGCTTCCTCGTTGGGTGGCGGAACCAACAGCACGGCAGGAACTCCAGGAATTGGGGGAAGTGCGGCGCAAGGCGGAACGCCAGGTCAGGGTGGAGCGCTGATCGGTCAAGGTGGGGGTCTTGCGCAAGGCGGGGCCATCGGCCAGGGTGGCGCGACGGGTCAAGGAGGTCTGGTAGGCGCAGGTGGGATTCAAGGTGTTGGTGGTCTGCTGGGGCAAGGGGGGGTGATGTCTCAGGGTGGCATGCCCGGACAAGGGGGCGCGGGTGTTGGTGGTGTCGTCAGCAACGGTGGCAGTTCGTGCACGAGTTCCTGCGTACCAGGTGTTCAGACGGGTGATCTCTGCGATCCGAGCTGCGACACGGCAGAGTGTACGCGCAGCGACCGGATCTGCACCTGCTCAGGAACCGCCTGGGTCTGTGTAGGCACAACCGGTGAAGGTGGCTCGTCTGGGGTTGGAGGATTGACCGGTAGCGGTGGCAGCGGTGAGGGTGGCAGCGGTGAGGGTGGCAGCGGTGAGGGTGGCAGCGGTGAGGGTGGCAGTGGCCAAGGTGGCAGCGGTGAAGGCGGCAGCGGTCAGGGAGGAAGCGGCGAAGGCGGCAGTGGTGAAGGCGGCAGCGGCCAGGGCGGCAGTGGTGAGACCTGCCCCATGCCCACCAGCTTCCGTTGGACCTCGTCCGGTGTCCTCGCCCAACCCGCCCAGAGTGGGTGGTACGCGCTGAAGGACTTCACCGTGACCAAGTACGACGGACGCTACATCGTTTACGGTACGGTCGCTGACGGCAACTGGAACGGCTTCTTCTCCACGTTCACCAGTTTCGACGAGTGGGACACCGCAGAGCAGCAGTTTCACAGTGGTCATGTGGCCCCAACCCTGTTCTTCTTCGAGCCGAAGAATCTCTGGGTTCTGACCTATCAGTGGGGTTTCCAGTACAAGACCACCACCACCCCGGATGTGTGGTCCTCCTGGAGTGCGGGCCGCTCGCTCCTGTCGGGTGATCCGACCGAGGGCCGCGGTACGGGCCCCATCGATCAGACTGTGATCTGTGATGATGCCAACTGCTACCTGTTCTTCAACGATGATGCAGGCGGCGTCTACCGTGCCTCGATGCCGATCAATGATTTTCCCGGCACCTTCAGCAACGCCACGCGGATCATGAATGAATCGACCAGCGTGATCTTCGAAGGAGTGCAGGTCTACTCGATCAAGGGGAGCAACCAGTACCTGATGATCATCGAGAACAACGGTACGCGGCACTTCAAGGCTTGGACCGCCACCGATCTTGGCGGCACCTGGACCGCACTCCAGGGTGCCAACAGTGAGCAGAGTCCCTTTGCGGGCCGCGCCAACACCACCTGGCCCGACGGGCAGTGGACGAATGACATCAGCCACGGCGATCTGGTGCGGGAGAATCCCAGTGAGAAGATGGAGATCGACTTCTGCCAGCTCCAGCTCCTCTACCAAGGCCGAGACCCAAATCAGAGCGTGGACTACTCGCAACTACCGTACCGCCCAGGGCTGCTCACGCTGGAAAGGTGATTCAACAAGCGCGCGGATCCTGCCTGCTTTGTCAGTTGACAGGCAGCGCGCTCGGGCTGGCTCGATGTTCGCGGCCGGCCCCGTTTGTCGGACGCTGCCAGCTCTGATACCGTGGCTGGCATGATGCGACTCGGTATCTTGGTGTGCTCCGGAATCCTCGGTCTAGCGGGCTGCAGCAGCGTGGCTGTCTCGGGTGGTGGCGCCGCAGGGGATGGAGCCGCGGGCACCCCTGGGGAGTCTCTTGGGGGACGAGGGCAGGAGGCGGGAGCCGACAATGGCGGCTCTGAAGATGGGGGTGATGGTTCGGCCGGGGACAATGGCGGTGGGGCGGGGCGGGGCGAAGGGGGAGTTACGGCACCTTCCGGTGGGAGAGCCGGAGGGACGGCAGGCAGCACCACGGAAGCTGGAGGGACGGCAGGCAGCACCACGGAAGCCGGAGGGACGGCAGGCAGCACCACGGAAGCCGGAGGGACGGCGGGCAGCGCCACGGAAGCCGGAGGGACGGCAGGCAGCACCACGGAAGCCGGAGGGACGG
>CAYNEY010000079.1:0-4259 GCA_964396375.1 uncultured Polyangiaceae bacterium | reverse complement strand
AGCCGGAGGGACGGCAGGCAGCACCACGGAAGCCGGAGGGACGGCGGGCAGCGCCGCGGAAGCCGGAGGGACGGCGGGTAGCGCCACGGAAGCCGGAGGGACGGCAGGCAGCACCACGGAAGCCGGAGGGACGGCGGGTAGCGCCACGGAAGCCGGAGGGACGGCAGGTAGCACCACGGAAGCCGGAGGGACGGCGGGCAGCGCCACGGAAGCCGGAGGGGCGGAAACGGGCGGCATGACCGGTGGTGGCGCGGAGAGTGGCGGAGCAGCCAACGGCGGCGTGGCTGGTGGTGGTGCGGACAATGGCGGCACGACAGGCAACGGCGATCCCGTGGTTGGTGGTGTGTGCACCGAGCCGGGCACGCTTGCCTGCAACGGTCACATGAGTCGGGTACCGCTGATGTGCGTCAATGGGAGCTGGGCGGCACAGGCTGTGTGCACCGCAACGCAGTACTGCAACAGCGAGAGCGGTCTCTGCGCCGACATACTCGAGGAATGTGCCGACAAGGCTCCAGGGGACAGTGGCTGCCTCGGCGAGGAAGCCTACACCTGTGGGCCCGATCTGGTCACCGCCACTCGAGAGCTGTGCGAGGGGCTCTGCGAGGCGGGTCGATGTGAGGAACCTTACTGTGGTGATGGCAAGATCGAGGACGGGGAAGAGTGTGATGATGCAAACGACGTTGGGCTTGACGGCTGCGAACCGGATTGCACCTCCTCTCGCATCTTGCAGGTGGTAGCGGGCGAGTCCTTCACCTGCGCACGGCTCACAGGCGGCGTGGTGCGCTGCTGGGGAGGCTATTACCTAGAACCAGCCATGCTCGGCCTCGGAGACACCACTGTTGAGAGCGTGCTAGGAGACAACGAGCACCCTTCCACCATCCCGCTGGTCGATGTGGGAGGTCCCGTCCAGAGTCTCGCCGCTGGCAAGACCCATGTCTGTGCCGTCCTCGAATCGGGTGATGTCCGGTGTTGGGGCTGGAATGGCTCGGGTCAGCTCGGGCTCGGGCACACCACCAACGTGGGGTTCGCGGAGGCACCGTCGACGGTGGACACCGTTGCCCTGGGCCAGCCGGCGCGGCAAGTCGTCGCGGGAGATGATTTCTCCTGCGCCTTGCTCGAGAGCGGGGCGGTGCGCTGTTGGGGCTCCGGAATCGACGGTCAGTTGGGGACCGGGAGTACGGACAACATCGGTGACGATGAGCTGGTCTCGGCAGGTGCCAATGTGCCGTTCATGAATGGGGGCACTGCCATCGCGCTCGCTGCTGGGAAGACTCATGTCTGCGCCCTGCTCGGCTCCGGCATGGTGACCTGCTGGGGCACCGGTTTCGTGGGTGAGCTGGGGCGCGGATCCGACATCATGACCATCGGTGAGGCGGAGGGGAATACCCCCGCTGACTACGATCCCCTCGAGTTTGATGGCATGGTGCTTTCGGATGTCAGTGTTGGCGAAGGACACTCCTGCGTCAGCTTCGAGTCCGGGGAGATGCGGTGTTGGGGTACCGGCACAGCGCTTGGCTACGAATCTTCGACGGAGGAGACCTGGGCGAGTCCGATGGGCCAGTGGTTTTCGCACATGGCGGTGGCGATCGGTGCACCCGTGACTCAGATAGGTGCCGGTCGCGTCCATACCTGCGCCGTCGGGCAAAGCGGCGAACTCTATTGCTGGGGCGACAACATGACGGGAGCCGTTGGTTACGAGAGCGTGGTCTCGACGGGAGGTATTCGCAACGCTATCACCCTTGACGGTGTGGTGACCGGCATTGGTCTCGGGCTGGAACACACCTGCGCGATTCTGGACGAGACGCGGTTGCGCTGCTGGGGTTCCTGCACCTCTGCGAGCTTCCGTGGCACCTACATCAACGGAGCGCTTGGGGTACCCGAGGCGTGTGCTGGGGTCTTCGGATCGGCCTTGGGTGACGACGAGGACGTGCTCGAGGTCGCCGAGGTTCAGGTTTTCTGAGGATGGAGGCAGCTCCCGCTCCCATCTACGGCTGGACCGGCGGCGCGCTCGGGACCTGACAACCCCCGCTGAACTGCCGGTCCAACCAGGTGAGCCGTTTGGATACCCAGTCCTCGAGGTACGCCACATCCTCTTCCCAAGTCTCTCCCACGTATGCCGAGCGCGTTTCGGCCCGACCGATCAGCTGCCAGCGGGAGTCCTCCCGCAGTTGGGCTGTCTCGAGGTGGGTTGCAAACTCCTCGATCTTGGCTCCGATCGCCTCACTAGTCAGCCCACCGCGACGCAGTTCCTGCCAGCGACAGGCCGCCAGCCTCCGAAACGCCGGATCCGCCCAAAGGCGCCTCCACCAGGGCACGGGTCGATTCCAATCAAACTCATAGAGCCATCCTTCCGTTGACTCCGTGCCATTCGCGAAATTCCCGAAGGAGAGATCGTTGTCCCACACGGGGAGCGATCGCAGGAGCCCACCCTCGGTATCGGGCAGTTTCTGATAGTACGAACTCTTGGTGTACCCATCCGTATTTCTGGCTAGCTCCTGGAAGAGAGAAAAATCAACCGCGGCCATTACATCCCACCACTTCGCGTAGCCCATGGTTCTGTCGGAGAACAGGTCCGCGTCCATGCTCTCCTCGAAGCTGTCGAGGAACTCCTGAAGATAGGCCCGTTGAGCGTCTGTGATCTTGGCGGCGTTCGGATAGCCGAATTCCCAGATGCGACCGCTCGCGGTCTCGATGCCCTCTTCGTCGGAGTTGGACTCGATATGCAGGAGGTACCCCCCACTGATGTCGCCGCTCTGCGAATCGGCCGCGACTCTCGGTAGGTCGACGCGTGCTCGGTCCCGCTTGATCTTCTCGCAGAGCAGATAGACGCCGTGGTAGCTCTGATCGACCAAGAGCTCCACGAACCGATAGCGAGGGGCATATCGTCCCCAGACGGTACGAAATAGGAAGAAGCCGAGGGCGTCGCGCATGAGGGTTCGGTCGTAGTAGCCAGCGCGGAGCACCCAGTCGCTCTCAGCGGGCATCCCGAGGAGCACGTGAGCCGCGTCCTCTCCTGTTGCATCACGAAGCTCGATCGAATAACCCTTCTTCGCGAATTGGAGCGACCACTGTCCACGGTACTCGATGCCGATCGGTACATCGAGAACGATCGGATGACCATCGAGATCGGCGAGTGTGCCTGCGTGCTCCTCGATCACGCGAAGGCGGCCGGTGGTCTTTGTCTGGTCGCTGAAGCTCACCCCTCCCACGTCCACCAAGAGCACCGGAAGCGGAGCCCCGTCTGCCGCACCGTCGTTCCACTCGAGGTTGGCATCGTGTCCGGTGTCGTCCAGGCCTCCGGACTTGTGCGCATCGGGGGTTGTGCACGCAACCATCCCCAGCATGGGTACGACGACGATCGAGCGGACAGAGCGGAGGAGGGAGGGCGTCACTTGCGGTCAGTACCGGCTGTGTCTGCAGTGGGTAGGCTGCTCTCGAACAGTGTCTGGGAGCGGCCCTCCGCCGTGGGATGCCGGAGCGTGGGCCAGCAGCATTGGCCCGACACCCGGGGCGCTCCCCCGTCGAGCCAACCATTCTCGAGCCAGCAAAAGGGGTGCCTTCTTCGATCCGGGTGTACCGACACTGCTCGAGGCAGCCTGATTCCACTCTCGTCGCCAGATACCGAAGCCGGTGCCGCCCTGGCTTGGCCCACAGATCTGGCCGATACACGCAAGAAGGTGAGCCACACCGCCTCGATGGGACGACCTCATACGGCGGGCTCGAGAACCGAAGGCCTTTCGAGATGCTGAGCCCGAGTAGCCTGGTGCCCGGCACACCAGCGCTCCTCCCATCCCAGGATTTCCCATGAAAACCTCATATCAGCCTCTCATCGCTACCTTGTCTCTCCTGCTGTTTGGCCTCGTGTTTGGGTGCGGCTCGGAGGATGTCTCCCGGCCAGCGCAGGGTGGACCGGAGGCTGGCGCTGGCCTTGGCTCCGGCGGTGCTCTTGGCCTTGGGGGAAGCTCAGAGAGTCTGACAGGCGGAACCTTGGCTGCGGGCGGTCTTCCTGGCAGTGGTGGCTTGGCGACGGGCGGAGCGCCGTCGAACGGTGGCGCCTTCATGGGCCTCGGTGGAGGGAGTCAAGTGGGTGGAGTTCCAGGCCTAGGTGGGGCCAACCCAATGGGTGGAGCGCCTGGTTCTGGTGGACAGGTGAGCGGGGTGGGGGGAGCGGTGGGAGCAGGAGGCGAGGTGGCGAGTGAGGGAGTGTACGCTGACAACGACTTGGCCACGCTTTGACAACCAGATGGCCACACGGGATT
>CAYNEY010000078.1:0-19095 GCA_964396375.1 uncultured Polyangiaceae bacterium | reverse complement strand
GGGAGCGAAGCTCGTGCGCCGCGTTCGCTGCAAACTGCTCAGCTTGGTCCAAGAGTTCCTTCTGGCGCACCAACAGTGCCTCAATTTCGCGGCGCAGCGACGCGATCTCCCGGCACTCCGTCTCGGTACGCAGTCGGAGATCGCGACCGGGCTGGAGCTGCGCAAGCTCACGCTCAATCGCCGAAAGAGGCCGCACTGCCACTCGAGCACCCAGTCGCCCCAAGAGTCCGCCAACCGATGCCCCAGTCGCGCCCGCCACGAACAATGCAAACAAGTACCACCAGACCAACCGTGGACGATCACTCATGGTGGTCGCAACCAGCGTCAGCACCCCATACGCGCGTGAGCAGGAGCGCGTCCTTTCGCCGAGCACACCTTGTGTCTCACAGTCGCCCACATCCGGCGTCCGTGATGGACCTCGCCCCGCCAGAAGCACTCGACCGCGAAACACTGAGAGCCAAATACCGCTCGGTTTGAGCTCTGCATTCTCATCGGCCAACTCATGCATGAGACTGCCAAGCAGCCGCTCCTTGGGCTCTTCGTCGAGCTCACCAGCCAGCTCTGCAACCGCACCGCGCAGCCGTTGATCTGCGCCACGGCAGAGCCAGTGATCGACGGCAGCGATACCAACCGCTCCGGCCACGAGTGCCCCGAGCGCAGCGCTCGCCACACCGACGAGGGTCACCCGAGTCACGAACCCGTGGCAGCGGCTCATCGAGTCTCCTCTGCCTCGAGCAGGTAGCCAAGTCCGCGCACAGTCCGCAGCACGTCGTCCCCAAGCTTACGACGAATCCTACCCACCAAGACCTCCAAGCTCGCCTGGCTGGCCTCGTCAGCCTTGCGCCACAACCGCTCCGCGAGCTCCGTCTTCGAGACCACCTCCCCCACCTGCTCGAAGAGCACCTCGAGGATCGCCCATTCGCGCGCGGTAATCGGGGCCTCTTCAGAACCCAACCGAGCGCGACGACCCGCAAAATCAAGCTCAACGGAGCCCCGCCTATGGCACCGAGCGCCCATCGAACCCCCTTGGCGACGGAGCAACGCCCTGATTCTGGCTCGGAGCTCTGCCACCGCAAACGGCTTGGTTAGGTAGTCATCGGCGCCCAGATCGAAGCAGGTCACCTTCGCGGAAATGGCGCTCTTGGCAGTGAGAACCAGAATCGGCAATCGCGGTTGGCCTCCGCGCACAGCACCGATCAGCTGCTGTCCATTCATCCCTGGCAAGCCCAAATCCACAATCACCAACTGGTACGGCTCACGACGCAGTCGTTCCAGTCCCTCTTCCGCCGTACCGCAAGTGACGACACTGAACCGATCGCGGTGCAGCGCGGCAGACACGAGCTCGCCAAGCTCAATATCGTCATCGACTACCAGGATCGCCATGGGACACGGTCGAGCATACGCATGGAGGGCCGGGCATGGCAGGGGCGGGTTTCTGCCAGTGGTCTTTCCCACTCTCCTCGCGCTCCCCGCCCACGGCTCGAGCCCCGATGCCATGGAGAAACCACCGAGCCGGTCGACCTCCCTCGGGTTCCGTGCGAGAGCTTGCCGCAGGGTCAAAAACCGAGGAAGATGCCGCCGATGTTGGAGCGACTCTGGCGGCAGTTTGGTCTCATCCCGGACGCCTCGGGACACCCGATGGGAGTGGTCCAATCCATCGAGATCTCGGTGATCGCGGCGGCGTTGCTGGGGGTCTTGTTCTTCAGGCTTCGCCAGCCGGCAATGCTGGCTTACATCGTGGCCGGGCTCGTGCTCGGTAGCATCGCCGGACCCGCGCTCGGCACCGCGGTCACGGTCATGGAGCAGATCTCACACCTCGGCTTGATCCTCCTTCTATTCATCATCGGCTTGGAGATGGACCTGAAAGGGCTGTTCCGTCTTGGATACCGAACGGCAGCCGCGGTGCTGTTCCAAGGTCCATTGACTGTGGCTGTGGTGTGGCTGGCCCTCTACTCCCTGCACCAAGCGCAGGCGCTGCCCAAGCTCTTCGGCACCGATCCTCGCACGTGGTTCTTCTTCGCCACCGCCGCGGCGCTCAGCAGCACCGCCGTGACCATCAAACTCTTGGCAGACAAGTTCGAGTTGATCGGTCAGGCGGGCAAGGTCACCGTGCTCACGCTGATCGCCCAGGATATCTGGGCGGTCTTGGCGCTGTCGTATGCATCCAGCTTTCGCTCCGAGGCCGCGGACGCGCCGCACCCTCTGTGGGTGCTCCTCGGCGTCCTGGTGACTACGCTCATCATGGTCGCCCTGGCGCGGCAGGTGCTCTCTAGGATCTTCATCACCATGGCGCGGGCGCCGGAGCTGATCGCACTTCTGGCCCTCGGGTGGTGCTTCATCGGGTCAGCAGCTTTCAGCAAGGTTGGTTTGTCCGCTGAGATGGGGGCTTTGGTGGCAGGCCTGACTCTCGGGACCCTACCGACAGCCACCGAAGTACTGGCCAAGGTCTCAAGCCTCCGCGACTTCTTCATGGCACTGTTCTTCGTGGCCTTGGGGCTCAGTCTTCCCCCACCCACCATCGCAGTGATCGGCGCGGCCCTGGCCCTGATTCTGGTCGTGATCCTGTCCCGCCTCCTTCTGTTCGCTCCCCTTCTGCTCAAGGCAAAGCTGGGGCCGCAGATCGCGTTCACGGCCAGCATCAACCTCGCTCAGGTCAGCGAGTTTGCCCTGCTCTTGGTCCCGATCGGACTCGCCTCGGACCTGCTCGACCCAAGCAGCGGGTCGGTGATCTCCTATGCCATGATGCTCTCAGTTTTGATCTCAACTTACGCAATCAAGTACAACGACACTCTCGCGAGCTGGTTGTGCCGAGCACTTCCACGTTCTCTTGGTCGCCGCTGCGTGGGCTCACAGGCACCGCCGCCCGACGCGGAATCGTCCGTCACCATCCTCGTTTTAGGCTTCCACCACAACACCCGGGCACTGCTACGCTACCTGGTTGGCACCCGCCCCGACCTCATTCCAGGCATCCTCGTCATCGACACCAACTTGAAGAACCACGCCTGGATCCGGGCGCTCGGCGTGCAGGTTGCGTACGGGGACGTAGCCAATCCTGAGACCCTGCGCCATCATGGGATCGACCGGGTAGAAGTGGTGCTCTCGACGGTAGCCGACACCTACTTGCGTGGCACGACCAATCGGCGACTCCTGACGTTGATCACTTCGCTCAATCCGAGGGCGCGCTTCATCGGAACGGCAGCCACCACGCAAGATCGCGACGATCTACTGCGCGATGGGGCGTTTGGAGCCGTATGTCCGGCAGACACGGCCGCTTCATGGTATGCTGAACTCGTGCAATGCGGAGGGAAGCTGGCGCATTCAAGCTAGCCTGGCCGAAGGCTGCCAAGGCTCCGAGTCATGACCTCGGCACACTTCAGTCCCACCTGGCACCATCGCGTCATGAGCGCGCCGTCGCACAGTAGCGGAGCGACACACGTCCCTGCTCGAACCAGCGTATCAGCTCCGGTTGTTCAGCGAAGCACTCGCTGACCGCGAGGAAACGCGGAATATACACCAGCTCTCGGCACAGGCCTCCGCCGCGCATCGCTCGCATCAGGGCCGGCACCGCCTCACGGGGGCTGCAGCCACGCATCATGAGCGCACGGACGCCCGTAACCAGGTCGGCACCAGCCCGCACCAGGCTCGCCGCCAAATGGCGAATCGCGAGCGCGCGACGGCGCGAAGGTGACATCAGTCCCGTCTTGGCCTCGAGGAAGAGCGCGTACCCCTCCTGATCTTCATCGCTACCCGCACAACCCGAACGCAGGATCGGTTCGCTGGCATGGTAGGAGAGCACCCTCGGGAGCAGGTGCCCACGCACCTCGTGCACTGCGATCCGCTCGGCCTCGCGAGCCTCTAGCCAAACCGACGGCCGCAAGAACACGGAGTCTTTTCCGACAGCCGCGGTGACGAGCATGAGTTCGGACACCACGACGCGCGCTGCCAGTTTGAGCTCGCCTATCGACCGTTCGAGAACACGGAGCAGGCTTTGTGGGTGGGTCCGATCGTCGGAGCAAACAAGCGGAGTCTTCCCCTGATCGGGGGCCGTGAGCCAGGCCTCGACCAGAGGCATCAAACTTGGTTCTGGTGTTGGAAAGCGCCGCTCGGCGAGTTCGCGAAAACGGCGCGTCCCCACCGCTTGCACCAGATCGGCCTCGAGCCACAACTCCTCGGCACGCGCCCGATACTCTGCGAACTCGGGGGTGTCCAGCGCGCAGATGAACTCGAGAACTCGGCGCGCCGAGTCGAGACATGGCAACTTTGGGTACCGCGGCTCGAGGCGCGGCTCACGCCGCGCCTCGACCTCGACGATCAACCGCTCAGTCTCGCGAGCTGCCTCGACGGGCTGACTGCGTCGGAGCAAGGCAATCTGCTCTTCAAGGTCGAGCAAGAGCTCGGCCAAGCGTGCTTTCACAGCCTATTCGCAGCCAGATTGGCGAGCTCACTCCGCTCACCTTGGCTCAGCACCACGTGTCCAACCATCGGATCTCCGCGCAGCTTCTCGGCAGCCACCGACAGCCCATTGGTCGCACTGTCCACGTACGGGTTGTCTATCTGGTAGGGATCGCCCGTGAGCACAATCTTCGTACCTTCACCACAACGGGTGATGATGGTCTTGACCTCGTGCGGCGTTAGATTCTGAGCCTCGTCGACGATCACATATTGGTTCGGCATGCTCCGACCGCGGATGTAGGTGAGCGGCTCGACATGGATGATGCCGCTCTGAAGAAGCTCGTCAAAGGCCTTCATTCCCCGCCGCTTACCGCCCCCAGAAAAGAGCAAAAACTCGAGGTTGTCGAAGACCGGCTGCATCCACGGATTCAGCTTCTCCTGGACGCTACCGGGGAGAAATCCGAGGTCACGCCCCATCGGCATAATCGGCCGACTCACGAGCAGCCGCGAGTAACGCCCTTCCTCCACCGTCCGAAGCATCCCTGCAGCGAGCGCCATCAGCGTCTTCCCCGTTCCCGCCTTCCCCACCAACGTCACCAGGCGCACACTCTCATCGAGCAAGAGGTCGAGAGAAAACGTCTGCTCGGAGTTGCGCGGGCGGATCCCCATAACCCCTTCCTTCGGGGTGCGGGTAGCGCGGATCTCGCCACTCTGCGCGTGAAAGCGCCCAGGCACCTGCCGTGGCTTGCCCGGAGTGTCGTCTTGACACAGAACGCACACGTTTGCGTACAGCCCATCGTTCGAGGAAGGGACCAGTACGCCCGACTCCTTGAGCGTGTCGAGCTGGGTCGCACGGACGGGCATCTCCACGATCCCGGTGTGGAGATGGTCGATATCGATCGCGTGATGCTCATAGGCCTCTGAGCTGAGCCCGAACGCATCAGCGCGAATCCGGAGGTTCACGTCCATGGTCACGAAGACCGTAGGCTTGTCGGGAGATGCGTCCCGAACATCGAGAGCGGTCTGCAGGATCGCGTTGTCCACCGACTGAGGGTTGATGCCGTACGGGAAGTGAGGTCGCTTCTCAGGCACCTGCACCCTGACTGACCCTTCGCCAACCGCCACCCCCAGCGACAGCGAACCCTGCGCGCGCAACTTGTCAAGGACGCGGCCGACCTCGCGGGCGTTGCGCCCACGATCGGTGGTCTCGCGCTTGAACTGGTCGACCTCCTCGATCACGTAGATCGGAAGAATCAGATCGTTGTCCTCGAACTTGAAGACCGCGTGGGGATCGTAGAGAAGGACGTTGGTGTCGAGGACGTAGTTCTTGCGCATACTCTAGCTCTCCGTTGGGTCGTGACAGGTGCCTGGTCTCAGGCCGGATCGGCGCGGTCTCAGGATGACCGGCCAAGATCCTTGGATACCCGGGAATTGGGGTTTTCTCAACAATTTCCTTCACTCGACGGTGGGCAGAGGCAAGCGGATGGGGCTACGCTGGTTGCGTCTTGTCCTCTCCGTTCCGCTCGGCCTGGTTCTCCGCCGCTGTCCTCGCCTACGTGTGGTTTGCGTCGATCGAGGCCAATCCGGCCAACCCTTGGTCGTATATCCTGCTGGTGGTGGCGCCGATAGGCCTCGGCTGGGTGTTTCGGAAGACCAGAAGCAGCGGGCGCCCCGAGCAACGTGACGAGGATACTGCGAGACTCTCGGCTCGCGCGGCAACCGCCGGAGCCATGCTCTTTCTGGTGGCGCGAACCGGGCCTCTAGGTCAGCCAGGCTTCGAGATCGCCGCTGTCTTGGGCACGGGCTCCGCGCTCGTGGCCGGGTTGGTCGCGTTGTCCCGCTTCCCTGAAGCGACTGGCCTCTTCTCAGGAGCCCACCGAACTCGCGCGCTCGACGCGGCGGGATTCGCGGCCGTGCTCTTCGCCGTCCCGCTCGCGCTCGCCCTTGGTCGTGCCACCATCCGAGATTCTGTCCTCGCTATCGATCCGATCACCGTCGACTATGCGACCACCACCGCGAGCATCGCCGGCATCCTGCTCGCGTTGGCTCAGGTGGCAAGGGTTGCCTACGAGCGTCGGCTCGAACTTCTCGCGAGTGGCCGGGCCCGTGCCAGCCTAATCGTGGCCATGACCGCCGGCTCGTTCGCCCTCGCGGCCACCCTACTCGAGTTGGTAGCGCCAGACCGCGCCTTACCGACGGCGCTCCTGGTCAGCTCTCTCTTCTTCACGCTCGCGGCGCTTGTCTCCAATGTGGGACAACTGATGGCGGCACTCCGCGCTGCGCTGGTGATCGTGGTGGTCGGATGCCCCCTCGTGTTGTTCGGTGCGACTCTCGCACGCCATGCCCCGGACCGCGCGCCCTGGTTCGTACTTGCCGCCGGCACGCTGGGGCTGCTGCTTGGGCTCTTGGCACACAGGGTGGCGCGCCCACTCACCAGGGAGCAGCTCGGACGCCTGCACGCACTCACTCGAGCCAGTGAGGCCGCTCTGACGCCTCACCCAGAAGAGGCACTGGCACAGGCGCTCTCCGCACTCACTCCCGAAGGCAGCGTGGAGCGTCGCGCTGAACTCTGGCAGCTGACACCGCCCAGGGTCCTGTTCGTCGATCTCGCTTATCACCTGCACACCGAGCCCCTCGAGATTCCGCCAAACCTGGTCGATTTGGCACGCGGGGAACCCGAAGCAACCTTGCGGCGCGAGGTGCTCCAGGCGGTGCAGATCCGCAACCCCTCCACACGCGAGGCGCTCGGATTCTTTCAGAACCGCCGAGTGGTAGCCGCCACGTTGCTCTTCCACGAGGAGGGCCCCGTAGGGCTCCTCACCCTGCCCGAGACCACCGGTGCCACACACCTCTCAGCGGAGGAAGCAGAGGCCATGCGACGTCTCGGCGAGCGTCTGGCAGCGGTGGTTTCGATCACCGCGGACGCGGCGCGCGCCCGGGAACGCGAACTCGCGGCGCTCCAACGGATTGGTGAACTCGAACACCAGCTCTGCACGGAACAGAAGACCTGGACCGAGCTCGGGCACCGTGAGCGGCTGATCGTGGAGCGCCTGGCACACCGAACCCAGTCCTCGCTCTTCTCCCCCGCGGCAGAGCTCACCCGGGAGAGGCTCCGCGAGCTCGCGAGCACTCACCGTCCAGTGCGATTGCTGGCCCCACCCGGCGTCGATGCGTTCGGCTGGGCAGCGATGCTCCATCTGCTGAGCCCACGCCAGCATGAACCGTTCTTGATTGTGGATCCAACCGCCGGACGCTGCGATGGCGAGCAGATAACCGAATGGGTCGGCACAGCCCACCGCGGCACGCTTCTGCTGTTCCACCCACTGGTCCTCCCGCACGAAACCCTTAGTCGACTAGAACTGTTACTGGCCCGACAGCAGGCACTACCCGATCCAGCCCAGGTAGTGGTCGTCACCAGCACCCAACCCGAGCCCAACCCGAACCTGATGTTCTGGCCCGATGCGGATCACACGATCGAGCTGCCCACTCTCGCCGCACGCCCAGACGATCTTCGCAGCATGATCCTGGACCGCCTCGCCCGCTTGGGGATCGCACTTCGTGGCCAACCCTACGGGGTCGAGCCCGCCGCGCTCCGAGAATTGCTCGACTACGAGTGGCCCCGCAATGAACTCGAACTCGACCATACCCTGGTGACGCTCCTCACCCACGCCGCCACCTCGCCCATTACGGTAACGCATCTGATCGAGACACGCTTCTTGCTCGATGACCCCCCGAGGCCAGTCACCGAACCTCACCCGTCGAACCTGCTCGCGTCCCGAGCCCGCCAGGCCCGGAGCAGCTAAGCTCGATCCGAACCGGTATTCCTCGGCTCCGTATGAACGTCTCGATCGACTCGACCGTCCTTCATATGAACCACACGCGGCATACTGGCCGCAAAGCCCGGGTTGTGGGTCACGACCACGATGGTGGTGTTGTGCTCGCGATTGATCTGGAAAAATAGATCATGAATCGACTCGCTGGTCGCGCTGTCGAGGTTGCCGGTGGGTTCATCAGCCAACACCAGCCGTGGTCCCAAGCAAAGAGCCCTCGCCACCGCCACGCGCTGCTGCTCGCCTCCCGAGAGTTCACCCGGCCGATGCGTCCCACGGTCGGAAAGCCCCACTTCCTCGAGGATGGCCGAGGCTCGCTTTTCGATTTCACGCCGGGGTCTACCGGCGATCAGCCCTGGCATCATCACGTTCTCGAGCGCGGTGAACTCGGGAAGCAGATGGTGGAACTGAAAGACGAAGCCAATATCGCGGTTTCGAACCGCCGCCAGACGCGCCGAGCGCATGGTTGTGAGTTCCTCGCCTCCAAACACGATACGCCCCGAGGTGGGCAAGTCCAACGTCCCGATACAGTGCAGGAGCGTGCTCTTGCCGGCACCCGAAGGCCCGACGATGGCGAGAATCTGACCCTCCTCGATCACCAGCTCGATCCCCTTTAGCACTTCGAGCGGCCGCCCATGATGCTCGAAGGTTCGGGTCAATGATTCGATGACAACCAAAGGTTTTCCCACGGAATAGCCTCACTCGTAGCGAATACCGTCGACAGGACGCAGACGACTGGCGGCCCGCGCCGGGTAGATGGTGGCGATGGTGGTGATGACGAGGGCCGCAATTGCGACCACTACGTAGTCGCTCCAATTGACGGCGATAGGCAGCCGGTCCACGTAATAGACTTCTGGGTTGAGGCGCACACCGTAGGATTGCAGACCCTTGGCGGCCGCCCAACCCGTGACCACCCCGAACAAGGTCCCAATGGCACCGATGATCAAGCCCTCGCGCATGAATAGTCGCATGATCATTCCGTCGGTAGCCCCCAGCGCCTTGATGATGGCAATCTCCTGGCTCTTCTCGGTCACCATCAACAGAAGCGTGCAGATGATGCAGAAGCTGGCCACAGCGATGGCGATCGAAAGAATGATAAACGTGGTGATCTTCTCGAGTAGCAGGGCGTTGAACAGGTTCCGGTTGAGTTCCTTCCAGTCGCGCACCAGAAGCTCCGTTGGCCCCAGGCTGCTCCGAATCGAGTCACGGATCGGCCGCACGTTCTCGGCGTCCGCGGTCTTGATCTCGATGGTGGTAGCGCGATCATTGAGATCAAGGAACTTCTGCGCCACATCACGCTTGATGTAAGCATGGGTGGCATCGTACTCGTACATGCCGCTGTAGAAGATCGCCGCTACGCGAAACCGTTGGCTGCGCGGGAGCAGACCCATGGGTCCTAGCTCGCCGAGTGGGGAGATCAGCGTCACCTCATCGCCCACATACACGTGTAGGGTCTTGGCGAGTTCCCGGCCGAGCACAATCCCGGGGTGGATGTCGGGAGCCTTCTTCCCGGGCGCGTAGCGATCCCTGCTGCCCAAACCGTTGATGTAGACCTCGCCACCCACACCGAGCCCCACCGGCTCGTTTTCTGGAAGGCTGGCCAGCTTCGCGGGCTCATCGAGGTATTCGAACCGTCCAACCTCGACGTTGGAGACAAGCTCGATCACGCCACGAATGCTGCCCGAGTCGACCCCGCGCACCATCACACCAGCCGTATTCGACACACTGGAGGCCATCACCTCACCGGCCGTAACCGCAGTCGCTGCCGTCACGCCAGGCGACTTCTTGACGATCTCGAGCATCCGCTCAGCGTCGACGAAGCCGCCCACTCGACCGGTCTCGATCCGAATATGCGCGTTGTTGTCGAGGATCTTCCGCTTCAGATCAGCACCGAACCCACCCATGATGGAAGTCACTGCGCACAGCGCAAAGCAGCTCACCGCCACACCGGCGATCGACAGGATGGAGATCACCGTCAGAAAGCCGCTTTTGTGTGCGCGCACGTGGCGGGCGGCCACGAAGGAGGTGAAACCGCCGCCCTCGATCCGATCGAGCACCCAAGGCAGGATCAGCGCCATCACACCCAGAAGCAAGCTGGTCACGGAAAGCACAGCGCTGACCCGAACCACCTGATGCCAGAGAACGAAGATGCTACCTCGAGGCTGCGGCAGCTGAAAGGACACAGCCGTCAACGTGGCTGCGAGCAGCAGAGTCACCGCGGAGAACAGCCACAAGAACCGACGCATGGACAGTCGCTTCAGCCACCGATAGACCAGCACTGCCCCCACCAGGAAGAAGACCAGAGCGATCCCGATCACCGCGCGCTGACCGTTTCCCCCGAGGGAAGCCCAGGTCTTCTGGATGAAGGGCCAAAGCCAAGGCAAGAACGTCAGATCACTTGGGCCAGCCAAGAGCAGCATCAGCACTTGTCCTCGGGTCTAAGCAGCGGGAAGGCTATCACATCACGGATCGATGATTGCCCAGTCAGCATCATCGTCAAACGGTCCACGCCAAGACCAAAACCTGCCGCTGGAGGCATCCCGTGCTCGAGCGCCCGCACGTAATCCTCGTCGTAATCCATGGTCTCCTCGGCGCCCGCGCTCTTCTTCTTCACCTGCTCCGCAAAGCGCCCTGCTTGATCAACCGGGTCGTTGAGCTCGGAGAAGGCGTTGCCGAGCTCCCGCCCCTCCACGAACAACTCGAAGCGATCGACCAGGCTGGGATCATGGTCTTTGCGACGGGCCAACGGCGAGACCTCGAAGGGATAATCGATGACAAAGACGGGGCGGCTCCGTGTACCATCCTTCGATCGATAGTCCTCGGGCAGGAAAGGTTCCGCGAGGTATTCGTACGCAAGGAACAGCCGCTCTCCATCCGAATCACACACCGAAAGCCCCTTGCGCAGATTGCCCCAGTCGATGCGACGGGAGCGCTCACTCGCCTTGGCATAGGCAGAAACCTCGGCCGCCTCCGGATCGGGTGTGCCGGGTTTTGGTGCTGCCAAGGACGAAAGCTTGTCCAATACCGACGGGGGAAGGCCCGCCCTCTTCAGCGCCGAGAGCACTGCCTCTCGCATCGGCACGCGAGCGAAGGGCTCATCGAGCACGAAACGACGCGTTGACTTCCAAGTGTCGTAGACATGCGCCTGACCAATCTGACACATACGCTGAGCAAGGTGTCGATCGACCTCGGTGAGCATCGCCTCGGCCATGTCCATCAGGGTCTGGTAGGTGGCGTAGGCCCGATAGAACTCGAGCATCGTGAACTCGGGGTTATGGCGCGTGCTGAGCCCCTCGTTGCGGTAACAGCGGCCGATCTCGTAGACTCGCTCGAATCCCCCAACCAAGAGGCGCTTCAAGTACAATTCCGGCGCGATGCGAAGGAACAGATCGAGATCAAGAGCGTTGTGGTGAGTTGAAAAGGGCTTCGCTGCCGCGCCACCGATGATACTGTGGAGAGTGGGTGTCTCGACCTCCAAGAAGCCCTCCCCATCCAGGAATCGGCGCAGCCCCTGGATGATCATCGAGCGAGCACGCAAGACCGAAGCCACCTCGGGATTTGCTACCAGATCGAGGTAGCGCCGCCGATATCGGAGATCGACGTCAGAGAGCCCGCTCCACTTGTCGGGGAGCGGGCGCAGCGCCTTGGTCAGGATCCTGATGGCGGCCAGTTGAATCGTTAGCTCGAGAGTGCGAGTGACGATGACGGTCCCGCGAGCCTCAATGAAATCCCCGACGTCGAGCTCCTCGAGCCGACCAAAAGCCTCGCCCAGCAGATCGAGCTTCGCGAGCAGTTGGATCTCACCCGTCTCGTCACGGAGCGCGAGGAAGGTCGCACGACCGAACCCGCGGCGCGCCATCACCCGTCCAACGACGAACACCGATGCGTCCCCGGCGAGGGCGGCCACCCGCTCCGGATCGTACTTCTGCGATTCAGGCTCGGAACGCGCCCCCACGAAACGCTGCCTCAGCGCACCAAGCCCCACCCGGTCGTCACCGCCAAGCTCATTTGCAAAGGGGTTTTCCCCGCGAGCGCGGAGTCGCTCGGCCTTCTCGGAGCGCGCGCGGATCAGTGCCGCCTCAGCGCCCTCGGCGGGTTCGGAGGTCACCTTCGGTCTGTCGGAGTCGCTCGTCGTCATCGTCGTCGGCGGCGAATACCAGGGGTTCTGCCGCCCGTCCACCCAAGGGCAACGCGTTTAGGCCACATTTCGCCGTTTTTGGCGCACTTTGCCCTTGGTCGATTCAGCTTCGTGAGGGAACCACAGGCTTGTGAGTGCCACCTTCCCCCTTGGCGTCGGCGTGATGGAGCAAGAAGGCCTCTATGAATCCCCCGAGTTCACCGTCCAAGACACCGCTCACGTTGCTGGTCTCGTGCTCGGTACGCAGATCCTTGACCAGCTGATAGGGCTGGAGCACGTACGAGCGGATCTGGTTGCCCCAAGCGATCTGTCCCTTCTGGGCCTCGTAGCTGGCCTGGGCCTGCTCGCGCCGTTGGAGCTCGATCTCGTAAAGACGGGCCTTCAGCATCTTCATCGCCATATGGCGATTCTGGTGCTGGCTACGCTCGGCACGGCACACCACCATGATCCCGGAGGGGATGTGGCGCATCCGAACTGCCGTCTCGACCTTGTTGACGTTCTGGCCACCCTTGCCGCCCGCACGCATGGTCGAGATCTCGAGATCCGACTCTTTGACCTCGATATCAATCTCATCTTCGACGTCGGGCACTACTTCAACCGCTGCGAAGCTGGTGTGGCGTCGCGCGTTGGCGTCAAACGGGCTGATCCGCACCAGGCGGTGCACGCCCATCTCGGCGCGCAGGTACCCATAGGCGTTGGGGCCGCTGACCGTGAAGCTCGCGCCGTCAATCCCCGCCTCGTCGCCTGCCTGAAAATCGATGAGATCGGTGGCATAGCCACGCCGCTCGCAGTACCTGAGGTACATGCGGAGCAGCATCTCCGCCCAATCCTTGGCCTCAGCACCACCCGAGCCTGGGTGGATGCTCACGATCGCATTGGCGTGATCGACAGGACCGGAGAGCATGCGCTCCAGCTCGGCCTTCCTCACCAACTCGTCGAGCGCCTCGGCCTGCTGCCTTGCGTCATCGAGGGCGCCTTCATCCTGCTCGGCCAGCCCAAGCTCGAAGTACTCGGTCGCGTCGCTCAAAGCCCGCGACAGCTTCTCAGCATGCTCGACCTTCTCGGACAGGCCTGCTCGCTTACGCATCAAAGCCTGAGCCCGCTCCTGGTTCGACCAGAAATCCGGAGCCCCAGCTAAGGAATCCAGCTCGTCGATTTGTCGCTTCAGTGCCGGGACGTCAAAGAGACCCCCTTAGCGCATCAATACGCCTTTGGAGGTCAACGAGGAGATTGCGAGTGTCGGAGAGCATGGTCGCCGCTTACCGCGAAACCAGCGCGATCGCCAGCCTCGATCGGCAGGCCAGGCTGGTCCGCCCGGGAGACCGGTCCTGGTAGCACTCGGGGGGCGGTCACCGCTGGAGGCAGAAGGGCGATGCCTCGAAGTTTGTTCCGCCAGAACCAACCGTCGGTCAGCTGGTTCAACGCGATCTCCGTGTTGAGCAGCCGTCGCTGAATCGAGCGATTCCTTGGCCAGGCGTGGGCCTCACAGGTACCGAGGACCCAGGCCTCGACGAGGGGTAGGACCTGCTCGAGGAGGCGCTCTCGCTCGCGGAGGCGGACCAGACGGAGACGTTCGAGTCCCGGTTCCTCACTCGCGAATACCAGCCTACCGAGGCGCCAGGTCATCGTGCCTTCATAGATGAATGACACACCATCACTCTGGGTGTAGCGGTACGGATCGTCGGTGGTTGGCGAAAGGCGCAAGGATTGGTCGACGTCACGCCCCGCTCGCAGCCTGAGATCCGGCAACCAAGCGCTGTTTCGCGCCCGCGATTCAGCCGAGTCGAGCCGTTCCCAGGCAGCATCGAGGCCGGCGGCCTTGCCCGCCGCCAGCATGAGTTCACCCACGAACTCCGGCACCACACCGAGTGGGCACTGGTCGAGCAGGGCGTCTGTTGCAGAATCGGAGCGCGTGCGCGAGGAGCGCTTGGGTGGCTTCTCCATCGGTTCGCTCACTTGGGACTCACCTGTTTCGAGCGACTCGGGCGGCGGACGCTCCTCGTGCGTCTCCACCGGATCGATGGTCGCTCCAACCTCCAGCATCGCGAGAAACTCCCTCTCGCCAAAGGTGCTCTCGAGGTACCGACCCGACACTCCCAAGCTGAGCTCAGGATGCGGTTCGGCCAGGGCCGAAACGGAGGGCGCCAAGAGAAGGGCGGCAACAAGCGAGTAAAGCGGCAGGTATCTCATGCCCTTCCCTTCGGTCAGGCAGGGCTGCGAGTTGCGAAAATAAGCTAGCCTCAGACGCCCGCACAGAGGAGCCGTGCCCGCTCGAAGGCGCGAGCACCGAGCAAAACCAGCTCAGGCGCGCTCGGGTAGCCGGGCGGCACGTACAGAACCTCGGGCGAAAGCCCTTCGCCCCATCCGAACTGCGCCGCCAACACCTTCGGGACAAACACATCACCATGCTTTACTCCGAGCGCAGCCCGAACGATACGCGACGTGTCTACCTCCACCTGCAGCTGCCCGATGGCACCCTCGAGAGCGACTTCGTGACGCCGCTCGGTCGGCCCGTCCCACGAAGGGGTGATCTCCACGACGACCAGCAACCACCTGTCTTCGTTCGCTCCGGTGTAACTCGCCCAAGTGAGCTCCCAGCTTGCCCACAATTGTCCCGTCGGTGCACGCACCAAGAGCAGCACATCCCGGGTGATCGGAGCCTCGACAGGTCGCAGATCTTCCGGAGGATTCGCGAGTAGCACCTGCTCTTGACCGAGTACCGGTGGCTCCACGACAGAACCGCGCGTTTCGTCCGCTACTGGTTCCGCGGGCCAAGAAGCGACCCCCATCCCGCGCTTCGCTTCCCGCTCCTGCACCAAACGCTCGCGTGTCAGCGCCGCCGCACGGTGATCGGGCTCGTTTGCCAAGACCTGATCCAGCAAAGCCAGCGCGCGCTCTATGTGCCCCTGTGCCGCATAGATCTCCGCCAGCGTCACCGTCGCCACGGGGGGACCGACCTTGGCGACAGTCAGCCCCGAGCCGCGGATCATCTCGGCAGCGTCCGGCAGGTTCAACCCTTGCTCGACGACGCTCGCCACCAAGTCCCTCGCCACGCCGAACCAACCGCGCGCGCGCTTCCGCTGGCTTGCGTCAGTCTCGGTAAGACGAACAATCTCGTCACGCAGCTCGACACGGGTCAGAAGCTCGGGGCGCTTCACACCCAGGGCCTGGGCACGCGCACAGAGGTCATCCCGCGACAAGGAGTCGAAGTGGCTGGGCTCGACGGTCACGGACCCGAGCCTACCGCGGATCTTCGCCGGCGGTCGAGCGTGGCCAACAAAGGCCCACTTTTCCCGGAGAGTTTACTGGCTGGGCTGCCCCATTCGGAGCGGGCCGCCGCGTGCCGTGGACCAAAGCAGGCAGTTTTCCGCGGAACTCGCGACGGTAAAGACGTCCATCCCATGCTCGAATGTCTGAATGAAGATTTCGAGTTGGCCGTCGCCGTTGAGATCGGCCACGGTCGGGGCCGCGGGCGCACCGTTGCCATTACCGTTCTCTCCCGGCTCGGGCAGCGCGAGGTCGAAGAGGAGTGTCCCGTCGGCCCCGAGCACCACCAGGTTTCCCGAGTCGAGTTCGTCTGGAGCACCGTAGGTGGTGAAAAGCACCTCGGGCGACCCATCCTGATTCAGATCGGCAATCGTGGGCTCAGAGGCGAACAGGATCGGTTTTTCGTGCGCGTAGTTGTACCGAAATAGCATACGTCCAGAGGCGTCGAAGGCGTAGAGGTACTGGTCATTGAGGGAGACCACACTCTCGAGGGCCGCGTCTCCCGAGAGGTTGATCGTGGCTATCGCGGGAACGCCAGTGGGCGGATACCAGCCATCGACCAGCACCGGCGCCTCACCCCGGGGGAGGTCCTCCCAACCGGACTTGCGCATCGCTGCGCGGCTACCATCGCCATGGCTACCCTCGAGCACCAAGAGTGCCCAAGCCTGCGTCTCGTAGGGCTCGTTCATCTCAAGATTGGGCACCGCCAGAAGCTCGTTTCGACCATCGCCGTCGAGATCCGCGACATTGGGAGGCGACTGAGTGAACTGCAGCCACTCGGCGACGGTCGGATGTGGCCACTCTCCCGTATGGTCATGGTAGTGAGCCTGCTCGATTGCCGGATCCGCCCAGCGAATGAACTGGCCGTAGGTCATCCGCTCCCCGACGTATTCGCTGGCGCGATTGGTGAAGTACGGCGCGGCATCATGCGCCACGCCATCGTGATCGAAGACCTGCACATGGTGATTATCGTAGGTCGCGACGAGTTCGAGCTCGGGATCGTCATCCAGGTTACCCATCCCCACGTTGAGCCCGTAACAGCCGTAGCCATGGTGACCCTGACCGTTTCTGTCCGCGTCATTTCCTGCGCCGCGCTCCGAGTTGTACCGCGGCCAAGCGTTGTAGCTTAGCCCCTGCGGCTGATAGAGGGTTCCATTAGGGTTGAAGACCCAGAGCTGCGAGCCGCCTTCCGACTCGTCCGCAGTCTCGGTGGTGGAAACGGCCACCTCAATGCTGCCGTCACCGTTGAGATCCCCCGCAGCCATCCCGCGAACTTCCGGCCCAGTGCCGGCACCATCCACGCTAGCGGGCCACCCCGCCTTCACCACCGCTGCCCCCTGCCGCCACTCGTAGGCATGCACACGGCTACCCGCACCGAAGACGATATCCATCACCCCATCCCCCTCGAGATCCGTAACCACGTGCGGGGCGTACACGCGACCATCGTCCGTCTCGATGGTATCGAGCAGCTGCCCATCCCGATCAAAGACGAACACCGAGTAGTAGGCAGCAATGAGCTCCCGTGCTCCATCCCCATCCAGATCCGCAACCAACGGCGCAGCGTACCAGCTGGTCTCCCCGTCGAGGTGCATCAGATACTCGGGCTCTGCCACCGGACCGCTGGAGGTCCCGAGCTCACAGGTCGCATTCTTTACACCGCTGGTGGTGTTGCCACCGACTGGTGGCTCTCGGGTATTTGCTCCCCCTGCCTTGTCTCCGCTACCACAAGCCACAGCGCCAAGCATCAGCCACCACGAGAAAGCGGACCAATTTCGTGCGTTCACGGCACACCTCCCAAGAGCAGCTCACCATTTTACGCTCAAATGAAGCAGAGAGCTACGGCAAAGGGAGCGTCACCGCGAGTGAGTGAGACAATGTCCTACATACGCATTCACGGCTTTCGTCGCATTCGTCTCACGGTACCCTACCCACTCTCACTCGCCCACAACGACGCGCCACTGCTGGTGTGTTCCGGGAAGGTATGGGTATTGGACGATGTTGGCACCCGCCTCGGTGGATGCATTGGCAACCTCGAGGATTCGGTTGCTCGCGTAGTTCACGAAGTACCAATCACCAGCAGCCGAACGGGTGGCGCGCCATCGCACAGAGCCCGAGGCATCACAGTTCGCCTGTTCCACGTTGGCGCTGTTGGCAGAGGAGTTCCCTGCAACGCTCAGGCACAGATCCGACGCTTGGTTTCGCAGTCGGTACACCGCGGCCCCCACCGCCTCGAGCTGCCACCTCTGTGTGACACTGTCATCCACCTCACCCTGAATCACATTAGCACCGACTGTCGTAAAATCCTCGGCAATTTCTAGGGCGTGACCACTGCCAACATTCAGGAGTTGGTACGCCACATCCAGCACAAATGGCCCCGGCTCGAGTTGCGCCACGCCATCCGGAGTCTGAACGATCTGCTCAAAGAGTCCACCTGCCCCAAACTCCAGACGTTCTATCGCCACAGAGCGCCGGAACTCACCACCTTCGAAGAGCGCAGCATTATGATAAACGAAGTACCATTGGTCGCGAAACTCGATGAGAGACTGGTGGTTCGTTCCTGAGCCGGTCACATCATTGAGTCGCCCACGCCAGGTAAAAGGCCCCATAGGGTTGGTGCTGGTCGAATAGGCAATGGTCTCGGGCCAACCGGAGGCGTAGGTCAAGTAGTAGGTGCCGTTGATCTTGTTCATGTACGGTGCCTCGGTGAACCCGACCAGGTTGGGATACTCGATGGCGCCATCGATCTCGACCATGTTGTCGGCCAGACGCGCCACGTGAAAGTCGATGTTGCCCCAGTACATGTAGGCCTGACCATCGTCGTCGATGAAGACGGCCGGATCGATGTCTTTGAAGTCGGGTTGCCCGTTGGTAGGTGAAGCGACAGTCATGTCGTCGGTCAGAACCGGAGTGTCGCTTGCCACGAAGGGTCCGGTGGGGCTGTTGCTCACCGCAACACCGATATCGAATCCTCGTCCTCCGCGGGGCGAGCTCATCGGAACGTACCAGTAGTAGGTACCGTCACGCTCGGTGACATGTCCTGCCCATGCTCCCCAGGAAGCCCAGCCGAAGTCCGACACTTCGAGACCGATGCCATGGTCGGTCCAGTGGGCAAGATCCGAACTGGAGAAGACATGCCAGTGGTTGAGGTTGAAGGTGTCGGCCCCAACCGCTGCCTCATCATGCCCAGCGTAGACGTACACACGGTCCCCGCTCACCAGAGCCGCAGCGTCGGCAGTGTGGATGTGGCGAATTATCGGATTATTCAGGCCCTGCACGAGTTGCCCGGTGGTCACACCACCAAGGCCAGTACCACCAAGGCCAGTACCACCAAGGCCAGTACCACCAAGGCCAGTACCACCTTGGCCTGCACCACCTTGGCCTGCACCACCTTGGCCTGCACCACCTTGGCCTGCACCACCAAGGCCTGTACCACCAAGGCCTGTACCACCAAGGCCTGTACCACCAAGG
>CAYNEY010000077.1:0-20201 GCA_964396375.1 uncultured Polyangiaceae bacterium | reverse complement strand
CCCACCGCGCCACCGAGGCCCACCGCACCGCCCAGGCCCACCGCACCGCCCAGGCCCACCGCGCCACCCAGGCCCAGCGCGCCACCCAGGCCCGCCTGCGTTTGTCCACCGAGGCCCACCTGCGTTTGTCCACCCAGGCCCAGCGCGCCACCGAAGCCCACCGCGCCACCCAGGCCCACCTGCGTTTGTCCACCGAGGCCTACCCCGGCGCCCGAGCCCCCAAGGCTCATGGCTCCCCCGCCTCCCATTCCGGAGCTGCCTGTGGTGGACATGCCACCACCTCCCAAGCCCGCCGCTCCTCCCTGGCTGCCTCCGGAACCGCCCGTGACCGGCCCAGAAGCCACATCGCTGCAACTGAGGAGAAGGAGGAGCGGAAGAATCGCGGTTGCAGAAGATCCCAGCGATCGCGGCCTACCGAAAAAGATGCAAGATTTCATGAGTTCACCTCTGCGACGGCCCTGCCCGAGGCTTTTGCAGTTTCACGTCCTAGGTCGTCTCTTCCTAGTGCGACCAATCACGCAAAAGGGAGGTCGATGGGACGCCCGCGCCAAGGCTCAGCTTTTCTCTAGGGCGCGAGCACGCGCGAGAGCAAGGATTCCGACGACCTTCGCGCCCGCGGCCTCGAGAGCGCTGATGAGCGCGAAGGTGGTCGCGCCGGTCGTGACAACGTCGTCCATGATCCAGATCTCTCGCCCGTTCAATCCTGGATTCGCCGCGAAGGCGTGAGCAAGATTCTCGGCGCGGCTGAGCGAACCCTGACCAACCTGGTGGGCCGTCGCGCGAACCCGACGAGCAGCGTCGGTCGCGACCCGCAAACCGTGGACACGACCTACGGCACGCGCAAGAAGAGCCGCCTGGTTGTAGCCGCGCTCCGCCAGTCGACCGGGGTGCAGAGGCACAGGAACGATGAGCTGAGAGCGCAAAGGGCAGAAACTCTCTGTCGTCTCACGGATGAAGCCAGCTGCGAGGACTTGAGCCAGTTCTGGGTGATCTTGATACTTGAGGCGATGGATGGCCCGCCGAATCGGCCCTCCAAAGCGGTACGGAGCGAGCAGGAGAGGTTGCTGATCGAAGTCCGGCGGTTCCCTTTCCAGCTCAGTCGTACAGGTGGGGCAGAGCGGGCGCTGCGGCCGGTCCTCGGCGCCACAGGCTGGACAGGACGGTGGTAAGAGGAAGTCGAGGAGTTGGCCGAGTCGATGCCACACAGAGGCGGTCATACCTCTGGTCGTCCAGAAGCTGCCCCGAGTTGCGGGACAAACGGCGCTTCTCCCGTTAGTCCGTCAGCCCGAGCAGGCTCGCCATCGATTTGGTGTCAGCGGGGGTAAACGAGAAGCGTTCGAACTGGTCGCTCGTGACCCAGCGCAGAGTCTCGACAGCGAGAGGTCTCGGTTCACCTTCAACGAGGCGACACTGGTAGAGGGAGAGCTCGAGCAGGTAGCCGGGATAGGGATGACTCACGAAGCCAATCAACGGCCCCACCTCCACCCCGACACCCAGGCGGTGCCTGATCTCACGCTCCAAGGCCTGCGCAGGCGTCTCCCCATCCTCCACCCGCCCTCCAGGGAACTCCCAGAGGAGCGGCAAGACAGCGCTCGCGCGGCGTTGCGTGATGAGGTAGGCGCCGTCTCTTTCGATCACGGCCGCCACCACCCGGATCGAGGCGGCGGACGGGGTCATGCTGGTCTCAGAAATCCACGCGGAAGAGCTGCTGCCCCATCAAGAGGATGCAGCCGGAACTCAGCACTTGCTCGACCTTGAGTCGCACGAAGGTGCCGTTCGAACTCCCCACGTCAGTCAGCGCTAGGCGTCCATCCGCACCCCGACCGATCCGGCAGTGCAGCCCAGAGACGTATCCATCTTCCGAGAAGAGGATGTCCCCGCGTTCACGACCGCAGTGGACCCCGCGTTCAGGGATTGGGAAAGCATTGCCCGTCGTGTCACGACCGATCACCAGTGCCAAGCGCCCCACGTAGCCCTTCGAGGGACTGCCGAAGCGCCGCACCCCATCGGCCGTCGGCGGCTGTTGGGATAACTCTTCGAGCCGTACGATCTCCTGACCAATCCGGAACATGTCCCCGAACTCGAGGGGCCACGGCTCCTGGGGGCGAAGCCGGAGGTACACGCCATTCAAGCTGCCGGCATCCTTCACCAGCACGTCCGCTCCTCGCCGCGTGAGCGTGGCATGGCGCGGCGAAAGGTAGCTATCCCCGGCGAAGATCGAGCCGGTGTCGCGTCCCACGGTGACACTCGCGCTGTCCGGAAGCGTGTAGCGTCCGGCTTCGCTGCCGTCCGCACGCAGCGCCACCATGATGATCGGGCGGGCGGGCGCGGCGGAAGGAGCCATGGCTGACGCCGGAGCCGCCTGCGCCATCTGTTGGGCCAGCGCCCCCAGATTGTAACCGCAGCCCGCACAGAACCGGTTGTTCTTCGGATTCTGGTGCTGACACTGGGGACACACGACAGCTTCGGGAGCGGGCCGCGGCACGGCCGGACTCGCAGCAGCAGGTGCGCTTGCAGCAGGTGTGGGCGCGCTCGCCACCACGGGAGGTGGTGGTGACGCTGGGCTCGTGCCGCCAGGTGTGTGCGCCGCAACTTGCTGGGGCGACGCAACCATCGTTCCTCCACCCGGTGCCCGACCAGGTCCGACTGCCGGAGCGGCAGCCACAGCCACCGGGGGAACTTCAGCCGGAACGGCAGGGGGAGCGGCAACGGCAGGCACACCGTGAGGAGGGGTCGCTGGACCCGTCACTCTGGGCGCGGACAGGTCCCGTGGAAGCTCGGCTCCGCATCCGAGGCAGAACTTGTAGTGGTCCTGGTTGTCCTTTCCGCACTTGCGACAGGTAATCACGCTGTGCCTCCTCGGAGAGCTCGGTCACGCCAGATGGGCGGGCACCGCCTCACCACAAGTTGGCGATTATCTACGGATCGAACTTCCGGTCAAGGACGGTGGCGGCCTCAACGTCGCGAAAGCAACCCGAGCGCCTCCCGGAGCAGCTCACTCGCTGACAGGTCGGCCAATTGATCCTTGAGAAGTTCGACAGCATGGGCGGCCTCCCCGGCTCGGTAGCCCATACCGGTCAGGGCCGCTGTCAGGCGCAGAGCCTTGCTGTCAGGGCTTCCAGGGCTCTTGGTTGGCGGGCTCCCGGAGCTGAGGTTCTCTACCTTGGACTTGAGTTCGAGAATGATCCGCTCGGCGGTCTTCTTTCCAATTCCGGGCAAACGAGCCAAAGCGACCGAATCCTCGACGCGAACGGCCTGGGCCAGTTCGTCGACGGACATACCCCCAAGGGCGCAGATCGCGGTCTTCGGCCCAACGTTGGGGACGGCGATCAGCAGCCGAAACAGCCGGCGCTGGTCGAGCTCTGCGAACCCGAAGAGTTCGAGGCTGTCTTCGCGTACCACCGTGTGGATGTGCAAGGTCACCAGGCTCCCGCCGCCGACGGGGGGCAGCCGGGAACCGAGGGGCACCATCACCTCGTAACCCACACCGTTCACGTCGATCACGACGGAGCCATCGCCTTCATTCGCGACCAATTGCCCAGTCAAGCGGCCTATCATGGCGAGCCCACCGTAGCATGCTAGCTGACGCGCATGTGGTACCGACTCCCGTGGCTCGTGAGGGCGCTCCTTCCTTCGGTTCTCGCGCTCGGCTGTGGTGGGTCGTCGAGCGAAACACCCGATCCCGTGCGGCCGGACTCATATCTACTCGAACGCGTGGACTCCAGAACGGAGCCGAGTGCCGCCAGTTCCTCGCGCGCAGCACCACCCGTGCCGCGCACCGTGCCCAAGCCCACATGGAAACTGCCGCCCTCGGCGCTCACCACCTCACGGCAATGACCCCACACGACGTTCTGTTGGTCAGAACGCCGCGCCCATCACGACCCCAGCGCTGCTCGGGCCCACCACTGGCACCACCCAGCGGGCGCTCGCGGGTGCTCGTGGTGTGAGGGAGTCGTTGTAGAAGTACCAAGCCGTCCCCGCTGCAGCGGTGACCAGCCCTCCGATGGCCAGCGCTCCCCCCCAAACCATGCGCGTACGCGCCTGATCCGCGTTCTCTTCCATGGCGGCGGTCGGGCACTCATAGTCCGGGCACTTTTTCTCGTAGTCGGTGACGTCAGAGCGTGCGGGAAAGTAGAGGATCGAGCCGAGCATGGTGAGGCCTGCACCAGACCCGATCACGATCCACGGGTAGAGAGGCTCTACGTAGAGGTTGGTCGACGACGACGGCTGTGCGGTGGGAGCGGGTTCAAGCTCCTCGGTGGACATGGTTCCGGAGGTTTCGTTGCTCGAGACCGGCGGTGCCGACTCGGCTTCCTGCTTGACCCTCGCCTCCAGGATTCGCTGCTGGAAAACCTCGATGCGGCGCTGGATCTGGGGGCGCTCGGCGGCATCAGGGGTGCGCTCGAGGAACGTGCGCAGCGCGATCACGGCCTGCTCCAGGTCGCCCCGGCCCTCATAGGCCCGCGCGAGGTGATGGAGGAGCAGGGTGGCGGTGCAGTCGCGACGGAAGGCATCCTCCCAGTAGAGGATGGCGCGATCGTAGTCAGCTTCGTTGAAAGAGACGATCCCGGCTTGGAATGCCCCCTTGGCGGCTTGAACGTCAGTCTCACTCGGTTGGCGATTGCACTCCGGATACTCGTGGCGCTCCTCGGCAGTCCAGCCCTCGGTCGGAAAGGCAAGCGCCAAAGTGAGAAGCGTTGCGGAAAGGGCGCGCTCTCGCATCGCAGGAATCCTCGTCATGGGTTAAGTGCTTCCAGCCACCAGCATAGGCTGAGCTTGGCGTGGAACCAAAAGACGAAACGACGGATCATCGCAAAGCGGCCGAAGTGTCCTCCAGATTGGCTCCGACGGTGCGGCCAAAAGCGAGCATCGGCCCACTGACCAAGCTCGCTTGGGGGGTTCGGTGACCGGTGCAAACACTTCGCTGGTTCCTCTTGTCTCCCTGCCCGGTTCGCGGGCATCGTGTGCCCAGCATGAGACTCCCCTTCGCCCCCACCTTGGTCGCGCTTTCGGTGCTCGCCCTGCTCGCGATAACGCCCCGACTGCCCATGGCCCAACCGAGCGGAGCCGTTCCTGCGACGACCGCAGGAAGCCCTGCCACCTCCGGCAAGGAGGTCACCAGTGTCGAGTCGATCCGTCGGTTCATGGAGAAGGGTCAGGGTCTGTTCGCGACCGGCAAGTACGTGAACGCGGCGGAGGTGTTCGAGGCCGGCTTCGAGCTGCACCCCTACTCCGCTTTTCTCTTCAACGCGGGCGTGGCACTCGAGAAGGCCGCGCGGCTCGAAGATGCCAAGGCGCGGTTCCTCCGCTACCTCGAGGTCGATCCCACCACCCCCGACCACAAGGACGTCGTGTCGCGGATCGCTCGCCTGGAGGCTTCAATCGCCGAAATGAAGGCGCGAGGTGGCCAGCCGAGTGCCGTCAGCAGCAGCGAACCCGAGGCGACCATGCAGACCAAGTCGCTGGTCGTACTCGAGACCGATCCCCCCGTCGCGCCCCTCCGCTTGTATCGATTGATCTCGGGGCAGGACCCCTATCGACTGGGCGAACCGAACCCTGGCTGGGCGGAGGTCCAACAAAATCGGTCGCCAGCCAATCTCTCGCTGGATGTTGGTCGCTACTACGCGCTGGTCGAGAAGTTCGACACCTACAACGAGAGCGGCGCGGAGTTCGAGGTGCAGCCCGGGCGGGTAGTCCAGGTGAAGGTGAGCCTCTCCCAGGGCGAGTTCATGGCCTACCTCAGGATCGTCTCCAACGTGACTGGGGCGCAGCTTTTCGTCGATGATCTGGAGAAGAAACGTGCTCCCTGGGGTATGGCACCCCACGGTGAGCTGGTCACCGCGGGTGAGCATGTACTGCTCGCCACCGCCACCGGGTACCAACCGAGGAGTCAGCGCGTCAACTTGGAGCGAGGCCGCCAGTACGATCTCAAGCTCGAGCTCGAACGCCTTCCGATCGGCACCCTGCGTATCGACTCTAATGCACCCGAGATCTCGGTGTTCGTGGACGGTCGGTCCGCCGGGACCTGGAAGACCGGGCCGCGACCCCTCGACATCCCGAACCTCAGCGCCGGATCGCACAAGCTAGAGGTTCGCGCGCCGGATCGGAAGCCCCTCGAGACCACCGTCGTCATCCCCCGCGGGCAAGTGCTGCCGGTCAACGCCCACATGGTGGTGCTGCCCCCACGCGGCACCGCATACACGCAAGCGATCATCTCGTCGGTGCTGCTGGGCGGTGGGATTTATCTGGGACTGGAGTCAAACCGCATCTACGACGACTTGTCGGCGGATCGCCGTCGCGGAGTGCTCGAGAGTGATGACTCGCGCGTCACCTACGGACAAATCTACGCCATCTCGGCCGATGCGGCGTTCCTTGGGGCCGGGGTTCTCGCCGGCCTCTCCGTCTACAACTTCCTGCACGATCCTCTGCCGCCGAGCCGCTTGGCGACCGATCCGACCGTGGAGTTTGACGCCCCACCGGTCCTCAGTCGAACCTTGCAGAAGGTGAAGACTCGCGCCAAAGAGCCCGCCGCGCCCGCACAGACCGGACGACTCCTGCGTCCTGATGGCTTCGACCGCTTTGCACCACCCGAGGAGCACCTGTCCCGATGAATCGCACCACTTCTGCTTGGCACCGTTGGCTCCTCCCTTTCGTGGCGCTGGGCTTCGCCTGCTCCTTCACACGCTTCAGCGATCTGGCCGAGGACACCCCCGCTGTGTCCCTGTCCGTGCCGGATGGTTTCCGGAACACGGGACGCGTGGTCTCCGCGGTGCGCACCGACCAATCCACCTGGTTGTTCGCTGGTGCGAGCCAAAACTATGCGCTCTACGACCTCGGAACGGATGAGAAGCCCTCGGAAGACGCCAGCAACCGAGTGGCCTGCCGCATCGACGAAGGGTGCTGGTTGGCTCGTCACGCAACACCGCTGGTGCGTGAATCGGAATCGGACACCCTCGGCTGCTTCGTGTACGGGATGTCAGTCGATGACCAGAATCGCACGGCGCTCCAGGTGACCTGCCACGATGAAACGCGCATCACCATCCCCGTCCCCAGCGAGGTGGGAACGGTGGCAGTCAAAACACGCCGCGACGCCGACGCCCTCACCATCGAGCTTGCCGGCAGCCGCGACGGCATCGACAGCGCCCTGCTCGCAGCGCTCCCCGATTCATCCCTCGTCTTCTGGTATCCCTCGGGCTCCACATCTCCTCGACTCCTGCAAAACCCTGTGGAAGCCGACTCGGGCTTCGGAGAAGCCCTGGCCGTTCTGCGCACCGATGAACACCCGCTCGGCGTGATTGGGGACCTTTCCGACGAGGATCACGGGCGTCTCTGGATCATTGACCTGCCGGAGACCGGCACCGCGTCGGTGCTGGGCTGTGTGGAAGGTGATGAGGGCTTCGGCCGGACCCTCACCAGCGGCCGCTTCACCGATCCGGACCTGGACGACCTGGCCGTCTCCAGCGATGAGCGAGTCACCATTGTGCCGCAGGCAGCGCTGCTCGAGGCGCTCTCGGCGAGCACGCCCGATTGCGCGGACCTTGCCGACATCGACGCAGCGTTCTCGGCGGGCTGCAAGGCACAGGATGACTGGTCAGGCTGCGACCAGGCACGCTTCGGGGAAGCCCTCGCCGCCGCCAACGTGGACGGCGACGACTACGACGAGCTTCTGGTCGGTGCCCCCGGCGCCGACGTGCGCGGGGAAAACGCGGCAGGGGTGGTTCTCGCCTACCGGACATCAGACCAAGAACTCGAGCTGGGTGAGAGCCTCTTCATCTCCTCCGCAGAATCGAGTGATCAACTCGGCTCGGCACTAGTAGGCGTAGAACTCGATCGCCCGGACGTGATCGCGACCGGGGCGCCCGGCGGTAACAAACTGGCGCTGTTCTTCTGTTCTTCATTCCTGCGAGCCGACGATCGTGGCTCGCGCTGTGAGTAGCTTGACGATGCTCCCCGAAAAAAAACAGCTGCTGGTCGTCGACGACGAACCGAACCTGCGCCGGGTCCTCTCGGCACTGCTGGATCGCGATGGGTACGACGTACACACCGCCGAGGACGGCCAGCAGGCCCTGGAGATTCTGGAAGACCATCACGTCGACATGCTGCTCACCGACCTTCGGATGCCCCGTATCGACGGCATGGAGCTCTTGCGCCGGGCACTCGCGATGGATCCGGAGTTACCGGTCGTCATCATCACCGCCCACGGTACGGTCGACAACGCCGTCGAGGCACTGAAGACCGGAGCCTTTGACTACATCACCAAACCCTTCGATCAGGCTGAAGTCCGGACCATCGTCAAGAAGGCACTCCGAACCCGCGATCTTTCGGCCGCTGAAGCCTCACGCCTGGAAACCTCGGCGAGTGACGACGAGATGCGCTACGGCATCATCGGTCGGAGCGCGCCCATCCGCGAGGTGTACGCGGTCCTGGAGCGGGTCGCCGACACCCCAACCACCGTGCTGGTCACGGGCGAGAGCGGCACGGGTAAGGAGCTGGTAGCTCGAGCGCTCCACGAAAACTCGTCGCGTCGCGACAAGCCTTTCATCAAGGTCAACTGCGCGGCCATCCCACGCGACCTGATGGAAAGTGAACTCTTCGGATATGAGCGCGGCGCGTTCACCGGCGCCGTGGGGTCGAAACCGGGCCGCTTCGAGCTGGCCAGCGGAGGCACCCTGTTCTTGGACGAGATCGGCAGCATCCCAATCGAGATGCAGGTCAAGCTGCTGCGCGCCATCCAGGAGAGCGAATTCGAGCGAGTCGGGGGCATCAAGACGATTCACGTCGACGTGCGCCTGGTCGCGGCCACCAACAGTGATCTTCGCAAAGAGATCGAACAGGGCACCTTCCGAGACGACCTCTACTACCGGCTCAACGTGGTGCCCATCCGGCTGCCAGCGCTCCGCGAGCGGATTGAGGATATCCCCCTGCTTTGGTCGCATTTCCTGGAGAAATTCAACACGCGGCTGAACAAACACATCGAGGGGCTGGCCGAAGAGGCCGAACTCGCGTTGATGAACTACCCTTGGCACGGAAACATCCGCGAGCTCGAAAATGTCGTGGAGCGCGCGGTGCTGTTCGCCGACGGGAGCCAAATCCAGCTCTGCGATCTGCCGAACGAGGTCCGCGACACGGTGCTCTCCCCGCGCCCTCGTCCGGTGGTCACTCCGGTTCCCACCTCTGAAGATACCCCAGGCGCGGCCGAGGGACTCAAGGAGCAGGTCAAAGCGGCCATGACCCGCCTCGAGCGCGAGCTGATTCAGCGCGCTCTCGACCAGACCCGCGGCAATGTAACGCACGCAGCTCGCCTGCTCAAGATCTCGCGCAAGGGCCTGCAACTCAAGATGAAGGAGCTCGGACTGCGCGAGCGCGACGAGCGCGCAGAGGCATGAACGCTGCCACTTGGCGCGGTGGCAGGCTCGCGTCGAGTTGGTCGGCATGGCTGATGATCCTGCTGGGCTGCCAGCGTACCCCAACCGCCGGGGCTGACGCGACCACCAGCAGCACAGCACCCTCGGTGGTCACGCCTGTTGGCTCTATCGAGCGCGCGCCGCCGCCACACATTGGGATGGTGTTCGTGCCTTCGGGAGCGCTGGTCGCCGGAAGTCCTCCCGATGTGGTGCCACGACGACCTGATCGCGAGCTGCCGGGTGAGCAGGTGATGCTTGACGGCTTCTACATCGACGTCTACCCCTATCCCAACGAACCCGGAGCCATTCCCCTCTCGGGAGTGACTCAGCGTGAAGCCGCCGCGCTGTGTGGGCGCGAAGACAAACGGCTGTGCACCGAGTTGGAATGGGAGCGTGCCTGCAAGGGTCCGAACAATCACATCTACGCCTGGGGCAACCAATACCGTTCGGATGTGTGCCGAACCAGTGGACCGGTCACGGCCCGACCCTCGGGGCTGTTCGTCGCGTGTCGCAGCGGCTTCGGGATGCATGACTCGCACGGAGGTCTCTTCGAGTGGACACAGAGCCGTTGGCAGCGTCCCGGGAAGGAGTCCGACGTCGCGGTGCGCGGGGGTAACGGTCCCTTGGGAGATCTCGCGGCGCGCTGCGCGAACGTCGAGCCTCGCAACCCGAAGCAGCGCTCACAGGAGGTTGGATTTCGTTGCTGTCGAGGCCCCACGAACCAGCCCGAAGTCGTGCTCGATCCTACGGTAGCGCCGCCACTGACGCGCATCGAACGCATCGACCAGAAGTTCGTGGCGCGCTTCCCGAGCTGGCTTCCCCTCTCAGTGCTCACAGACCTCGGCTCGGACACGGTGGCGGCCGTGTATCGCCACCGCTGGGTTCCCGTACCCAACGATCCGATCGAGCTTTTCACCCTGTGCGGCACCCACAAGGTGCGACTCTGCGGGTTGCTGGTGCTCCGGCTCGGTCAAGGACAAGCAAAGTTCCTTGGCTTCGCGGGAACGGGATACGTTGCCTCCAAGCTCTACGAAGACCGTCACTCCCGCGATCTCTGGGTCCTCGGCTCGGACGATGTGGGGCAGTACAAGCGTCGGATTCGCTACGCTTGGGGAGCCGTCGAGGTCGGCGGTAAGGAGCGATTGCTCCCGAAGGAGCGGGCCGAATTCGACGAGCCCCCAGCCGAGCGTGACCGAAAGCCACGGCGTGTCCCCCATCGCCCTCGCTAGAGCGGCTTTTACGGAGATGGAGCATCTCGACCAAAGTCGCTCTAGGTATTCGCGAAAGCGAATACGGGGTGAATTGACGAGCAGAGCGAGTCATAAGGGGTAGGTGCCCCACCTTGGGAAAGATGGAGCGCATTGGCGAAGCCAACCGATGGCGATCCACGCCATCGAAAAGCGCTCTAGCTTCTGCCATCTACACGCACCAGACGCACCGAGCGCACCCGATCCGGATCCGCCGTGATCACGAGAAAATGGCGTCCCACACGGTCGAAGCGCTCCGGCACAGCCCCACCTCCTCCGGAAATGTAGGCTGAAATCCCGGCATTCTCGAAGGCATAGTAGGAGTGGATGTGCCCATACAGCGTCAGATCGACCCGCCCCTCGGCGAGCCGTGCCAACACATGATGCGCTTCCGAGCGGCTCCCAAAGGAGCCGTTTCTGACCCCGACCGGGTCGACCGGCGGGATGTGCATCAGCACGATATGGGTGCGGTGCCGATCTTGCTCGAGCCAGTCTTCGAGCCAATCCATCACCCGCGGCGCGAGCGTAGCACTCGCAGAGTCGATGTTCGAGAACGCGACTCCTCGGAAGTGAAAGTGTGACGTTGCTCGCCCAAACAGATCTTGGAACGGCGGTGGTGACTCGAACAGCTCATGGTTGCCGATCCCGGAGTAGAACGGGATGTGGAGCGCAGCCAGGTGTTCCTCGAACCGCTCGAGTTCCTCCTTGGACCCGCGGGAACCGAGGTCGCCCGTGCTGAGCACGAAGTCGAGGTCAACTTCGCGGTTGATCCGCTCGAAGACCTCACCGATCCGAGGCATGCCACCCTGGATATCCGACAGGAGACCGAACCTCACCACCGGCTCAGCCACAGGCGGCGCGAGCGCGTGCAGACGGATGTCGCCATCCGGTGCCGAAAACTGGAGCCTACGCCGGGTGACCCGCTCGGTCGCTGATGACCTGAAAGCGAGCTGTGTCCCCGCCGCATCGCGGACCTCCAGCACCGCGCCGGGTAGCACGTTATCGAGCACCATCGTGAAATCCCGCGCCGTCGAGAGGTGCAGGCCAAGCGCGAAGCTTGGTGCCGATACCCACAGTCGCGCAAACTCAGGGCGCAGCTCGCGTACTTGTGCCAGGCCATCGTCGACGAGCAACTCGACACCTGATGCCTCGGCACGCCCCACCTCGAGATCCCGCTGTGCGCGCTCGTCGACCTCGAGCGCGCAGCCAAAGGCAAGCGTGCTCTGTGCGAACAGGCTGCACCAGGTCAGGGCTCGACGGCTCACTTCGCACCGCCGGAGCGAAACTGAAGACCAAGACCAATGCGCGTGGCGGCCCCTGTCTCGAGCAGCCCAGTCACGCCCAGGCACTCTCCGAGCCAAACCCGTGAACTCAAGCCGAAGCGCCCAAGCGTCCCGCTCATCAATCCTCCCATGGTCAGCCCTCCCACATAGCCATCATGGCGGTGATCATAGAACCCCAAGAGCTCGCTGCCGTGGTGCACACCCCGCCCGAGATACATACCGAAACCGATGCGCCCGAGCAACAGGCTGTCGTGATCCGAGGGAACCGCGACCGTGGTGTGATAGCGCGTGCGCGCGAAGGCCAGACCAGAACCAAGCTCTGCGAAGGCCCCACGCAGGGTGGGCCCAAGCCGAACCAGATCGAGCCGTCCCGAAACGGCGGCCTCAAACGTGCGTGTCGAGAAGCCTAAGGCAGTCTCGCGGTGCTCCGTCACGGCACCTCCGAGCTCCAAGAACGACCCGTCTTGCGCTCGTTCGGTCGAACTGGCACCGGTCAAGACGTGTCCGAGTCCGAGGCGCCCACGGGAGCTGGTCTGGGCCGGCACGGATTCGAGCTGAGCACGCCAGAAGGTTGCCCCCACCGAGCCTTCCACGCTGTTGGCGATGAGAAGCGCCGAGCCAAACCTCCGATCACGAAGGGCATCGGCCCTGAGCTCTGCCTCAAAAAACGGTCGTTCTCGCCTGGGGCTTCCCGCATATTTGGTAAGACCCGTGGTTCCGTAGAGATCCGCGAGCCAGCTTTGAACGAAGATCCCACCGCCCAGAATCACCAGGGTGATCCCAGGCAGCGCGAAATAGCGGGAGGCGCCGGTGGTGATGAACGTCACGCCACCGAGACCGAGCCCCACCACACCCACGCCTTCCCACAGCAGGAGCCGACGCGCGGTCTCTGGTTCGTGAATCACGTAGTGTCCCGTCCCATGCACCAGCACACCAATACTGAGAGAAGTCCCTACCCCCGTCACCCGCCGCAGGGAACCTACGGTTTCTGACTCCGTCTGGGGCGGTGTGGCCTGGGTCGCCGAAGGCTCCGCAGGCGCGGCGTGCAGCTCGCCCGAAGCCAGCTGCAGAGCACAAATCAGTCCGATGGCGAGTGACCAGGCTCTGCGAGCCGTCACGTCTCCAACCCTGACTCTCTCGGCTCGATCATCTGGGGAAGACCGAGCAGGGCTCGCGTGTGTTGTCGGATGTCCGGGGGCCAATCCACCATGAGAGAGAACATGCACTCGTGATCACCCGCGTAGAGGGCGCGCGTGACCTCTTCGAAGTGGAGATAATTCCCGGCAATCGCCCAGAGGAACTTGTGAGCTGCATCTCGGGCTTGCGCTCGGTGCTCGGCCTCGGGATCTCGCTTCTGCGCCTCCTCCACCAAACGGCGTAGGGCGCCGGAGCAGCCCTCCGGTCGGCTTTCCAGCCACTCCCAGTGGCGGGGCAAGAGTGAGATCTCCCTTGATACGACCCCCAGGCGGGGCCTACCAGGCCCATTGGCTGGCAGCTTCGGACGAGCTCGGTCCACCACCTCTTTAACAGTGCCTGTGAAGTCAAAGTCGACCTGCCGGCCTGAACCATCTTCGAAGATCAGCACCGGCCGGGAAGGCTCCTCGTCCACCAGAGATTTCGTCCTCGAAAGCACCTCAGAGAGCGAGCCCCTTACCAAGAGGTCGGTACCAGAGAAGGCGGTGTAGGTGTCCGGTTCAGCCATGCGGCTGGCATAACGCTGAAGAGCCGGCCTGTCAATATTACCCGGGTTAAATTCGAAGGTAAGCTGCTTGCCAGAGCCAGCTCCTGACCGGAGTATGGGAAGGAGCGGTCGGGACGGGGCTTCCCTCACGGATTGCCCCACCGCTGGCAACTACCTTTATTGTGGGCCTTCCCGCTTTGGCAACTCCCCTCCGAGACGAGACAGCACTTCCGACGGCGTTCGACTTCGACGCCGTCTACGCCGAGCTGTTCCCCTTCGTCTGGCGTACTGCGCGACGACTCGGAGTCGCAGATGCCGCCCTCGATGACGTCTGTCAGGAGGTCTTCGTCGCGGTCTATCGCGGTCTTGCCCAATTCACTGGACGCTCCTCACTGAAATCGTGGGTCTTTGGGATCCTTCAGAACAGCGTCCGCATGCATCGGCGCACTCTGGCTCGGAAGAGCCCAAACCTGCGGAGCCATGCCCCACCCATCGATCCCTCGGAGCTCTCCTCGGAGCAGCCCTCTCCGCACGACCTACTCTGTGGAGCGGAAGCGCGGCAGCTCGCCCATGATTTGTTGGAAGAGATGGCCGAAGACAAGCGCTCGGTCTTCGTTCTGGTCGAGCTCGAACAGTGGTCGGTCATTCAGGCAGCCGAGGCCTTGAATGAGAATGTCAACACCATTCACGCACGGCTCCGTGCTGCGCGGGAACAGTTCGCGAAAGGTGCCGCGCGGATCGCCGCGCGCGCGCGTTGGAGGACAGAATGAAGCACGTCGCGTCACCTCACACCGATCTCATCGAGCTGCTCCGACGCTCGGATGAGCCGTCCGACACGGATCGGGACCGCGTCCGGGTGGCCGTGGCAGCAGCACTCGCACCCGCGGCGCTGGTGACCGGGACTGCGGTGCTCAGCGAAGGTGCGGCCCTACCGTGGTATAAGCTCGGGCTCTCCAAGCTGCTGTTCGGGCTCGGCTCGGTTGGTGTGGTTACGGGTGGAACTGTGGCACTGCTGACCGGTCTCTCGTCGAGGGAAGACAGCGGCTCTGAGCGCCTCCGCACTCCAGAGGTGGTCGAGCAGCGTGCAGCGACGCCACCCGGTCAGCGCACAGAGGAAGAGCCGGTAAGTTTCCCTCCCCCAGGATTGAGCGTGGAGGCACTGCCACGCGAGGCCCCGCGAACTGCTCCGGTCCGCCCGGCAGGGGCAGGTTCGGGCGATCTGGAGGCGGAGCTGCGCTTGATGGGGCTCGTGCAGCGAGCCCTCGCTTCCAGCCAGCCTGAAGCTGCCCTGGCGCACCTGGCACAGCACCGGGAGAAATTCCCCGCAGGAACCCTGATCCTCGAGCGCCGTGGCCTCGAGCCGATCGCGCTGTGTCAGTCCGGTCGCCTCGAAGAAGGCCGGAAGCTGGCCCAGAGCTACCTCAAGGTGGCGCCAAATTCGGTACTCGGAAAGCGGATTCGCGTCGCGTGTGGGATCGAGGACAAGTAGTCTAGCTCTCCTCGTGTTGCCCTCGACTGGTTCGCTCCTTGGCGCGGCGTGCCTCCTTGCCGTGATCGCTCCCGGTGAGGCGCTTGGGCTCACGTTGGGCTGGGAGGCGCCGCCGATTTGTCCACCGAGTGAGGTGGTCGAGGCCGAGATACAACGTCTCACTTCCTCTCACGACACCGCAGCACTGGTGGCGAGCGCCCTGGTGTCGCGCACCGCGGACGCCCGTTTTCGGGTGGTGATCGACATCTCGGGCTCGGCCACCGGCCATCGCGAACTCTTCGCGGACACCTGCGCACAGCTGGCCAAAGCCACGGCGCTCATCATCGCGCTCGCAGCGAATCCCGACGCGGCCATCGATCTGGCCATCGAGACCATCGACCCGGTCGAACTCGAGGAGTCCCCTGCATCGCAATCCGAGCTCGGGCCTCGAGGAGTCGAGCTGACTCGGACTCCTACCCCCGCCCCACCGCAGGCCGCACCCACCACGCGACGGGGACCACCTCGCGGTGGGCCTCGTCCCCACCATCCCCTGACGCCGCCTTACCGCGTCGAACTGTTCGGTCATGTCGGCCTAGCCCAAGGCTCCCTACCAAGCGCCTCTGCACTCGCCCGCCTCGGTGGACGATTGAGGCTCCAGAATCTCACCCAACAGCTCTCGCTCAAGACCACCCAGAACGTCAACCATGACGCGCAGGACGGAATCGGCGCCGAGTTCTCGCTGACGGGTGCCGAACTCTTGTTCTGTGTCTCCGCGCTCCGAGAAAACCCGCGGTTGGACGCCTGTGGCGGTGGTCGCCTCGACGTCTTGGAGGCAGACGGTCACGGCGGAGCCCGCGCCTACGATCGTCACGTGTGGTTGCCTGAACTGGTGGTGGGGCCCCTGCTGGGACTCGAACTCGCTGATCCCTGGCGACTCGAGCTTCTGCCAGAGCTCGGATGGCTCTCGCGGCGCCCGCGCTTCGTGGTGGCCAATACCGACGAGGTGCTCTTCCAACCCGCCAGGATAACCTTCACCATCGGTATGGGGCTCGGCTACGCACTCTAGTCTCGGCGAACCCCAGTACGACCTGCCGATAGCGCCTTCTCTCCCAAGGCTCAGCGGAGAAACTTCACGTCGGTGACGATGGCGTGGATCCTCCCGCCGATGGCGCCCGAAATGACGAGTTCGAAGCGCAGCACGTCGTCCAGGGACAGAGGTTCATCCCCCGCAGGAAAGACCGTGAGCGGATTGTGCAGATCAACCGTGTAGGTAACTGCGGGGCGCCCCAGGGACGCGAACTTCCACACCAGGCCCCGGGAACGGTTGACCGCCTGGATGTTGAAATCCGAACCCAGAATGTCCGCTTCCTCGTTGACGATCGCCGTAACCTCGAGGGTTCGGTACGAACTCAAACCGAAGTTCGAAGGCAGTTCGAAGGCCAACCCCGCAACGCCCCCAGCCTCGGTGGTGCCGTGTACTTCGACGGAACTCGACGATGGCGGCGTCCCCGTGACCACGCTGTCCGCCGTCCAATTGACGAGAAACCAGCAGAAGTCACCAGGACCAAGGGCGGCCCCCAGCGCCCGTGCCCGCCCCGCGGCCACTCCATTGCTCGAGAACCGCAAGCCGTGCAGCACGCCTTCGAGACTGGCAGCCCGAGGGACATGCGCGAGGACCATGCCTCCGCTGGCCCGAAGATCGAAGCCACACTGGCTGGGCATGCACCAATCCGCCACGCCGAGATCCTTACGATACGGCGAACTCGAAACGTCAAACACGTAGGAACACCCCACATTTGGTCCCTGCCCTAGAAAGAGTTCGAACCTCTGACCCAGGCTCACGTCGAAGTCCACCTCGACTTGGCTGAAGTCGGAGAGATCCTTCGAATCGGCGTCAGGCTCGAATTGGAACGCCACCCCCGCGCGTACGTCACCTGGCGTGGTGGAGGCAAAAGCCAGGGCGTCGGGTGTCGGCTCCGCCCGCAGCGCTGAACTCCCCAACGCCTCGGCGAAGGCACACCACTCATAACCGGATGGCCCCGGCACGAACCCACCCGTGCACGTGAAGGGAGCCGGCTCGTCCACCTCGACTTCGGCGACGACGATGGTGGGATCCCCGCCACAGGCGACACCGCCGAGAAGTGCGAAGAGGCTCAGTCGTGGTCGCATGCCCGGCTAGTGTATGTCACCAGGCACCGTCCTGGTACACCCAGGTGCCAAGCCCTCAATCCTGCGAGAAAATTGCCGGCCGGTGTTGGCCCGGCCGAGGCACGAACACGAAACTGCTGTAGACGCTGAGCAGCACGTCCCCTGGCTCGAGGGGCACGAAGCCTTCGTGGCGGACCTTGCCATCCCAGCCCAACATCGTTGTACCGGGCAACTCGCGGGCAACTCTCCTATCGAGAGGAACCGTCTCCCGAAGGCTCTTCGGAACAAGCACCGAGCCGTTCGTCGATCCCAGATCGCCCACCCTGACGCCCGAGGGCTCCCACTTGATTTTCCACTGTCCTCCCTCGACGACACCGCGCAGCAACGCGCGCTCGAACACGTAGTTCTCAGCCTCACCGCGGCCCACCAGATTGGTCCCGGCGTGGAGCGGCAGAGCGACCCTCTCACGCCCGCTCTGCAACTGCACCAAGTACCCGAGGGTGGGCTCGGGCGACCTGGAAGTGAGACACCTCACCGACAAGAGGTCGAGGTTCTCGACGGCGGCACGGCTCTGCGGATCGACGTGACGTTGATTGGACACTCGAATACCCTCTCCGGATCGAGCTAGCTTACGCCGTAGCGGTCCCTTCGGATCTGCTTGGCTTCTTCGGCGCTGACGTCGGGATCTCGGTCATGAGATCCTTCTGGCGATGAGGTTGGCTAGCGCCACTTTCCCACGCGGCTGATATCGCGAATCGTACCGGACCACATCCCCAAGTGACCGTGACTGTGGGCGTCAAAGAAACCCTCGACAACCACATAGGAATGGTTGAGACGTTCTGTGTCAGAAGAGGTGGCCAACTCGAGCCAGATTGCGTTTTTTGTCACCGCATGGACATGGTCGCTCTCTGACACGAATAGGCCGCAGACCTCGAAGCTTTGCGAAAGAAATCCAACTACGCGAACAGATTCGCCGTGGTAGCGCTCTGGGTCGGCGATGAGTCTAATCGTTGACGTGAAATTCATGGGTGAGTCGCTCGCGAGTGAGAGTGGCCGTGGCTCTGGCAATCGCCGTGACTATTCTGGGGGGGCGGTTTCGGGTAGCGTTGTCACGGTGTCGGTCGATGGATCATAGCGTTTGATGGTTCCTGTTGGTGTTGCCAGGTGCCCGGGCTTTCCGGTTGCCTTCGAATAGCCCTGATCTCCTTCATCACCAGAGAATTCCTCAGTGATGTAGCCTGGATCGTCTGCCCCGTGTGTGTGCCACCATGCCACGTCGTTGGCTTCTGGAGCAGCCATGTTCGATATACCTTTTGGTTGTCCTACTGTGGCCGGTCGGGCCGAATAGGTTCCATCGTCATTTTGCTGAATCCAGCTACCCATTTCCAGATTCTGCGAGACAGAAGAGGCGTTATTCTGCTGCATGGCGGCCACAGCGGCCTCCTCGGCGGTTGCATATGATTCGGGTGCAGCATGTGTCGCGTGATCATCGCCCTGGCCTTGTGCCGTGTCCAACCCCAACGGATCGACCACCTGGGTCGGACTGCCGTCGAAGCCGTAGAGATTGAGCCCACCCGCCACCTACAGCGGATCGGTGGAAATCCAGCTGCCCGTGTCTTGGTCGAAACAGCGGAACCGCGTGAAGCAGAGCTCCGCGTCGTGGTCGACCACCCGCCCGAGCATCCGGAAGGGGCTCTCGAGACCGTCGCCGAAGCGCGCTTCGGCACCCGGATCACGCTTGGTGTCGAGCACCTTGCCGTAGGCGCTGTGTGCCGCCGCCCAGGCGAGCTTGCCGTCTTGGCTGACGAGCTCCTTCGGCATCCCGAGGCAGCTGTTGACCCCCCTCCAGTCGTAGATCTGGCGGCGAGGGGCCGAACTGACGTCAGTAGGGCCGCGCGACCAACGGTGAGAGTTTGGCTCTCCCGGCGTGCGACCGTTTCGATCGCGATATGCAACAACAGCGTCGGGAGTTCTCGGAACTCGTTACGATCTCAGTCTTGGAGCCGGATACGATGCCAATTCGGCCGGCAACACCCGGCAACACGGAGTCGGGCCGCTCGGCTCACGACACTGGGAACAATATGCGCCCGTTCTCCACGATCTTTGGCCAGCTGCGTCGCACGAGATTGGCCAGAATGGTCGCGAAACGCGAAGCATTTCGACAGTCGCCACGCAGCCGCCGAAGCTGCATTCGTTCGGTCTCATACGGCAAATTCAATCGATCGAGTACCTGATGGAGGTACAGGATGGGGGAGCTGCTCGCAAAGTCGATGAATCCGCGAGGAGCACCACCGTCGGCGGTCACCCGAAACGGCAACGCAAAGATGTAAAACTCGCTGACCTCAACCGCGATTTCCAGCCCGATGAGCTCACCGAGGTAGAACAATCGGAAGCGCGTGTTCGACATCTTGAGCTCTGGGCCGCGAAGAGCAAGCTCTTCCGCGAGCGGATCGAATACCGCTCGCACTACGAGCACAACCTCACTTACGCTTGTCATCCCGTCAGGCTCGCTTCACCGTGGATGACTCACCCGATCGCTCGAATGCCTTCTGATAGCCAGGATAGTTCTTGGTGAGACGTCGTTCCATTTCATAGGCCTCCTTTCCCTTTCCCTCTTCTTTTCTTCCTTCGAAGTAGGGACCAACATCGACGATGGGCCGCCCTTCCGCCATCGCCTTCTCGATGGCTACCTGATTATGCGCAAGACCTTCAGCCTTCCTTTCATCCGTGTATCCGGGAAGTCCTCCGTAGATTTCGCCGCCTGTCCTTAGCAGTCGTGTAGTTTCTGCCTTCGGTTGCGTGTTGAGCCGTCACCGCCTGGTCAGCCTGGAAGCGGATTCTCTTCTTTCCATCTTCGGTCGTATAGATCTCGTAGGCAGGATCTTCCGGATGTACGTGCCCCGTCTCCGTCCCCTCCAACCCCAACGGATCGACCACCCGGGTCGGACTGCCGTCGAAGCCGTAGAGATT
>CAYNEY010000076.1:0-20885 GCA_964396375.1 uncultured Polyangiaceae bacterium | reverse complement strand
AGCCGCCGGAGTTGCTGCCGTTACCTGAGCCTGCATCGCCGTCGTTGCCTGAGCCCGCGGTGTTGCTGCCGTTACCTGAGCCTGCATCGCCGTCGTTGCCTGAGCCCGCGGTGTTGCTGCCGTTACCTGAGCCTGCATCGCCGTCAGTGGTCGTGATCTCCCCGCCCTGTCCGGCTTCTCCTGCTGTACTCGAGTCGCTGCCCGCCGTCCCCGCGCGGCCGTTCGTCTGATCGTCCCCGGCTGTGCCGGCTGTGCCAGCGGGGGTCTCGTTGTCCCTTGCGCTCTGTTCTCCACCCTCGGCAACCTGCTTGCTTGGGCCGCTGCGATCGCTGTCGCCGCAACCGCCCAGGGTCAGGGCGAGCGCCATGAAGGAGCTGAAGGTAACGAGGATGGGAAACGAGGTGCTGTGTCGAGACGTCATGGGATTGATCTCCAACCTGGAACAATCGTTGCTTAGGACCGATGAAGGTCTGCGCCGCACAAGGGAGCGATTGGTGCGCAATGTACTGAAATGAAGGGCCATGTCCGCTCCATTCGACATAGGCAAAGGAAATCCGCCACTTACATAAGTGATTGAAAGCCATCTCGCCGCGGTGCCATAATTCTTCTCTGGCTGAAATTGCCAAGTCGGGGGATAGGCACCCCTTGCTCTTCCCCACTGACAACGAAAGACCACATCGGCGAGCGTACCTCTGGCTGCCGTACGCCCCGAACTCAAAGACGTCTCGTGTCGTATCGAGCGCGGGCGCCTACAGCCGCACCCGCACCAACAAGAATTTGTCGTTGTCGTGCGCCGTTGTGAGCTCTTCGATCGCCCGTTCCTCGCCAACCTCTGATTTCAGGTACGCGAGCCGCGTGTGCTCGAGGACGACGAACACAGCAGTACGGTGAGCGTTCTCTTGCTCGTCCAACCAGGTTTGAAAAGGCTCGCCGGAAGTGATGAAGGTGGCTAGGCGATTGCCCGTGTAGAAGTTCTCGCCCTTCCAGTTCATCTGGTAGGCCGCGAGTGGTTCCTCGGTCGAGGCTCGTGTCCGATAGTACCGCCCGATCAGCTCGCGTTGTCCGAAGTGGGTGGAGACCGCGGGAAGGTAGAAGTTGGCGACGAAGCCCGAAAACAAGACCATCAGGCCGAGCTGGCAGGCGACGAGATGAACGCGCACTCTGTTGCTTCGAGAAACCGCGAGTGCCACCGAGAAGCCGGCAGCCAGCAGGGTTACGGCTGCGAAGAACGTCGACCAATCGAGCACCGGTGGGAAGCTGCGAGCGTAGCTGTAGCAAATCAGGTGAAAGAGCCGGGCCGAACCAGGCACCTCTTCGGGGAGACGCACCATCAGATCGCGTCCGACCAGCACCACGAGGCCAGCACCAACCAAACCCACGAAGACGAGGGCGGCGCGGGCAGCGCGCGATGGTCGACCCGAGAGGGTTGGCAAGAGGCGGGCGGTGGCGAGCCCAACCGAGCCGGCGAGCAACAGCAAGAAAACCAAAAAGGTGTAGGCGCCGAGCGTGTGGCCACCATCCAGCAGTCGCTTCGTGGAAAGTGCCGCGAGTCCGACGCTGAGAACGATACCAAGCGTGTACGGAACAGCGCGTGCCCCGCGAGGAAACGATGGGTTCGGGAGCGCCCGCGCCACGAAAAGCCCGGTTGTCGCAGCGACTGCCGGCACGATCGGCAGAATATAGTGGTGGAACTTGGTAAGTGAGATGCTCACCATGCCGAACCCAGCCAGGGCCCAGAAACAGAGCAGCTGAACACTCTGCTTTTTGCGTGTTTGCCCCTCGAAGGCAGCGTAGCCGAGGCTGAGCCAGGCACCGATGGCCAGGCCCGTCGCGGGGAAGAGCGCATAGCCGAGCTGCCAGATGTAGTACCGAAGGCTGGTGTCGTCGTCTGCGTTCGTGTCGTGAACATGTTCGAAGGCACGACGCACCATGTCATGCAAAAAGAGCCGATCGACGAAGGGCATGCCGTGGCGGAGCACCATCTGCACGAACCAGGGGGCGGCGATCACCGCGAAGACTAGGATGGCAGGTCCGAGCTCGAGTCGGGACCAGGCGCGGCGCCACCCACTCACGAGGAGCACGGCTAGAAGAGCAGAGGACCCAATCACCAGACCAGGGAGTCCCTTGGCCAAGGTGGAGAGGGCCAGCAGCATCCAGCCCCCCAAAAAGAAGAGATGTGCTTCCCGCTGCTCGCCTCGCTTCCACCAAAGGAGCGTGAGCAGCGCCAGGAACCAGGCAAGAGCCAGCCATCCCGGCTGGAGGAATGGGTGTGCCACCTCCACCCAGTGGCACTTCGGGTTGCCCGGCAGACCGCAGTTGCCGCCACCCGAGCCGAAATAGAAGCGATCGGTGTGCCATGCGAAGCCCCAGTCTGGGACTCGGGTCACCAGGGTCAGATTGCGGGACAAAAGCAGGAGGATCTGCGGGAGACCGAGCAGCGTGACCGCGCCAAGGACCAACGAGGTCATGGACAGGGAGAGTGTCCGTGTCCCGATGCCGATGGCCAAGCTGGGGGCCTTCTGGTCTGCTTCGGTGGCAAGCCCTGCCAAGAAGCACCCGAGGGCGCCGGTCAAGGTGGCGATCATGGGTCCGTCGGTCATGGCGTGGCGCATGATCAGCGTCCAGCCGGTGGACAGAACCACCAACAAGCTAGCCAGAAGCGCGCTCTTCTGGCCGAAGGCACGCCGGAGTCCCACGAAGAGAAGACTCTGACCCAGCACACTGAGGAAAAAGACAGGGAGACGGACCGCCCACTCTGGGTAAGTCAGGGCTCCCTGCGCTCCCAGCATCACCTGGCCAGGGGTGGTGTCGACCCCAAACAAACCGAATCCCACCGCCTGTAACCAGAAGCTGAGGATGGGCTTCGAGAAGAAGAAGCCCTCATGGGCCCAGAAGGGTGAGAGCCAGTCGTCGCGCGCCAGAAGCTCGCGTGCCACCTCGGCGTAGTGGGTTTCCCAAGGATCGATCAGACCGTAGGCTCCCAGTGTGGGCAAGAACAGGCAGATGGTGAGCAGAGCCAGGTGCAGCCCGCCTCGTGCACCGAACCACGCCAGCAACTGGTCGCGTGAAACACCACAGAGCCACGCATGAACACGCGCCGCGACCAGTAGCAGCCCCACGGCGCAGCCGGTCAGGCCTGCGCCACCGAGTGCCTGCCTGGAGCTGAGGGTCGCACCCGAAAGCCCGCGCGCCACGACCAAAAACCCAAGCAAAAAGAGCGCGCCGAACAAAAGAGATGGTAAAATCCCTCTCAGTTCGACCCGACGCTCCGACCCCGCACAAGGCTTCCCGAACAGCATCAGCAGACCGACCACTGCCAGTGTGAGCAGGACGAAGCCGGCCCAGATCCCGTGAGAGAGCCGGCGGTCGAGCGCCATCAAGCTCAGAGTACCGAGCGCACCGAAGAGGAACAGCGCAGCACCGGGCCACCGAGCCACGAGGGAGCGAAACTGGGTCGCTCGATCATGGCCCGGTGCCAGACTCACGACAGTTCCTCGACCAGGCGGCGCGCAGCGGCCAGACGCTCCTTCGTGCGCTCGAGCGCTGCCAGTTGTTCGCGCACCTCTTCCACCACCTCGGGTGGTGCCTTCTCGACGAAGGCCGGGTTCTTGAGGCGCTTCTGGAGACCATCGCCTTCACGGGTGAGCTTCGCCTCGGTGCGCTCGATCCGTGCCCGTTCTTTGGCTGGGTCGACCAAGCCGACCAAACCCATCAAGACCTCGGCTTCCCCGGCCACCGCGACCACGGACCCTTTGGGTCGAGGAGCCCCCGAGGGCTCGAAGCCCGGCTCGCCGAGGGTGCGCACCAAAAAGCGGATGGTGCTCTTCTGCTCGGCGATGGCCGCAGCCAGCTTGGGATCGGCGAAGCGCAGGGTGAGGGGCACCTCCGCGCTCGGGTGGATGTCGTGCTCGGCGCGCATACTCCGTGCTGCGCTGATCACCTTGGAGAGGACGTCGAACACCCGCTCCGCGTCCTCGTCGAGCCTTCCTTCTGCCTCAGTGGGGAAGGGAGCAAGCGCGAGAGAGGCAGGGCGGGAGGCGGGCCGCGGCACCCGTTGCCAGAGCTCCTCGGTGAGGAAGGGGGCGAGGGGGTGCAGCGCACGGAGTGCCGTTTCCATCACATGGGCGAGGACCCGCCGCGTCTCCTCTTTTGCAGCCGGATTGTCTGACGCGAAGACGGGCTTGGTGGCCTCGAGGTACCACGCGCAGAGTTCATCCCAGAAGAATCGATACAGGGCCATGGTCGCCTCATCCAGGCGAAACTCTGCGATTCCCTGCTCGGCGGCGCGCACGGCGTGGACTAGGCGGGACAGGATGAAGCGGTTGATGAGTAGCGTGGCAGGTGGCACCGTGCCGTCCAAGCTAACCTCGGGCACGTAGCCGAGGGCGAAGCGCACCGCGTTGTAGACCTTGTTGCAGAAGTTCCGGTAGCCCTCGATCCGCTTGGGTGAGAGCGCGATGCGTCGCGCCTGCGGAGAGTAGCTGCACAGTGTGAGACGGAGGGCGTCGGTGCCATACGCTGGGAACCCCGCGCCCATCTGCGCGGTCGAGGGGTAGGCTTTCTTGAACTTGTTCAGCGCTTCTTGCTTGCCGGCACCAGGAAGGGCCTTCTGAACCACCTCTTCGAAGGTGGCGCCGTGGATCAGATCCAGGGGATCGATGGTGTTACCGAGCACCTTGCTCATCTTGGTTCCGGTCTCGTCGACCACGGTGCCGTGCAAGAGGATGCGACGGAAGGGCACCTCACCCATGAAGTGGAGGCCCATCATCATCATCCGCGCCACCCAGAAGAACAGGATGTCCGAGCCGGTCTCCATGTCGCTCGCCGGATAGAAGCGCTGGAGGGCGAGTGTTCTATCTGGCCAACCCAAGGTGGAAAACGGCCAGAGACCGCTCGAGAACCAGGTGTCGAGACAGTCGGGGTCTTGTCGCAGCTTCGTGCTCTGGCACGCGGGGCATGCGGTGGGTGCACTGTCTCGGGTCACCAGGATGTGCCCACAGTCTTCGCAGAAGAAGGCAGGGATCTGGTGCCCCCACCAAAGCTGACGGGAGATGCACCAGTCTTGGATGTTGGTGAGCCAATGTTCGTAGGTCTTGCCCCACTCCTCGGGGATGATTTGGGTCTTCTTCTCGCGCACTGCGGCCAGGGCCGGCTCGGCCAGCGGTTGCATCTTGACGAACCACTGGGTCGAGATCATCGGCTCCACGATCGCGCCAGAGCGCTGGGAGCGAGGGAGCGTCATCTGATGAGGGCGACTGCCGCGTTCGAGGCCCAACTCAGCGAGGCGCTCCTTCACCCGACGGCGCGCCAGGAAGCGATCGAGCCCTGCGAACTCGCCGCACTCGGCGTTCATCCGCCCATCCAGAGAAAGGATGTTGATCTCCGGAAGACCGTGGCGTTTTCCGGTGGCAAAGTCGTTGAAATCGTGGGCAGGCGTAACCTTGACCGCACCGGTCCCGAACGCCATGTCGACCAGGATGGGATCGGTGATGACCGGGATCGCGCGGTCCAAGAACGGGTGCTTGAGGAATTTGCCGTGCAGGTGCAGATAGCGTGGATCGTCCGGGTGCACTGCCACCGCGGTGTCACCGAGCATGGTCTCGGGACGAGTGGTCGCCACCACCAGCTCGCGGGCGCCCGCTTCCCCTTGTGTGTCCGCGACTGGGTAGGCGAACTCATAGAGTTCGCCCGTCACGTTCTCCTCGGTTTCCACCTCGAGATCGCTGAGCACGGTTTGTGAGTCGACATCCCAGTTCACCAACCGGGTCGCGCGGTAGATCAGCCCCTCCTCGTACAATCGCACGAAGGCCTCGGTGACGGCGCGTGACAGCTCCGGATCCATCGTAAACTTGGTGCGCTCCCAGTCCGCGGAGCAGCCGAGCACGCGGAGTTGCTCTCCGATTCTTCCTCCGCTCTGCTCTTTCCACTCCCAGATCCGACGGGTGAAGGCGGCGCGGCCCAGGTCGTGGCGGGTCGTGCCTTCGCGTCGGAGCTGTCGCTCGACCACGGTCTGGGTGGCGATCCCGGCGTGATCGATCCCCGGTTGCCAGAGGGTGTTCTTTCCGCTCATCCGCGCGTGCCGAATCAGCGCATCCTCGATGGTGCCCATCAAGGCGTGCCCGATGTGCAGAGACCCGGTCACGTTGGGTGGGGGCATCGGGATCACGTAGGTCTCCCGGGTGTCATCGGGGGCGAGACTGGCCCGGAATACCCCGAGCTCTTGCCAGCGCTGGTACCAGCGAGGTTCGACGTGAGTAGGATCGTAGGCGGTAGGCAGCTCTTCCATGAGGAGGCGCCACCCTAGCACCGTGTTCGGGTCATGCAGCCCGCGCGGTCCGGCGCGGTGAGCCGCGCGAAATGGCCTTACCCTTCGGTGGTGAGGCGGCGGATCTCTTCGCGGATCATGGTCTCGGCGAGGACCGGCACGACCTCCCAGACGACTTGTTCGAGGACCTCACGTGAGAGCGCGAGCACACCTTGCATCTGTTCGGCGGTGAGTCCGAGACCCGCGAGCTTGTTCTCGAGCGCCGCATCGATGCTCACCATCGGGCCTGTCGCTGTGGTCGGTGCCTCTGCGGTTGGTACGGAGGGTGCCGGCGGAGCGATCGGCTTGGCCGAAACCTGAGGCGTGACCACCACGGGTGCGGCAGGTGCAGCGGGGGCAGCAGCTGGCGTGACGGGGCGCGCGACGGCAGTCTGCGCTGGAGCATGGAATGCCGCTGGCGCCGAGCCGAGAGACGGTCCCACCCCCGCCACCGTGGCGGGCCTTGCACCAAGGCCGGCGGTGAACGGCTGGTTCGGGCGGTTCAGCGGTGGAGCACCGAGCGGTCGTGAGGGTGGGGGTTGCATTGGCGAGGACGGCTGAGCGGGCCGCTGCACCACCTGCGAACTTACCTTCTGAGACACGGAAGCGACCTTGTCGATCAACGCCTGTGTGTCGAAGGGCTTGTCGATGAAATCATCCGCACCCACCGCCGCCCCGCGCGAGCGGTCGTACGGGTGCTGCTTGCTGCTCACGATGATGACGCCAAGGTTCGGCTGCTCCGCCTTCAGCTCTTGGCACAGATCGTAGCCGCTCCCCGCGCCGAGGATTGCGTCCACCAATGCGATGGTGGGCCGTTCGGCTCGTAACTTGGCCAGTGCGTCAAGCGGACTGTCCGAGAGGAGTGTCCGGCAGTCTTCGCCGGCAAAGGTGATTTCGACCACCTTGCGCATGGTCTTGCTGTCGTCGACGGCGAGCAGAGTCAGAGTCACAGAACCTCCAGGGACGCCATCAGGGCGCGTTCCACGCGATCATCCGACCAACCGTCGAAAAGAGTCAAGGATTTCACCGGACGGAGATGCGATTGGGGCGCCGGCCACAGAAAAATCCACCCAATTCCGGTTTGTCGGCTGGCCGAGGAAGCGACTAGCTCCCTCCCTGTCCACCCTATCCGCGGCCTCGGAGTGGGCTGAGGGGGCAAGGGGGACCGCGACGCCTCGCGGTGTACCCTCGCTCCCGCATCTGGGGATGTCCGCCTCCAAGTTTCGCATCAGGATCGGGAGTTGCTATGAAAGAACTCGGCGCTCGTGCTCGCTCGATTCTGGACGCGGTGTTGCGGGAGTTCATCGCCACCGGTGAGCCCGTGAGCAGCCGAACCTTGGCCAAGCGGTATCCTTTGGAGCTCTCGCCGGCCACCATCCGCAACATCATGGCGGATCTCGAGGAGTCCGGATACCTCATGCAGCCCCACACCTCGGCCGGTCGCGTGCCGACTCGAGCTGCGTTCCGGTGGTTCATCGATGGTCTTGGTCGTTCCCACGGTCTTTCGGAGCGGGACGCCGAACGCGTCGGAAAGTGGCTGGACGCGCTCGAACCGGACGTCGATCTTCTGCGTTCGACGGGGCGTTTTCTCTCCGAGTTGACGGGGAGCTGCGCGGTGGTGGCGCGCCGGCGCACCGAGACCCGTCTGCTGGTCAAGATGAGGTTTGTCGAGATCCGATCGCTCGAGCTGCTGGCGGTGGTCGTTTTCGACGACGGCACGGTCGAAAACCGTTTCGTGCGGATCAACGCTCCGCTCGCCAGAAATCAGCTCGAGCGGCTGCATGAGCTGCTCGACGAGGCCATCTCGGGAAGGAGCCTGGCCGAGGCGCGCCAGCATCTCGCCGAACTGTGCGAAGAAGGGCGAACGGAACTCGAAAGGCTTACAGCTCTCGAGGGCTCGCTCGTCACAGCCGCCCTCCGTATCCCCGCCTCCGAATCCGAGGTGATCGTGGAGGGACAAGCGCGTTTGCTCGACAACCCGAAGTTGTGTGAGACCAAGGATGCCCGCGAGCTGATGCGCAGCCTCGAGGATCGCGAGTTCTTGGTCGGCATGCTGGACCGCGCGCTGGCTGCGAAGGAGGTGCAGGTGTACCTCGGCGATGAGCTGGAGGAGGAAGCTGCCGCGACCTTCAGCATGGTGCTGGCGCCGTTCCGCGGTCACGCCGGCGAACTCGCGGGTGCGGTCGGGGTGGTCGGTCCGACGCGGATGGACTACCCGGTGGTGGTGCCGTTGGTGGGGGCGACAGCCGAGGCCATGGGACACGCGTTGTCGCGGTCAGAGCGCCACACCGCCGTGTCGGCGCCGGAGGAGACCGAGCCCTCACCGAGCCGTTCCTGAACAGGTGTGGGGCCAGCTGTCGGGAGCGCAGGCACACAGCGCAATGAAGCCCTGTGGCTGGGGGCGTGCACGGGCCCTCGGAGCAGGCCTCTGCTAGCGTCGCTCTCCTTCTCTCATGGGCACCGCCGTCGACGTCTTCGTGACCCACCTCGAGCGCTCGAAGAAGCGTCTGATGGTCGCTGTGCTCGCGGCCATTCTGTTGCATCTGCCCTTGACGCCGGCCGTGCCGGTACTCCGAGTGTTGCACCGGGTGGCTGGGATCGAGCGCCCAAAGCCCAAGGCGAGTCAGCCACCGCCGCCGCGCCCCGAGAACATCGAGGTCGAGCTGCGTGAGGTGGTGCGCGCCGAAGCCGAGAAAGTGCAGAAACTCGAGGAGGTTTCTCCGGGTGTGGAGGGGCGAACCGAACTCGGCTTGGTCGAACCCACGAGGGCTGTGGCAAAGCCCGTGTTCGCCGCGGATCGGACGGGCGCGCCCGAGCCCACCGCGACATCCACCACTCCGGTGCCGAAGGCGGTTCCACCATCTCGGGCGGAACAGAAGATGAGGGAGCTCGGACTCAAGGGGCGACTGGACGGGGCACTCCGCGGCAAACCCGCCGTGACCATAGGTCTCTGGTTCTCGACACTCCGAGGTCACCTGCTGGAGCCGAAGCTCGGAGAGCTTCTGCGCTGCGACAGCGAGTGGCGCGCCGTCCTCGCGTCGGGGCTCGATCCGGTGCGGGATCTGGAGGGGGTACTGATCGTCGGAACCAGCCTCGACCGCCCGGAGCAGATGACGGTGGCGGTCGCACACCGCCTCACGGTCGAGCGCCTGCGGGCGGTGATGGATGGCTGGGTAACGCACAGCGGTCCTCATGGCGCCTGGCTCGACAAAGACGTGGCCCGGATCCGTCTCGGTCGTTCGGAGCGGGTGGTCTTCTCTCAGCGGCATCATCCGGGGACCTTCTTCGTGGCCCAGAACACAGGCTGGGAGGCGTTGCACGGTGCGCTCCAGCCGCTTTCCGTGCCGGCCGCGCTCTCGCGAGGACTCTCCCTCGTGTTGAGAAAGCCGCGGGAAGCTTTGGCGCGCTATGGGCTGCCGCTCCCCGAGAACATCGAGGAGTTGCGACTCGAGATCTACCCCAACCCCGATCAGTCAGTGGATTTGAAGGTTGAACTCGACTGCTCGCCGAGTGCGCTTCGCCAAGGTGGCGCTGAGGTCATCTCCCAGGGTATCGCGGAGTTCTTCTCCGATCTGTGGGCGGCCACGGAGGCCTTGGCTCTGTTCGCAGTACCAAGTGGGATGAACAACGCAGTCCCGAAGAGTCCGCCGGCTCCGGCCCCGAAGCTTCTGCTTCGCGAGCGTGAGGGAGTGCTCACGGGGATGACTCGGTTGAGTGAAGGTCAGGTCACGCGCACCCTCTCCTTGTTCACATCCTTGCTGTGCCGAAAGAAGCGCGCTCCACGGACGCCAACCAGGGGAGAAGAGCCCCCAAGGCCAGGAGTTGCTCCACCAGAATCGATTCGGCCAGCCCTCGAGCCGTCGGCGAATATTGGCCAATCAGTCGGTTTGGTCCCCCCCCAACCTTGGGGGACGACAGCGCCTCTTCCCAAAAACACCGGCGGACCGAGGCCTTGACGATCGCACTCGGCCCGTGAGACAATACAATCTCTGGGTTTCCACCATGACTGCCCTCACCCCCGTAGAACTGAAAAGAGCCCTCATTCAAGAGGGGCTGGAGGTGTATCGCACCCTGCCCGACCGCGTTGTTCTGGCCGAGCGGGTACGGGACAATCTGCTCATGGACGGTGCTGTCTCGGCCTGCCTTCTACCGTCTCTGTCCGTGAGGGTCACCCTGCGTGCCCAAGCCAGTGATTTTCCAGGTGAAAGCGACAAGTTGCTGTTCGAGAGAGTCCGCCGCTACGCCGCTTCGTTGAAGGAGCGCGGCTACGCGGAAGTGGACATGGTTGTGGCACCTCTCTTCGATCCGAACGACAAGTCCCGTACCCTCGATACCTGGTACGAGGTGATCCTCGCGCTAACCACCCCTGATCTTCCGACCCTGGTCGCCGAGCTGCGCAGGTGCCTTGCCACACCCCGTCTCGTTCCGGCCGGCGAGCTAGCCTGAGGCACCACATCTCGATCTCCAAGCGGGGTCGTGATATCTCCGGCGCCCCTGGGTTGACTCGGGGCCGTAGGAGCGCACCTCCATGATGAACCTATTTCGACGCGGTGGGGCCGGGCAGTGGATTGTCGCTGCCATTGCCGCGGTGATCATCGTCGTGTTCGTAGTCGAGTTTCGGGCAGCCCCTGGACCCGCGAGTGGCTCGGTCGAGGCGGCGTGTGCCGTCGAGATGAAGGGGGTGTGTCTCGATCGCAAAGATTTCTACGCCGCCTACGGGCTGGTAGTTCCAAGTGGGATCTCCGCGAAGCAGATCAAGGCCCTGAACCTGCCCGACCATGTGCTTGAAGGACTGATCGAACGGGAGCTTCTGGTGGCCGAGGCCGAACGCCTCGGGCTCGGAGTAGGGGATGGGGATCTCGAGCGGGATCTGATGGAGGGGCGCGCCCATGTTTCGTTGCCGGTGGAGGTGGCCCCGATGCTCGGCATGCGGCTCGGGCTCTGCATCCCGGAAGGGCATGGTCAGAGTTGCTCGGCGAGCGCCCGCACCATCCGGGTTCTCCCGGTGAAGAGCGCCAAGCAAGGCACCTTCGATCCCAAGATCTACGAACGCGTGATCCGCAATGTTACCAACCGCGGCGCCAAGCAGTTCCGCGACATGCAGGAGCGCGAGGTGCTGGCGGCGCGGGTGAGAGACCTGGTCCGTCAGCGTGTGCGGATCTCCCCGGAAGAGGCCTTCTTGGCGTATCGGCAGCGCGCTGATCGGACGGTCGCGAAGTATGTGGCGCTTTCCCGGGAGTGGTTCACGCGGTTGGCGATCGACAGCTCTCCCGCCGCGGTCGAGAGCTGGGCGGCGGAGCACATGGGGGAGGTCGAAGATGCCTTGAAGGGGGCGCGCCCCCGCTTCGTGGCCAAGTGTCCCTTGGTCAGCGAGATCGTCTTTCGTTTTCCTGAGAACGCAACCGACGAGGAGAAAGCAGAAGTGCGCGGGTTGGCCGACGCCGCATTGGCTCGGCTCAAGGGACGAGAGCCCTTCGAGCTGGTCGCCCGTCAATCGAGCGAGGGTGAGGCGGCTCCCGAGGGTGGCAGCCTGGGCTGCTTCGACGAATCCTATGGCACGGGTTACGCCGAGCTGGTCGAGGTCACGAAGAAGCTTCTGGTGGGGGAGGTCTCGCCGGTGGTGGAGTCGCCGCGCGGTTTCCACCTGCTGAGGTTGGATGGAGAACTCGCCGAGGCGGATGTGGACAAGGTGGCGCGTCAGATGACGGCACGTCGGCTGGCGGTGCGATTCCTTGCTGATCAAGAGTTTCAGAAATACGCAGATGCGCTGATCGCGGGAGGCCAGAAGGGCACCGATCTCGCCGAGGTGAACCAGGCGCTTCTCAGCGCATTGGTGCCGAAGGCGGCGGATGGGACCGAGCCTGTGGCTCTGCGGGATTCGCGCCGGCCGAAGCTGGTGATTTCCGAGCCGTTCGGCGTCGACGGATCGCCGGGTGAGGATTTTTCACCCTTCTCCGGGGTCGGCCAGCGTCTTGCCGGAACCCCCGTCGGTCAGATCTACCCGAAGCCGCTCGACATCATGGGTGGTGTGGCCGTGGTAGCGGTGGTCTCGCGGACCGAAGCCAGCCGGGAGGATTTCGAGAAGAACGGAGCGGCACTCACCGAAGCCTTGCGTGACGAGAAGGCCTACGATGCCGTGGTCGACTACGTGGCTCGCCTGCGCAAGACCATGGGCTCAATCAAGAAGGACCAAGGGTTGGTCAATCTCAAGGTTCGAGGCAGCGACGAGTGAACGACGACCGGGGGCTCATCCTCGAAGAGTACCGGGCGTGCCCGGATCCGACGCGGGTTGTTCGACGGCTTGATTCCGGGCTGCGCCTCGTCACCATCCCTCTTCCCCGTGCCCGGCGGGTGTGCATCGAGCTTCTCACCCGCGCGGGCTCCCGCTTCGATCCCGATCTTCGCCACGGGATCTCCCATTTCCTCGAGCACATGCTGTACCGGGGAACCCCAAGCTACCCGGGGCCGCACCAGCTCTCCCTCGCCATCGAGAACCTGGGGGGAACGCTGGATGCAGCGACGGCAGTCGACCACGGCTCGATCGGGCTCAGCGTGCCGCCGGAGAATCTTGCGGCAGCTCTGCCCATTCTGGCGGAGGTGGTCTCCTCTCCGATCCTCGAGGGCATCGAGGTGGAGCGCGCGATTGTTCGCGAGGAGATCCTGGAGCTGCTGGACGAGGACCAACGGTTGGTCGACCCCGACGAGGTAGCGCGGCAGTTGGTGTTCGGAGATCACCCGTTGGGCCGTCCCATCACCGGTGGGCTCGAGACCCTGGCGCAATTCGACCGCGCCGGTCTCGAGGCATTTCACGCCGAGCGTTACCGCGCGGAGCAGATGGTGCTCGCGATCGCGGGACCGGTCGACGAGGTGGCTCTTGCGGACGAGCTGGCCCGAGGTCGGTGGCCCACTTCGGGAGCCTCGCTGTTGCCCGAGCGGCCTGCCCCACCGCAGAAGGAGCCCCGCTTCACCACCCTGCGCCATCCCGAGAGCCAAACCTCGGTGCGGATCGAGTTTCGCGCAGCAGGTCACCTCGGGGGAGGCGAGCCGGTCACCGAGCTTCTGCTGCGAGTGCTGGACGACGGCATGAGCACTCGCCTTTACCATCGGATCTGCAACACCCTCGGGCTTTGCTACGATGTGGGGGCATACTACGAGGCCTGGGAGGATCTCGGGATCGTCGAGATCGCCGCTGAGTCTTCCCACGAGCAGACCCCACGCTTGGTCGATGAACTCCTCGGGCTGCTGGAACGCCTGGCCGCCGAGGGCCCGACGGAGGAGGAGTTCGCGCGTGCACGGCGGCGTGTGGACTGGCAGCTCCGTGAGCTGTTCGACGAACCGGCGGAGCTGGCGACCATGGCCGCTTACGGTGAGCTGTTCGGGGTAGCCCGCGATCCGAACCAGCGACGCGCGGAACTCGAGCGCGTCACTCTCTCAGCGGTAAAGGCCCAGGCGCGCGAGCTGTTCTCGCCCGAGAGGCTCTCGGTCGCTTGTGTAGGGGAACTCTCGCGGCGCAACCGCACTGAACTCGAGCGGCGGGTGATGCGCTTCGGGTCCTAGTTCAGCCGATTTTGGTGCTTTTTTGTCGTTGTACCGACTGCACGAATGAGTCGCGACGCTCTGGAGTCTCCTCGCGCAGCAAAACCTCCGCCACACGAAGCACGCGTTTTGCCACCGTGGGATCGGCGCCGTCGAGCAGCGACTGGAGCGCGTCGCTCTTTGGCCGTGGTTCGAACCGCGGCGCCAGCAACTCGTGCAGTTCGACACCGAGCGCTGCGCTGAGCCGCGAGAGGGTGTCCAGAGAGGGATTGGAGTTCGCCGAGTCTCGGCCCCGCAGCACCCGTTCCAGTCGAGCGACCGTTTCGACCGTCACGCCGGCACGACTGGCTAGGGTGGCCTGCGTCAGTTTCTGACTCTTCCGAAGTTCATGCACGCGTTCAGCGAGTCGGATAGCGAGGGGGTCTTGCACGGATGGCCTCAGAGGAGCTACGGGAGCGGACGAGTGACGCGAACGTAACCCTACGAACTTCTAAGAGTTTGTCAGCAGAAGCCTAATTGTGGACCCGGAACCTGTAAATTCCACAGAACCTCGAACATGCGCGAATCTGTCAGAATTTGGAAATCCATGACAGACCGGTGGGCCGTATTCCGCTCTGGCGGTGAGAAAATGCTGGACATTTGTCGTGGTAAAAATATGGTGGGCCGGGTGAGCCGGGCACCTGACTTGGACCTCGAGCACTCCGAATCCATCCTTCTCGTCGATGACGACGACCTTCTGGTCCGCGGTCTGGTGCGCCAGCTCCGCGGCCTTGGGTACCCCTTGGTGTACCGTGCGGCATCAGCTCGTGAGGCGGTGGAACTTCTGTCGCGTATGCGTCCGAGCGTGGTGTTCACCGATATGGCGATGGAGGCGCCCGACGCCGGGCGCTCGGTGGTCGACGCTGCTCGACGCCAGGGGATCCCGGTGGCGGTGGTCTCGGGGCGAACCGATCTGACCGACGAGAGTCTTGGCGCTCCGGTGTTCCGGAAGGGGACGCTCGATGCGGCGGCGCTCGTTGCGTTGATTCACGAGCTCACGCACCGCGCCCAAACCTCCTCGCAGCCTGTGCTGAGCCGAAATGTCGTTGTTGCATCGCGAGCACAATGCGTAGCCTGAACGCTTCGGGTGACACCACGCGTCCCAACTCTATGGATGGACACCGTCAGAAGAACCGACCCAGCCGGAAACGATCGCGGCGCGAGCGCTCCGAGGCCAACGGTAAGCCCGAACCGGTGTTGATCGCTGCGCGGCGGCCTGATGCACCTGTGGTCCGCCCCCAGCGACGCTTCATCGCCGCATCGGCGACGCCGAAGAGTCTGAATCCCAATCGCGGATCGGTCGAGGCACGCACCGAAGCGAAGAAGCAGGACGGTGTGGAGGTGAAGGAGCGGCGGTCGGCACGGATCGTCCAGGTCAATGTGGTGGGGACGGACGAGCGGGAGGAGCAGCGAGTTCGGCTCTTGCAGCGCCTGCTCGCCAGTGAGGGGCGGGTGGCGATCTCACGGGCCGCCAATGACTACGCGGCGGCGGGGTTCGTGTTCCCATCGACGCAGGACGTGCAGCTGCAGCTCCTCGAACACTTCGATGAGTTGCGGGCCCGTGAGGCTCTTCAGATCCTGGATGGCTTGCTTCGCACCGAGCGCGCGATCAAGCGCCCGATCTTCGAGCAGCGGCTCCGGAGGCTGGAAGAATTCGGTGACGATCCCTGGATTCGAGAGACTGCAGCGGGTCTTCGGCGCGCGGTTCGTGCTGAGTTGCGGAGGGAGGGAAGCTGATGCTGAACGCACAGAAGTTCGAGCAACGCTTTCGCGAGCTGCTCCGCCAGTTGGGGAGGGACGCGGCTAACAGCGGTTGCGTGGCCTGTACGGGTTGTCGGGCCTGCATGGGTTGTACGTTCTGCAAGGACGCAGAGCGTCTGGTGCGTTGTCACTACTGTGTGCGCTGCACCAACTGTACCGATTGTTCACACTGCCGCGATGGAAAGACCCTGATCTTGTGCCAGCACTGCATCGAATGCGAGGGTTGCACCTCGAGTGCCTATCTCGTCCGTTCGCAGAGCTGCACCGGTTGCACCTATTGCTTCGGCTGTGTGGGCCTCTCCGGGAAGGACTTCCACATCCTGAATGAGTCGTACTCCCGCTCCGAGTACTTCTCGCTCACCAAGAGCCTGATGGCCGAACTGGGCATGGGGTGAGGGCCAGCGACGCGGATCCAGTACTACTGGAAGTGCCCCGTCTCGAGGTCCGGACTGGCCAGCGGCAGAAGAAGTGGTGTGTGGGTGCCTGAAGGGACCTTTGGCCGGGAATGGCCCGCGCGGTCCGGGCGTTAGCCGCGTGGCTCGCCGTTCCTATCCGTCCGTGATGGGCGGCGATGATGCTAGATTCGGCACCAATTACGAAGAAAGGTTCCATGATGCGCCTCCCGTACCTCACCGTTCTCACCTCCCTGCTCGTTCTTCCGCTGGCCTGTGCGGAAACCCAGACACCTCCACCCGCCGCGCCGCCGCCCGCGCCGATGAATGCGCCGCCGCCCGCCACGGCAGAGCCGACCAGTGCTGGTACGGTCGACAGTGACCCAACACGCGGTCAGCTCAACATCGATCCGAGCATCCGTCAGGCCTGTGGGATAACCGACACCGAGGCCTACTTCTCCTTCGACTCGGCGAATGTCCAGCCTGGGTATCGCGCGCTGCTGAGGAAGCTCTCGGACTGCTTCATGACCGGACCGCTCAAGGGCCGTCAGATGCGCTTGGTCGGCCACGCCGATCCACGTGGCGAGGACAACTACAATCTGGTGCTCGGTGGTCAGCGTGCCGACAACGTCAAAAAGACGCTGGTTGCCGAGGGTATGGCAGCCGACAAGGTTCAAACCTCGTCCCGAGGCGAGGAAGACGCGACGGGTACCGATGAGGCAGGCTGGGCCAAGGATCGGCGCGTCGACGTCCAAATGGGCGACTGAGCCCAGCTTCGATCGCGACGTGTTTCGATATCGATAGTCTTCTCTGGAATAGGCCATGGCATCCACACCGATCAATCCCGTCACCCCCTTGGCTTCGAAGGCCCTTGATCCCCTGCAGTTGATGCTCGCATCTTCGGGGGTGGTCTTGGTCGTGCTCATCATTCTGGTGGTGGCAAGCACACTGGTTTGGTTGATCTGGCTGCTCAAGGCCAACCAGGTGCGGCGCCTGCTGGCGTCGTCTCGGCGCTTCGAAATCGAGGCGGAACAGGCCGGTTCAGTAGCTGAGCTGCTGAAGCAGGCGCACCGTGATCATCAGACGCCCGGCGCCCGGGTGGTGCTCGAGCTCGGCAAGCACCAGCATGAGAGCGGTCGCGGAGCAGATTACATGTTGGCGGTGGCCAGGCGGGCCATCGCCGACGAGCAACAGCGCGCGAGCAGCTTGATGCCCACCCTGCAGAGCATCGCCAGTGCTTCGCCCTTCATCGGCCTTTTTGGCACGGTCTGGGGCATCATGGATGCGTTCTTGCGGATCGGCATGGAGAAGAGCGCCTCCTTGCCGGTGGTGGCCCCGGCCATCGGGGAAGCTCTGATCGCGACCGCGTTTGGTCTGGTGGCGGCGATCCCGGCCACCATCGGCTTCAACTACGTCGACAAGCGGATCACGGACTTTCTCGATGAGCTGGCGGCATCAGCTGAGGTCTGGGCGCGGCTCTTCGTTGCTCCCGAACCACGGGGCGGCTTCCGGCCCGCGGAGAGGGAGAGCTGAGTCGTGGGGGCTTCGATCGGTCGGCGTGGGCGCGGCTTTCGCGAAATCAACGTCACGCCGCTGGTCGACGTGATGTTGGTGTTGCTGGTGGTGTTCATGGTGACGGCACCGCTCCTCACCACCGGGCTTCGGATCGATCTGCCCGAGGTGAAGGCCGCGAACACTCCGGTCAAGGACGCGCGACTGCTGGTGACCGTAACCCGCGATGAGAGGATTCTGTTCGGTGAGACGGACGTCACCGGACGGGTCGAGCAAGCGCTGCGGGAGAATGCTCGCGTTCAGACCGAACGCGAGCTTTACATCCGTGCCGACCGAGAGGCTCGTTACGGCGCGGTGGCTACCGTGGTGGCGGCGGCCCGTTCGAGTGGCGTCGACGCTCTCAACTTGCTGGTCGAGCCGGTGATCGAGGAGGTAGCGGACGAACCTGCACCGGCTGCTTCCGGTCCGGTCCCGGTCCCGGTCCCGGTCCCGAACTCCACCCAGAACCCTGCACCCTGACAGGCGGTCCATGCAGAGCCCGACGCTTGTCTATACTCGAAGTGAGATCTTCGGAGCCAGTGCGTTCGCGATCTCGGTTCAGATCGTGTTCTTGGGACTCTTGGTGGCGGCGGGCGCGAGCCGCGCGCATATCACGCCGCGCGCGGAGCCCGTCGAGAAGGTGATACCGATCGCCGTAAAGCCGGTGATGGATGACCTTCCGCTCCTGAAGCTCGGAGGCAAGAAGGTCAAGACCAAGCTGCCGGACATGTGGAAGAAAAATCCGCCGGTGCAGCGCTTCGAGGCGGGCAGTGCACCGTCGCCTCAAGCCGGGATGACACCCGAGTCTATCCCCTCCTCCCCGCTGGTACGTCCGGATGCGATGGCTCCACCCCCGGATGCAGAAGTGGCAAAGCAGGTCGATCAAGTGCTCACCGATGCTGGCCCACAAGACGCAAGCGCTGCGGTCGAGGGTGCCGGTTCCCCCGACGGGGTGAAGGAGGGCACCGAGACGGATCCGCTGAAGGCGCGGGCCGTAAGCCAGTATCACCTCAAGATCCTAGCCTGGTTCAATGCCCGCTTCCGGCAACCCGCAATCGACTGCGAGACCTTGAAGGGGCTGCGGGTGCCGGTCACCGTCTCGGTCGGACCCGATCGGACGGTGACGTCGTTCGTCGCGAATCGTTCCAGTGGCAACCCGGTGTTCGACGCGCAGGTCAAGAGCACCATGAGCGCTATCGTGGGCCAGCAGCTCCCACCTCCACCACCCCTCTATCCCGATCTCCTCAACACCACGGTGTCCCCCGTGTTCCAGGGCAAATGCGACTAATAAATCCCCTTTTTCTGGCTCTTTTCTCCTTTTGTGTGGCGGGGATTGCACGCGGGCAAAATGTCACCGAACCCCCCGCCGATCAGCGCTCGCTCGGGGAGTTCGTGGTGACGGGCAGCAAGGTGGAGCATGTCACCAAGCTTGCCGTCTTGCCCTCCTTGAATCCCGATCTCGAGGACGTCACGGTGCGGAGCACGGTGCGCCGCGATCTGGAGCTTTCGGGCATGTTCGAGGTCATCCCCGATAAGCGCGCTCCGGACGGCCTGTACTCCTTCACCGACCCGGTGGATATCGAGGCCTGGAAGAAGGTCGGTGCCGAGGTGATCGTGAAGGTGGCGGCGCGCAGGGTCAAAAACCAGCGCCTGGAGGTGTTGGGGCTCGCGTACTTCGTCGAGACTGGCGCCGAGCCGGTCTTCGAGAAGCGCTTCAATTGCGCGTTGGACGAGGTGCGGCCCATGGCTCACCGGGTGACGGACGCGCTGCTCGGGGCTATCACGGGCCGCCCCGGCGGATTCTTCAGCCATTTCGCCTTCACCAGCAAGAAGCTCACCGGTCGGCACGTCTACACGATGGATTCGGATGGTTGGGGGCTCGCGCAGGTGTTCACGCCCGCCGCGGGGGCAAGAAAGCCGATGGCCATCGGACCTGCGTTTGGTCCGCGCGGTCAGCTTTTCTTCGCCTACAGTGAGAACTACGCGCCGTTTGCGCTCCGGGCCTGGGAGGCAGGGAAGGTTCAGCCCATTTTCTCGCCGTTCTCCACCAGTGTCTACGGGCTTGATTTCGATACCGAGCAGCTTCGGGTCGCGATGGCGGTCGCCGAGGGCGGACGGAGCACCATCTATCTCGGTAGCCGTGGTGGCAGCGAGTGGAAGAAGGTGTCGGCAACCGAGCTTGCTACCGCCCCCGCCTTCAGTCCCTCGGGCAAGGTTGCTTGGATCGGTGGCGGTGCGACTCAGGGAACTCAGCGCGTCTTCGTTGACGGTAAGGCGGTGTCGCCGCCCGGATTCACCGCTGCTTCCCCCACTTTCTGCGACACCGAGGACGGAATTCGCCTGGTTTACGCGGTGGCGGTGGGGAACGACAAGCTCGATCTGGTGATGAGCGACGAGCAAGGGCGAGGGATTGTGCGGCTCACCCAGGGACAGGGCTCGAATTGGGCGCCAGCCTGCAGCCCGGATGGCCGTGTGCTCGCCTTCTTCTCGTCACGGAGCAAGACCACCGGTCTTTACATGATGAGCCTGAAGCGCTTCGTGACCCAGAAGGTCAACGACCAGACCGGCGACTCGCTGGTCTGGGAACGGCTGCCCGAGATCACCATCAAGCCGGAGAAATCCTAGGGTCCAACCCAGGTCACGCTCGAGCCTTCCAGGGGCGAGTTGTACTCATTGACGATCAGATCGAAATCGGTGGTTGCCGAATCGAAGGTGCGGTTCGCAGCGGTGGTGACCGAGAAGGTGATCGAATCGATGTCGACGTAGATGGGCGAGAAGTTGGCGCCGTCCCAGGCATCCCCGGAGGCGATGTTGAGGCCGATCCAGTTGACCTGCGACTTGTCGAACACATCGGTGTTGGTGGCGGGATCGGCCACCGCAGCGATGGCTGTGAAGTCGATGGTGAGCTCGAGCCAGACTCCGCGGTTGTCAGTCTCGCTGTACACCGAGTACCAGGGCACATAGTGCGAGGGATAGGTGTAGGCGCCCTCGGTGCCGAGTTCGTTCTTCGCGTAGAGCGTGATGCCGCCGGCGTTGCCGTTGGTTGAGATGAAGAGCCGGAGGGTTACGATATCTTGGCTGAGATCGAGGGCGCCAAGGGTGGTTGGCTTGTACTGGATCTCGAAATCTGTCCCCTGGCTATCGGCGGTTGTTGGCACGTAGAGGCGCGCGCAGCCCGAACAGGTCGCGGGAGGCACCACCTCTGGGGTTGCCCCGCCAGCTCCCGTGACGGTGCTGCCGCCGACACCGGTGGCTCCGCCCTCAGCCGTGACGGTGGCTCCGCCCTCAGCCGTGACGGTGGC
>CAYNEY010000075.1:0-21015 GCA_964396375.1 uncultured Polyangiaceae bacterium | reverse complement strand
GGGATTCCATGTCCCCTCGCCGGTCAACGGCTCAGCCGAGTTGCGTCTCTTTCGATGCTCGGCGCCTGCCCTGCCGCCCCCTGCCGGCGCCCTCGGTGCGCCTTTCGAGCCTGGTGTGGACAGCTGGCTACCCAACCCTTACGACACCATCCTCAGGCGGATTTCGGCAGCCATCGACAGGGGCTGACGAACGGCACGCAAAATGCGCAAGGTAGATCGGCGAAGGGAGTCGGGTGGACGGTGTGGCCTTCACGGCCGAGCAGCACGCTCGAGTTGCTCGACATCGAGCAGATCCTGAGGGCGCCCGCTGTGTCTCTTGAGCCGAATGAGCTCATTGCGGCTTACGACCAGAACCGGTGTCTGACCAATGAAGCGCGTCTCGCGCTCCTGCCAAGCGCGCGCGAAGTCGCCGCCAGGAACGGCCTTCATCATGTCGATGCGAGCGGGGGGGGTACCCATCCAAATCACGTCGAGTCCTTCGGCGTGGCTCAGCGCTTGGATCACCTGGTGTGGGGCCCCGAATCGCCGAAGGGCGGTTGTCGCCCGCGTCATGTTCTCTGGACTGTCCCGCAGCCACAGATCTGCGTCTTTGGTGAAGCGGGGCAGGCCGTGCAAGGCCAGTGCCTGCCCACCAACGAGCAAATACTCAACCCCCGTGCTTGCGAACTCCGAAAGCAGATCGATCAAGTCGGAGGGCAGGGCCATCGGGGTGCTCATGAGTCCATACCTGATTTGCCATCTCCCAAACCGCGCCCAGAAGCTGTTCAGCCGTTGCGTCCTTCCAGAACGTGTGATCGAGAAGCTCGTGCTCGGTGGCTCGGACGACCCCCCCGGACCAGGACGACCTGCGCGCCGCGGCTCGTTCTTCGGGAGTCATCTCAGGCACGGTATCACAGTTTCCGAGCGCACAGGATCTCACGGCACTCACAGAACACGCCCGGCTGCCTGGCCCTCACCCGCGTCGAGCATCAGAGCTGAGCCTGCACTCGCCTCCAGCCACGGTGTCCGCACGCCGAAGGTACTGAACGGATGCTAGGAGTGAGCCTCGGAGCGGAAGAGAAGAAGGCCTGGTCTGCGCGGCTCGACCCTACGCGCAGAACGCATCCGAAGCTTCGGCACGCGAGCGCGGTGGTGCGACCAGAAGTCTCCTCCGCTCATGTCGACACATCTTCACAGTTCTTACCGCAGGTCGTGAGCGCCGTGATGAGTCGACACGAGGTGACAGTGAAGAGTTGCCCGGGTGACTCTACGGAATTCGACTCTCGGCGTGAGGCTGCGACCGCAGTGGAGCGATCCTCGATGCGGTGGAAGGCAGGAGCCATGAGCACGAACACCAGAGGAAGGTACCTTCGCTGATGGAGCGAGAACAGCAGGGAGTCGAGACCGCGAGCTGCAGGGAAACGCGCTGGCTTCCCTCCCGGGCCGAAGGCTTTGCCTGCGTCCCTGGTACGCAGTAATATCCTCCGGTCGGCCAGTTCTCAGCTCCCGGTGATTGGCTTCATCGGAGTAGCGCTACCCTCACCCAGGGCCATTCGACTGGACCACTTGGGCGGTGATTGGGAGGAGTGAAATGAAGACCTTTTCTTTGGCTTGTTGGGCGATTCTGGCCGTGGCTTGCACTTCGGCGACGGTGACGCCTCCGGGTGATGGGAGTGATGCGGGGGGGAGCGGCGATGCTGGTGAGGCGGGTCAAGCGGGTGAGCCTAGCGCTGGTGCGGGGGGAACCAGTGGTAGAGGAGGAGCTGCCGGTGATGCTGCTCTAGCTGGCGGCACGGCGGGGACGGCGGGCGAAGCTGGTCTCGGCGAAGGCGGCGCTGCAGGTTCCGGGAGAGGCGGCGCGACAGCAGCTGGCGGTCGTGCCCAAGGTGGTGCAGGCAGTGGAGGGGCCGCGGGAGAGGTTGTCGAGGTCGGTGGGGAGGCAGGCTCAGGGCAAGCTGGAGAGGGTGGGGAAGAGGTTGGTAGTGGCGGCGCGACAACGGTCGGTGGTCGCAGCGGAGTTGGCGGCGTGACCGCAGAGGGTGGTGGGACGGAAGGCGGCGCTGGAGACGGTGGGAGCGAGGCCCTCGGCGGCTCCGGAGGTGAGACCGCCGGAGCAGCGGGAGAGGGTGGCTCGGGAGAGGGTGGCTCGGGAGAGGGTGACTCGGGGGAGGGTGGCTCGGGGGAGGGCGGTGCGGCCGAAGGAGGAGCTCCTGCCCAAGGTGGCAGCGGTGTTGGTGGGGCCACAATCGTCGATCCTTGTGCGGAGGAACCCTGTTTGAACGGAGGCACCTGCACCGCCCAGGGCGAAACCTACAGTTGCGAATGTCACGGCGGTTTCGCAGGCTCCACCTGCAGCCGCTTGATCTTCCAGCTCCTACCACGAGCGACGGACACCACGGGCCCATGCTCGGTGAACGCGGTCAGCGGCAACGGCAATGTGGTGGTGGGCTCCTGCAATGTCAACACGGAGGCTGCGGCCGCGAGCGTGGCGTACCGTGCGAAGAACGGCGCGGCCACCACCTTGCCCGGCACATTGGCCACGGGGAGCGCCGTGGCCAATGACACCGACGAAAACGGGATCGTGGTGGTGGGTTGGACGGACACCGCGAGTGGCCGTCGGATGGCCACCTGGAACGGGACCACGCTCGACGACCTGCACGGATTCGTGGCGGACATGTCCGCCTCGGATGGCGTGGCGATCAGTGGCGATGGACGATATGTGGCCGGAGGCTACACGGTAAACTTCGATCCCACCGACGAATACGCCACGCAGCCCTTCGTGGCGCGGTGGGATCTGACGGGGCACAGCGATCCTGAGGTGGTTTATTCGGGCGTGATCTACATGTGGGCGAATGGGCTCGCCATCGATGAGACGGGGAGTGTGGTTGTTGGTGAGGATGACCTCGAACCCTTCATGTGGACCCCGTCCGATGGAGCAACCGAGCTTCCGCTGCTCGACGGTGCCGCGTCCCGTGAAGCCAAAGGGATCTCGGCAGACGGCACCGTGATCGTCGGTACCGCGGTAACCCAAGCCATCTATTGGGAAAATGGCAATGCGCCCGAGGCGCTCGGCTTCGTCGGCACCCCGCGGGCCACCAACCAGGATGGCTCGGTGATCGTCGGGGACGCCGCTGGGGCTCCCTTCCTATGGACCGAAAACGACGGGCTCCTCTTCCTCACGGACGAGCTGGCTGCCCTCGAGGTCGACCTCTCCGGTTGGACCTTGTCCACCGTCACCGATATCTCCTGGGATGGAACGGTGCTGGTCGGTGAAGGTACCTACGGCGGTGTGACCCGCGGCTTTCGTGTAGATCTGTCCGACACCGGGATCGCCGGGTTCTAGAGTGCGTAGTTGGCGAGCCCGATGGCTCCGTCCCGGAGAGCTTGCACCACCACCTCGGCGATCTGGGTCGCGCCCTGATCGCTGAAGTGGGTGGCATCGTCGCAGAAGAAGAGCCCGCCCGGACTGGTGGTGGAGGTCAAACCTCCGCCGTCGAGCGGGCAAAGACCGCGCTGGTTGTAGAGATCGACCGAGAGCTGGTTCAAGTCGATGACCGGCACTTGGTAGGTCTCACCGGCCTCGCGCACGTACCTCGGCCACTCGTCACGACCCCGCGTGGCCGTGCTCCCCGAGCAGGCCAGCTGCGACGTCGGGGTGATGAAGATGGGTTGGGTGCCGCGCTCGATGGCGGCCGCTGCCATCAACCCATGCTCCTCCTTGAACCGCTCCATGCCAACATGGCGACCGTAGTAAGCTTTGCCTTGCGAATTGACGTAGTCACACGTTGGAACGGTGTCGTTGATCCCAAACTGGATGAGCAGATAGTCTCCCGGGGACATACCGTCGAGCATCTGCTGCCACCGATCTTGGAGGATGGGATTGCCGCTCGCGTCTTCTTCCACGTCGCACTCGCCGTCACCGTATTTTCCCGAGGAACTGGTGAGTGTCGCGTATTGCCAGCTTCGAATGCTCTTCCCGCCCGAGGCCGAATTGGCCACTGTCACGTTGTCGTTGAAGAGCGCGTCGAAGAACATGCCCCAGCCGCGGGGGCAAGGCGTCGAGCCATTGGCCACGGTCGAGTCACCCGCCAACCACACAGTGATGGGCGTGGTGCCGTCGCTGCTGCCGAGGCCTCCCGAGCCGCCCTCGCCGCTCGTGCCACCCGTGGGTTCCGCGCCGCCCTCACCCACAACGCCACCCTCTGCGTTGGTACCGCCTTCACCCGGTGCTCCACCTTGGCTTGGCGCTCCACCTTCACCCATCAGTCCGCCTTCGCCGAGAGCTCCGCCTTGACCTGGCGCACCACCTTCGCCGGTTGCGCCGCCCTCTGCGTTGTTGCTGATGCAGTTCCAGAGAGCGCCGGAGCAGGTGCACACGCGATCGCTGCGTTGACACTCCGCGACATCACAGCTCGGATCACAGACATCACCCGTGGCCACTCCTGGCACGCAGGAACTGGTGCAGGAGCTGCCGCCTTGGCCCGAGCCGCCCTGCCCAGGCATTCCACCCTCTGCCACTGCTCCACCCTGACTGGGGGCGCCTCCTGCAGTTGGGGCCCCACCCGCCTGCACCAGACCGCCTTGACCGAGTGTGCCGCCCTGGCCTGGCGCGCCGCTGTTGCCGAGGTTGCCGCCTTGACCGAGAGTGCCGCCTTGACCGAGAGTGCCGCCTTGGCCTGGTGCTCCGGCAAACACTCCCCCAGTGCCCAGGGTCGCTCCTCCTGCAGGAAGGCCACTGCTCCCGGTGGCGCCGGAGGCTCCGCTCGCACCCCCTGTTTCCGATCCGGTGGCCGGACTCGCCGTCTCATCGCTGCTCTCACAAGCAGCAAGAACCAGGACCAGGTTGGTAGCTAGGAGAAGCTGATGGCGCAGGGACAAGGTGACTCCTACGGGCGGAGCTGGAAATTAAGGTCGCCCGGCACAAAGGTCGTTTTCGGTCAGGTCAACCAATCACCATTTCAGCATGAACTAGCACTATAGGCCGGCCCAAAAGTCTGCTCTTGAACGGGCCGATCCCAAGTTGTGGCAGGATGGCCGCCCTTGGGAGGCAAGAAGGCATGGCAGGCAACATCGCTCTGGTCGGTTTGGTGATCTTCATCGCCCACTTCCTGGTGCTGATCTTCCAGAAGACCAGGATCCCTGATGTGCTCTTGCTGATGCTGGGTGGGATCGTAGTCGGGCCGATCTTGCATCAGATCACCCCCGAACACTTCGGGCGGGTGGGTCCGATCGTCACCACCATCGCGCTCATCGTCATCCTCTTCGAGAGCGGCGTGAACCTGGAGTTGAAGACCCTGGTGAGTTCGCTGGGGCAAACCCTGCTCATCACCACCATCACCTGGCTCTTCACGGCGGCGGTCGTCACGCTGATCATGCTCAAGTTCACGCCCATCGGGTTGCCCATGGCCATGCTGACCGGGACCATTCTCGGCGGCACCTCCTCGGCGGTGGTGATCCCGATGATCGACGGGCTCAAGATGACCACGCGTCCGCGGACCGTGCTCTTCCTCGAATCCGCCATCACCGATGTTTTGTGCATCGTGGGGGCGGTGGGGATGCTGGCGGCGGTGAAGGGACAGGGGCTAAATATTCAGGTGATCTCCCTTGGGATCCTCAAATCCTTCGGGGTGGCGCTGGTGATCGGGGTTCTGGCCGGGTTCTTCTGGTCGCTGATCATGGGTGAGGTGCGACGCTTTCCCAACACCATCTTCACTACCGTGGCCTACGTGTTCGTGATCTACGGGGTCACCGAGCTGCTCGGGTTCAGCGGCGCGATCGCGGCGCTCTCCTTTGGAGTGGCACTCTCGAACCTGGGAGGGCTGAAACTCGGGGTCGGACACCACACAGTGGAGCTCAAGACGGTCAATCAGGCAGATAAGCTGTTTTTCGCAGAGTCGGTCTTCCTCCTGAAGACCTTCTTCTTCATCTACCTCGGGCTCTCGCTCCGCTTCGATTCCATCATCTATGCGCTGCTCGCCCTTGGGATTGTGATTCCGGTCTACCTCGGCCGTGTGGGCATCGTTCGGTTGTGTGCGAGCCGAAAGTACGAGAAGCGCGATGCCGCGCTCATGACCACCATGGTGCCGAAGGGCCTGGCGGCCGCGGTGCTTGCCACTCTTCCCGTGCAGCATCAGCTGCCGTTTGCCGAGTGGGTCCCAGGTACCGTGTACATGGTGGTGCTGATCAGCATCTGCCTCACGGCTCTCCTGGTGATCCTGATCGAGAAGACGTCGTTGCAGCGGCTGTACTTCGGGCTCTTCGGGAGCTTCGCGGATCCCGTGCCGGAACCCACAGCCTCAGCGACCGACGAGCAGCGTGTAGACGTACACGACCGGGCAGACGAAGAGCAGCGCGTCGATCCGATCGAAGAGCCCGCCGTGCCCGGGGATCAACGCCCCTGAGTCTTTGACCCCGGTCACCCTCTTCAACCAGGATTCGACCAGATCTCCGAGCTGCCCGAGGGCGCCGGTGAGCAGGCCGAGCCCAAGAGCATGGATGAGGGGGAAGCGGGCGACGAACAGGGAGAAGACGGTCGAGAAGACGCCAGCGGAGAGGACCGCGCCGTAGAAGCCGGCCCAAGTCTTGTTGGGGCTGATCCGTGGGTAGAGCTTCTTTTTACCGAAGGTGCGGCCTGCGAAGTAGGCGCCGGTGTCACCGAACCAGGCGATGCCGAGCACCAGCACGATGAAGGCAGGGCCCTGCTCCAGGCGTAGGAGGTAGAGGGGTGACGAGAGCGCCCCGAGGTAGCTTGGGACAGCCAGGGCGGCGAGTAGCGAAAGGCCTGAGCCCTCCACCTCGCGTACTCGCAACAGTGGCACGATAGTGGCGACGATCGGAAGCAGCAGCAAGCCGGCCAGGGTGACGATGGGGTGGGAACGGACCACCACGATGAGGCCGAACATGAGCAGCGTCGTGAGCGCACCCCAGATCTGGAGCAGGCGGTCACCCGGGGAAGTCATCCGGAAGAACTCGAGGCTGGTCACGGCCACGACCAGGGCCACAAATCCGAGCCAGACCGAGCTGGTGCCGAAAAACAGCAGCAAAAATAAGAGCGGCAGTGCCACCACGCTGGTTAGGACCCGAACCACCAGATTGCTCTTCACGGATCCCCGGTTACCAGTGGTTCGGCGGCGAAACAAGCCGGAGAGTTGCGTCCGTGGGGCGCATTGGCTAAGTCCTTCGCCTCCGCGTGCGATTTGCCCAACTCCGCCCCTACCTCCGCTCACGCGGGATGCTCCTCGGTCTTGCTGCCGGGGCAGGTCTGCTCAGCGCGCTTGCCGCCGGGTCACCACCGCCGGTCACGGTCGAGGGAGTGGCCGAGCTCCTCGGCCGCTCCGCCGGAGTCGCGGTCAAGCCCTCGGACATCGTCTGGGAGCCGCAGTCTTCATTTTTCACGGAGGCACTGTGGGGGCGACGCGTGTTGTTTCTCGGTGCTGCCTCCGCTGGGGAACCTCGTGATCTGTTCCGCGGGCGAGTGCGCCTGGGCTATTCGGGGCAGCCACTCAGCGTAAACTCGGTCAGAAACCTGACTAACACGCCGATGGGTGATGAGGCAGAGCTGGTCGGCACCGAGACCCACGCCGCCTTCGGAATCATCGCTGAGGGGGCCGTGCAGGCCGTCACCGTGATCGATTTCGCGCCCAATGCGGCTCATAGCCTCGGGTGGCTCGGCCGTGTCAAGCGTGGCATCACCAACCTGCAGTTCACGGGCAGCATTGGGGGGCTGCCGCGCACGCACCTGTTGCTCAAGGTGCCGGCGCCGGTCCTCGAACTCGTGCCCTCGGACCGCGCGCTCCACGTCGAGCTCGGCACCGCCGAGCGAGCCCTCGACTATGAGTTCGCGAGCGGTACCCTGAGCGGTCCCGGTGGGGCGCAGGCCTATGGGGCGAGGGTCCAGAAGCAGCGGGAAGCAGACAAGCCGCTGGTCCTGTGGGGTGTGGACACGGTGCGCGCGGTGGTGGGCCCAGAGCTGATCGCTTGGCTCGAAGACCAGGTTTTTGGTCTGCGCGATCTCATGAAGCGCACCGCCTTCTCCCTCTTCTCGAAGAACGCGGAGCTGCGGGAGCTGCCCGCGCCGCAGCCGTCTTCGAGCGTGGCTCCACAAGCGCCGCTCCTCGACGACCAAGGCGTCCTCGACGTGGCCGGGATCGGACAGAATGAAGGGACTTGGCCACCCCAGTCCATCCCCTCCCTGTGGAAAGATGTGGAGCTTCACGAGGGAACCTGGCAGGCGGTCGAGCTGCCCTTCATGCGGACCAGTCTCGCGCAGGGCAAGGCCCCTCCTTACCTGGTTCAGACCTTCATCCGTCCTGATCCCAAGCGACCCTACTCCAAGCTGTGGCTGTTCGCGATGGACATGCGCCAGCTCGAGCTCGGGATGCAGGCGGGCTTCGAAGATCCGGAGCCCCTTACCGGGCCTCCCGGGGAAGGCAAGCTCCCCGATGATCTTTCAGTGCATGCCCGCGTGATCGCTGCCTTCAACGGCGCCTTCAAGACCGAGCACGGAAAGTACGGGATGATGGTGGAGAGGCGTGTGCTTCTGCCACCGATGGAAGGTGCGGCCACGGTGTGGGTCGACCAGTTTGGAGAGGTAGGGTTCGGTTCCTTTCCGAAGTCCTACCCCACCCCGAAGGAGTGGGTCTTCTACCGTCAGAACCTCGATCCTTTGGTGGAAGATGGCGTGGCCAACCCCACCAACCGTCAGCTCTGGGGCTGGCAGCTCGAGGGAAAGAGCGTACTCACGGAGCGGACGGCGATTTGCGTCAGTGAGGACAACCACCTGTATTACGCCTGGGGTCCGGAACTCGACGGCGCCACCTTGGGCCTCGGCCTGAAGCAGGCGGGTTGCAGCTACGCGCTCCACCTCGACATGAACCCCGGCCACTGCGGGTTCGTGCACATGCGGATCGACGACGCCAAGAAGCGAGCCTGGTCGCTCCGCCACGCGGTGCCGCAGATGAGCGTCCCCCTCGAGCGCTACGTGAGATGGTCGCCGAAGGATTTCTTCTACGTGATGCTGCGCGATCCGGTCCCCTCCGATCCGACGGGAGTGAAGTACGAGCCTGATGGTGGCGTCCAACCACCGCCCACCTGGTGGCCAGGGATCTGGAAGGGGAAACTTGCGATCGGAGGTCTAAAGGTCGAGCTCCTCTCGTTCGAGCCAGGCCGTGTCGACTACGTGCTCCGCGCCGGCACCCGCGAACCCACCGAGCTCGGCGCCCCCCTCATGAAGACCACCCTGCTTGGTGCCGATCGTCACCGGGTGCTCGGGGCCATCGGTCTTGGGGTGGCCACGCGCGCCAACCGCTCGGGGATCGCCTTCGACGGTCAGAGCTCTCTGCCCCTCCGGCCCAAGCTCGGCACCCTGCTCCTGTCGAAGCATGGCTCGCCGCTCCAGGTGCTGACGGGCAGCGTGGGCGAGCTGCCCGCGGGAAGCGACGCGGTTCAGCTGCCGATTTTGGCGGAAAACGCGGAGCTCACCGAGGAGGGCCGCGCCCATGGTCCCATGAAGCAAAGGGCTGCGCTCGGGGTAACCCCGGGAGGGCGCCTGCTGGTTGCACGGGCGGCGCACGACAGCCCAGCCGTGGTGGTAACGGCGCTGGTCAACGCGGGTTGCCGCACGGTGCTCGGTCTCGACCGTGGCTCGAGCGAGACCGCCTTCGTGCACCGTGCGGGCACCGAGCTGCCTCCGGTTGGAGACTACGAGGACACGGTAATCTACGTGCTTTCACGACCGATGCTTCCGCACGCCAAGCGCTGGCGCCCGAACGGCAGCACACCCAGCACCAAACCCACCGGCTACGACGTGCCCGGTCGGCGGCGCACGAGTGCGCAGTAGGTGTGAGGAGTTCAAGGCCTGTTCGGAACTGTCCGGACCGCAGCTCTCGTGATCGCTACCTCACTCGCGAGGCTCCCCGAAATGACGTGGCCGCGCCAGTTCGTTCCGGCGCCAGTCCGCTCTCACTTCGGACTGGGTCCGCCGCCGTTCCGTGTGCCTAGGGACGGCAGCGAAAGTGAAGATGGAGCGTGCCGCCAGGCGCCGCAGATTCACCAGGGTAATGGACGCATCCTGCACTAGGTGCAGTTTCTGGGCGCGAGGTGCGGTCACGTCAGCGAAGTGCCCTCCAGCTCGATTCAGTCGCGTGGGATCGAGGGTGCGAGGCTGGGAAAAGACTGGGAGTGGGTTCACAATCCGAAGGCCCAGTCTAGCTTTGCTCCGGGCTTTCTTCCCGTTTGGGACGGAGTACTGCGCAGAAGACCATCAGTTCTTCCGCCGAACGCACTCTGGGGGCAATCCCACTTGCATCCCTTCTTGTCCTTGAGGAAGATGCTCCCATGATCACGAGACTCGAGATCAAGAACTTCCGCATGCTTCGGGCCAATGCGGTGAGCCTTGCGCCGTTCGTGGTCCTGGTCGGCAAGAACGCCACCGGAAAGAGCACCCTGATCGGCGCCCTGCGCTTCGTCTCCGATCTGGTGCGGGGAGGTGTAGCTTGCGCCCTCGAAAACGCGCTCGAGAAAGACGCGCCGAACTTTACTGAGCTCTGTTTCGATCCGGGAGGGCCGATCGAATGCGCCGTCGAACTCACGATCGACAGGCGCCCGGTGCGATATGAGGTTCGGGTGGGGCCCGACGGGTCGGGTGCGATCGCAATATTGGAGGAGCACCTCTACTTGCTCCCCGAGAACCACGCGCCCAAGGGTCAAGCGAGCCTCTGGGATGATGTGACGCCCCTTCAGGTGCGCGCTCCCAGTGGATGGCGCACGGTTGTCAGGAAGACCAAGGACGGAAAAGACTACTTCCGTGACGAAAAGACCGAATGGAACAACGTCTTCCGCTTCGGTGTGGACCGCGCTGCACTTGGCGCTATTCCCGAGGACGAGGATCGGTTCCCGCTGACGCTCAAGGTGCGCAACTATCTACGAGACGGGGTTACGCACTTCGAACTTGATGGTGTGCGTCTGCGGGAGCCGGCCCTCGCGCGGTCGACAGTCCGGCTCATGCCTGATGGGAGCAACCTTGCCCGAGCGGCCCTGACACTACGGGAGCGAGATTCGGTGCTGTTCGAACAGTGGGTTTCCCATGTGCGGGGAGCCGTGGACGGGCTCGAGTCGATTGAGTGTTGGGAACGACCGGAGGACAAGAAACTGGTGCTCATGGCTGGCTTCGGAGGTTCCCATGCGGAGTTGGTGCCATCGTGGCTCCTTTCCGATGGAACACTGCGGCTCTTGGCGTTGTCGCTGCTGTCCTACGGCGCCACTGGGCCGGCCGGCGTTGCTTTGGTTGAAGAGCCAGAGAACGGGCTTCACCCGCTCGCGATGCAAGCCGTCTATGGCGCGCTTTCCCAACCAGCCGAAGGGAGCCAAGTCCTTGTGGCCACCCATTCGCCGGTGTTTCTCTCCCACGTGTCGCTGGGGCAAGCCCTAGTGTTTCGACGCCAACCGGACGGAAGCGCTCTGGTTCGTCGAGGCAGCGAGGTTCCCGAGCTGCAGCGCTGGAAATCCAACGCTTCCATCGCTGACGTCTTCGCCACAGGAGTGCTTGCGTGACCCCGGACGAGAAGACGCTGTTCGTGGTGGTCGCGGACGCCGATGTCGAGGCTCTCCTGAAGACGATCTTGAAGCGAGGTATCGACAGCGGTTGCCTACGATCCTTTCCGTCCATGATTCGCCGCGAACCAATGCGAGACGCGGGAGTTCGTCAAGCGCCCCTCCGAGCGGTTCCTGACCTCATTGTGAACCACGCGAACCTGCTTGTGATTGTCGACCATCACGGCTGCGGAAGTGAAGGGGAGTCAGCGGAAGAGATCGAGGCGAAATTGCTGGTCCAGATCAAGCAGGCTGGCATCGACGAGACCCATGCGATGGTCCTGGTTCTCCGTCCAGAGCTCGAGGAGGTGCTGGTGCCAGTCTGGGATCGGGTGAGCGCACTGATGGCGACCAAACGCAATCGACCTCCTCCCAACACCCAGCAGATCCTTGACCGGTTGTCCTTCACGGAGAGAGGCCTGGCGAGAAGCGACGAGGACTTTCGTCGGTGTCTGGCGAAGGATCCGAAAGCGTGTTTTCAAGCGCTTCTGCGGGTACTCCAACTTCGACACCAGTCGGCACTCTACGAGGAAATCGGGACTGCCATCTCGGTGCCTGGACTCAAGGCAGGCGAGGCAGGTCGCCGACTCGCGGCCCGTCTGAACGCGTGGTACGGAAAGCTGGAAGACTGTCGCTAGTTGCGGGGGTAGCACGGGGAGGTGACGGCAAGGGCTATCGGGCAGGGTTCTTGGGTCAGTGAGAGTCTCGCTCGTGAAGAGGGTTGGATAGAGATCGTTCTTGATGCCGGTTCCTCGCGGAAACGGCGGGTGCCGCCGGTGCACCCAGTTGGGACTCTGGGCTGCACAGATTCGGGATGTGGTTCTGCTTGCGGCATCGATCCTCGATCGGTCGATTCGAACGGGGATTTGTCGCCCTGCGTGGCTCGGTGCTGGAGTTCTTGTGTTCTAGCCGTGACCGTCGTTGCCGGCACGGCCCGGACTCGAGAGCATCATCGGGCCAGAGTGCGACAGCGGGATGCCGCTCGACGACGGTGCTGATGACGTTCTCTCGTCTGGTATGTCTAGGAGAGACGGGGACAGGAGCTGGTGATGGGAGTTGGTGACACTGCTGCCTGCTCCATCTCATGACCGGACAGAAGAGCTTCGCGGACGTCGAGCGACTTGCGGACAATACCTCGAAGGTCATGCAGCGGCGCCTTGGAATCACACGGCGCATTCCGGACACCACGCTCCCCCACGCCCTCGTCACCGTCGAGACAGAGCACCTGTCTCCCGTCTTGCACAGGGCTATCCGCTCGGCCGTGAGCCGCAAGTCTCTCTCCGTCGATGCCGGTCTCCCGTGTGGTGTTCTTGCGATGGACGGCAAAGTCGTGTCCGTTCCGGCAATCGCAGTGGTTGACCCGCGATCCGTCGACATTGGGCGGGGGAGAGTGTCTATCAGCTTCTGGACGGTTCCTTCGAAGAGGATGAACACCCCTATGAGTCATAGAGAATCCCAGCCTCACCGTCGTCCTGATGATTCTCCGACCCACCGCCACTACACTCCTCCGCATCTTCCACTCGGTGAGCCAGCGCTCGGATGAGCGGCGCTCCGAGGCCCGGAAAGAACTCTTTCGGCGGCTCTACGCTGCCGTGCTTACGCGACCGCTCTTTTTGGCATCCGGTGACTTCACGCACCAGCCTGAAGAACGCCGAACCTCCGCCAAGCCGCCGTGGTCGCGCCGCTCAGACCAACAAATCCGGAGCCGCCACCGGAGGCCCGATCTTGGCCCAACGACCACCGATCAAGACTGGACCGGGGTGCGATCCGCTTGACACGACACTGCACGATAGCTGACAATCGGTTTCAGGGATTGGTGTGTGAGGCGAGGTGTTGGCTATGCTCGGTAGACTGTTCATTGTCCTGGTTGCCGCGATCATTGGGCTGGTGACATCACCTGTCGCTGCCAAGAGCCCGGCTTCGCCCGTCGTTGTCGGTGTCGAGTTTGGGCTGGGTCCGCGTTCCTCATCACTACCTCGGAGAGAGGTAGCTCGTCATCGACCTCAGACGCTCCGAGCTCCCACACACCTGCTCTCTCCTATCACCAGAGGCTCGCCTCTCCCGGAGCGGGCGAGCTGAGGCTTTCTTGGGGCGCCGGTGCCTACGTCGACTACTACCTATCGAAAGCGCTGGCTCTCGATGCTGGGCTCGCGCTCACCGATCGGGGCTACATAGTCGACTGGAGTGATTCGGACGAGGAGGTGCTGAACCAGACCAATCACTTCCTTTATCTGGGCATCCCACTTGGCGCGAAGCTCTGTCTCGGTAACTGGCGTCTGGGGGCGGCGCTGGTGCCGGAGCTGGGGCTCAGCGCGCGGTACGACTACACCCATGACTACGAGGGTTCCTCGATCGATGATGAGTCCGAGAGCGGTAAGATAAGCCGCGCGTGGGATACGGTGCGGCGGTTCAACCTGGGCAGTCGTGTCACCTTCGGTTACGCGATCCCGATCGGAGAGTTCTTTGTGGTGCCCAATGTCCAATGGTCGACGCATCTGCTGGACGACGTGATCAGCCAGGGTGATCTGGTCTCGCGCTTTTCCAATCTGATGCTCGTCGTAGGTGTTGAGCGTGGCTTCGGAGGCTCATGACAGGTCACAGATCCGCCAATGTGTGGGTCGCCGGGACGATGAAGGGCCTAGTCTTCGGCCTGCTCGAGGGTTCGCACCCGGTCAACACCACCTTTCTCGGGGTAACCACTACCCTCCGACCAGCCCCGCGATCTCAGCGGCGATCCGCTCGGCAACCCTCGTCGGATCATAGTCGGCGTGCCGCACCGCGAAGCTCCGCGCCGCGGCGCGGAGGGTGTCGTGGCTGAGCAGCTGCTCGAGCAAGCTAGGATAGTCGATGGAGCCTGGCTCTTCTTCGACCACCTTCGCCACGCCCAGGGTCTCGAGTCGACGCACGAGCAGCCGTTGCTCGCCCTGGGTGGGAAAGAGCAGGAGAGGCACACCAGCCAAGAGCGCGGCATGCACGGTCCCGAAGCCACCCTCACAGAGCACCAGATCGCAATCGTGGAGCAGTTCGCGCAGGCACAGCGGGCGAGCCGAAATGTGCATGTGCGGGTGGGAGAGCTGGTCACGCAGCGCGGGAGCCAGACACGACAACTGACCCATCCAGTGTCGCCGGAATATCGTGACAGTCTCGGCGTGTCGGGAAAGAGAGATTGCGTCAAGTCCGCGAACCGCGACCTCATCACTCTGCGCCGCGAACTTTGGAATTCCTAGACCCCGGAAGGTTCACCGTCTGACAGCGAGTCGAGAGGATCGGTGGCACGACTAGGTGGTAGCAGTCTTCCGCTCCGCTCAACCGAGCGCGGCACCGAACAAGAGTGGACCGGGGCGCGATTTGCTTCACACGACGCTGCACGACAGCTGAGAGTCGGTCTCAGGGATTGGTCCGTGAGACGAGGCGTTGGCTATCCTCAGTAGAGTGTTCATTGTCCTGGTTGCTGCGATCATTGGGCTTGTGACTGAGGTGATGCGGGAACGTGATTTCGCGGATCACCGGGGCTACTCGGGTCCGGCCAGGCGGCCGTAATTGCCGTGTAATGGCGCCAGGAGCAAACGGCATGGTACTCATCCCGAGTGGCGCGTGGATGCCTTCGCCGGGGTGCTGCTGGCCCCTCGGGCAGGCTGGCTGGGGCCGTACCATCAGAGCGGTGCGGAGACGAAGGATAGGGTCATGGTCAAGAATGGCTTTTTCAGCGAATCAAGACTCCTGACTGCACAGTATTGCTCTGCTCTGCTCTCGATTGGCTGGTTATCCGCCGTTGCATGTTCACCGCAGGATGATGACGAAGATGCGCCGCCACTCGGAGTTGTGGCGCAGCCTGTCGTGACCGGCCACAAGTACGGCATCCGCAGTCAGCCCTACTATCAGAACACGCGGGTGTGCTACCCGGTATGTGTAGGGGACGTGTGCAGCGGCGAGACCTGTGTGTCCGTGCCGTGGCAGAATCAGCTACCCCTCAATCCCCAGCTTGGAGACAACTTTCACACCGTGCTGCAGTCCACGGACACTCTGGTGTTCAAGGGCGATCTTCGGGGGACTGCACAGAAAAATGGGTGGAAGGAGGGGACCGACACGGCATCCAACTATGGTCTGGATTCTGTGGACCTGTTCTTCGAGTGCACTCACGGGGGCATCTACGCTGACTCTTCAGGCAATCAGTGCTCGGCAAACGTTGCCAACATAAGATCACGCTGGGCGATGTACGAGTCAGAGTCGATTGTGGATTCCACCAGCATGCGTCTCGGCGACGACAAGCGGGGGCTCAGCGTATTCGTCAATTACAGCTGCGCTACCATGCAGCTTGATGCCTGCTCGAGCACACGACTGTACCCCATGTTCGCCGGCGGGTTGCGGGTGATGTTGGGCTTCCATGGTCGGGCCGATGGCGGTCCCAACGAGGCGGTTGTGGGATGGAGGCTGGCGCAGTATCTTCAACTTGGATGGAACTTCCCTACTGCGTGGCTTGCCGCTGCCACCTATCTGAGTTCGGATAACACCGCAATCGCGATGGCTACGGGAACGAGTTGCTCGGACTGCGGGTCGCGGATGGCCAACATGAACTGGACGAACTTCAGAGCTGGCTCGTTCCCTCGCGTGCGCGACGGGAACATTGGGTGCACGTGCTACAATGCGGTGAACTGAGCGGGACGACGGCAACCGACAGCCGGCGATAGTCGGGTGTTTCTGAAGTGTGAGAGGATGGATGACATGGCGCGACTGATGGCGGGTCGGATCCTACTGGTAGTGGCGTTCGCAACGTTCGGTGCCCACGCGCTTGCCGAGGCGGAGCGTGTTACTCCCAGGGACACTGCGAAGTGGCAGACAGTGCGTGCTCTGGCGCGTGATGGCGACCACGCCCGCTGGCGCTCGAGAGACCTGGAGCGACTACCGGGCCCCGGTAACGAGCGCACGGCTGACCAGGTAGTTGCGGCCATGAGTGCATCAGGCCATGCGTTCCCTGGTGGCCCAGCTGTCCGACAAGCCGGAGACACTCTCTTCCTTTCGATGGAGCGATGGACGTTGGAAGTGTCCGGTGAAGGCCGTTCAGTTCGTCTGGTTCGTGATCCCGCAACGCTGCGACCCAGATCGCCTGAGGAATCGATGTCCGAGCAGGTGGCGGTCGCTCGTGCTCAGGAACTCGTGGACCAGTTCTTTGGTGACGTGGTTGTAAGGGCTGAAGGTGAGGAACTGGTTCCAATGCGGGTATCCTACCATCGACAAGGCTTTCAGCCGATGGCCGAGGGGAGGCCGATCGAAGGTGCTGGTCATGTTGCAATACTCGCAATGCTCGTCCAGTTCGCGCGCTTGATCGATGGCATTCCAGTCATTGGTGTCGGAAGCAGAGCGACCATTGCCATCGGCATGGATGGAGAGTTGGCAGGAGCGGATATCGACTGGAGTCAGTTTGGTCTCGCATCGTCAACAAGACGTCCCGTGGCCAGCGCAGCAGTCCGAGCCTCACGCCTCGAGGTGCTCAAGACCAAGATGTCGATTGCGGAATCTGTGGGTCTGGATCTTTGCGGCTATTTCGATAGCGGCAGTCGGAGCAAGGATGAGGTGGTCACGATTCAGCTGGCATGCCTCTACAGGACGCAAGTGAGGCCAGGCGTGTTCGGGCGCAGTCTTGCGGTGCCGATTGAGGCGCAACTCCGCCGCGATGCGGGGTGGTCCGAGAGTATGTTGCTTCCGTGATGAAGGGAGTATTGTGATGTCGAAACAACTTCTGTCCCTCCTTGGCAGCGCTCTTCTGGTCTTGGGTTGTCAGGCCGATGGGGAACCGGACTCCGCCGCGGACAGCGTTCAGGAAATCCGCTCCGAGCTACCGCGGAAGACCAAGTTCCTGGTCGACGACGAACAATACGCGCGTGTGCTCGCGGCGGTGGAGGGGTTGGGTCTCGAGGTGCTGAAGGTGGTGGGTGCTGATGGCAAGAACGTCGCGGTCTCGCCGTTTTCCCTGGGGCAGGTGCTGGGCATGGTCAGCCTCGGTTCCGAGGGCGAGACACAGCAGCAGCTCCACGGGGTGCTGGGAGCGGGGTTGACCGCCGAGCAAATCCAGTCGGCGATCAATCGCCAGGCTACGGAGCTGGAGGCAGCGAAGATCCCAGCTCGGGTCTCATCGAGCGGTGTGCCGACCGAGGTGTCGATCGGGCTTGCGGCGGGTGTGTGGGTGGATGATGAGGCACAGGTTCGGTCCGAGTATCTGGACGGTCTTGCCTCCTACTACGGAGTCGGCGTGCAGCTGAGCGATCTCGGTGGGGTTCGCGCCGCGGAGGCCATCAATGACTGGGTTGCCGGGGAGACGAACGGCCAAGTTCCCGGGCTGCTCGAGGGTTCACTCCCTGTCAACACGACCTTCCTTGGGGTGAGCGTGCTGGCACTCGGCGCCACCTGGGCCACGCCCTTCGACAAGGCGAGCACGCTTGGTCGTCCCTTCACGAGGCTGGATGACACGGTGGTGTCTGCACCCATGATGTCCGGGCTGATTCGGTCCAGGTACGCGGCTGGTGAAGGTTGGCAGTTGGTGGAGCTCGCCTACACGGGCGGGGAGCTTGGGCTGACTCTGGTGCTTCCGGAGCCAGGTCTCTTCGAAGCGCTCCGTGGGGAGCTCACCGAAGCTTGGTTCGCCGAGGCGCGGGCCCAGGCCATTTCGACCGACGTCGAACTCACCCTTCCGGTTTTCGAGATCGACGGTTCCAACCTGGATCTTGGCACGGTGGTTGGGAGTCTGGGGGTGGTTGACGCGTTCCAGTGTGGCCGCGCAGACTTCGGTGGCCTACTCACGGACGCGGCTGGGGTGTGCCTTCAACAGCTCGTCCAAAGAAATGCGGTCATGATCGATGAGGTGGGCACGCGTGCTGTGTCGGCAACGGCAGTGGTGGGGGTGAGTGTTGACCTGCCACCGTCCAGTCCACCGACCGCTATCTTCGATCGGCCATTCTTGTTCTCCCTCGGTAGTGGGCAGGGATCGGTGCTCTTCGTTGGGCAAGTGACCGATCCCACCACCGAGAGGTAACCACTACCCTCCGACCAGCCCCGCGATCTCCGCGGCGATCCGCTCGGCAACTTGGGCCGGGTCGTACTCGGCGTGCCGCACCGCGAAGCTTCGCGCCGCGGCGCGAAGGGTGCCGTCTCTGAGCAGCCGCTCGAGCAAGCCGGGGTAGTCGACGGAGCCTGGCTCTTCTTCGACCACCTTCGCGACGCCCAGCGTCGCGAGCCGACGCACGAGCAGCCGTTGCTCGCCCTGGGTGGGAAAGAGCAGGAGAGGCACACCAGCCAAGAGCGCGGCATGCACGGTCCCGAAGCCACCCTCACAGAGCACCAGATCGCAATCGTGGAGCAGTTCGCGCAGGCACAGCGGGCGAGCCGAAATGTGCATGTGCGGGTGGGAGAGCTGGTCACGCAGCGCGGGAGCCAGATCGGGGGCGTAGGCCAGCACGCGGTGGCCCGAGCGCGAGAGAGCCCCAAGGCAGCCCTCCGGATCGGGGTGGGCCGAGGTGACGTACGCGAAGAGCCTTCGGCCGGAGCCCGCGGGCCACGTTGCAGGCTCTCCATGGTCCTGGTTGAACAGGGGACCGTAGAACTCTTCGTGCGCGGAGCGGTTGAGATAGTGGTCGGTCTCTTGGAAGGCACACAAGAAGCGCGCCTGCCCGCGCAGAAGCTCGCTGACACAGCTGAGCGCTGGACCACCGAGCTGGGTGAGGCAGCTGTTCATCACCGAGAGGAGAGAATGCTCCTCGGCATGCAAGCGGGCTTCGGGAGCCGTGGTGGTCAGGGCGATGGGTGGCAGTGGGCTCCGATCGGGGGGGATGAGGAAGCCATGACCGATGAGCGCCGTGGGCAGGCCGAGCCCGCGGGCGGCGAGCAGAGCACTCGGACTGTGATCAGCCAGAAGGCAGCGTGCACCCAACCGCAGGAAGAGGTTCTGCCAGGCACGCAGGCGCGGTAAGGCGGTGCGGGGCTCGGGCAGGCTGACGCGGCGTACGAGCGCCGCATAGCTGGCACCCGTGGGTTCCGGATCGTCGCGCAGGGCGATGGGAGCTTGCAGGTAACGGAACCCGTGCGGACCAAGGGCGCGCTCGGCCAAGGAAAGATCGCGGAGCACGAAGAAGGTCTCGATGCCGTGGGCGCGGAGCTGAAGAGCGACCGGCAGCATCCGCCCGATGTGGCCGAAATGCGCACCGAGCTCCCAGGCGAAGACGAGTGGCAGCATCAGGACACCAACCTTATGACCTCGTCGACCACACGCTCGCACACCGTCTGGCGAGCTTCACCCGCGAGGGGGGAGGGACGAGGTTCTGTGAGCAGCTGCTCGAGCTCGGTCGAGAGCGTCTCCGGTGACACGAGCCTGGCCAGCGCTTGGGTGCTCAGTCGATGCGCGAGCAGTCGCTCACGACTGCGAAGCGGAAGGACGGCGAGGCGTGAGCCCGCCCGAAGGGCGTCGTAGACCACCCCAGTCCGCGCCGGACCCACGAAGGCATGGGCGCCGGGGAGGAGGGAGGCAAACTGAATGGGTTTCGTGTGGACGCGAAGGCTTGCGGTCGAGAGCTGGCTCGCGGTAGCCGGGGCTATCCACGGGCAGTAGAGCAAGCACTGCGCGCGGAGGCGGTCGAGGGAGGCGATCAGTCCGAGCACGTCGGTGAGGCGCGAAGGGAAATGGAACAGGATCCGGGGACCATCGCCGTTGGGCCAACTCACCTCTTGCCCGGCTACCCCCGGATCGAGCACGCCCAGGTGGGGCTCGGAGCCGCGGAGTTCCGCGAAGGGATCGAGCTCGGGAATGCTCACGAGCAGGCGGGCCTCACCTGCGAAGAGCTCCGGCAAGCTTGCCCCCGAGGGCCGACCGAAGCGCCCGAAGAGCAGGTTGATGGCGTCGAGGGCACGCTCCATAGCGCGATCGAGTCGGTCTTCTTCTGCTGGCGCCCAAGGCCAGAAGTCGGCGGAGAAGTGGTGCGCGGGGGGCAGCGTGAACCCATCGCCAAAGTTTGCGACCGGCAGTTGTGCCAGCCTCGCTGCCAAGATCGCGGTGGGGGCTTGCTGCGCGATGAGCCAGGTGGGCTGGCTCAGCCGAAACAGCTCGAGCCACGCGCGGAGCAGGCCCACCGTCGCGTCGGTCTTCGCATAACCGAGGTGAAGGAGCAGCTCGGCCGTGCTGCGCGGTTCCGCCGGCGCCGAGGGGTCACCCTTCGGGAGAGGCGCTTGATACAGAGAGAAGCCCCGACGACCGAGGGCGCCCTCCACCTCGGTGAGATCGGCGAGCGCGAAGCTAACCTCGTGTCCAAGCTCGGTGAGGCGCCGCGCCACCGGCAGGAATGCGGCGAGGCCACCCGTGCCGCGACCGATCTCCCAAGCGTAGAGGTAGCGCGCCATCGTCTGCCCAGCCTAGAGCATGGATCAGGTTGATTGCGCAGCAAAATCGATCACTTACAAAATTGT
>CAYNEY010000074.1:0-22747 GCA_964396375.1 uncultured Polyangiaceae bacterium | reverse complement strand
CCGGAGCCTCTCTCGGAGCCCCCGACTCGGCCCAACGACCACCGATCGATGCTGGAAATACCTCGTGTGCTTGCCTAAGTTGGCCTCTTTCTGTAACATTTTCTGTCGCGGAGGTTGGACATGCGGTGCGAGATCCTCAGGCTTGGATGGCTGTTGGCGGCGTGGCTTTGCGTGGCTTGTGGAGGCGAGTCTGGCTCGGGCAAGCCCGAAGCCGAGGCCGGTGCTGGCCCAGGTGGCGAGACGGGAGAGGCTGGCCAGAGCGGGACGAGCACGGGTGAAGCCGGCATTCCTTCGGCGGCTGGCGCCGAGAGTGCCGGTGGCAGCATGGGTATTGGTGGTGAAGTCGTGGCAGGCGGAGCCGAGACCGCGGGTGGTACTGGGAACGCGGGGGGCACCCCGGGAGTGGGCGGTGAGACCGCTGCCGGAGGGACGGAGAGTGCAGGCGGCCGCACCGGATTGGGCGGCGAGTCCGCGGTGGGCGGCGCTGCATCTGGGGGTGCCGAGTCTCTCTTCGTCGAGCAAGTGGCGGCCACGCGCCCCGACAAGATCGATCTGCTCTTCGTGATCGACAATTCCCTTTCGATGGGGGACAAGCAGGAGGTGCTGGCGGCGGCGGTGCCCCAGCTCTTGGCGCGCCTCACCAACCCCGACTGTATCGTGCCAGACGATGCGACCCGAGAGCGAGTGGCTTCCAGCGCTCCCAACCGTTCCTGCGCGGAGCAAGGGCTCGGAGCCGAGTACCAGAAGGAGTTCTCGCCCATCTCCGACATCCACATCGGCTTCGTCACCTCCGCGCTCGGCGACAACGGAGGCAACTACTGCCCCGAGGGCACGGCCGAGACGCCCGAGAACATCGCCCAGAATGATCACGCTTGGCTGACCGGTGCGCTCGATCCCACGCGGAGCGGCCTCTCCGAAGACATGCCCCAGTTTCTGGCCTGGAGCGCCGCGGACAGCGAGGGGTACACCACGGCGATCACCACCCGCACCGAGGAGTTTCGGAGCCTGGTGATGGCGGCGGGGGAGCTCGGGTGTGGGCTCGAGATGACCATGGAGGCTTGGTACAGGTTTCTGGTCGATCCGATGCCACCGCTCACCGTCGATCTCCGGATCCCGGGAGATACCACCAGCAACACCATTCGAAGCTCGGTGGTCGATCCGGAAAATGGCGTCGACCAGAGCCTGCTCGCCCAGCGCAGGAGCTTTCTCCGTCCGGATTCCCTGCTCGCGGTAGCGATGCTGTCCGACGAGAACGACTGCTCGCTGAAGGACAGCGGCATCGCCTTCCTCCCCGGTACCATTACTGCCATGCGTCGCGGGACCAGCACCTGCGACACCGATCCGAACAGCCCCTGCTGCTACAGCTGCTGGTTTGACAGTGACCAAAACCGACCCAGCGGTTGTTCCGCCGATGTGGCCTGTCAGCAGAACGGCGGGGCAATGGACGCGAGTACGGACTTCTCGGGCCTCCGCTGCTACGAGCAGAAGCGCCGCTTCGGGTACGACTTTCTGATGCCCATCGAGCGCTACCTGAACGCGCTCACCCAGCCCGAGCTCTGCCTCGACAACGACGCGCTCACCTGCGTCACCGAGGCCGAGGATCCGATCCGGTATGCGAGTCAGGCGAGCTCACGGTACCCGAACCCCATTTTCACCAGGGCTGAGGGAGCGGTGGTGACCGGGCTCGAGCGCAAGAGCCCGGAGATGGTGTTTCTGACCGGGATCGTCGGGGTGCCGTGGCAAGATCTGGCGACCGACCAGAGTCTGGATGCCGACACCCCGCTCAGCTACCAGCTCGCGAGCGAGCTCGACTGGGATCTGATCCTCCCCACCGGTCCTGGAGACGTCGCGGACGATCCGCACATGAGAGAATCGACGGCGCCGCGCAGCGGCACCAATCCGCGCACCGGCGAGGCGATCGCGGCGCCCGAATCCGCCATGCGCGATGCCAACGCCATCAACATGCATGAATGGCTGGCAACGGGTGATCTACAGTACGCTTGCACCTTCGATCTCTCGCAGCCCCTTTCGGAGGGCGCGACCTCGGCGGCCATCGACTGTCTGGTCGACTGTGCCGTCGAGCCCGAGCCATCCGTCTGTGAGCGACGTCTCGCCAGTTGCGCGTGCACCACCCGGGACACACCCGAAGTCACGCTCAGCCCCCTATGCCAAGATCCCGTGACTGGTGCTTACGGCACCACCCAATACGCCGCCAAGGCCTACCCCTCGGTGCGACAACTCGAGCTACTCCGTCTGTTTCACCAGAGGGCCAGCGCCCCGGGTCTCAGCGACAACGCGGTGGTGGCCTCCATCTGCCCGAAGAATCTCGACATCGCCGAGCGCATGAGCTCTGGCTACGGCTACAATCCGGCGACCAACGCGCTCGTCTCACGGATGAAGGACAAGCTGGTCTCTGGCTGCATGCCGCGCGAACTCACGGTAGATGGAGATGGGACCATCCCCTGCGCCGTGATCGAAGCGGTTCCCCCGAGTTCTGCCTCCTGTGATTGCGCAGCCTTTGGTCGTGCGCCGGTCGTGGGCGAGCTCGACCAAGCGGTGCGCCTGTCGGTCGCTCGCGCCAACCTCTGCGATGGCGAGGGACAGAGCAGCTGCTCCGAGCTCTGCCTCTGTGAGCTGCCCCAATTGAGCGGTGCCGCGCGCGAGGCGTGTCTCACCACGCCCGGCATCGAGACCAGCGCAGCCGGGCCTGGGTTCTGCTACCTGGATCCGGCGGCGGGGGTGGGGAGCGCGGCGGTGCTCGCCGCCTGCGACGAGACCGAGCAACACATGCTGAGGATCGTGGGGAGCGCGGCCCTCCCAGCGCCAGCCCCGGAGGCCTCGGTATTCCTGGCTTGCACCGGCGGGAGCTAGAATGAAGCGGGTTGGCTTGGTGTTGGCGACCGCGGTTGTCCCCACGTCTTTGCCTTGACAGACCATCAGCGGTGGGGAACCGTGACGAATCGGGCTTGTGGGTGGCTGCGTCCTTGAAAAGCTCGTTTCTGCCCGTGTCGATGGGAGGAACCTCATGCCGTCGCGACTTGGTTACGCTCGAGTTTGCCTGATGGTTCTCCTGCCCTGGTTCGGTTGCCTGCCTGATGAGGAGAAACCAACCGGTCCCAGCCGAGGCACCGGCAACTCCGAGGCAGGAAGCCCCTCGAGGGGCGGCGCCAGCGCCGAGGCAGGAGCCGCGAATGTCGGGGTCGGTGGAGCGGTCGCGGAAGGCGGTGCGGCGGGTGACACCGGAGCCGGGGGCCGGCTCGTCGATACGGTCCCGGAGGAACCCACGAGCACCGTGGTCGCGACCGAGGCGGTCGACCAGGCCCTCGAGGAGACGCTCACCTCGAGCGCCGCGCTGGATGGTGACGGCTTGATCGCGGCCTATCCGGTCCCCACACTCTCGCTCAACTACGATCCGGCTTCTGCCACGGGCCTGGAGCTGATTTCGAACTCGCTGCTCGGCCTGAACGAGAACGAGCTTTCGACGCTGAAGGCAGAGGGCTTGGTCATCTCCAAGCGCGTGGCGTTCCCCACCTTCTCCTACGGCTATCGGTCCATCTACGCCGACCATCTGCCCGTGTACGTGTCGGCGGACTCACTGCTGGATGCCGTCCATGCCAGCTTCGACTGGCTGCTCCGGAACGCCGAGATGCTGACGCTCATCCCGGAGCTCACGGAGATGGTCACGGGGATGCGCAGGCGGCTTCTGAGCTCGAGCCTTGATGCCACGACCGGAGCGGACGCCGATCTGTACCTCACCGTGGCCGAGAGTCTGCTCCGGGGGGCTCTGCAGAGCCCGGTGGGTCTCGCCGATCCGGCGGAGGCGGCGGCGCTCTATGCTCTTGCCACCGAGGCCTCGGGGACTCGAGAGATCTCGCTCTTTGGCGGTCAGCGGGAGGAGGACTTCTCTCAGTTCGTGCCTCGCGGTCACTACACTGACAATGAGCTCCTCGCTCGATATTTCAAGGCCATGATGTGGCTGGGTCGGGTGGATCTGCGGTTGATAGGGACTGAGGAAGAAGACGGGGACCAGGTGTTCTCTCGTCGCCAGTTCAACGCCGCCGCGGCACTCACCGAGCTCCTCGGGGAGTCGGAGTACGCGCGGTACGAGCGGATCGACTCCACCATCACCGCTTTCATCGGCGAGCACGACAGCATGACGCCCAAGGACTTTCGCGACTTCTTGGCGGCCTTGGGAGTGTCGACCCTGGCGGAGTCGACGTCCCTCTCCAATCAGCAGATCATCGACGAGATAGTGCGGGGCAACTGGGGAGCGCAGCGGATCGCCAGCCGCATCATGCGCTTGGGCTTCCAGCCCTCGGGCACCCTCCCCCTGGATCGCAGCTTTCTGCTCTTCGGCCAACGCTACACGGTGGACAGCCACACCTTCGTCAACGTGACTTACTCCCGCATCGCTGACCGCTTCATGCCCAATCCCTTGGATGTGGCCTTTGCCGCCCTCGGCAACAACTACGCACTGCCGCTCCTCTCTCCCGAGTTCACGAATACTTCCTATGTTGGGGGGCTCGCGAGGACGCGCACCCTGGTGGACGCTCACGAAGACGCCTACTGGGAGGGGAGCGTGTACACCCATTGGCTCGGTGCCCTCCGGAGCCTCTCCCCGAGCGACTCCCTCGATCTCCCGAGCATGGCGCTCACGCCCGCGTTTCAGACGCGGATCCTCTCCGCCCAGCTCGGCTCCTGGGCGGAACTGCGCCACGACACCATCCTCTACGTCAAACAGTCCTACACGGACAGCCCGCCCTGTGAGTTTCCCGACGCCTTCGTCGATCCCTACCCCGAGTTCTACCGGCGCCTGGGGAGGCTGGTGGAGGGCGTGCGCACCGTGATCCAGGCGCTGCCCACCAGCGCCGACTCTCTCAAGACCACGGTCGACACTTGGGCCACCAACTTCCAGGCGGTCACCGCGAACCTCGAAGCGATGGCCCATAACCAGAGGTCTGGCACCGCGCATTCCGCCGAGTTGCTCGAGTTCATCAACGACGCCGTTACTTGGAACGAGGGCACCGGTTGCGGCGGCCCCCACCGGACCGAGCTTGCTGGCTGGTACCTCCGGCTCTTCGTCGACCCCAACATGGGGTTCGAGTACGATCCGACGGTGGCTGATGTTCACACCAATCCCTCCGAGGATGGTGGGGTGCTGCACGTGGGTACCGGCACGCCAAGGCTGATGGTGGTGACGGCGGAGACCTGCACGGGTCCACGAGCGTACGCTGGGGTGGTGATGAGCTACGGTGAGCTCATCGACAGAGAACACCAGCGCCTGACCGATGAACAATGGGCCGCCAGCATCGAGACCTCCTTCCCAGACGTGGCCTGGATGAGCTCGCTCCTCGCTGAGTGAAGGGAGCGCTGCTCGAGAAGCGGACCACGGCTGTGGTCATCGCTGGCGGTTCGGTGTGGCGAGCGGCCCGGCATCGCCCCGCAGAACAGCGCGACGCACCGCGGTGTGTGAGCGGCCAGGGTGATTCATGCTGGATGAGAGGAGCCTTCCGTGGGAAGATTCGACCCTGAGGCAAGTTTGGGAGGAGGCGGCGGTATGTTGACGACGCGTGACCTGGCGCTCGGTTCCGGGATCCTGATGCTGCTCTCTGGTTGCGGAGGTCGAGTGGACACACCGGAAGAAGGAAGTGACCCTCTGGGTGGTGGAGGGATCGAGGTCAGCCAGGAAAGTTCAGTGGGTGGCGCGGGAGCGGGCGGCGCGGGAGCGGGCGGCGAGAGAACTGCGACAGGTGGTGAGGGTCCTTCGGGCGGCGTGGGAGCGGGTGGCGCGGGAGCGGGCGGCGAGAGAACTGCGACAGGTGGTGAGGGTCCTTCGGGCGGCGTGGGCGCCGGCGGAGAGAGTGCGGCGAGCGGCGGTGCGCAACCAGTGTGCAGCGAGCACAGTCCGATGGGCGAGTTCGTGCCGGCCACTGACTGCACGGTAGCCGAGCGACTCATCGATCCGGCGATCACCTGCTTTGGGATCTGTCCGATCATCGCGGCCTCGTCGATCTCTTGCGATATCGATTCTGGGGTGCACCGCATCCTTCCCACCACCGACGGGGCCGTGCTCCAGCTCGGCCACCGTTTGATCACCCTCGAGGCCGGCGGTCATCGTGTCGAACAGCTCCCCGGTCGGAAGGCACTGCTCGCGAGCACCCAGTCCGGTGAACCATGGCTAATCGTCGCCGACGACTCGAGGTTGGTAGAGATGCATCGCGCCGAGCTCGGCTGGACCTCCGGATCTGTGCGAGAGCCGATCGACGAGCGAGTGTCCCTTTACGATTACCTGGTGGCGGATGAGCATCGTCGGCATGTGTTCGGCTACCATGCGGGCAGCTTTCTCTCCTCCTGGGAGAATGGTTGTTGGCGTGACACCCTCGAGGATTTCGAGGGGTGGTCGGGCACGATGCTTGGACTAGGTGCTGAGGGGAACTTGATGTTGGTTGGGAACGTGCTCGACGAGACGTCGAGCACGGTAGAACTACATCTCCGGGAGCTCGCTTACGGCTCTGACACGGTGCTCGCGTCACAAAGTGATGCAAGGTCGGCGCCCTGGGAGGTGTTCAAGCTAGTGTCTGGCACCACCGGTCCAGCCACGGTCATGGTTCGGGAGGATGACGAGTTGCGGATCCTGCAGCAAGCCAACGATGGAAGTTGGCAAGCGCGTAGGTTGGCGGACGCCACCAGCTTGTCCTACGGAGGCGAGGATTGCCCGAGTGGTACCCAGACCATGGCCACGGCCTACGAGTGCTCCGCGGGCTCGGTCACCTGCCAGAGTTCGAGCGCGGCGCTGGCGCAGAGTCCGCAGCTCCTCAGAGCCGCGTCAGGAGCTCTGGTCACGGTCTGGCTCGACTACGCACTCGATCACACTCGGGTGTACAGTGAGCATTGCTCCTGGAGTACCATTCCTAATGCCGGTCCCGGTGAGCTGATGTGCCGGTGCGAAGAGGACAGTCGACATTCGGTGGGGTTCGCCGAGATCGTGGTGAGCCGAGTCACCGAAGCCGAGCTGTCCCCGATCTATCTGAGATTTCCCATCGACACCGTCACAGGAGCGGCCACCAGCCAGAACCTGGCTGTGACCCTGCGCGGCGACACGCTGGTAGTCTCTGCGGCGTTCCTCAGAACCACAGCGGGGTCGGTGGACTTCCGGGACGTCGTGTACCTGGAGCTTGACACCACCCAGCTTCCGTAGAGGAGCCCACGACACTGATCAGGGAAGATCGCGAGTGGCCGACATCGTCGGAGGCCATGACGGTTCGGTCCAGCTGGGTGCCGTCGCGACGGTGGCAGGGCCGGAGGGGTGCGGAGAGGCTTTCAGCTTTGGGGTGAGTGAGCCGTACTTGGTGGTCGATCACGCTTCTGCTTGGGATCTCGAAGTAGGCTCGCTCGACAGCTACTTCTGAGCCGAGCGCGTCGAGTAACCGCCGGTCTACAACACCCCGCCGCGCCGCGCCCCCGCAACCTTCTGAGCGGGCGCTGGCGCGCCAAGCTTGGGCGCTGGGGTAAACGGCACGTTGCGGTCCATGGCCGGGGTTTGCCAAGCCGGCTCGAGGATCTCCCGCACCACACGCTCCACGTGTCCCAAGTGGGTGCAATGCGCTGGCTTGTCGTTGCCTGCGTAGGACCAAACGTGAAGTCCGTTCTGGTCCGCGCTCGAAAGAAGCCCAAAATTACCCGCAGGTTGGGACGCCGCGTTGCTCGGCACCTCCAGCTCTCGCAGCAGGAATTGGGCGGTGAGCGAGGTGGAGGGGTAGGTGACAGGATCGATCTCGGAGTGCGAGAAGATGAAGAGCTTCTCTCCGAGCGCGGCTCGCCGAGCGTACTCCAACGTAGGTTGGATGGGGCCCGCAGCCACGTCATTGACGCTCCGTTTGGTGGTGCGGCTCGGATCCCACCCGGCGTGCAGACCATCCAGCAAGACCACGGCGTCGATCTGTTCGGCGTGGCGCTTCAGGATCTCATTTACGGCACCGTAGCCTGCGCTCCACGCCATCAGACCCAGGTGACGGATATGCGCCTTGGGCTGCTGACTGTGCGCGCGCAGCGCGTTCTCGATCGACTCGCGGAGCGCCGGCCATGCGTCGGGGCTCGCGAACTCGTCCGAATATGGGCCACTGCCATTACCGAGATCGATGCCAACGAACGACACCCCCTTGGCCACCTGGGCCAGGGTCATGCGCATGGCGTTGTGCCCGTGGAAATGGACCAGCACATCGTAGCCAAAATCTTTGGTGTGCCCGCCGCGCTGGGGGATGGCGATCCGTCCGACCCGGAGCTTTCGGTAGGGCGCGTACGGCCCCAGCCCCACGAAGTCGAAGGGGTTGCACTCATTGTAGCCCTGCCGACGTAGCGCAGGTGTGAGCGGGCTCGCACCTTGGGTCAGCGGCTCACTCTTCCAACCCACCAGCACCTTGAGGGTGGGGACCGGAGCCCGGCGCAGCAGGTGATAGGTGACGCGTTGGCTGGCTGCGAACCAAATCGCACCGACCGAGAGGGTCAGAAGACCAAACAACACCCACCCAATCGGGGGACGATTCATGCGGTGCCACGAGTTCAGGAGTCGAACCTTCATCAGCGGGCGAAGGGCTAAGGTTTTCACTCTCCTTCGGTTTTCGGCAAGGGATTTTCGTCCTGGCGCTGTGCGCAAACGTGAGAACGGACGCCCGGGTTTCGCGCAGAGCAGATTTTTTGCCTCGAGCCCTCTGTGCTCACGCAGATCGGGTGCCGATGTAGGTTTCGGTGCGGCTATTCGAATTCGACGCGCCAGCGCACATCGGCGCCCAGGTTGCCCAGCTGAGAACTCGAGATGTCGTTCACGTTATCGTAGCTGCCCTCGACGCTGAGCTGTGAGTCAAGCTTCCACTCCACATTGGAGCGCACCTCTCGAGTCTCGGAGAGGCCGCTGGTCACCGTCGCGCGGATCCGCTCAGCCAAACGCTTGCCGATGGTCACGGTGGGCTCGGTGCGACCAGTGCGCGACGAGTAGGCGCTTCCGAAGCGGAAGTCGTCGATGAGCGGGATGGTGTCGGTCACTGCCCGATCGGCACCGGTCAGGGTGCCGAGGGCTTCCAGGGCCATGCTCGAACTCACATTGGTGTTCTGCGCTTGGTCGAGCTCGGTGCGGGTCACGCCCACCGTGAGCAGAAGGAAGATGTCGTCCTGGGATAAAGGTGGATCGCTGGTCAGATCGACGCGCAGCTGCTCGGCATCTCCGTGAGCGTGCATGGTGATTCTCCACTGTCCGCCGGTGGCCACGCCACTTCCGGTTGGGATCGCTCCGTTGGTCGGATTCTGCCCAGCGGTTTCGCTCGCCCCCGACTGCGTGGAGTAGCGCCGGTAGTCGGTGACCGCGCGCACGTCGACGCGTGGTGCGATCCGGGTCAAGTCGTCGAAGCGGATCGCTCCCTCTCGGATCTCGAAGGTGTGTTGACGCAGTTGGATCCGACCGCCGGTGAGGGTGCGGATCGTGCCCCGCACCCCGAAGCGTTGATTGGTGCCGAGCAGCTCCAGCCCCTCCTGACCGAAGACCAGCTGTGCATCGATCAGGCCGTTTTGCACGCGAAGCGGGCTTTTGGCGAGCAGGACCAGATCGAGATCGACTAGGTCGTCGGAGGGGTCGTAGGCGCTGACCTCGCTCCGGTGGCCGCGTTGAGCAAGGCTCGTCACGTCCGCGGAGAGCGCGACGCCACGCGTGTAGCGCATCTGATCGAGCAGCAGTTGTCCCTTGATTCGTGGCCGAATCACCGCTGCCCGCGGATCGAAGACGGTTTCGAGGCGGGCATCGAGCACCCCCTCGGCTCCCAGCTCAGCCGGGATGGTTACGCCCTTGGCATCGAGTTCGAGGCGAGTCATCCCCAGCTCCAGACCAACCAGGGGTGCACCTCCCGAGAGCTGGATGGTGCCGGTCCCGAGCTCACCGCGCGCCTCTTTGATCTTGATCTGGTTGTCCGCCACGTCCAACGTGAAACGCGCGTTGGTGAGCGGCAGATCGAAACGACGAAGCCCGAGTTCTACGCCGTCGACCGTGATGTGTCCCACCGTGTTCGGGTGGCTGAGTTCGCCGTCGACCGCGAAGCTTGCACTGACGCTCCCCTCCAGTCGCGAAAGGCCAGGAAAGAGCGGCGCGAACTGGCTGAGGTCGATGGTTTCAAGGTCGAGTGCGGCGCGCACCTTGGGTTGCGAGCTGAGCCCGGTGAGCTTGCCTCGGGCCCGGAGCGCGAGTCCCCCTTTTCCTTTCGGATTGCTGCGGATGAGCAGGGCTGGGACATTGAGTTCATCCTTCACGATGAAGAGCGGTTCGTGCTCGCTCGTTACCTGCGCTGCGAACTCCCCGCGGCGGAGCACCAGCTCGCCGAGTTCGAAGGTTGCCTCGGTCTGAGTGGGCTGCACAAATGGCAGATCGGTGAGGGACAGGCTGCCGGTCAGGTGCCCCGCCACCCGCTCATCCCAGTTCATCGCCGCTGCCAAGAGATCTCCGAGGCCTGCTAGGTTCAGTTCTCGCAGGTGGATGCGGCCGCGAGCATGACGGGCGCGCTGCGCGGTGATGTGAAGATCGTCGAGTACGACTTCACCTCCGAACAGCATACCGTCGAGCAAATACTCGCCTTCGGCTAGATCACGCTCGTAGCGCTCGGGTTCGAACGGTCCTGGAATGGCTCGCCCGCAACGGGTTTTCCCGGTGCTGACCCGCGCCGGTGTCCGCGGGACCAACGCCACGCTGAGGCGCGAGGCGGGGAGAGTCGACATCCCGAGTCGAATTGGCGTGATGGCCACCTCCGCGTTGAGTGCCATCGCGTCCAATGTACCACCTACCGTCGCGACAGCGGATGCTTCACCATCCAAGGCCCGGCCGAGCGGACCGAGACCATCCAAGCGAGAGAGGGGAACGGCGGTGGCTACTGCCTGCCCGGAGAGCCGTGCGCCTTCGCTCACCTCGAGTGACCCGAACAACACGCCCCGACCTTTGCGGAGTGCGAAGCTCGGAACCTCCAGGGAAAAACCAAGAAAACCCGCATCGCGATCGGTCCAGCGCAGCTTGATGCTGCTCGCGCCGCCATCGTAGTTCTCTCCATACAGCCGCGCCGATTGAAGCTCGAGCTTGCCGTCCACCGCGAGCATGCCCCCCCCGCAACGATCGTCGGGTCCGCCCAATACGTAGCGGATATCGGATGAGAAACCGGTGGTTCCTGCAAGCTCGGCGTATCGTGGGTCGGACTCGAGCTGCCAGATCTCCAGAAAATCGCGGATCTCGAAGCCCGAACTCTCGGCTCTGGCCTCCACGACCACGGTCGCGGCCGTGTCGAAATCAAGGCGACCTGAGGGGATACGATACGCGCTCTGGTTCTTCTTCGCGGCGAGGTTCGAGAACTCGAGCCACAGCGGTCGGAAGCGAACTTCGGAGGTCAGGATGTCACCGAATCCGAAGCCGCCGAAAACGAAGTTCTGTATCGACAGATTTCCGGTGAGCAAAGGATCGCTCGAATCTCCGGCTAGCTCAACGCCGAGTCGTGCGCGGCCGGAGAGGGGGATGGCGGCGAGCGGGCTTACGTCGGCGAGTTCGAGAACGCTCTGCTCGCCGACGGAGATGGTGAGGGTGTTGTCGAAACCGATCGCAACCAGCCGGGTGTCGAGGTGGCTCTTGCCGAAATCCACCTGGGTATCACGGAACTCGACGGCGGTGGGGCGGAGCACGAAGCGCCCGGTGATGCGTGCACGAGGAACCCCGATCATGCGGCGCCGGGTCGGGTCATTGAAGGCCCGATCCGTGACCTCGAAGTCACGAGTATTGGCTGAGAGGCGCCCCTCGAGTTCCACTCGTGCTAGGTGGCCCTCGAGTTCGGTCACTTTGGTTTCCCCGAAATCCCATGCGACCAGCGTGTTCGGCGTTACCCCAAGATCCCGCATCAGGCCAGGAAAGTCGACGTTCACCACCTCGACCTCGCGCGCGAAAAAAGGCACGCCGGGTGCGAAGGGTGCGAGCCGAACCCCACGTACGAAGGTGGTTCCGTTAGCCATCCCAATCTTCGCCTCACCAATCGTGAGTTCGTCCTTCTCGAGCGTGATGTCGGCCTCCAGCTCCTTTCCCAAGGCGTAGCGCTCGAGTTTGAGATCGCCCCCCAACAGCTTTGCGGTCAGTTCAGGGAGACGAGTGCTGCCGTCGTACCTCAGTCGGCCGTTGAGCTTCACCCAGCCCTCGGTGGGAAGGAAGGTGACGAAGCGGTTCACGAGGGGCACCGGAAGCTGAGTGAGCAGTTGTCCTTCGAGTTTCGGCGATCTGGCTAGTGTGCTGGAAAACTCGGTCAATCGGAGGGCGAAGCGTTGCCGCTCGGCGCTCTCGCTGCGATTGTCACAGCGCGGTGCCGTGCCCGGCCGCGGATCGAGATCGACCATGCCGAGCAGAGCCAGGCGTCGCACCAGAATCTCAGTTGTGGTGATCCGCAGACGCGCGTCGAGTTCGCACAAGACATCCTCATCCACCGCCTGCAGGGGTGGTGCGTCGGCGAACTGCCGCTCGCGACGGTCCGTGATGTGGCTCTCGCCGAGGTGCAGAGCGATCTCGAAGGCTGCCTTGGGGTCCGCGTGCACGTCCAGATCGAAAGCACCGGTTTCAACCCGTCGACCATCCAGGTCGAGCAAGAGGCGTGCCTCGGTGACCGATGCGACAGAGAAGGGGGTCTTGACTGGGCGGTGCGACGGGCCGCGGCTCTCGGGCAGGCGGTAGGTGAGGTTGGTGACCTTACCGCCTGCGACGGTGAGTCGAAGCACGGGACGTTCGATGAGCACCTCGCCGGCGTCCAGCTGACCCGCGAGGAGTGACATGAGGCGCGGTCGAATCTGGATCCGGCTCACCGTAAGGGCGGGCCCGCCCCCACCCACGCTGGCCACCTCAAGGTTCTCTACTTGCAACGACAGGGGCCAAAGGGCCAGACGTGCGCGGAAGCGCGCGGTGATCCCGAGCTGTTCTTTCAATATATCCGAAGATTTACGCTCAGCCCAGTGTTTCGCTGCCGCCGTGTGGAGCACCAGGGTGAGGCAGAGAGGCACGAGCCCGATCACCCCAAACAACACGCAGAATACCTGGGCAAGCCGTGGCGGGAACAGCGATCGACGGCTTTCGACCTGTCCATCGCTTGACGAATCCTTGGGCTTCCGCATGAGACCGGCGGTCGAAGCCTATCGCGTCGACCCCGGGAAGGCCCATGTTGTCGCATAGGTTCCCCTGCCTGGCGGTCACCCGAGCTTTCGAGCCCCGTGCTAGAGCCTGGCTTCGCTGTCCAGAATTGGCCCAAAGGCCGCCCTTTCCCTCCGCTCCCGATGCCGCCCTCCTCCTCCCCCTCCTCCTCCCCCCTCGCCCAAGTGCTCGAGGTGGCGATCGCGATCGCCGAAGGCGTCGAGTCTTCGCTCGAGCCTCCTCTCGTCATCGCAGCACTCGAACCGCAGAGCTTCGATCGGCGGCTGGTCCGTACTGCACTGGACCGAGTGCTCGTGGCACCCCATCCCGATCTTGGACTCGAGGCGCTCAAGGATGGAGGGGTCTTCCGGGCGCTGATGCCGGAGATAGAAAAAATGGTTGGCTTTGGCGATGGTGAGTGGCGTCACAAGGATGTCTGGCGCCACACCAAGCAGGTAGTCTGCCAGGCCACCTGCGACCTTCCGGTTCGTTGGGCGGCGCTGCTGCACGACATCGGCAAGCCAAAGACCCGGAGTATCTCAGAGGAGGGCGAGGTGCACTTCTTCGGTCACGCCGAGGTGGGAAGCCGCATGTTCGACAAGCTCGAGCGTCGGCTCGGGCTCTTCTTCGACGAGCGCCCGCTCTTCAAGAGTGTCCGTTTCCTCATCCTTCACCATCTTCGCGCGAGTCAGTACCAGGAAGACTGGACCGACAGTGCGGTGCGTCGTTTTCACAAGGAAATGGGGGAGGACCTACCCCGGCTGCTCGCCCTCTCCCGCGCCGATATCACCACCAAGCGTCCCGAGAAGCGGCGGGCTGGGCTGCAAGTGATCGACAACCTGGAGCTCCGCGTGAAGGAGCTTGCCGCCCAAGACGCCATTGTCCCGCCGTTGCCCTCAGGGATCGGTGACGCGCTGATGGCCGCATTTGGTCTCCCACCGAGTCGGCTGATCGGGGAGATCAAACGGGGCCTGGAGGGGGAGATCGAGCGGGGCGAGTTGGAGAGCCACCGTGACACCGACTATTACCTCGGCTTCGTGCGGGAGCACCGGGCGCGCTTCGGCCTTCTGTCCTAGCGCTCCTGCTGCTCGTGAACCTGCGCTACCCTTCCTCTTCCCATGACCGGCACCGACTACCGTCGTTTGATTGCTCGCTATGTCAGCGCCGTCTACGGTGAGCGCGGGCTTCTGGTTTACGAGGAGGTAGGAGCGGGCCTCTCAATCATCGGTAAACAGCGGCGCCTCGACCTCTTACTTTTGCACCCCTCGAGCAACCGGGCCATGGCCATCGAGTGCAAGTACCAGGATTCGATTGGTACCGCCGACGAGAAGATCCCCTATGCTCTTTCTGACCTCGAGCAGTTGGGCTTGCCCGGCATGATTGCCTATGCGGGTAGCGGATTCAGTGATGGGGTGTTGCACATGTTGAAGTCGGCGGCGAAAGCTGCGTACTGCCTGCCTGACCACTCGCTCAGCAGCCTGCCGCGAGGCAAGGGAGATGCTATCGACAGTGGTACCTGGCAGCTGGACCACCTTCTGGCGATCCGTTTCGGCTGGTGGGACGTTCTGCTCGCCGATAAGCGCCCTGTTCCCTTTTCCCTTGGAAACGGTGGGCGTTCCTGAGCGGAGAGCCTCTGATTCGGAAGGACATGAAGTGATGATGGTTCGATTGACCAGGAAGTTCGGTTTCGAGTCTGCCCACCGCCTGCCCCAGGTTCCCGCTTCCCACAAGTGCTCGCGGCTCCACGGACACAGCTTTCGAGTGGAGGTCACGGTGCGTGGGCCCGTCGATGAACAACTCGGTTGGTTCATTGACTATGCCGAGATTGATCAGGCCTGCCGGGCCCTGACTGAGCAGCTCGATCATCGCTATTTGAACGAGATCGACGGTTTGTCGAACCCAACCAGTGAAAACCTGGCACGTTTCATCTGGGAGAGACTGATCGGCCCTCTGCCGTCGCTCGAGTCAGTGATTGTGCTCGAGACCTGCGAGTCGCGCTGCGAGTACCGCGGAGATTGAGCACAGCCAGGCTCAGCGCACGAACTCATCGCACAGAGGCGCGTGTGCTCCCCGCGCCTCACCGCGCGAGAAGACGATCGGGCAGGTGAGTGGTGCCGAGAGGCTCTCGACCAAGTCCAAGAACAGTGGCTGATCGTAGTTGCGCGCGCCATCGATGCGTGCGCGGATGAGCCCGTCGGCATCAATGAACCAGGTTTCGGGGTAGAGAGTGGTCCCAAAGCGCTCCTTTACTACGGAAAGCTCCGGATCCCGCAAGACCTCGAAGGGCAGGTGCTCGTGCCCGAGCACGGCGCGCAACTTGGCGTGGACGTCGGTCGGGATGGGATCGGTGTTGATGGTCAACACCACCCCTCGTCCGCTGGTGCTCAAGCGCTCCGCGAAGCGCGCGAGGCTGGGCAGCTCTTCGAGGCAGGGTTTGCAGCTCTCGGTCCAGAAGTTCAGAACAACCAGCCTGCCCCGATGATCTGACAGGCGTCGCTTGCCGCCGTCGAGAGCCGGCAGTTCGAAGTCAGGCGCGCGACGGTTCTGGTTGGCGTAGGCGGGCTCAACCAGGCACAATGGCGCACACACCCGCCGGCGCTCGCTGTCTTCCGCCATCTTGGTGAAGGAGAAGACCGCCACCGAGGCGAAAACCGCGATCGCGAGTTGGCCGATTCGATTGAGGCTCACGCTCGCGCTAGTCTTACGCCAGCCCGGCTGGTTTTCCAGCGCTATTCGCGGGGTCGACTTCTGATACACTGGGGTTGACGCTGATGGCGGTCCCTCTCAGGATGTCCGAATTCGACGAAGGAGCCCTGGTTCGGGCGCTTCTGGCTTGTGCCGACCGAGTTCGCTACGGCATCTTGATCTCAGAGTTAGGGAGCGGGTCGGTCGAGACTTGCGTGTTTGCAAGTGAGGAGGCCGAGGAGCTGTGTCAGGGAAAGGTAGATAGGATTGGGTTTGGGGGAGCTGTCCCGCTCTGGTTCGGCGGGATGAGGTTCGTGGCCCACGATCCTGTCATCGAGGGGCCAGCCAGTGAGGCAGCGCCCTCGCTTCAGTCAGAAATCTCCGGAACCTTGCTGGGCGCTGATGGTGAGCGGAGGCCGGTGGTGTGGCGGGCGGTGGTGGTGAAGCACGCAGGGTTCAGCCGGCGCGTGCACCTGCTGATACCTCGAGATCGGGAGGCACGGGCTGAGCACGCCTGCCAGAAGGCCCACGACTCCGTGGTCAGGTTCGTGGCCGCGGCAACCGAACCGGTGTTGATTGTGGACAGCGAGCAGGTACGAATGGCCAATGCTGCGGCGCGCGCATTGTTTGGATTCGATGCAGAAGGACTGCCCGATCTTCTGACGCTGGCCAAGCACCTGCACGACGAGTCACCATCGCGCGCCATGACAGTGATCGGCGAGGCCCTGTCGGGTTGCGGTTGCGTAACCGACCGCTGGCCGCTCCGAGCAAGCCAGGGTTTCGTGCGACGGATAGGTTGGCAACTGCTGCCCATGGTGCAGGACGAGCGACCGGCTGTGTTGCTACTGGTTGCGACGGCAGTCACGCCGAAGGAGCCGAGGGCGAGTGACAAGTCACGGGCAAACCTCTTCGAACTTGGAACCTTGACCGCCGGAGTAGCCCACGAGATCAACAACCCACTGTCCTATATCCTGCTGAACATCCATTCATTGAAGCGCGAACTTGCCAAGAATCGTCACACACCGGAACGGCTCGCCGGGTTGGCTGAGCGGCTGCTAGACGCCCAGCACGGCGCGGAGCGGGTGCGTAACATCGTCCGCGATCTGCGGCTCCTTTCTCGGTCCGACGATGAACAGCTCGCGCCGGTCGATCTGTGTGCGGTCCTGGAGCGGGCCCTTCTTGTGATCGCTCCACATATTCCCAGCGGGGTGCGGATCGAGCGCGATCTTGGGGCGGTGCCGCCGGTGCTCGGCCATTCGGGACGGTTGGAGCAGGTCTTCGTCAATCTCCTGTTCAACGCCTGCCAGGCCCTCGGTGAGTCGCCGGGTGGTGGGACGATTCGAATCGTGGTGCAAGAGAGCGGTAACCCGGCTCTGCCCGTCGCGATTCGGATTGTCGACGACGGGCCTGGGATTCGTCGGGAGCATCTGGCCCATGTCTTCGATCCATTCTTCACCACCAAGCCGGTCGGCTCGGGAACTGGGCTTGGCCTCCCGATTTCACACGGCATCGTCACTCGGCTGGGTGGTGCGATTGGCGTCGAGAGCGAGCCTACGGTTGGAACCACCTTCACTGTGAGTCTTCCAGCCGTTCCCCCTGGCCTTGTCCTGCCTGTGCCCCTTCGGGTCCCCTTGGCCTCGCCGTTCCCAAGCCGACGGCTTCGGATCCTCGTTATCGACGACGAGATCGCGGTGGCCGACGTTCTTGCGCGGATCCTCGCTGACGATTTCGATGTGGAGATCACCACCGACACCGAGCGAGCCTATCTGGCTTTGGCCGATGGAGAGGTGGATCTGGCGCTGTGTGATCTGCTGATGCCCGAGGTGACCGGGATGGACCTCTACGAACAGCTGCTCGCTCGAGGTGGCGGTTTGGAAGACCGCCTGATATTCATGACGGGTGGCGCTTTCACCCAGCGTGCTGCCCAGTTCTTGGCTCGGGTGAAGAACCCTCGGATCGAGAAGCCCTTCGATCTGGATGACGTGCGACGGCTGGTGCGTGAGTATGGGCGGGAGCACAATCGGGTGGTTGTGCCCGAGTAGCCGCGTTCGTTCACCCTCCGCGGTGGCCCAATGCCTCAAAGGCGCGCCGGTAGGCGGCGAAGTCGCCACCTCTTCGGACCGCGTCCATGACCGCTAGGCCTTCCGCCTCACCACCACCTGAGAGAACGCGCTCCACCCAGCCCCATTTGGGGGAGGTCGCGCCAATCTCTACGCGACCATGGAGTGCGCGACGCAGTCGGTCGAGCCGCTTCTTGATGGTGGTGATCCCGGCATAGGGCGTCCCCTCGAATGGCGTATGCCGTTTGGCACAGAAGGGGGAAATGCCAACCGAAAGCGGTGTGATCCGCGACAGTTCCTCGAGCAAGACTGCGCACTCGTCGAGATCTGCGTCCGTCTCTTCGGGTAATCCCAGCATCAGATAGAGCTTCAACCTCTGCAGCTCCAAGCGTCGGCAAAGCCGTGCCGCGTCCAGGAAATGGTCGGCGGTACACCGACGGTCGAGACGTTCTCGCAGCCGTTGGCTCGACCCGTCGAGCGCCGTGGTCAACGTGCGGCATCCGCTGTCGACCAGAGCCTCTACCAGTGCTTCGCTCAGACGGTCCGGTCGAAGACTCGAGAGCCCAACCGAAAGGCCTCGATCGGCGAGTCGCCGGACCAACTCCGCGATCCGCGGGTGATCGCTGACGCCGGCCCCCACCAATCCAACGCGGTGGGCGTCCTCTGGGATCGCCGCGCAGATGCGCTCCACGTCGCAGAGTCGCATACCTCCCAGATTGTGTCGGCTCATCACGCAGTATCCGCAACTCCGAGAGCAACCGCGCTCAGCCTCGATCAGTACCATGTTGGAGAGTTCGGCCAGAGGAGTGCGGATCACGCTCGTGGCAGGCAGATGCTCGACGCCCACGCGGGCCGCCACCTTGGTCTCTTGGTCGGGTCGGCTGGGCACCACCAAGTTTGGATGCAGCGCTAGCTCATCCAACAGCGCCTCGCGCGACCGCACGTCGGTGATTCGGGCCAGCAACCACGGCATGAGTTCCTCAGCTTCACCGAGCACCAAGAGGTCGACGAAGGGGCGGAGCGGATCGGGGTTGGCGAAGGTCAATGGGCCGCCGGCCACCACCAGTGGGTGGGCTAGGCTGCGCTCGCTTCGGCAGAGCGGAATGCGCGCGGCCTCCAGCATCTGCAGCAATCCCGCGAGCTCGAGTTCGTAGGCGACGCTGAACGCCACCACCGGAAAGTCACTGAGTGGGCGGCTCGACTCATAGGCGAGATAGGCCTCGGGCTCGGTCTGCCCAGTTTCTGGCAGGAAGAAGCGGTGTGCGGACCAGCACTCCGAGCTCTGGACCAGTCGATAGATGGTCTGGTACCCGAGCGAACTCATCCCAATCGCGTAAGGGGAGGGATAAGCCAGTGCGAGCCGAAACGGGCCATCACGCTCGATCCGACCAATTTCCGCGTCGAGCCGTCGGCGCCTCAGGGTCGTGTTGTCGCGTCGCAATGACATGACCCTACCATGCCACAGGCTTCTGGTCCGAGCCCTCCCTGCCCCACACCTCTACCGGATTTCTCTGGACGCCAGCCCGGCCCTGTACCATGGCATGCGTCGTGGCAAAGAGTGCGGCCATGCCTTTCCCTGCGTCGTTGGACCCGGCACCATCCAGCGAAGACCGAGTGCTTCGGTTCCAATACGATCCCCCTTCTACACGTCCGCGACCAGAGCTGCTCGATCAGACGCTGCGTGATGGCTTGCAGAGCCCGTCGGTGAGGCAACCTTCGCTCGCAGTGAAGTGTGCTCTGCTCGAGGTGATGGCGGAGGTGGGTGTGACTCGGGTAGATGTCGGTATGCCGGCAAGTTCACCGCGGGTTTGGGAGGATGCCGCCCAGCTGGTGCGTCGCATAGATGACCAGAAGCTTCGGCTCACGCCGCTTGTCTCGGGGCGGATGAGCGAGGTCGATCTGGAGGCGATCGTGGGTTTGTGTGAGGGCGTGGGTCATCCGGTGGCAAGCTACTTGTTTTTTCCCACTAGCGCTATCCGTGCACGAGCCGAGGGTTGGTCGGATCGAGAGGTGGAGCAAAGGATTGCGGAGGTGCTTGGTCGGGGGCACGCACTGGGGTTGCCGCTCTGCTTCGTTGCTGAAGATGCATCGCGCACCGAGCCGGAGAGGTTGCTTCGCTACGTCTCGGTTGCGCTCGACCGGGGAGCGTCGCGGATCTGCCTGTGTGACACCACGGGTGCGTTGATGCCGGGGGGAGCCGCGCGGTTAGTCGAGCTTACACGCGAACACCTGCTCCGCCACCACGCAGGTTCGGTCGGACTTGACTGGCACGGCCATGACGACCGTGGGCTGGGGCTCGCAACCGCGCTCGCGGCCTATGAGGCGGGGGTAGACGTGGTGCACGCGACGGCGCTCGGGGAGGGTGAACGGGCGGGGAACACGGCGCTCGAACTCTTGGTTGCGAACTGGGTGCTCGGAAAGCTCTTGCCGAGCGAGTGTCTGGCTGCGGTGGGGAGGTACACCACTGCCATGGCTGATGCGCTTGGGATCAACATCTCCCCGAAGCACCCTGTGGTTGGTCGTGACGCATTTCGCACCGCGACTGGTGTGCACGCGCGGGCGATCCAGAAAGCTGCTCTGTGCGGGGAGTCGGAGCTAGCCGACCTCGTGTACACCAGCATTCCAGCCTCGGTGCTAGGCCGCTCGCAGGAGATATGCGTGGGGGCATGCTCAGGCCACGCCAACGCGCGCCACTGGTTGCACCAGCACGGGGTTCTGCTCACTCCCGAACTCACTGATCGGCTCCTCGCCTTCGCAAAAACCAGCGATCATGTCTTATCCGACGACGAGTTGTTCGCTTGGCTTGCCGCGCTGCCATCATCGGAATACCAGTCACGGTAGTCCCAAGCTGCGGTGGAGCCTGGCAGGCATGTGGTTTTCCACATCCACAGGCGGAAATGGGTGGAGAGGCTGATACCTGCCCGTGGTTGGGATTGTTGGACCGGCTCCCGGCTGAGCGTAACAGCCTAACATCATTGAAGATTTGTGCTTTCCGAATTCCGATTGATCCAATCGATGGCTTTGGGGCATTGAATCAATGTCTCGGTGCCCGAATTACCATGACCCATTTGGGCCTCGAGAAGTCACTTACTGAGGACGAAGCATGGTCGCCGCTGGTGGTACTTCCCTCGATGTGAGCCGCAACACGCCGGCCAAGGTCATATCGATGCCGGTTCCCCGCTCCGAGGTGGGGTTGGTCGCTGCGTTGCGTCATGGGCACAGGGGGGCTGTCGAGGCGCTGATCGAACGGCACGGCGAGCCTCTTCACCGAGTGACAACGCGTCTGCTTGGTCCTGGGTGCGATCCGCTGCCCATCATTTTCGAGTCGCTGCGGATGGCCATCGACTCACTCGAACTTCTGCGTGATCCGCGGGCCCTCCGCACGTTTGTTACCAGCGTGGTGGTTGCGCGGAGCATGGCGCACCTCCGGCGACGCCGGATTGCGCGTATGATCCCGTTCTGCGGGCGCTGGCCAGGCGCACGGGCACAGAGGCGCTTCGAACCACCACCGAGCAGGTTGCTCGAGAGCACCTACCGCGTGCTCGATCGCCTGACGGTTCGTGAGCGTACCGTGTTCGTGCTGAGGCTCTTCTGTGAGCACGAGCTTTCGGATATCGCGGCCATCCTCGATCTGTCGATGAGTCAGGTGCGCCGCGCGCTGGCGCGCGCCGAGGTGCGATTCGTCGCGTTTGCGCGAACTGAGCCCGCACTCCACCCGTGGGTGCTGGTGGCGCCCAGGCTCGCCGCCTCATGACCCCGCCTGCATTGGTCCAGCTCGGGCGGCTCATCCAGAGAGAACAGGACGAGTTTTTTGACGCGGCGACCCCTTCGACCTGGCCAGATCGCTACCATGCTACCGCTGCTCGCTCCTTCCGCCCGTTCCGCCGCGGTCTCGGCCTGACCCTGGTCGCGGTGGGTGCAACTGCGGCGACCGTAGCTCTGTTCGGCCTCATTGTCGGGCCTCGACTTTCAGCGCCCAAACCTGTCGTGTCGGCTGGCCCGACGGCTCCGGTGCTGGAGTCGAGCTGGCTTGCGGTGCCGGAAGGGGAGTCGACCACCCTCGAGTTCGCCGACCACACCTGGCTTGTCCTCGCCGGGGGCGCGCGGGCTCGGATTTCCGGCAGCGTCGGCTCGAGCGTGGATCTGTTCCTCGAGACTGGTACGGTCGATATCCTGTCCGAGCGGAGTGGGGTACCGGTCAGGATCGCGGCTGGCCCCTTCACGATGACCGTGGCCGAAGGAAGCGCCACGTTCCGCTGGGACATGGCGGTTGAGGAGCTGGAGCTTGCCGTGGGCGAAGGAGTTGTGGTGATATCCGGCTGCCAGTATGACCAGGGTCGCTCGGTCAGCGCTGGCAAGGAGCTCCGTACCCATTGCCTGAACAACCCCCCGATCCTCGACGCCCGATAGGGCGGCGTGCGCTCTGTCAGGTTGGGGGAGAGGTTGAACTCTCCGACGGTACCCAGGAGCAGCGGGCCTTGCTCACTCGTGCCCTCGCGGTCGAGGTCGAGCAGGAAGGTAGAGAGCCCCACGTCCACGGTTTCCATTCCTATCCGGCGCGCCTCCACCCGAAGACTGCGGAGGAGCTGGTGCGAGGCCTCAGTCTTCCCGGGCAGACCGTGCTCGATCCCTTCTTTGGCAGTGGCACCGTGCCCGTGGAAGCGGTGCTGCTTGGAAGACAGGCTTCGGGTGTGGATGCAAATCCACTGGCGGTGCGGCTAGCCGCCCTCAAGGTGAGGGGCTCGAGTCCGTCGGAGCGTACCCAACTCATAACTCCAATAGTAAGCCACCGCCTACGGCGGTGTGACTCGAAAAGGCTCTGCCG
>CAYNEY010000073.1:8268-23191 GCA_964396375.1 uncultured Polyangiaceae bacterium | reverse complement strand
GCAATTTCACGGGGTATTCCGGATCCTGGAGGAGAAGACGGGGGAGGTCTTCACCCCGGAGCTCGCGATCCACACCCTCGAGCTTTCGAAACTCGGGTTGGCGCCGAGCACGGAGGACGTCAGAATTCTCCGGTGGGCTCGCTTTCTGCTAGCCCAGACCGACGAGGAGCGACAGACCCTAGCCGACGAGGATCCGATCATGAGCCTAGCGCGCACCACTCTCGAAGAGCTATCTGCCGATCCGGAGGCGCAACGCCTGGCGCGAGAGCGTGAAGACGCCATCTTCCTCCACGAGCACTTCATGGCTAGGAGTCGGAGAGAGGGCCACGAAGAGGGCAAGGCTGAGGGGCTTCGAACCGCGATCGCTGGGTTGTGCGAGATGCTGAGTCTTCCTGTTCCGGATGGTCAGCTCGAGGCGCTCAATCTAGAGCAGCTGGAGCAGCATCTGGAGCACCTGCTCCGCGAGCGGAAGTGGCCAAAGGGGATGTAGGGGCGGCGTGACGCAGTCACCTCAACACCGATAGTAGCGTTGTGTTCTGCCAGGTGCTGGGGTCGCCAACCTGCCATTTCTTCCCGCGTACCCGCCAGACCTGAGCCCAATCGAGCGGGCATGGTCGAGAGTCATAGCCAACCTTGGCGGACTTCTGTCACGAACTTGGAACGAAGCTCCTGTTCACCCTTGACACGACGCTGCGCGCCGTCACACCATCCAACGCTACTGGTGGATTCCTGCACGCTCAGGCGAAGAGTGCCCATCCTGCGCTGGTGGTCAGCTCGCCGTGGCGATCACTCGACCGGAGCTCTCGATGGCCGCGCGGGTCACCGGCGCCGCCTTGGCGCTCAACACGCCGCGGAAGTAGCTTCGGTAGGCCCAGCCCAGGTAAGCCTGCCCCCCGAGCAGCAACGCCGACATCACGAATCCGGAATGGTCGAACAAGAAGTGGAAGGCAGCGATCTGCACTATCACGGGAGAGAGTACCACCAGCGAAAGCGGCACGAACCGGTTGGTGAGCAGCAGGAGACCACAGATCGCCTCGGTCCCTTTGAGCAGCGGGAAGAAGTACCCCGTGGACATCAAGCCGGTCATGAAGGGCACGAGTTTTTCGGGTGGCGGCGGCATCGGAATGAGGTTGAACAACCCTACGAGCCCTGAAAAGGCGAACAGAGCACCGAAGGAGATCCGTACGACGGCGGGCAGATAACGAGTCATGGGGTGAATCCTTCCGGGTCATCACAACCTCGAGCCCGAGCCGCCCAACCGCAAGGGCTGCCCCCAACCCCTTCCCCGCCGGAAGGCCAATACTCGTGCAATATCATGAACTTGGGGATGGCTCGGAGTCGCTGGTCAGGGACAAGGGCACAGCCAGGCTCGAGTCGATGGGTTTGCCTCTGATGCGGTGGTCTCGGAGGCTGGTCGGGGGTGTGGCGACGATGACACAAGCAGTTGCCGGTGGTCACTTGAGCAGCTCCCACCAGTTCGCGAGACCGGTTTCCTCCAAGGCCTTCGCGATGGGCTCCTTCGTGGCCACTCGTTGGATCGAACCGAGAATGAGCTCGAACTGCCCGCGGTCGAAATCCATGGCTCCGGGCCTCGGTAGCCGCTCCAACAATGCCTTCGTGGCCAGGTAGCTAGGCCGCATTCCCAACATCTGTCCGAATAGATGCTTCTGGGGGTAGTGTTCGAACATCCACACGACATACTGCGCCCTGGCTGATGGTAGCCGAAGGCACAGGCCGTCAGCAATGAACAGGCGCAGACCGGACACACCGCGCACCACCAACGACATGGGTTTTCGGCGCCCTTGCTCGGGGAGCTCTTGCCGGAATGTCAGCCTCAGGCACGAGCTTGTGCACGCTCTCCATGTAGAATGCGTCGTCCGCTCGTAGTGGTCATTTGCGCCGCGACGGCGTCGGCATTTTTACAACCCCGCTCTCACTCCCGAAGTGTGACACCCCTTGGACTGCTCCCACGAAGTCAGTCCTGACGCTGGCTGCGATGTCATTTCAACCGGCAACAATTCAGGCGCGACGATGACCTCACCGTGATTGAGAGAGTCCACAGTCTTTCATGGCACGCGCGATGTCCGGACACTTGCGAGCAAGGCGCTCCAGGGAACCTATGATGCGGTGGTACTCGTGCGCTCGATAGCCGTTCGCTCCGGGCTTCGGCATGCACTGAAGCAGAGCCTTGGCCGCGGCGTAGTTCGGCACGAGTTCAAACAAGAACCCCCAGTAGTCGGGACAGGCGTAGTGGCCCCAAACCCACAACACATGCTCCACCAGTTGCTTCTCCGACAAAGCACCGAGAATCTCGGTCACATGCGGGCTCCGGTAGTGCAGCGGAAGCACCCATTCGACTCGAATCGGCTTCTTCGCACGCAAAAATGGGACGAGCGTGAGCGCATTCACCCCGTGGCCACTGGCATCTTCATGCGCGGCCATCGCGAGGTGCCGCACCTTGGCCACTTCGTCGATGATGGGTGTGGCGTACGCCACGTGTTGATCGTCGCAGACGGTCTGGTCGACCTCATCGGCCAGAGCCTGGTCGCCAAGGAAGAACTTGCCACGATAGAGCCGGCAGGCATTCTCGACCAGTACCCTCCACCGCTCGAGGCGAGTGAGTCCCTCAAGGAGTGCCTCGCCGTCGTCCAGCTGCCACCGACTCTTCGCATTCTTGCCGCTTCCCACCAGACGCTCGAGGGGACCCGCAGGATCGAGCCCCAACCATCGGCGTCGCACTGCACCACAGGCGGGAAGTCCGTAGGAAGCCTTGATCGGAACCAACGCGTCCGCGAGCCTCGGCAGGAGCGCCTGCTGGCTAGGGCGAAACTGCTTCGGGAGTAGGGTGGACTTCTCGTCGACGCCAGGGAACTCCTCGAACCCTCCGAGCTTCATGACCAGTGGGGAGATCTCGCGCAAGATGACCGGGTGCGGCTCCTTGGCCACCTCCAAGAGACAGTCGAGAAGGGATGTGACGTCGTTTCGAGCAGCGGCCAGCTCCGTGAAGGGCCACGGGGACGGGCGCTGTTCGAAGAAGTTCTCGGCACCCAGCGCCCCAAACCAGCCAAAGGGAAGGTCAGGCTGCTCACCACCACACGGTGGACGTAGCCCCAACCGGAACCAAGCTGCGATGCCCTCCTTGACTTCACTGTAGGGGTGAGTCGGCTGAGCCCGGAGCCAAGCCAACGCGGCCGACCCCCGAAGCGCATCGGGCAATTCCGGGTTCTTCGCCATGGCGTGAAGGGTGGCGACACACTTTTCGTCGTCGGCGCCAAGTCGAGCCAGCGCAAGACACGCACTGGCACAAACCAACGCCTCGCTCTTTCCCACCACGAGCTTGGTCAGCAACGGAACCGTTTGAGCGCGCCACTCACCTACCGACATCAGCACCATGGCCGCGCAGGAACAGACGGCTGCGTTCTTCGACTCCAGGCACGCCAGTAGCAACTCTCGGTTGTCCTCGAGCACGGAGAGGATGGGCTGGTGCGTAGGCGCTGTCACCGGTGTCAACCAGTTGCGCATCTGATCGTTTCCCACCACCTGCGACACAACGACCAGGAGCATCTCCGGAGCCTTCGCCTTGGGCACCAGCCGAAGTGCCTCCTCGATCAATGGGGCTGCTGCGGCGCCGAGTCCCTTTCGCGTGATGACCTGATCGAAGATCTCCCACAGCTCACACCCAACAGGGTCTTCCGTGGTCCCGCCGGCCGCAACCTTGGCGAGCAGCTTCGGGAGCTGTGCGGCTGTTCCCTTCTTGGTCTTGAGAGACTTCCAATCAACCTTGCCCTTGACAGCCTTTGTGCCTCGGACGGTCTGCTTCGTCGGGACAGCGACGGATCTCGGGCTCGCCGCCACCCACCGTGATAGCGGCACCACCAGCAACACCTGCCCCGGCTCTCCCGGTTTTTCCCGCATCGCTGACAAGAAGCCCCACACCATCTCGTCACCAGCGCACAGGATGTCGGAGAGGTTGGCGAAGCGGACCACACCGTCTGCCTTGCCACCCATCCATGGCTCGGAGTCGGTGGGGGCGCCCTTGTAGTTGGGATGCCAATCATCGGCGGCCCACAGGGGAGCAAGCAGGCCCTTCACGCCAAATCGTGATGTCGACTTCTTGTGACTGAACTTCGCACTGCCGTCCTTGGTGAACGAAAGTGCCTTCGTCCCTACCAGATCCGTCACGAACGCGGCCTCCGTGCCGTTCCGCGCCAACCACTCGAGCTCGGCCTCCGAGGGGAGCCTGAAACCGTGCCGCTCTGCCACCTCGAGAGCCGTCTTCCGCTTCGGGAGTTCGTCACCTTCGTAGCCCGGGAGCAGGCGCTTCAAGGTCTTGTGATCGAGCGGCTGCTCGGTAATCAGAAACGGCGCAACGCTCACCTGCCGAAGGGGTGTTGCCCGCTTCTTGAGAGCCACAATCTCATCGGGATAGTCCCCCGCATACTGTTCGCACTGCTCGATGTCTTCTGCGGTGAGGCCCATGGTGAAACTCCCACCCGGGATCAACCGGAAGCGGAGCTTGGTCGGCACGTGGAGCAGAGGGAGTCCGAGCGCGTCGTCGAGGGGCTCGGCCTTCCAATCCTTACCAAGCTCCTTCGTGACGGCGGCGAGCAGCGACTTCTTCTTCGCGGCGGTGAGCGAGGCTGTGGCGTCGTGGGAGACGAGAGGGGTGAGGTCGGACATGGCGTGAGACGGATGGTACGCGCGCGGGTCACTCCATAGCAAGAGTGTCACGGCTCGCTGCATGCCTCGAGCCACTGGCAGCCGACGTGTTGCGTCACTTCTTCCATCCGCGCCACGGGCTGGAAAACCCGGTATCCTTCAGAGCGCGTGCGACTGTCGGGTGGCGCCTCGATACCTGGACGATCGGATGGATCACCTCGTAATACTGATGACTCGAATGCCCCTTCGACCCAGGTTTCGCGATTCGAGAGAGCAAGGCTTTGGCCGTGGCGTAACTCGGAACGATGTTCAAGAGGTGGCCGTAATAGCGGTTGCATTCGAACTTCTCGAACACCAAGAGCACATGTTCGGTGAGTTGTTTCTCGGTCAATGTTTTGAGAATCTCGGCAGAATACGGACTGCTGTTGTGTAGCGGCAGCATCCACTTTACTTCGATCTGACGCCGCGCACGCAGAAACGGTAGGAACATGAGCGCGTCTGCGTTAAAGGCGTACTCGACCCGCTTGACCGAAAGCACGAGGGCGCGCGCTCGGGAAAGCTCCTCGATGATCGGGGTGGCATAGCCCACGAACTCCTCGTCGCAGACGATTTGTGAGATTTCCTTCTCAACTGTATCGTCGTCGACAACGAACTCGTCGCGATAGAGGACATGGCACCCAGAGGATAGCCGAGCGCTTCGAGCCGGCGCAACCACCTCCTGATTCCGTGTAAGGAGGGCTCTCCCTGGCGCTCTCTGCCCCCCAACCCACAACGCCGCGCAACTGAGGACAGGCTGTTCTTCTTCAGAATCGCTCACCGCTCGGGAACCCCACTACTCGCCTCATTTGGGGCGCTTGTCCGGATGAGGCAGTGGGGCATAATTGCCATTGTCCTTCGCCGCGTTGTACGCGTCTTGCTCCTTGCTGGTGCCACTCATCTTGACTCCCCAATACTCGCGAGCGGGCGCGTCCTTTCCTGCCATCAAGTCCTCACTCTTCTTGTCGGTAAGCTTGATGTCACCGTACCCTGCGACGAGCGCGTCCGCCTCATCCTTCTTGCGCCGCTCAGCGTCGGTGCAATCCCGCTCCTGTTTCACGAGATGCGGGCAGTTGACGTCGATGAACGAATCAAGAGCGCATGAGAGTGTCCATGTGACCTCGGCAAGGCTCAACCAGTTGAGTGGTCTTTCGTCAGCTTGGCCTCCTGCTCTTCGAGAAGTCTCCATGGGTCGCTGAGACCGGCGTCAGTGAGCGCTTGCGCGATGTCGGAATGTTGTTTGGAAAGGCGCACGATCGGATCTAGAGTGTGGACATACCGGTCGCGATTGAAGGCCGGCTCGCCTGGTCGCAGCACCCCCGCCAGCACGACACTGGCTGCACTGCGTCCCGGAACGATGGCCAGAACCCGTCCCGGGTAGCCGTCGGCGCGGTAGTGTTCGACTGCCCAGCGCAGGTGTTCACTCACCTGTGCTTCGTCCAACGCCTCGAGGATCCGTGTGCCGTGGGGATCCGAGTAGTCGAGCGGGATGAGCCACTGCTCTTCGACTCTGCCCCAAACTCGCAGGAAAAGGAGATGGATCAGAGAATTCGAGACACGAAACGCGGTCGGGTGCCGGCTTCCGGTCGAGATCACGAGCCTCTGCCACTCGACGAGTGGAGCGAGAATGCCGGGGACATCGGCCAGAAACCGGTCATCGACGACCAGGTTGGCAAGTTCCATCTCTCGCGCGGCTTCATCCATCCAGAACAGACCCGAGTACAAGTTTGCTGCACTCTCGACCATCGCCCGAAAACGTCGGAAGCCAGTCAGTCCGGTGAGTCGTTCTTCGGGTTCGAGCCGCCAGCGTGGTTCGGTTGCTCCATTGGCGGTCGTGATGCTCTCCTCGAGGGGTCCAGGCGGCTCCACACCGAGCCACCTGCGCCGCACGGATCCGCACGCAGGGAGCCCATAGCACGCATTGATCGGCACGAGTGCATTCGCCAGTAGCGCTAGCAACCTCTGCTGACTCGGCCGAAACTCACAGGGGAGGAGGGTGCGCGACTCGGCCTCGCCAGGAAAGTCCAGAAAACCTCCCAGTTTCAACACCAACGGTTCGATCTCCCGAAGCAGGTGCGGATCGGGCTCCGTCGCAACCCGCCCCAGCAGCGTTTCGAGCAGAGCCTCTGTATCCCCTCGCTGCGCACTCAAGGCGAAGAAAGGCCATATCCACGGGGAGTGTTCAAACTGCTTCTGCGGCCATGTGGCCCCAAACCAATGAAACACCGCAATATGCTGGTCGTCGCTATCCCGTGTTGGTGTAGGAAGCGGCAGGCCAAGCCATGCCCGAAGTCCCTCGTGCGCCAACTCGTAGCTAGTGGTCGCATCCAACCGAAGCCGGCCCACGGCTGCCGACCCGTGCACTTCTGGTCCACGGCTCGAATCTGCCGATGCCAAACGAATCATCTCTTCACATTCTGGCCTGCCCTCTCCCAGCCGAGACAAGGCCAGAACCGCGCTCGCTCGCACCATCGGCTCAGCATCACCCTCCACCATCGCCATCAACTTCGGAATCGTCTCATCGCGCCACTCGCCGATCGTCATCAGCAGGGTCGCAGCGGCCGACCGCACTGTGGCTGAATCCGACGTCAGCTGCGCCAGCAGCAGTTCTCGATGGCGCTCCAACACCTCCAGTACCGGGGTGTGAGTGGCCTCAGTGGCTGGTGCCAACCAGGCCCGCATCTGATCATTTCCCACCACATGCGACAACAGCATGAGCAACATCTCGGGCATCGCCGCCTTCGGCAACAACCGCAATCCTTCCTCCACTACCGCAGGTACGGCCGTGCACCACTCACCACTTCGCACCACCGCCTCGAAAACTTGCGATACGTGCCAACTCACAGAGCATCTCGCGGTTTTCTCTCCCCCAACTTCCTTCATCCACTCAGGCAGCTTCTGCCCATTGCCCTTGAGCGTCTTCAGCTTCCTCCAGGACATGGCCTCCTTCGGCAGCACCTTCTTCGCAGCAGCTTTCTTCTTCGGCGGTGCCGGCGGCTTCTGACCAATCAGGGCCGGAATGAATCGCGATAGCGGCGCCACCAACATCACCTGCCCAGGCTCCCCCGGTTTCTCCCGCAGCACTGAGAGAAATCCCCACAGCATCTCGCTGCCCGCGCAGAGGATGTTGGTCAAGCTGGTCCACCGCACCACACCGTCAGGCTTACCGCCCAACCAAGGCTCGGAGTCGGTGGGTGCACCCTTGTAACTACCGTGCCAATCGTCAGCCGCCCACAGCGCAGAGAGAAGCCCCTTCACACCAAACCGCGATACGGCCTTCTTGTGATCGAAGGTCACGGTCTTCTCGTCGTCCAGAGAAAGGGCTCCGCCTCCCACCAGATCCGTCACGAACGACGCCTGAGTTCCGCTGCGCGCCAGCCATTCGAGCTCGGCCTCCGAGGGGAGCCTGAAGCCGTGGCGCTCGGCAATCTCCACCGCCACCTTGCGCTTCGGCAGCTCGTCACCCTCGTAACCGGGGAGCAGACGTTTCAACGTCAGGTGATCGAGCGGCTGCTCGGTAATCAGAAACGGCGCAACGCTCACCTGTCGAAGGGGTGTTGCCCGCTTCTTGAGAGCCACAATCTCATCGGGATAGTCCCCCGCATACTGTTCGCACTGCTCGATGTCTTCTGCGGTGAGGCCCATGGTGAAACTCCCACCCGGGATCAACCGGAAGCGGAGCTTGGTCGGCACGTGGAGCAGAGGGAGTCCGAGCGCGTCGTCGAGGGGCTCGGCCTTCCATTCCTTCCCAAGTTCCTTGGTGACGGCAGCGAGCAGCGACTTCTTCTTCGCGGCGGTGAGCGAGGCGATGGCGTCGTGGGAGACGAGAGGGGTGAGGTCGGACATGGCGACCGCAGTCTACCCAGATGAAGAATGCCACAGCAACGTTCATCTCGTCCGCCAATTGGGGCACTGCTGGGCAATTCAGCGCCTACGGCAGGTCGGAAGACTCCCGGAATCGCCGGTTCCGTCCAACCCGCGCACAACAGCGTCCAGCCGTGAAGGCTGGCACGAATGCCAACTGGCTCCGAAACGGGAACTGGACAGTTGGGACAGCTGCAGCTGGTTTACCATCAGCCGTTTGGGCCTTCTGAACTACTCAACTCAACGCTTGTCGGGATGGGGCAGCGGCACATAGCCACCATTCTTCTTCGCTTCTTCGTAGGCATCGTTCTCCCCCCCCGCCTTCTTGATCCCCCAGTATTCGTCGACACCTACGTCCTTCCCGCCCGTGAAATTCTCCGTCTTGTCGTCAAGCTTGATTCCGTCGTAGGCACCCTTGCGGCCTGCACCATCTCCCACCAGCGCCTCCGCCTCGGCGTCACCCTTGCGAGCTGTCACCGCAAGCTGGCCGCCGCTCGGCACGCTTGTTCCGTCGTAGACGATAGCCTGGGTGTTGGGCGGAGTCCCCCAGTCGTACGTCAATTTCTGCCCGGTTTCTTGGGCAGCCCGCATCATCGCCCCATGACAGTTTGGGCACGGCGGCCAATCGCCGGTCAATTCTCGGTCCTTTCGCAGGGCAGCCTGTTGTGCCTCAGTCTTCCCCTTCATCTCGTCAATCAGCCCCTGCGCCCACTGCTGCTCAGTGTGCGACTTGGCTTGGGTCTGAAGCCCTTCCGGGCAATCTTTGGCGCCCTTCCGCTCGGGACTGGTCGTGCTCCACCCGGACGCCAGCAACGTACCATCATCCTGCCGGGCATAATGTTTCCACCCCATCGGATCGATCCATCCGACGGGGTTCGGCGCGTAGGCGTAGAGGTTCAGGCCGCCCTGGATCCCGATCGGATCGGGGGTGATGAAGCGGCCGAGCTCGGGATCGTAGTAGCGGTAGCGGTTGTAGAAGAGGCCGGTCTCCTCATCCGCGTACTGCCCGGCGAAGCGGAAGGGCGTGGGGGCGCTCTGCCCCGGCGGCAGGATCGGCTCGCCGAAGGCGGTGTGCTCCATTCGCGCCACGATGTTGCCGCGCCCGTCCACCAGCTCCAGCGGGTAACCGTTCACGTCGGTGAGGTAGTGGATGAGGGGCGCTTCGGGGCCGCCGTCGCGGTGACCGAGCGGCACCGGATCGTCGTTGTCCTCGTAGAGGTAGCTGCGCACCCGAGGAGTGGCTCCCTCTCCCTCGTAGGTGATCTCGTGGAGCAGCGTGACCAGATCCCAAACGAAATGGACTCTCCGGACCAGCTTATCGTCTTGATAGACGGCCTTCTTCACGCGCCGCGCGTAGGCGTCGTACTCGAACTCCACGCGCAGGCCATCGGGGCGGTGCACCGAGCGGAGCATCCCGAAATCATCGTAGGTGTAGCGCCACCACTTGCCGTGGCCGCCGTCGCGCAGGCGGGCGCGCTTGCCCACCAGTCTGCCGTTGGGATCGTGGACGTACTCCCAGTTCCCCGAGCTCTCGAGCTTGCTGCCGCGGCCGAAGATCCGCTCGGCGGCTCCCGGGCTCTCGTCTTGGTAGTTGGAGCTGGGATCGACTCGAAATTGCTCGACCCGCCCAGTGTTGGACTTCGCGGAGCAGAGGTGCCGGCGAGCGTCGTATTCGTACTCGACGAAGGTGCCGTCCGAGGTGGAGATCCGCGCCACCTCGTTGACGGCCGTGTACTCGATATCTCGACGAAAGATCCCGGAGCGGCGCTCGCCGACCCACTCGGGCTCGGCCGACTCCGAGGCGGCCTGGCCCAGCGGGACGACCTCTTGGCGGATCGGGCGCCCATCGCGGTCCCAGGTTTGGGTGATGGCGCCCCCCTCCGGGAACTCGCGCCGCAGCGGACGCCCCTCGGGATCGCGGACGAAGCGGAGCGCGGGCTTGCCGTCTACCCACAACTCCGCCACCTTGCCGGTGGGCTCGCGCCGCGCCTGCATCCTGTGGCCGAGAGAATCCTTCCGCTCCAGGCGGGCCCCACCCAGATCGCGTTCGCTCTCGATGGTGTAGGAGCTGCCGTCGAAGCGTAGCTCCTCGGCGATGATCTCGCCTGTGGGGTCGTGGGCGAAGCTGAGGGATACCCCATCACTCGTGGCGTCGAGCAGCTCTCCCCGCACGTTGTAGGAGAAACGCTGGGCGCCCCCTTCGGGGCCCAGGTGCGCGAGCAGCTGCCCGGTGGGGGAATACTCGAACTCGTGCTTGCCGAGACCGCGGTCCAACGCCACGATCCGCCCCATCTCGTCGTAGGTGAAGCGGTGGCAGATCCCCACGAAATCCCGGGTCTCGGCGACGTGACCGTCGAGCTCGTGGGAGAAGGTGTGCCGCTCCCCGCGCTCGTTCTCGAAATGGGTGATCCAGCCCTCGCGATTGTGGCGGATCTGGATCTGGTTTCCGTCGGGATGGGTGACGCGGTAGAGCCAGTTCAGCCCTCCGTAGTCGAAATAGGTGGCGCTGCCATCGGGGGCGACCTCGGCCACGAGGTTGCCCATCCCGTCGTAGCGGAGGCGTTCGGAGCGGCCGAGCGGGCTGGTCGATTCGATGAGTCGACCCGAGGGGGTGTAGGCCATCCGGGTCTCGTCCCCACTCGGCGACAGAAGCCCTACCATGCGCCCAAAGGGATCGTACCGGAACTCGTAGCGCGCCCCGTTCGGCAGTTGGCGCAAGACGCAGTTGCCATGGGCATCATATTCGAAGCGGTGCTCTGCCGAGCGCTCGTCCACCAGGTGGACCATCAGGCCGCGCTCATCGTTGGTGAAGAGCCGAAAGGCGCCGAGCTGATTCTTCACCCAGTTGATCTCGCCCCACTGGTCGCGCTCGAGCTCGGTCTTGCCACCCGCTGGATCGGTGATCCCGATCACACGACCCTCGCGATCGTAGGAGAACTCGACCACGTGACCTTCGGGGCTGGTCTCGCGGATCACACGCCCGTACTCATCGTGATCCCAAGACCAGGTGTGCCCCAGCGGATCGGTCTGACTGGTCACGTTCCCGGCGTCATCGAAGGTGCGGTCGGTGACCTGCCCCCGCGCCCCCACCGCCTTCTTGATCTTGCCGCCCGGCCCGCGGAAGAAGCGCTGCAGCCGGACGGAATCGACGACCTCGACGTAGTCGTCGTTCAGGTAGTCGGCGACACAATGATAGATCCCCTTGGCGCGCGTTTGCCCGTCGGCGAGCACCTGGGGCAATGCCTCGTCCAAGGCAGGATCCGCACCATCTTCCCGCTCTCCCCAGGTCTCGATGCAGCGCCCAGCCTTGTCATACACGAAGTGGAAGGTGAGGCCGTTCGGGTAGGCGAGGCGCCTCAGCCTATGGTCTTCGTCGTAGGCGTAGCGCGTGGTGGCGCCGTCGGCGTCCGTGGCCGCCACCAGATCTCCCAGGCTGTCGTACTCGAACCGCGCGCAGGTGAGCGTCTCACCGGTCGGAGCTGGCACGGTGATGGAGGCGATCCGCCCTTCCGGCGTGGACTCGAAGCGGACCACTCGCCCCACGCTGTCGGTCACCTGCCGCAGCTGGCCGCGCTCGTACTCCAGGTACAGGCAGCCACGCTTTCGGTAGAGCACATGGGTGAGGAAGAACGGACCGTCTTCCCCCTCGAGCTGCGCGAAGAGGTGGACGAACTCATGGCCCGGAGCGATCCCGTAGAAGTGGGGCGTCTTCACCACGTTCCACCGCCCCTGCCAGTACTCGCCGGTGGCCTCCGAGATCTCCGGCAACTCCACCACCCGACCGTCCCCGGTGCGCACCACCAACATGCCGTGCTCGCGGGTCAACGACCAGCCGAGCGTGTGCACCCAGCCGAAACCCATGCCCGCGTCGTGCTCGCGGCGCGAGCTCACATACTTCCTTAGCAAGCGCAGCCCGAAGGGCCCGGGCAGGTAGAGATCTTGCTTCGGGATGGTGTAGACCTCACCGGTCATCACATCGAAGGGATCACCCCGGGACATCTGACTGCCGCAGTTGGTGCAGCCACCGTTGGCTCCTGCGCCGCAGCCATCAGCTGACTGGTTGCCCTCATCGGGGCCGTTGCCACCCTCTCCACTTCCGGCACCGCCATTGCCGTTGCCGTCCTTGCCGCTGCCCCCGCTGCCGCCACCTGCACTGCCCCCACCTCCAGCCACCACGGCGCCGGGGTTCATGGCTGGGCGAATGTTCGGAACTGGAGCCGTGTTCATCCCGCTCGGGACTTTTCACTGATTCCGATGAGGGGTCAAGTCAGGCCAGCCGCTCGAGTTCGCGGGTGCTCCCCCTTCTCACAGAAACGCGGGAAAACCAGGGAGGCGCAGGGGGACCCTCTTCACAGCCTGCCTTGCGGCAGACGGCGGCACATGCTCGAGAGTCGTTGGCTCGACCGGCGCCGTGAACGACGCTCAGTGACTGCTGGTGGTGACCTTGGCCACCGGAAACTCGATGCTGCCAACCCCTCCGCCAACCTCGATGTTGATATGAACAGAGGTCAGGGCCCCGAGCATCCAGCCCTGGGCCGTCCAGGCATCGAAGTGGTCGCTGACGGTGATGGTTCCGCAATTCCGTGCGGCTTCCCGGACGCTGCGCATCTGGATCCAGGGGCCCGTGTGCCCGGATTCGCAGGCATTGGCACCGTCCGTTCCGGTCGTCTCGGCGCTGGACATGTAGTACGTGGCCCCATCGATGACGGCCGTGACGTCTCCACTCCCCCAGAGGCGGCCGTATGAGTCCTCATTGATGTACCATTCGACGCAGGGGTTGTGCGTCCAGCCGTACATCCCGATCATCGAGAAGGGGCCGGCGGTGCCAGATTTGTTCTCCACGAATTCTGCGAGGATCCTGCCGTACTCAGCGTAGTTCTTCGTGCCGTCGAAATCCAAACCCAGATGGGCCAGGAAATTGTCACTCTCGTTCCACGAGGTGGCAAACGCGTAGGCCTCGGGGAAATAGGTGATGGTGCCCCCATTGCCGTTGGTCCAGCCGCCGTAGGAGAGACCGCCGAAGGCGTCTCCATTGAGCCATGAAGTCAGCTCTACCGTAACGCCGCCGCTCGGCATGGTGGCGGAGCAGTCGGGGCCGGTGCCCGTGTCGCCACCAACGCCCGTAGCGCCACCAACACCCGTTTCACCACCAACACCCGTTTCACCACCAACACCCGTTTCACCACCAACACCCGGCTCGCCACCAACACCCGGCTCGCCACCAACACCCGTTTCACCACCAACACCCGGCTCGCCACCAACACCCGGCTCGCCACCAACACCCGTGTCCCCACCAACACCCGTGTCGCCGCCGATGCCACTGTCGCCACCGATCCCCGTCGCCTTGGATTGACTATCCTCGCTCGCGCAAGCGAGCGTCAAAGACGTGCCTAGGGCGAAGAAGAGTGCGAACTTGGAACTCACCGTTTTCTTCTCCATGAAACACCTCCTGGCCCTTGGCTGCGACACCTTGAAGGACCGATCCTCTGCGATGATTTGCGCGCGAACGGACTCTCACGTCAACTGTTACTCTTCGAGCCGATTCGCCCGCTGCTGAGCCAAGTCTCGCGAACACACCTCCCCCAGGTGAGGCTCAGCCCCTTCACAGGGCGCTTACGCTGAGCACAAGCAACCAATAATGCGCGGGGGTGCAAAGCTCGTGATGCTTGCCGTGATGTTGTCTCTGTGTGCTCTGAAAAGCTCACGGATGGCTCAGATCCGAGAGGTTGAGCGGGTTGTGTGCCTCGCGATAGCTGCTAGCCTCGTGAGGCTTGTCAGCTTGCGCTGGCGCGGTCTGCTGGAACGACGCGCTTGATGGAAGCCTCAGCGTCCCAAGGAGAAGCCCATGTGTAGGAATTGGCAACCGATACTGGTTTGCGGATTTTTGACCGGATTGGTCGGTTGTGGCAGCTCGAGCCCCGAGGGTTCGGGGGGCACGAGCGGAGCTCCAGCGGCCACGGGTGGTAGTTCGAGTGGCGGTGCGGGCACGGGGCAGAGCGCAGGTGGCACACCCGCCAACGGTGGTGCGGCAGAAGGTGGTGCCGTGGGAAGCGGTGGCGCAGGCCTCGGTGGTGCAGGCCTCGGTGGTGCAGGCCTCGGTGGTGCAGGCCTCGGCGGTGCAGGCCTCGGTGGTGCAGGCCTCGGCGGTGCCGTGGGAAGCGGTGGTGCAGGCCTCGGCGGTGCCGTGGGAAGCGGTGGAGAGCTGGGTCTCGGCGGCGCCACCGGGACGAGCAGCTGTGTGCAGGGGGTACAAACCGGGGACAGTTGTGATCCGGCGGTCGATACCACGGAGTGCGTCCGCTCAACGCGCGTGTGCACCTGTGACTCCGCGTTGAGACAGTGGAACTGCGTCCCCACTGGAGGT
>CAYNEY010000073.1:0-8168 GCA_964396375.1 uncultured Polyangiaceae bacterium | reverse complement strand
CAGGGTGGCGCAGGTCAGGGTGGCGCAGGTCAGGGTGGCGCAGGTCAGGGTGGCGCAGGTCAGGGTGGCGTTACCGCCACCGGCGGCAGTGGGACCGGGGGAGGGAGCGGAGACACAGTTCCGAGCCAGGGGTGCACCGTCACCGATGGAAAGAGCACGCTGACCGCAGGCGGCTCGGCGGTTTCGGGCGGCCTCTCCACATCGACCAGACTCAGCATCACGAGCGGCGGCTCGAGTCGGGACTACATCATCGACATTCCGGCAGACTATGACCCGACCCACCCCTATCGGCTGATCTTCTCCTGGCACCAGGCGTACGGCTCGGCGGAGGGCAATGCGAACGGCCAACACCCAGCGGGCGATGGCCCCAACTTCAACGCCGACAACTACGCATTCTTCGGACTTCACCGGCAAGCCATGGATGCGGGTGAGCCCGCCATCTTCGTTGCGCCCCAGGGCATTGGTAACTTTCCCTGGGACTTCAACCGAGACAGCGTTCTTTTCGACGACCTACTCGCTCTCGTCAGCGACCAGCTGTGCATCGACGAAAGCCGGGTGTTTACCACGGGTTTTAGCTTCGGCGCGATGATGAGCTACGCCCTATCGGTCACGCGCCAGACCAAGTTGCGCGGGGCTGTCACAATGGCGGCGGCCAACTACAACCTCCCGGGGCAGCCGTCCGACACGAATGAGGCACCGATCGCGTACTTCGGGATAACCGGCATGAGTGACACCACCTGTCCCTGGGTCGACAACGATGCGACCAGGCGGGGCGGGAAATACTGCGTTTTGACGCACGCCGAGGACAACGGCTGCACGCTCCCCGGGGACATCGAGACGGCGGTAGTGGGTGACCGGGAATACCTCTGCCATGATTTCCAAGGCTGTGCGGAGGGCTATCCCGTCAAGGTGTGCACGTTCGACGGCGGGCACACCCCCTCGAGCGTCAATGATGGTTCCTCGACTGGAGATGATGGCCAAAATGCCTTCATTCCCCCGTTGGCGTGGGAGTTCATCGCGCAGTTCTAAAGAAGCTACCCTCCTCCTCATCTGCATGCGCATTTGGATAGGCGCTGAGGTGGGGCATATTGGAGCATTGCGATCACTTACGGGTGCGATCTCATAGGCCATCGCTCCTCACGGCAATGCGCGGGCCACAGGTGCGAGTTCCGAGTTGTAACGCACGGAAGGTGGCAAGCATGACCCGCAATCGCAAGACACTCACTCGCAAGGCTCGTCTCCCCTTCCCTCGTCAACGAGACAGCTCGCGTGTCCGGGGCCTTGATCCGGAAGCGCACGATCCTTTTGCACCCCTTCCTCTGGTTTCTCATCCCGCCTCTGGAACCGCGGAGATTCCGTGATGGCCGGGTGAGGGCGCAACCAGATCCTCGCTGCGCATGCGTGCCGCGCAGAGTCATGACTGGACGCGTCAGCGGCACCTTGACCGGAGGCTTTGTGAGTGTTGGGCACCCTAGAAACAATGACACGAACGCTCAGCCAGGTGACAACACCGCCCGTGCAAGCCGGACAGCCGTGTTCATCGGTGAGCACCCGCAGCCACTGGACGACGACTCCACATCGCTGGCTATGTTCCTGATGCAGACGGGGCTCGGGGCCGGTCAGACTCATGGGCGACAAACCCCGAGCGGAGTTCGCGATGAGTCGAGAGTCCTAGCGTGATACCCACAAAGATGGCAATCGAGTGGTGGACAGTACCCGTGGCGCGCCACGATGTCGCTTCATCGCGAAGCGATCAACAGAAAGGTCGAGGGAGGCCGTCATGGATCCTGCTATGAACCGCAAAATTGCCCTAGTTGGCAGCCATCTGCCGCGCCGGTGTGGCATCGCCACTTTTACGAGCGATCTCACGGACGCGCTCGAGGCAGAGCTGGGGGCACACCACTGCTTCGTGGTGGCTATGAATGACGTGGGCAAACGCTACGGCTACGCTGAGCGTGTTCGCTTCGAGATCGACGAAGCCGAAATCGCCTCGTACCGCAGAGCCGCAGACTTCTTGAATGTGAACGCGGTGGATGTGGTGTGCCTGCAGCACGAGTACGGCATCTTCGGTGGCAAGGCGGGGGGCCACGTGCTGGCCCTGCTCCGTGAGCTACGGATGCCGATCGTCACCACCCTGCACACCATCCTCGCGGAGCCGAGCGTGACGCAGTTCAACGTGATAAATCAGGTGATTCAGCTCTCCGAGCGCGTGGTGGTGATGAGCCAACGCGGCATCGACCTTCTGCGGAGAGTGCATGACGTGCCCCTGGAGAAGATTGAGCTGATCCCCCACGGCATCGACCAGATCCCCTTCGATGGAGGCAACAAGCGGCTGTTCGATGTGGAAGGCCAGGCTGTCCTTCTAACCTTCGGCCTTCTGTCCCCGGACAAGGGGATCGAATACGTCATCGACGCGCTGCCGCAGATCCTCGAGAAATTCCCGGAGACCGTGTACATCGTGCTCGGGGCCACGCACCCGCACATCAAGGAGCGCCACGGGGAGACCTACCGGCTGATGCTGGAGAACCGCGCGATGCGCCTCGGGGTGGCGCAGAACGTGCGGTTTTACGACCGCTTCGTGAGTCGCTCCGAACTCAAGGAGTTCATTTCGGCCGCCGACATCTATGTCACCCCCTATCTCAAGGCGGAGCAGATAACCTCGGGCACACTCGCGTACGCGGTTGGCTCGGGTAAGGCCGTGATCTCGACGCCGTATTCCTATGCCGAGGAGCTGCTGGCCGAAGGCCGCGGATTGCTCGTGCCCTGGCGCGACCCACAGGCGATCGCCGCCAAAGTCATCGATCTGCTCTCTGACGACGGCGCCCGCTCGAACCTGCGTAGGCGCGCGGCAGAGTACGGACGCGAGATGCTTTGGCCGCGGGTCGCAGAGAGGTACGCCCACTGCTTCCAAGAAACCCTGAAGGAGCATGGGGCGCGCCGGGCCAACCTGCCCCAGGTTCGCGCGTTGGGTGGCAGAACCGCGGAGCTTCCGGAGCTCAGGCTCAATCACCTGCTGACGATGAGCGACAGCACGGGTCTGCTTCAACACGCCGACTACAATGTGCCTTGCTATGACGAGGGTTACTGTCTCGACGACAACGCGAGAGCATTGTTGCTGACGGCCTTGCTGGAGGACTCCGGGACCGAAGAGCCAGTCGCGATCAGAGCATTGGCAACGCGCTATCTTGCCTTCGTGAGCCATGCCTTCAACCCAGCAACCAAGCGCTTTCGCAACAAGATGTCCTTCGCGCGCCTGTGGCTGGAGGACTGCGGCTCGGAAGACAGCCACGGACGGGCGCTCTGGGCACTCGGTACCGTGGTCGGACGCTCCGTCGACCCCGGTCGACAGAGTCTGGCTGGCCAGCTTTTTCAGTCGGCGCTTGGGGTTGCCACCGACTTCACGAGCCCCCGAGCTTGGGCGTTCACGCTGCTTGGCATCGTGGAATACCTGCATGCCTTCCAGGGGGACAGTCTGGTTCAGTCGATGCAGGCTGACCTCGCCGAGCGACTGGTGGCAGCCTATCGTGGGGTAGGCGGGGTGGGCTGGCGCTGGTTCGAGGATCGGGTGACCTATTCGAACGCGCGCCTGCCACAGGCGTTGATCGCGATCGGTCACCGCGTCGAGAACGCCTCGATGATCGGGGTGGGCCTCGAATCCTTGGCTTGGTTGGTTGAGGAGCAGACCTCGAGCCTCGGGCACTTCGCCCCCTTCGGTTCCAATGGCTTCTGGCAGCGGGGCCAGCCCAAGGCGCTGTTCGATCAACAACCGGTGGAGGCCTCGGGAATGGTGTCGGCATGCCTGGAAGCGTGGCGCGCGACCGGTGACGTCTTCTGGTTGCGCGAGGCGCGTCGGTCGTTCTACTGGTTTTTGGGCGACAATCACCTGCAACAAGCACTCTACGATGACTCGACCGGTGGCTGCCGCGATGGCCTCCACCGAGAGCGGGTCAATGAGAACCAGGGAGCCGAGTCGACCTTGGCCTTCCTCCTTTCTTTGCACGAACTGCGTTCGGTGGATCGAACTGTGTTCGATTCCCCTGATCAAAGGACGAATGAAACCACATCCAGGCTATGAAGTATTGCTGCGGCGTCATCCCAAGAACCCGATCCTGACCGCTCGGGACTGGCCCTACCCAGTGCACTCTGTGTTCAACCCGGGAGCGACGCGACTCCCGGACGGCACCACGCTCCTGCTCTGCCGGGTCGAGGATCGACGTGGGCTCTCTCACTTGTGTGCTGCGCGTTCGAAGAACGGCATCGATAACTGGGTGATCGACACCAACCCCACGCTCCGGGGTGACAGCGAAGAGGCGCTCTGGGGGATCGAAGATCCGCGCATTACCTACATGGAAGAGCTGGGTAAGTACGCCATCGCGTACACGGCCTTCACCCGTGGCGGACCCGGGGTGGCCCTGACCCTCACCGAAGACTTCCGCAGCTTTGAGCCTTGTGGGCTGGTGATGCAGCCCGATGATAAGGATGCCGCGCTCTTGCCGAGGCGCATCAACGGGGAATTTGCCTTGATTCATCGCCCGGTGAGCGACACGGGCGCTCACATCTGGCTGTCTCTTTCACCCGACCTCCGCAACTGGGGAAGCCATCGTTTGATGCTGCGCGCACGTAAGGGCGGCTGGTGGGATGCCAACAAGGTGGGGATCTCCCCGCCGTTGATCGAGACCGCAGCGGGATGGTTGATGCTCTACCATGGGGTGCGCCAGACCGCCGCGGGCTGCCTGTATCGGCTAGGGCTCGCGCTGTTCGCCCTCGATGATCCAGCGCGCTGCCTCAAGCGTGGCGATGACTGGATCTTCGGACCGGAGGAGCCGTACGAGCTCTCGGGTGACGTGGGCCACGTCGCCTTCCCCTGTGGGTACACCGTGGCCGACGATGGCGACAGCCTCTTCATCTACTACGGGGCGGCGGACAGCTCCATCGCGCTCGCGACCGCAAGCATCCAGGAACTGCTGCATTGGCTCTCCGTTCACGGCGCTCTGACCACCTCCCTCAGACCCGCCGATCCTGGTCTGGATGGGGCACGAGAGACCGAGGACGACCGAGGACGGCAGGAGCAGACGGACTGAAACCGTGGTTCTGATCTGCCGCGGCCCACCGCGAGCGCATGACTCGAGCTGGCGCTCGGGATCCCTGACCACGCGCTAAACCAGCAGCGGAAGATTCGACCAAGAGAGGAGTTGTCCGGCACCCATGTCCCCGCGACGTCAAATCACTATTGGTTTCATCGGCGAGGCGAGAGATCCCGTGTGGGCGCAAATGAGACACCGAAGCGCGTGATGTGAGAGGACCGAAAGAGGGGACCATCCCGCACAATCGCGGCTATATTGGATAGCTGGTGGTCATCCTTTTGGTTCGAGGAGTCTCCATGCTTCACCGTCACATCATCGCTTCCTGTGTGATCCCTGTACTCGCTCTCACCATCGGTTGCGGCACTGAAGAGGCGTCCCCCGACGACACCGCGGCGGGCAGTCCGGCGGGAGGAAACTCGATGGGTATCGGAGGCGCCAGCAGCTTGGGCGGGGGAACAGCGAGCGCAGCCGGTGGCTCGACGGGCCTTGGTGGCACGAGCGCGCAAGGTGGCGCAACCGCCGCCGGGGGCAGGACGGGTCAAGGCGGTGCCACAGCAGCCGGCGGGAGAACGGGTCAAGGCGGTGCCACGGGTCAAGGTGGTGCCACGGGTCAAGGCGGTGCCACGGGTCAAGGCGGTGCCACCGGGGTGGGAGGAGACACAGGCGTGGGCGGCGGCGCACCAGCTGGTTCGCCTGTCGCGCGCCATGGTCACCTCCGGGTCGAAGGCACACACTTGGTGGACGAGTCTGGCAGCAACGTCCAATTGAAAGGGATCAGCAGTCAGTGGCTGAACCTGGAGCTCGATGGCTACGCGACCAGCCTGGATGCGATGCTCTGGATGCGGGACAACTGGAACATGACGGTGTTCCGCGCGGCCATGGGCGCAGAAGAAGCCGGGGATGCCGCGGGCTACACCACCAGTCCCGAGGGTCAGGCCGAGATGCAGCGCCAGGTGGAGCTCATCATCGAGAACGCCCTCGAGGCTGGCATGTACGTCTTGGTGGACTGGCATGCCCACAACGCCCTCGATCAGCAGAGCGCGGCCGTCGACTTCTTCGGCGATCTCTCGGCGCGCTATGGGCAGCACCCGAACCTGCTCTTTGAGACCTTCAACGAGCCGCTCAACGTGGATTGGGAGTCACGGCTGAAGCCGTACCACCAGGCGGTGGTGGGCGCGATCCGCGACAACGATCCGGACCAGCACGCCAACGTGGTTATCCTCGGGACACCCCAGTGGTGCCAGCGCCCCGACTACGCTGCGAACTCACCACTCTCAGGCACCAACCTGATGTACACGGTGCATTTCTACTCCTGCACGCACAACGCCGACAGCAGCTCGCCGCCGCCCTTCGGCGACGGCATCAGCCATTTGGCGCGGGCCGAGAACGCGCTCTCGGCGGGGCTGCCGATCTTCGTCACCGAGTGGGGCGCAACCGCCGCCGACGGCGGCGTGGGCGGCACCGAAGTCTGCTCTTCCGAGGCCGATGATTGGCACAACTGGATGAACAGCAATCAGGTGAGCTGGGCTGCTTGGAAGCTCGATGACTGCGACACCGAGAACCCGCCGGACACCAGCTGCCTCTTGCAGAGAAATGCGCCCCTCGAGGGCGACTGGACCAACCAGCTCAACGGTCACGGCTCCTACGTGGTGCAGAAGCTCCAGAACTGAACCAAACGAGCTTTGGTCCTTCACTCCCAATCGGCAAAGGGAGTGAGTGTCCATTCTGCCTTCCGAATGGACGATTCGACAAATCGACAAGTCCACAAATCTGCTCCGAAGCCCCCCCCTTTCGCGCACGAAACGACAACTCGATGCTGTGGATCGCCGCGCACGAAACGACAACTCGACACCCCGATCAGTGAGCGTGAAGCGACCTGGGCGTGCTCGCGATCACCTGTGATGCCGCACACCTAGCCCTGCATGAGCCTGTAGAATCTGCGGCTTTGACTTCTCATTTCATTCGGAAGGAGGGCACACGAGCGTCCTGATCTCTCATTTCATTCACGGGCCGCTCGCATCCTCATCGCGCGCTCTCCGCGTTCCGACTTCGCATTTCATTCGTGATCGAGGGTGTACACACCCGTGCTAACTTTGCCAGTCATGAACATCGCGAGCTGTCGGTGGATCGGGGTCTCGGCTGGCCTCTTGGGATTTCTCTCGTTGGCGTGCACGTCATCGACGATGACCAGCGGCAAAGGTGAGACGGGCGGGATGAGCGGCACCCAGGCCAACGCCGGTGACACCGGGATCTCGAACAGCAGTGGGGGCATGAACCAGGGGCAAGGCGGGAGAACGACGAGTAGCGAAGGTGGCTCCGCCGGCGAGGGCACGGCAGGGCGCACCGACGACGGTGGAGCGAGCAACCAGGCTGGAGAGACCTCGAGCGGCACCGGTGGACGCGCTACCGGCGGACACACCTCGGCAGGCGGCGCGGGTCGCGGCGGTTCAGCGCCACAAGGTGGCGCAGAGAACGGGGGCGAGGACCCAGGCCAAGGCGGCTCCGAAGAAGCCGGCGCCCCTGGTGAAGGGGGTGCCATCACGCGCGGCGGCGCACCGGCAGCAGGCGGCCAGACCAGCGCGGCTGGCACCACGAGCGAAGAGGGCGGCTCCTCCAGTGAGGAAGGCGGGGCACCGAGTGAAGGCGGGGCACCGAGTGAAGGCGGCGTGGTGGGAGAAGGCGGCGCAACCAGCTGCCCCACCACCGGACCCGATCGCTGCGATGTGCCGGGGGACGACTCGGACTGCAACGGCATCGAGAACGAGGGTTGTCCCTGCCTGGAAGATGAGGAGCGGGACTGCAATGATTGCGGGACCCAGAGCTGCGACGCGGAGAACCGCTCCTGGGGCCCTTGCGTGCCCTCCCCCACTGCTCCCGAGCCACACTGCAATGACGAGACCGCCCTCGAACTCTGCGACGAGAATGGGAATCTCGTGACCGAGGAGTGTCCCACTCCCGATGGCGACCACTGCATTGGGCTCTGTGATACGTCGACCGACACATGCTATGTAGAGGCCGCCGACAACGACGGGGACGGCGTGGGCAGCAGCCTGTGCACCGAAGCTCCCGGCACTGATTGCAACG
>CAYNEY010000072.1:0-23731 GCA_964396375.1 uncultured Polyangiaceae bacterium | reverse complement strand
TCCGGAGCCTCTCTCGGAGCCCCCGACTCGGCCCAACGACCACCGATCGATGCTGATTGTACCGGTGACTTGACCCAATCGCGGACAGACAGCATGCTCCGGACCCGCATGATCTCCGGCCTCCTTTGAGGCCTTTGCCAACGGAGCTAGAGAACAACGATGGGTCTCGTACAAAACAAGGTTGCATTGGTGACAGGTGGGGCACAGGGGATCGGCGCCGCAATCGTCGAGCGCCTGGCGGCCGAAGGCGCAAGCATTGCTGTCGTCGATATCAACGCCGAGAAGGCGGCGGAAACCGCCGCACGCGCCACCCAGGCAGGCGTGACCGCGCGGAGTTATCCAGTCGATGTCGCCAGTACCGAGGCCGTCGCGAAGCTCGTCGAACAGGTACTGAAGGACTTCGGTCGGGTCGACATCTTGGTCAACAACGCCGGCATCACCCGCGACGGTCTGCTCATGACCATGTCCGAACAGGACTGGGACCTGGTGCTCGCGGTGAACCTGAAGAGCATTTTCAACTTCACCAAGGCGCTCTCACGACCAATGATCAAGCAGAAGGGCGGCGTGATCATCAATATCTCGAGTGTGGTGGGATTGATGGGCAATGGTGGGCAGGTCAATTACTCCGCCTCCAAGGCCGGCGTGATCGGCGTCACCAAGTCAGCTGCGAAGGAGCTTGCATCCCGCAATATTCGGGTCAACGCGGTGGCTCCAGGCTACATCCAGACCGCCATGACCGAGAAGCTCCCAGAGAAGGCCCGCGAGGCCCTTCTTCAGTACATCCCGAGCAAGCGACTGGGTGTACCCGAGGACATTGCCAATGCGGTTCTATTCCTCGCCTCTGACCTCGCAAGCTACGTCACCGGAGAGGTACTCCGCGTGGACGGCGGTATGGCGATGTGAGGGGGATTCAGTGCCCGAGCCCCCCATCGACCGATAGGATGTGACCGGTCACATAGCTCGCATCCTCGCTCACCAAGAACCCTATCGCCTGGGCGACCTCCTCAGGCCGGCCCAGGCGCCCCAGGGGAATGCGGCTCTTCCACGAGTCTCGCGGCAATCCATTCAGCATATCGGTGTCAATCAACCCCGGACAGACCGCGTTCACCGTGATTTGGCGCGAGGCGAGTTCTCGGGCAAGGCACTTGGTCGCTCCAATCAAGCCAGCCTTGGCCGCACCGTAGTTGACTTGACCCGCGCTCCCAAGGGTTCCAGCAAGCGAAACCACGTTGACAATGCGCCCAAACCGCGCGCGCATCATGGGCATGATGAGCGGTTGTGTCACATTGAAGAAGCCGCCCAACACCACCTCCAGCACGCCTCGGTACGCACCTTCGGTCATGCTGACAAACGGACCGTCCTCGATCTTCGCCGCATTGTTGACCACAATCGCGAAGGGATCGGCCAGCACGTCGAGTTTGGCGTAGGCTTCTCTGACCGCATCACGATCCGCAACATCGAAGCACGAAGCCACGGCGTGACCGCCGGCCTCTCGGATCTCTTGAGCGACCCGCTCCGCCTCGTCCAGGCGCTTGCTCCCATTGACCACCACACGATGGCCGCGGGCGGCGAACAGTCGTGCGGTTGCTGCACCGATCCCTCGACTGGACCCCGTCACCAGGGCACGATGGCTCCGCATACCTCGGCCTCTACCAGCCCACCTGCCGGATGAGAAGCACCTTTCCTCCGGCTGCCTCCCCCCCCACCCCTGCCAGCTCCCCACCCCTGCCAGCTCCCCACCCTTGCCCCCTTTGGCCAGCGGATGGACTTGACCGAGCCGGGAGCAGTGCTACCAAGCGTCCCTCCGAGCGGTTCCTTGTGACCCGCGGGCCATTAGCTCAATTGGTAGAGCAGCGGACTCTTAATCCGGAGGCTGAAGGTTCGAGTCCTTCATGGCCCACAGAGCAGAACGAAGGCCGGCGCAAAAACGCTGGCCTTTCGTGATTTGGTGGGGAAGAGCCGATCGATTGACTGTTAAGATTCCCCCGTCGAGCAGCGGAGAGCGCGAGGGGCACTTTGGGACGCCGGCGCAAGACGCGCCAAGCTGTGTCGGCGAACGATTCACATCAACGCTGCACCATGCGCGCAGACCCCGCAGCTACCCCTTGGGCGAAACTGCGCCGCGGGGTCTACCCCTACATCGAAGACGGCGAGTGCGACGAGCCCGAAGGCACCAACAACTGCCCAGAAGGCTCGGATGTCATCAACTGCGGCTAGTGCGTCTCGGGCAGCAAGGGCGGTATCGGCTCGTCGGCGTATAATGGCGAGTGCGAGGAGCCCCTCGGAATCGGCCCATGCGGCACCAACAACGACACAGTTCGACTGTGTCGGAACCTGACCCGTCTCGACTCGTCAACTGAGGCTACTTGAGGATCGGTGGGGTGCCGCAATCCACGAACTGCAATGAGGTGTCGACGCGGAAATTCGAATCGCCCATGTGGCGCTCGGCTCCAAACAGGTCGAGGCTGTAGGTGCCGCCGACCGTGAGCCCAAAGGCCGCGGCACTCTGGTCGAGATCGATGCTCTCGGTTGCGGCCGTGTGGATCCCCCCAAGATCGATGGCCAGCTTGCCATTGATGAAGACCCAGAGATCATCGTCGCCGGTGAACGTGAAGACCTCACCGCCTTTGTAGACGAACTTGGTATGAAGCTCGGTCGTGAATGAGAAGTTGTGGTTCAGCCACTGATTGCCCAAGCCGGCATTGTCGAGCGGGAAATACTGGTACTCGGTGGTGGCGGCTGCAAACGTATACGTGCCAGATTCAGTAGCCTCGAGACGGAACGCGACATAGTGAGTCTGATTGACTCCTGGCACGTCGTGGTACCACTCATTGAAGTGAGCCTCGTCGGTCATCATCGGCGGGCTCACCGAGGCGCCGATCCCTGTGTACACAGGCTTCTGATCGGGCCCCAGGGTATCTTCAACCATACCCTTCGTGATCGAACAGCAATAGTTGTTGAAGTCGGGCGAGGTAGTCGGATCGTCCGCAGCATAGTTGTTGAAGTCGCGGACCAGACCCCAGAGCGTGGTGCCACAGCCCCCCGCCGTATTGGTGTCCGAGTCGACGGCGCCCGTAGCGGTCGGGTCGTAGAGGGGTCCAAGGCAATAGGAGCCGACGCTGCCATTGACCGGTGCGCTCTGACACTCCGGGGCAGGCCAGGGCGTCTCCTCAATCGGGGTCCCACCAACTCCGAGATCGACTTCCACGCCACTCCCACTTCCGCCGGCCGCGGTCGTCGTAGGCACGGAACCTCCTCCAACTCCAGACGAGGCCTGGTCGTCCTGCGCCACCGGGTTGATCTCATCCGAGGCCGAACACCCCAGCAGCACCCAGGTCAGAAGGACTGTCATCGCACCTGAGCAACCTGTCCACTCGAGTACGCTCACGCTGTAACCTTTCAAAAATGCTTCTGCGTCAGGAATTAGAGATACTCGGTTCGAGCGGTTGCGCCACAAAAGAACGCCAGATACTGGATGTGAGTGGAGGCTCGGGGCAGGCAGATGCTCCTCCGAAGCCCCGATGGCCCATCCCCGCTCACACCGGCCAGCAGTCTTGCCGTACTCTGGAGACTGCCATGGGAGTCGATCCGTTCGGGTTAGTCGGGAAAACACTGGCCTCAAAATACGAGATACGGGAGCAGGTTGGCGAAGGGGGATTCTCAGTCGTCTATCTTGGATTTCATCGACACCTTGCCCAGCCCGTGGCGATCAAGGTTCTAAAGATCCCTCCCGAGTTCGAACCCGCCGCGCGAGCGAAGTTCGTCGAGCAGTTCACCAGCGAAGGCCGGATTCTATCGAATCTCTCCGACCATCCAGCGATCGTGCGCGTGCTCGACTTCGGCACCAGCGATCAGCCGGGTGACGTTCTCTTCTACTTGGTCCTCGAGTGGCTGGCAGGACGCGATCTCGAGTCCGTTCTTGCAACGAATCGCGTAGCGTTCTCCGAACACGATGCGATCAAGCTTCTCCTTCCGGTGATTGAAGCACTCGCGCTCGCGCACCAGCAAGGGATCGTTCACCGCGATCTGAAGCCCGCCAACATCTTTCTCGCTGAGACCAAGCTCGGTGTGCGGCCTAAGCTGCTTGACTTCGGAATCGCCAAGGCGTTCCAAGAGGGAGAGCTGCTCGCTCGCCGGACCACCCATACCAGCAGCGGATTTCGCGCCTTCACGCCAGCCTACGGCGCTCCCGAGCAGTTTCGTCCCAAGCGACATGGCGCGACTGGTCCGTACACGGACGTTCACGCCCTGGGTTTGATTCTGGTTGAGCTGGTGAGCGGCCGCGCAGCGCTCGAAGGCGAGGAGGAAGCGGACTATCTGATTCAGAGTACTGGCCTCGAACGGCCCACACCACGGGCTCGGGGGGCTCAGGTGAGCGATGCGTTCGAGGCGTTGTGCCAGACCGCCTTGGCTCTCGAGCCCCAGAATCGCTTTCGCGATGCCGAACAGCTCAAGCAAGCACTGCAGACCCTGCTTGAACCAACGGCCCCAGCACCCGAGGTCACGCTTCCGCGTGGCGGAGGGACGCTAGTCGTACCACTCAAGAGCTGGCTCGCCACCGCCGTTGTCACCCCGAATCGCGAACAGCCGGTACCGACTCCGGCAGGCATTCCGGCACCAACGTTTCTGGCAGCACGACCGCCTGTCGCTCTTGAACCCCGAGCACCGACTGGTGAGACCACGGCCATACCCACCACCGCTGAGTTCAGACCTCCCCCATCGCCAACCACGCGTTCTCGACGAAGAGCGACGCTCGGATTCTTGCTGGGCACGGTGCTGCTTGGGCTTGGCGTCACCGTATGGCTCGCGCGACGACCACACGTCACGCCCGTCCTCGCGCCTGCCAAAACGATGTCACACGCCACCTCGCCGGTCGTGCCCACGTCGAGCGTCACAGAGTCGCGCGAGGCCACTAATCCGTCTGCGGTCGTTGACACGAGCCAACTCCCCGAGTCCCTCAGCATCCCCGCGGGCAAGTTCTCGATGGGCTCGAATGCCGGCGATACCGACGAGCAACCTGTGCACACCGTGTCTGTACGAGGCTTTCTGATGGACCGCACCGAGGTGACCGTTGCCGCGTATCTGCGGTGTTTCCACGGCGGTCCGTGCAGTGCTCCCGGAACCGGCACCAACTGCAACTTCGGACAACCTGACCGCACCAATCACCCCATCAATTGCGTGGACGCCCGGCAGGCGGAGGTCTTCTGCAGCTGGAACAAGAAGCGATTACCCACCGAGCAGGAGTGGGAGTACGCTGCGCTGGGCATCGATGACCGCCGCTTTCCGTGGGGTGACGAGCCCCCTGATGACCAGCGATTGTGCTGGGCGAAGCGGGATGGCACCTGCCCCGTGGCAAATCATCCCACCGGAGTGAGCCCCTTTGGCATCCATGACCTCGCAGGCAATGTCTCCGAATGGACCGCTAGCCGCTACTGTGATTCGTACGGCAAGCATCCCAACTGTACCAGCGGACGCGTGTTCCGCGGCGCGAGTTTCATCGAGCTCAGACCGGAGGTGGCGCGAAGCGCCTATCGCGATGAACGCGACCCCGCGCAACGTAGCCCCTACGTTGGCTTTCGCTGCGTCAAGTAGCCCACTTCCCCGGGCTCCGCGAGCCTGTTGCCGAGAACCCCTGCATCAGAGCCCGCTGGGCAGGCGACCAAGCACCACTTCCTCCCACCTGAACCCGCTGCTAGCCTAGCACACCCGGCCACCGGATCCCCCATCTCCTCCGGCTCCGTCACCGTCTCCTCGATGTCGCTCGCCGAACTCCTCAATCACGATCCTTCCGTCTTCGCTGTCGATGGTGCCAAGTTATTCGCGACCAGCGTCGCCCACCTCGGACCGCAAGGAACAGCTCCGCCGGTCGCGGTGGCTAACGCGCCCTTGTTCATCAACGCGGAGATATTGGACGAGATCCGGGAGGCTATCCAGTCGATCCTCCGGGTGGTCGCACTTCCATCCTACCGCAAGCACTGCTCTTGCAATGCTCCCGAGCTTGGTCACATGGCGACACCTGCGCTCGGCGTGTTCTACGGGTTCGACTTCCACATCGGACCCGACGGTCCTCGTCTGATCGAAATCAACACCAACGCGGGGGGCGCCATGCTACTCGCGCGGATCCAAGAGGCCACATACCTCCAACTCTCGGAGCTGCAAAAGCTCCCACTCGCCCCGGGATGGCCAAGCCATGGGACTGAACGTCTGATCCAAACCTTCACCCGCGAGTTTGCGCGTGTGTTCCCCGAGCGACCGCTGCGCAGCGTCGCCATCGTCGACCACGAGCCATGTCTTCAGTACCTGTACACGGAGTTTCTGCTTTTTCAGGCTGCACTCCGCGCCGCTGGCTACCACACAGAGATCCTCGCCCCCAATCAGCTCGAGTGGCAGGCTGGAGGGATCACTCACCAGGGTCGTCACGTCGATCTGCTCTACAACCGACTGGTTGATTTCAATCTCGAGGACCCACGACATGCCGTTCTCGCCCAGGCCGCAACAGAGTCAACCACGGTGCTCACACCTGCTCCCGTGCACCATGCCTTGTTCGCGGACAAGCGCCGGCTCGCCCTCCTTTGCAATCCCGAAGCCCTCACGTCTCTGGGTGCGTCCGTCAATGATGCGGCGCGGCTCGCCCGCGTCATCCCTGTCACCCGAGTGGTTCAACCGGACACCCCCGGGATCACGTGGCAGGACCGAAAACCATGGTTCTTCAAGCCCTGGGCGGGTTACGGGAGCCGCGCGGCCTACCGCGGTGACAAGCTGACGCGCGCCACCTTCGAACACATCAGCCTCGAGGGTGGGTACGTAGCGCAGCAGATCGTCCCACCCAGTCGTCGCGTCATCGCAACCACGCACGGCACCTCCGAGTTGGCAGCCGACATTCGCGCCTTCGTCTGCGACGAAGAGGTCCTCCTGTTCGGGGCACGGTTGTATCGCGGACAGACCACCAATATGCGCACCGAAGGAGGGGGATTCGCGGCAGTGATCCCCTTGCTGGAGAGCAAAGCCTCTGGCTTCTAGCCCGGTCACTGGTTCACAGCGAAGTCAGTAGACCCGCATCGTACCGGACAACGACATCAGGGCCCAGAGCCTCAGAAAATTCGCATAGTAGCGTGGCGTTCCGATCAGCGGCGTCACATCCCAAATCGCCTGGATGAAGTCCCGACGATGACCGGAGGATGCGATCTGAGCGAGCGTCCCGTTCGCAGCGATCAGCGAGACGTCATGATTCGGCTCGAGACAGGTCGTACCATCAAGCGTGTAGCTCTGGCCATACACGTCCAACCCTTGACTTTCGAAGAACCGGAGGACCGCATTGGCCTGCAAGATTTGCTCGGTCTTCGGGGGGAACCAGCTGCTGTCAAGCGTCAGGTTGAGGAAGGTTCGAAAGCATTCCGGAACGAATATCTCGCTCGCGAGCGGAGCCTGAATGTCAAAAGGGGCACGTAGAGGCACAAGCCCCGTTTCGTCATACGCCGAAGCCGAAAGGTACACGCGCGCCGCGTACGCGGCCTCCAACCAGAAAGGATCATCCGTAGCCTGGGCCCAAAGTTCGTAGTACGCGGGCATCGCGATCGAGGGCCGTCCCACCTTGCCGACACGACGCTCGGGGATGTCGTACACTAGGCGGGTCTCGGGGTCGAACATCTCCGTGACCTCCGACTCGGCGTCGGCCACCACACGTCTCGCACCACGCATCACGTCCAACATCTGCCAGGCATCGGCCTCATAGTCCCGGCCAGAGGCGCTCCCCCAACGACCGTGCGCAAAGATCAGCGCCATAGTCATGGTCTGGTGCCCATACGGATCGGCACACAGAAAGGTTGACTCGTCGAGATCGCAGTACGACGCGAAATAGCCTTCCAATTCCCCGCTCGGGTACCGCAGCTGGTTTCTGGCGAACGTCCAGAGCTGATCGAATTCACTGCGATGATCGAGTTCAACGGACGCCAGCATCCCCCAACCGATACCCTCGGAACGCACGTCACCATGCAGAGTGTCAAGGATGTTCGCCGAGTCGGTTCCAAACGGAAAGAAGACCGCCTCGTTCTGTGGATCTCCGAAGAAAAGCAGGCGAAATGCCTCCTCTAGTTTGTCCTCTACCTCGCCCTCGCTCACCCCCAACACCTCCACGAAGACGTTCGGGTAGCTTGCTGGACCGGTCAACGGCAACAGGCGTCGAACCTCCTTGGGGCCAGCGTCGCCCGTCATGCCACCGTCCCCGAGTGACCGATTCAAACCGAGTGAATCGGTCGTGGTCCCGCAGCCCAACCCGCAAACCAAGCCGAAGACCAGACCAAGGAGCGTCTTGACCACCCGAGCCGGTTGGAACGGTGGCACCACGACCTCCAACATCACAGCCCCGAATCGCCTACGATGATCCGCACCCGCGAGGCCAGCACGCTGTTCGGGTGGCGCTTGAGGAAGGTGGCTGCGCGCTTTCTGGCCAGCTCCCGCTGACCGCTCCGGAAGAGCGCATCGATGCGTAGAACCTCCGCCTCCATACGCAATCGACCCTTCGGGTAGTCCCGCGCATAGCCGTCGAGCTTCTCCAGAGCACGGCTCGGCTCGCCCGCCCCGAGACTGGACCTGGCTTCGTCGAGCGCTTGAAGCTCGAGGCGCAGCTCGAGGGCGCTCGGGGCCCCACGAGTCGTTCTTACGGCGCGCTCCACCACTGGGGTGACGGACGCAACCGGAGGAGCGGCATCCTCGACCTCATCACGAACCGGCTCAACCATGATCTCTGGCACAAGTTGGGTCGGCATGACACTCGACGGAGGCGAAGCGACCACCACCACCGGTTTATGCTCCCTTGAGTCGTAAACCACGGGCACGGTGGCGAGCGCACCAACCGCCGAGACCATGAGCGTGGTCTTCCACCACACCAACCTCCCGAGGCCTGTTCCGAGGGCAGACGCGGTAGCGGTGGTGGCCACCGTGGCACCGCCGATCCCAAGCGCCACCAGGGTTCTGAAGCGAAGGTCATCAGAACCCCGATAGGAAGCGCCGGTATCAAGAAGGATCCGTTCGAGTTCCGTCCCAGGACGAACTCGGAGTCGCTCTGGGTCCTTCATGATCCCACCTCCACCTTACCGTAACCCTGGAGAGCGAGTACGCCCTCCCTGAATTCGAGTCGCGCCCGACGCAGTCGCGATGCGACAGTGCCACGCGGGATAGACAGTGCCTCCGCGATCTCGGAGGAGCTCATCTCCTCGAACTCGTACAGCACGAAGACGGTCCGGAGTTCGTGGTTCATCCCAGCAAGCACCTGGTCAAGCAGACGACGGGCGAACTTCTGATCGGTCAGCTGCTCGGGATTGGCCATTGAGTCCGCCATGTCGAGCAGATCATCGGAATGGACCTCACGCCGTCGTGCCAGGCTCCGGCGGGCGTGAGCCGCCGTGTGAATGGCGGTTTGCAGAAGAAAGCTGCGCTCCGCACCGGGGCGAACGTCATCGAGACGGTTCGAAACCGCGATGAAGGTGCGCTGCACCGCATCATCCAGCTCCGCCTCGGGTGTGCCGGAATTGCGGAGCACGCGCGCCACGAAGTCGATGTAGCGCGTCACCAGCTCTCGCAGCCGGAGCTCCCGAGACGCCGAGGAGGACACCCTGGATAGGGTAGCTGGGACCAATCCTTGTCGCAAGCGCAGCTCCGAGCGGGGCGCGCTCTCCACTTCCTCCTGCCGTCTCAACGGGATCACCTGAGCCATAGGGATTGACCCTGTCTCTTCCGGTATTCCCGGAAACTTCTCGAGAGATCACGCGCCACCGGGCAACTCTGGTGCCGGCCTCCGAGTCCGCTCTAGAAGCGGCAGAAGAACGCCACTCGGCCGAAGCGGCCAAGTGGGGGGCTCTCGGCCACCACCTCCGGTGGGTCGCCCAACGTGAAGCGCCTTGTCACGAGCGGAAATGTCCCCCCCATCGAAGCTTCAACACCAACTGGACCGAGAAAAGCGGAGCTGAGTCGCAGCTCTCCCCCCAGGTGAACCAGTGTACGACTCACCGAGCGCGGGATCTCCACCTCGGCGCCATCAGCTGACATCCGCCCGGCCAACAGCACCACCGATGGGCAGAGCGAGAGCCACTGTCGGTAGATGTCCCATTCGGACGGACACAGGCCAAGGAGGGCAAGGGTACTCGCGGTGGCAAATTCCTGTTCTGAACCCTGGGTGGTGAACGACTTGGGGAAGTGGACGATCGCGACCTCCAGTGCCGGATCGAGAAGCGGCGTGTCCCACGTCAGACGACCAAGCAGCATGGGACCGTAGCTATCCCGCCCACGCAGAAGACGCATCGACACTACACCGAGCCCAAGAGTGAGGTCGGAGGTGAGCCGTGAACTCTCCACAACAATCCCAGGGCGGTCACTTGGCGGAGCCACGTTGACGTGGGTGGTGACTGGGGGCCGGACAATTGGTTGCGAAGTGAGCTGTGTGAGCGGATCGATGGCAAGAGCTGCGGTGAGGCCCAGCGCGTCGACCACCTCGGCACAGGTCTCACCCACCACTCGCCGCGTATCCGATTCACCACTCCGACCACCGAGACGCAATTCGCCGACAACCCGCGGGGGATTTTCGATGACCTGCACCCGCAGCGTGTAGGCGACGTCGGAATCATCGGACCAGACGACCCGCGTGGTGCGAGCCCGGATCGCCTGGTAGAAATCCTCTGGCTCAGCACACCCCACGGTGCCCGTGAACTCGATACGAACACGCGTGGCAGACTCTTCGGCTCCCCCCGGCACGGTGCGAGCCAACTCGGCCAGTATCAGGAGCCCAAACCAAAGACGCGAGCTCACGCCGATCCTTTCCCGAACGCGCGCAGCAGCCGGTCGAGCCGCACAATGAGCTCGTCGATCTCCCCGGCAGTGACGTCGAGCGGCGGGCGAAGCCGGATGGTGCGATCACCTGCACCGAGGAGCAAGAGGTCCTCCCGCTCGCGAGCCTCCGTGACCAGCGTTCGGCGCAGCTCCTGGTCACGCAAGTCGAAACCTTGGTAAAGGCCGAGGCCACGCACATTGGTGAGTTGATCAGGGTATCGCCGAGCCAGCTCCTCGAGTCCGGTCACGAGGCGCGCTGACTTCGCGGGCACGGACGCAAGAAGCTGCTCCTGCTCCACGATGCGAAACTCTTCGACCACTCGCACCATATCCGTGAGCGAGCCTCCCCAGGTGCTGTCGAGTACCCCTTGGTCACCGAGTGACTGACGCATGAAGACCGCCCCGTTGCCGAACTTCTTGGCAACCGCAACCGCTTCAGGAGGATACGGCAGATCGAAGAGATCGAGCGCAAACATTGCGCCACATTGTCCCCCAGCGGTCTGTACCTCATCAAAGGCCAACGCCACGTCGAACTCGTGAGCAAGCATCGACAGGCTCCGGAAGAACTCGGGCGACGCCAACCGGTGACCTCCAGCGCCTTGGATAGGCTCAATCAGGATACCGACGATCTCTGGGCCGTGGTCGACCAGCGCCGCGCGCAATGCCTCGAGACATCGTACCTGCTCGCCATGGTTCTCCAGTGAACTCCGCGCAGTATCAGTCTCCGGGAACGGCAGACGAAGGTTGCCTGGAATCAGCTCAGCAAAGTCCCGAGTCACGACCGGCGCATGGCTGAGGTGCGTGACGTTGAGAGCCCCCAGCGTACGGCCATGGAACCCGTGCTCGAAGTAGATGAAACGACGACACCCAGGTGACGCCGAACTCGATCTCATCTTCTCGCGGTGCCGCGCGATCAGGTACTTCATCATGTTCTCGACCGCTTCGGCGCCCGAATTGACCGCGTAGACTTCGAGGCCTGGCCCCTTCATGCACTCTGGAGCCATGCGGTAAAGGAGCCGATAGTATTCGAGACACTCCCGGGTCAGAAAATCTGGGTTCGGCACCTTGTTGTTGGCCGCGAGGAGCATGCGCTGCTCGGTATCGGGATCGCGAAGATTGGGGTGGTTGTGACCGAGTAAACGCGATCCGTAGTATCCCGCCCAATCGAAGAGCTTATCACCGTCTACCGTCACGAGGTACATGCCCCGACACCGAGCCAGATCGATCACGAACGGATAGGCTGAGGTGATCACGTACCGCTCGAGTTCCTCGAGTAGGGGTCGACTGATCGGTCCTGGGTAGCGCGTCATCGTCCGCCTTGTTGGATAGCTTGCCCTATCATCCCCGAAAATGGGGCGGTGGTGTGGCTTTGGCCGACTTTCTGGCCGACCCAGGAATCGCAATCTCCGGATTGCGGCCACATCTCGGCGCTTTGGGCCAGATCGAGCTGCCCCCTCCGCCATGGTAGAAGACGTCCCATGCCGATCAGCAAGAAGGTCCGCGATGCGGCGACCAACTCATCCTTCATTCGCAGGATGTTCGAGGAGGGTCTGGAGCTGAAAGAACGATTCGGACACGATCAGGTCTTCGACTTCAGCCTCGGGAACCCCGACCTCGAGCCTCCATCTTTGTTCCGTGAGTCGCTCCGCGCTCTGCTCGAGGAGGAGGGACCAGGTCACCACGCGTATATGCCAAACGCGGGCTACCCTGAGGTTCGGGCTGCCATGGCCGCAAAGGTCTCAAAGGAGCATGGCGTTCAAGTGACGCCAAGCAGAGTCGTGATGTGTGTCGGAGCAGCGGGAGGGATGAACGTGGTGATGAAGTCGCTCCTCGATCCAGGGAGCGAGGTGATCGTGTCGCGTCCCTACTTCGTCGAATACGACTCCTACGTGGACAACCACGGAGGTGTGTTGAAGGTCGTGGATTCGACTGAGGATTTTCTCATCGATCCGGACGCGATCCTCCGAGCTGTGACCACGCGCACCCGCGCCATCATCCTCAACTCCCCCAACAACCCGACCGGACGTCTTTACCCAGAATCGCTGCTCATTCGCCTGGGCGAGTTGCTTCTCGCCCACGCCAAAGCCAACGGCCAACCCGTGTATCTGGTGGTTGATGAGCCGTACCGCGATCTGGTCTACGATGGGCTGTCAACACCGCCGGTGATCGTCCACTATCCCCACACCATCGTCGTCAACTCCTTCTCGAAGAGCCTGTCCTTGCCTGGCGAGCGCATAGGCTATATCGCAGTAGGACCCGAGGCAGCCGATGCCGGAGAACTGGTCGCCGGATTGGTGATGTGTAACCGGACCTTGGGCTTCGTCAACGCCCCTGCTCTGATGCAGCGCGTGGTCAGCAAACTCACCGAAACCCGAGTTGACATCACACCTTACGCTCGGCGCCGCGACCAACTCACCGCGGTGCTCCGCGAAATGGGCGTTCACTTCGTGAAACCCGATGGCGCTTTCTACCTCTTCTGTCGCGCACCCGGCGGAGACGACCTCGCGTTCATCAATCACCTGAAGAGCCGCCGAATCCTGTGTGTTCCAGGAACTGGATTCTGTATGCCCGGCTGGTTCCGTCTCTCTTACTCGGTCCCTGACGCCGTGGTCGATCGCTCGATCCCTGCGCTGCGCGAAGCACTCCGAGATTTCCGCCCCCCTCGTTGATGCCCTCGATCCAGGGCGGGCACACCGGGCAAGAGGGAAGGAGTCTCTTGCCCGATTCGAGCCGTGAATGCCCGTGGACTCAAGCGCGACTGCGGCGACGGGAGCGCAGCCCCAGAAGGCCGAGTCCCATCAGCCATGGCAGCCATCCGCCCACTGCGACTTGATTGGAGTCGACAGCACACTTGAACCCGCCTCCCTCGAGGGAGTCGAAGGCCTCCAGCGCAGGCGTTGTGCTCGAGTCACCTCCCTCGCCCACCGTGTCTTGACCACCAGGAGCGGGATCACCGCCAGCCGCGTCACCACCAGTTGCAGCAAACTGCCCACCCTCACCCACGGTTCCGCCAGTGCTCGGTGCTCCGCCTTCACCAGGTGCTCCGCCTTCACCAGGCGCTCCGCCTTCACCAGGCGCTCCGCCTTCACCAGGCGCTCCGCCTTCACCAGGCGCTCCGCCGGTGCTCGGACCACCCGCACTACCGGTGTCTCCACCCGCGCCCGTCTCTCCACCGGAACCGCCGGTTCCATCGGCACTGCAAGTGCCGATGGTGGCATCTTCCGAACTGCAGAGTTCACCCGCCGGGCAACCGTTACCACCGCTGCCCCGGCAGCCGTCGATGCACCGATCGGTCACGCCCAGGTCGCAGACTCGCCCACTGTCGGGCAGGCCACAATCGGCGTCCTCGGTACATAGATCGTCGGCGGTGAGGTTGGGATCGGTCTCCCCGGGGTCGACTACTCCGTCACGATCATCGTCCTCGTCACCATCGATAACGCTGCCTCCATCCGTGTCTGGGATCACCGGGCTGGTGGTGGTAACGCCACGATCCCCGTCCGCCGTGCACACGCCAAGACTGATGTCCGTAGCCGCCGCTCCGCATCCCCAACCATCCTCGGTGCCATCAAAGAGTCCATCGTCGTCGCTGTCGGGATCCAACACGTCGATCAGACCGTCACCCTCCATATCAACGCTCGGGTTTCGCTCGCCCCCATCGGGCACTCCATCGTCATCGCTGTCAGCATCGTTCGGATCGCTTCCCAGCGTGGCCTCGGTGCCATCGGACAGACCGTCCCCGTCACTGTCGAGGACAGTTGCATCATCGGCACCGTGATCCGCCGTTGGATCGGTCTCACCCGGATCAACTCGACCATTCAGGTCAAAATCTTCGCTGCCATCCGTCACGTCGCCGTCGTCGGTGTCCGGATCGCAGGGATCGGTCGTAGTTGTGGGGTCGGCGTCGGCCACACAGAACTCTCGGCTGGTGGCGGTATCTGGATTGTCGCACCCGAAGCCGAGCTCCGTGCCGTCGAGGAGCCCATCATCATCGCTGTCGGGATCCAACACGTCAATCAGACCGTCACCGTCGGTGTCCGCTCCGGGGTTTGGCTCCGCACCATCTGGCGCACCATCGTCATCACTGTCCGCATCGTTGGGATTCGAGCCAATCTCGTCTTCGAAATCGTCGGAGAGGCCATCCCCATCGGTGTCGATGCCACCAGCCAGATCGATGATCACTGACCCTTCATCCGTGCCACCGTTACCATCCGACACCGTGTAGGTGAAGGTATCGGTACCCGTGGCATCCTGATTCGGCACGTAGGTGATGGTTCCATCAGGGTTGATGGTGGCGGTCCCATTGGTTGGAGTGGAGATCTCGGTGACGCTGAGCGTGTCACCTTCAACGTCCGTATCATTGTCAAGCACGGCAATGACTCCGTCGGTCGGCAGTGTTCCCACGGTGTCATCGATGGCTACCGGCGGATCATTGACAGGTGTCACGGTCACCGGAATGGTAGCGACCACGGACGCTCCCCCTTCGCTGGTGATACTGACGGTGATCACCGTATCAGTGCCGTTGTAGTCGGAGGTGGGCTCGAACACCAACCCTTCGACTGCTGCGTTCACCTCGGCCAAGGTTCCCGAGAACGTCACGGCGGTATCCCCCTCGCCATCCCCCTCAGTGAAGGACAATCCCTCCGAAGCACCAAGATCCAAGGTTCCGTTTACTGCATCCTCACCGCCCGTCACGCTCAGGGTGACGGTCACGGTTTGGTCCAGGTCTCCGGGCACGACGAAGCTAATCGGTGTATCGACGGTCTCAGGATCGCCATCGTCCGCCGAAAACACGTAGTTTGTGTCCTCTTCGATGGTGATGCCGGTCGTCGGAGCGCTGATAGAAGCGGTTTCTTCCGCAACCACCTGGGTTTGATCCGTCGCGGCAAGCGACGCTCCGTCGAGCGCGACGCTGGCTTCGGTGAGCAGCTCGGTTTCCGGAGCAGCGTCGACCGTCCCAGTCACGGTGAAGACTACAGTCGCGTCGGGCGAGAGGGCGACGATGGTGGCGGTGGACTCACTACCGGTAAGCACCCCGCAGGTGTCTGCATCCACATCAGCCTCACTCGGTGTGCTGCACGTCCACCCAGTCAAGGTGAACGCATCAGTATCGACCAGCGCCTCGGGCAACGTCACCGATAGATCGGACAGCGTGGCCGCGTCACGAGAGGTAATGGTGAGCGTATACACCGTCTCAGACCCGCTCGTTACCTGGTCTCGTCCGTCGCTGAGCGTCACCTCGATGCGCGGCTCGCAGAACGGAAAGGTTGCGCTAGCGAGGAGCTGAGTCGCTCCCGGCCCTCCCGAAGTCGCGCCGTTCGGAGGGAATGGAACCAACGGCGGGGAGTTCGTGACCCCGTGGATCCCTCCTGCTACCGACGGAGTCGCCGTGGCGCCGACCACGGAGATGAAGCCACCACCGCCACCTCCACCGGGGCCTTCAGCCTCGATCACCGCGGCAGTGGTCGCGAAAACCTGATCCCCGCCCTCACCGCCACGGGCGAGCAGCGCGACCTCTCCGAGGGAGGTCGACTCCACGACGATGGTGCCGCCACCACCGCCACCGCCTGGCGCATCGTTGGGCTCCCCGGCGTCTGGCGTAGCATTGCCTCCGTTGCCTCCGTTGGCCACGATCTGCCCATCGCCGGCAAGCGCGTCCGAGAACAGGAACACGATGCCGCCACCGCGCCCACCGGGCACAGGTAGCCCGTTGTTGGCATCACCGGCACCACCACCGCCACCGGCAAAGACCCGCGTTCTTCCGTCGGGGTCGAGGGGTCGACCACCGAGACCACCCACCACTTCACGCCCGTTCCCTTGCCAATCAGTCTCGGAGGGCCCGAGCACCGAAGGATCCTCATCGGCCTCGGAGTAGCTGTAGCCACCTCTCCCGCCACCCGGCGACTCCGCGAGGGGCTCGGCCCCAATCTCCAGCTCCCAGATGGCGGCAAGTTCCGCATCCATCACCCCGAGTCCGGTCCAAATCGCTCCAGATACCCGGGCGTTGGACCCGCCGCCGCCACCCGCGTTGTGGCTGTTGCCGCCACCACCACCGTTCGCAGGAGCCCCGCGTCCGTAGCGTCCCGTCGTGTAATCAGCCTGGTACCCAGCGATACCTTCGCCCTTCTCGCCGCCATCAGCCGCGTCCGTCGAGCGATAGGTGGTAACCTGGGTCCCAGCCGCCTGAGATTCGTCATCACCGATCGAGGAACCGCCCCGGAACCCTCGCGCCGAAACGTCAATGCTACCAGAACCAGCCAGGGTGGTCGTCCCGGTTACGTGCAAGGCCACCACCCCTCCGACGCTCCCATTCCAAGCGGGAGCCACGACCGATGCACCGTCTTCGACAGTGAGCTGAGTGAATTCTGGAACTCGAATCACCTGCGTCGCGCCACTCGCACTGAAATCATTCCGGAGCCCACGGCACCGCAGCGGATCCAGCGTGATCTCGTCACCATCAATGCTCCCCACTGTCACGAACTCGTAGAGCCCCGCACTGCCCAGCTCGGTCACCGTGCCGTAGTCCACGCCATCGGCAAGGTCGATGGTGGCCCCCTGCATCTGGATCACCAGCAGCAGATCGCCAGGGGCCAAGGGGTCGCCGTCGAGTTCTAGATTCGTCACGTCGTCGACAGTCAGGGTGGTATCACCCGCAAGGATATCGGTCGTGACCGCCGCGTAGGCATTGAGCACGGTATCAGGCTCACTCACCGTCCGCTCACTGTCAGCACCAGCCAGGGGCTGCGGCGTTGAAGAGATGGGTTCAGTTGGTGGGAGAGTGGATTGTTCGGCGCAGCTCAGCACACCGAACAAAGCCGGCACTCCGACCAGCCAGGACAGGGAAGACAGGAGCTTTCGCAGGCGCCCAGTCGACGTACTCGAGTATTTGTCGGTCATGATGTGCTCCATTTTCTTTCACTCGCTGATGGTCTTCCCATCCTCTTCCAGAATCTTGAATTCGACGCGTCGGTTGTTTTGACGGCCCTGATCCGTATCGTTGGTGTCGATGGGCTTGGTCTCACCGAAGCCTTGTGAGGTCAGACGGCCAGCCTCGATCCCGCGACTCACCAGCCACTTGACGACTGCCGCGGCGCGCTTCCGACTGAGGTTCAGATTGAAAGTGTCGTCGGAGCGACTGTCGGTGTGCCCTTCGACGCTAACGCGAGTGATCTTCGGGTACTCGTCGAGCACCTTCTTGACAGCCGACAGAATAGCCTCGCTCTCGGGGAGGATTCGTGCCTTACCGGTCTCGAACTCGACCCGTTCCAGAATGCGGATGCGGCCTTCCTCCACCACTACCTTCGGACAGCCATGCTTCTTCGGATCGTCGTTGGCAGGGCCCCGATCCTTCGGGCAGGCGTCATCCGAATCGAGGATCCCGTCCCCATCGGTGTCACGCTCCGGGCAACCGTGCTGCTTCGGGTCATCTGAGGGCTTGCCCTTCTCGTCGACGCAGGCGTCGTCCGAATCGAGGATCCCATCGCCGTCGGTGTCGCGCTCAGGGCAACCGTGCTGCTTCGGGTCATCCGAGGGCTTGCCCTTCTCGTCGACGCAGGCGTCATCCGAATCGAGGATTCCGTCCCCATCAGTGTCCTTCGGTTCCGGTTCCGGACAACCGTTGGTTGCCGGATCCTCCGTGCGCACGCCGGGCTCCTCCACGCAGGCGTCTTCGTCGTCATAGATCCCATCTCGGTCGGTATCCTTGCGGGCCGGGGCAGGCTTCTCGACGCTGCCCGACCATTCGATGGTGGCAACACCGCGCACCGTCGGTGACCCAAAACCACGCGTCATGCCGGGACCGGCTCCAACGCCGAGTTTCCAGTTGTCATTGGGGAGGAAGTGAAGACCCAACAACGCCTCGAAAGGTGTGGCGAGCCGACTGAACGCGGCATCGCCCTCGGAGACCACCGTCGATGTGGTGAACTCGGGGCCGAGCAGCCACTTCCCATCCGCAAGTCGCAGGCCGAGCGAACCCGACGCAAATACCTCGCTGCCGAGGGAGCCACCAGCCAACGCATCCGCGTCGCCCCGGTACATACCCCCGAGCCCGAAGGCATAGGCGAGAGTCCCAATATCGCCGGCCATCATCACTCGAGGAGCAAGACGCACCCCACCATCGCTGGTGAAGGCCTCCTCCGAGCCGGTGGGCACGAAGCCCCACGCTCCGAAGGCCAGCGAGAAGGGGCCTCGGTATTCACCGAGCAGCTTGATAGAAGCCGAAATGCGAAGATCCCCGACACCCGCATCACTGCTAGGGGCGAGCGTGAGTCCCCCAACGGTCGACTCCATCCCCTTCTGGTAGGCCAAAACTGGCAGACTGACACCGACGCGAAGCAATTCCTCGATGACCAGGGCGGCGCCCACGTGGGCAAAGACCTGATGCCGGATCACCGCGCGGTATTCCTCACCGTTGCGGTACCAGACCAAGGGCTTGTAGCCCCAATCGCCAGTGACTCCGAGATGGGGGCGCAATTCACCACGATAGTCCAGGCTGTCCGTGATGAACCAATCACTTCCTCGGTCCGCCGGTTCGAATCGGTTCAGCGCAAAACCTTCCTGTGCAGCGACAGGAAAGCTGAGCAGCATGATGGCAGAAACTCCCAGACCGGCCCGAAAGACCCGATGACACGTCACGATATGCTCCTTCTCAACCTGGTAACCACGAGCGGGGGAGGCACAGCCTCTCGACCCAATCCAACGCGAAGGCGCGGAAACTCGAGCAGCCAAACATAGACGCGCGCTCGCCTCGCGCAAGTCAGTACAAATCGCTGCTTGGCCGCTTTCACCCCCCCGAATTCCGGTAGAACTAGAATCCAAGCCCTTGGAGGCGGATTGCACGCCATCTCATGCTACGTTCGTGACAAATTGGGTTAGAGGGGGTCTGATTGGGGCTACCCATCGATAGATTCGGGGGGAGTCGGCCATGAACGAGAAATCGCGACGCTGGACCGCGAATACCAGGCTCTGGCAATTGGTAGAAGAACTCCATCAGGCTCCTTCCGGAGCCACGCTCACTCAACTCGCGACCCGGCTTGGCCTCCGGCGTTCCACGATTGAGCGCGACCTCGGCACACTCGAGGGACTCGGGCTTCGCTTCCAGCGGGAGCTGATGGACGGGACCGTGGTCACTCGCCTCAGACCAACCGAGTGCACCCCCGCCGTCCCCACTGTCCTCGAACTCGCGGCCTTGCTGCTCGCTCGGGGCATACTGCAGCGGATTCCAGGAGCCAACCCGGTCCAGGCACTCGACACCTTCCTGGAGCGGTGTGGCGCAGCGACCAACCAGATTCCTTCGGGTGCCGATACCCAGATCGTCGACCAGATTCGGCTGGCCTTGCGCAGCCGCCGCTGCATCCGATTGCATCATCACGTCGAACGCGACGACACGCCCGAACAGTGCATCATCGAGCCTCTTACCCTCCGCGAATCAGAGCGGCAGCTCTACCTTTTCGGTTTCGACCTCGGGCGCGACGAGTACCGCCTATTCAAGGTAAGTCAGGTGCGTCACGTCGCGTACGTCGACCACCCATCCCGAACGGCCCCCGAATTCGATGTCACATCCCTACTCACCCAGGCTGCACGGGTCGCCACCGCCGAACCGACCATTCCGGTCGTGCTCCGAATCGCCACGGACATGGCGCGCCTCGTTCTCGACCAGCCGTTAGTGCCCCACCAGGAGCTCGAGTGGTTCGCCGACGGCTCGCTGCTGCTTCGAGCCCACGTCACCTCCCTTTCGGCGACGGCCCGCTATGCTCTGTCCTTCGGTCGAGCCGTGGAAGTGATTGCTCCGGCTGAGTTGCGGGGCATGGTGCGACGCGAGCTGGATGCCGCGCTGGCTCGCTATGTCCGCAAGGTCGGTCCGCGGCGGGCTGGGAACAGCACCCCTGCATCCTCTCACTCCGAAGACCCAACCGCTACGTTGGCTCTCTTTGGGGCAGGCAACGGCGAGCAATCAACTCGGTGAAGCTCCGATCCGAGACCGGGCAACTGAACAGAAACCCCTGAGCTTCCTCGCAGCCCAGTGACAGCATGAACTGCCGCTGCGCCTCGGTTTCGACGCCTTCCGCGACCACCCCGAGACTCAGGCTGTGCGCCATCGCGGCAATAGTAGCGGCCACGGCGTTGTCATCGCGACTGCTCGGTGTCCGCATCACGAACGACCGATCGATCTTCAGCTTGTTGATCGGAAACCGTGTCAAATACGAGAGCGATGAGTAGCCAGTGCCGAAGTCGTCGAGCAGGATCCGAATCCCTAGACTACGCAGTTGGCCGAGGGTGGTAATCACCCCTTTGGGATCGTCGGCCGCCGTGCTCTCAGTCACCTCGAGTTCGAGCCGGAGGGGATCGATTTCGGTCTCCCACAGGACCTTCTGCACCATTTCGACGAAGTGCGGATCCCGGAACTGTCGCGCAGACACGTTGACCGCGATCGACAGGTGGGTGGCCCCGTCTCGGTGCCACATCTGCATACGTCGACACGCTTCGCGCAGAACCCAGCGTCCCAACGGCACGATCAGGCCATTTTCCTCAGCCACGGAGATGAACTCGTATGGAGGAATCATCCCTCGCTCGGGATGCTGCCAGCGCACTAGGGCCTCGGCGCCGGTGATCCGTCCGCTCTCGAGCTCCACGACCGGCTGGTAGTGCACCACCAACTGGTCGCGCGAGAGCGCTGCGCGCAGCTCATTCGCCAGCTCCAGGCGCTTCACCACTTGCTGGTGCAGGCTCGGCTCGAAGACGTGACATCGATCGACAGGATGACTCTTGGCGCGAGTCATAGCCGTCTCGGCGTCGCGCATCACTTCGATGGCATCGGTATACTCCGGTCCCCCGAAAGCGATGCCCGCGCTCACGGACAGCGCAATGGAGTGACCCAGCATGACCATAGGCTCCTCGAGCCGGCACAGAATCCGCTCCGCGACACGGAACGCGTCCACCGGAACCCGGTACCCCTCCAGCAACACGGCGTACTCGTCTCGGTTCAGATGGTCCACATGAGCGACCAGATCCGCGGCCCGCACCACCGCGGCAATCCGGTGAGCCATCTCTAGAATCACCTGGTCCCCCGTATCATGCCCATACACATCATTGATCTGCTTGAAGCGATCCACGTCGAGAAAGATCAGCGCGTAACGAAGCTCGGGGTCCCGCCGAGCACGCGTGATCGCGTGCCCGAGCCGGTCCAGCAGCGAGGCGCGCGATCCCAGGCCCGTCACCGGATCGATAAGCGGACGCTCGGTGGTATCGCGACCCACGGCGACATAGTGGGCCACACGCCCGTGATCGTCACAACGAGATGAGATGACCACCTCGTTCAGGAATAGCTCACCACTAGGCTTTCGGCTCACACGTTGACAGACGACCGGGGCAGAAATCGGGGGCAGAGAGGCCCCAGCACTCGGCCGCTCCTCCACCACAGAGCGGAGCTCCGCGTCAAGCAAAAGACCGTCGACGGCGTCGCTCACCGGACAGCCGCGCAGCTCGTCACGGGTACGTCCCGACAGGGCCTCAAACGCTGCGTTCACATGCTGTATGGATCCATCAGCGTCGGCGATAGCGACGTGCTCCTTCACCTGATCGAGCGCATGCAAGAGCGTTGGGACGTCGAGAAGAGCTCGATCTTTGCGACCCACGAAGGAAGCCTCCGGCCGATGCTCGCCGCGCGTGGGAAGACCAAGCCCCTGGACGAAACTGACACGACCGCTGACGGAATGGACCGGGTGGAACCACCAATCAATCGACATCTCGTCACCATCCACAGACAGCAAGCTGACACGGTGCGCACGAGGCACGGTGAGACCAGCCGCGAACCGAAGCAGCGCATCCATCGCGACTCCAGCTACGTCAAGCTCCGAGCCCACGACCTTGCGCACCCCGAGCAGACGACGCATGACCGCATTCATGTGCAAACACTGCCCGTCGGAGCCAACCGCCAGGTACAGTATTTTCAAGCCATCGAGGTGTTCAATCGGTATCGAAGCCTTCACGAGCATCACGCCCCGATGGTGTCTCGGAGCCCTTTGACTCAAGCATCCGAGCACCGGGCTGTTCCGCAATTTCGGGGCTATTACGACCCTCCGACCGAGCTTCGAGGGGGAGCGGACTTGGGCAAAAATCCCAGAGATTGCGGAGCTTGTACTCCTACATTGTCCGCGCAACGAGCACATGTCCCACCCCTCGCACAGTCTTGAGCAGTTGGGGGTGCCGGGGATGAACGCTCAGTTTGGACCGAAGGCGCGACACTCGAACGTCGATGGACCGATCGAAGGATCGCTCCGACGGACCCTTGGCGATTTCAATGCGTCGTTCAGGTGTGGCCACACAGCCCGAGCGACGCGCCAGCACCGACAACAGCCTGAACTCATAGTCGGGCAGAGGCAGGTCCCGCCCATCCGGGTGTGCGCGGCGTGTCTCGAGCCACAGCTCGAGGCCTCCCAGACCCGAAGTTTCCTCCCGATGGTCCTCGGGGTTCTGACCTACCACGACCGCATCGATAGATTCGAGGTCTTGAACTCCGAACGTCGACCAGTTCCCTCGCCTGAAGGACAAACCCTCGCCGTGCAGACGCTCGGAGAGTTGAGGATCCTCGGTCATGAATCCGCCGAGCAGGAGGAGCGAGCTTCGGTGAGCGTCGGAGGTGATAACGATCCATCTTGCGCAGAAACTTGAAGAACTCCCGCGGCCTACACTTCGGACTTGGCCGAAGCAGCCGATTTGACACGGGCTGTCGACCGATTCGCTCCCCGAAGATCCTGAGCGGAAAGCCGCCATTTTCGCTAACGACCGCAGGCTTTGAGCTGTCTTGAGCAAGGTGCCGTCACGATTCCAAAAACACCCGGGCGTCCCGCCGGGCACACCGGCAGTCTCACTCGATGGTCGGGCCGGATAGGGGCCGTTTTTGATGTTGGTCCTG
>CAYNEY010000071.1:11731-24475 GCA_964396375.1 uncultured Polyangiaceae bacterium | reverse complement strand
TTCGGTGAACCCGGTCCGAGGGCCGCTCTATGAAAACTGGGAGCTGATGGCGGCGTGATGGGCGAAGGTGGCGTGATGGGCGAAGGTGGCGTGATAGGCGAAGGCGGTATGATGGGCGAAGGCGGTATGATGGGCGAAGGCGGCGTGGTGGGCGAAGGCGGCGCGACCATGGGTACGCCCTGTCCCACCGACGGCACGCCCTGTCGCATCATGCCCTTCGGGGACTCCATCACCGACGGGTATGGTGTATCCGGTTCCTACCGCGTCGAGTTGTTCCGGCGCGCCCTCGCCGACGGCAAGAACATCACCTTCGTCGGCAGCAACACCAATGGCCCCTACGAAGTGGAAGGCTCCCTCTTTCCGATGAGCCACGAGGGTTGGTCAGGGTGGACCATTGCACCCATCGGCGGCCGCCAAGGGATCTCCACCCGGGTGGCCACGGTGATGCCTGAGTTCCTGCCGCACGTCGTGCTCTTGATGATCGGCACCAACGATTGCATCGACAACGCCGAACTCGCGACGGCACCCGAACGCTTGAGCGCGCTGCTCGATTCCATCCACGGATTCGTGCCCGAGGCGATGCTGGTAGTAGCCCAGATCATCCCGTCCCAAGAGGGCGATCTCAACACGCGCATCGCGAGCTACAACGCGACTATCCCTTCGGTGGTGGAGGAAAAGCGTGGGCTCGGTTGGGCGATCCGGACCGTGGACATGCACTCGGTGCTCGCCATACACCCGGATTATGCGACCTCGCTTCTGATGGATACCTGGCATCCCAATCAGGCCGGGCAAGATCTGTTGGGGGAGGCCTGGTACGAGGCGATCGCAGATACGCTGCCATAAGTGCTCATTTGTGTGCTGCGTGTCAGAGTATTCGCACTGCGAAGCTGGGGTAGCGGCGCCGCGTCCACGGTCGCGGCCCTTGCGCCCAGCGTAACTTGGCCCCACACCTCGGCCTCGGGTGAGAATTGTTTCCCGAAGACCACCGGAATGTTTCTGACCCAGGGAAGACTGGGCAGAACTCATCGTATCAGTGTCGAGTTCCGGCTTCTGGGGCCCTTGGGCCCTAGCCCGGAGCCAGTGCTGGATGGCGCGGTGGAGTGTCTAGAAGGAGTGAATCGAATCATGATGAAGAAGTCTTCTTTGTTGGTATTGGCGGCGGGCCTGACCCTGGCTTCGAGCGCTTGGGCGCAGGATGAAGCGGCGGCTGAGGCGGCTCCTGAAGCCGCTCCTGAGGCCGCTCCCGAGGCGGCCCCCGAGGCAGCCCCAGCAGCCGAGTCCACCGCAGCCGTGAGCACGGAGCAAGCGGCCGCACCAGGCAAGTTCGTGCTGGGGCTCCGCCTCGGCTACGGCCTGCCGATGGGCGAGGTGGAGAAAGGTGAGGATCTAAGCGAGAGGGTGACCGGGCAGATCCCGATCTGGCTCGACGTGGGCTACATGGTCACACCCAACATCATGGTCGGGCTCTACGGCCAGTATGGCTACGCCTTCCCCGATTGCCCCGACGGGGCGGACTGCTCGGCGAGTGATATCCGCATCGGCCTTCAGGGGCAGTATCACCTCTCCCCCGGGGAGAAGATGAACCCCTGGTTTGGTCTTGGCATCGGTTACGAGATGGCCTCGATGACAGCCGAAGGCGGTGGTGATGAAGTGACGGTTTCCACCTCCGGCTTCGAGTTCGCCAACCTGCAAGGCGGCGCCGACTTCCAGCTCAGCCCGGGCTTTGGCGTCGGGCCCTTCCTCAGCTTCTCCCTCGGTCAGTTCGGCTCCCAGAAGATTGAGGGAGGTCCGATGGAGATGGACGGCGACATCGAAGACACCGCCATGCATCAGTGGCTGGTGATCGGCGCGCGCGGCACGTTCAACCTCTAGTCACAAAGTGGTCGAGAGCAAGACGGGCATCTTCCCTTCCGGGGGGGGTGCCTGTCTGGCCTTTGTGGGAAGAAGTGCTCTCCAAAGGGGGCACGAAGTGAGACAAACCGATTGCGCGTGACCCCGGGTGCGATACGTTTCGCGATCCTAAGTCTTTCTCCTTGAGGTCATCACGATGGTACTCCGCTGCCCCGCTCTGTGCTCAGTCCTGGTACTCGCTGCTCTGGGATGCACTGCCGATGAAGAAGACACACTCCCACTGGATGTTGCTGAGGCTGTCGGTGGCGGTGGTGGGGTGGGGGGAGCCGGAGAGGCGGGCGCGGCTGATGAGGCTGACGCAGGGGCGGCCGGAGAGGCCACCGCGGTCACGCTGATCGACGATTTCGAGGATGGCGATGTCACCCCGCTGCTCGGCGGTGGCTGGTACTCCTACACCGACGTGGCCAACGGAGGCGGCTCGGTGTTGACCTTCGGGGGTGAGTCGGTCGAGGGGGACGGCGTACTCATTCAGGGGGAGGGCTTCTTGTCCGAGCGCTCGCTTCTGCTCGAGTTTGCGCTCGACCAAGGCACCCTCAGCTACGCGCCCTACGTGGGCCTTGGCGTCTGGCTCGTGCCCCCGAGCGAGCCGCTCGATATCAGCGGTTACACCGGCCTTAGTTACACCTACCGGGGCTCGGCGCACCGGGTGCGGATCGAGACCTTCGCGGTCACGGACTACAACCACTTCGGCGTCGACATTGCGGCCAGCACCGAGTGGAAGACCGTGGAGCTGCCGCTCTCGCAGTTCCTGCAGGAAGACTGGGGCACCGCGGTTGACTTCGACAAGACCGACGTCGGCAACATCAGCTTCCAGATCCGCGGAACTACTGGCGTGGAAGGTACCCTCGAGCTCGACGATCTCGGGTGGTACTCGGGTGAGGTCGCGCAAGTGCCGGACATGGTGATCAGCGACCCTGAACCGCCGGCGGATGAGGAGCTCGAGTCGATTGCCATCGACAATCCGCTCCAGGAGCGGGCCATGGCCCACCTGAACCGCGGCTACAACATCACCAACTGGCTCGAGCAGGGCAGGTTCACCGATTTCACCTACGACGAGGCTTTCGTGGAGAGCCTGGCTGCTCTTGGCTTCGAGAGCCTTCGGTTGCCCATCGATCTCGACCTTTACGTCACGGAGGCGGTCGGCACAGGCGACGAGATGACGCTCACCCTGAGCGATGACCTCTTCTCGATCCTCGACTCCTTCGAGTCTTGGACCGCCAACCATGGGCTCTCGCTCACCATCGACTATCATCAGTATGACAGCTCGCTCAACCTGGCCGAGCCGAGCACGGTGGATCAGGCCGTGGCGCTGTGGGGCCTGGTGGCTGAACACTTCGCTGACAATCCCCGGGAAGATCTCTTCTTCGAGCTCCTGAACGAGCCGGACATGTCATTCTCCGGAACTCTCCCGACCAAGGACGAGTGGACGGCGCTGGCCGAGCGCATGATCGCGGCCATCCGCGCGCATGACACCACCCACAGCATCTTGTTCGGGGATGTGCAGTGGTACGGTATCGATGAGCTGGTGACCCGGGAGCCCTTCGCCGATCAGAACGTGATCTACGCGGTGCACATCTACGATCCGTTCATCTTCACCCACCAGGGGGCCAGCTGGGCGAACATGGCCACCACCCACGACATCCCGTATCCCTACGATCCGGCGCGGTGGAGCGAGTACTTCTCCGAGCTCGGCTTTGGCACCAGCATGCCGAGCTGGATCTTGAGCGCCGCGCGCAACTACTACCGCACCGGCAACAAGGCCACGCTCCGAAATCGGCTGGTAGCCGCCAAGCGTTGGGCGGTGACCCACCAGGTGCCGGTGATCTGCAATGAGTTCGGGGCTTACCCGGCCCGTGCTCTGCTGGAGGACCGGGTACGGTACCTGACGGACATGCGGGAGATCTTCGAAGAACTCGAGATCCCCTGGCAACATTGGTTCATGACCCTCGACACCGAGGGGCAAATCTCGCCGCCCGAGTACACTGCGGCCTTTGGACTCGAGCCGTAGATGGAAGAACTAGAAGAACCACGGCCCCGCGCCGTCTTGGTGGGCGTTCAGCTGCCGGCTGTCAGCGACGCCGAGCACGAGGCCTCGCTGCTCGAACTCGGTCGCCTGGTGAAGACTCTCGGTTACGAGGTGATGGGCACCGTCACTCAGCGGAGGGAAGCCCTGTCTCCGGTGGCGGTGCTCGGCGAGGGGAAGCTCGCCGAGCTGGCGGGGTTCACGGGTGGCACCGGGGAGATCCCTGGCTTCGTCAAATCCCCGCTGCCCAAGGCGCGCGAACGCTTCGAGGAGGAGGCGGAGGAGGTGTCGGTCGTGATCGACGAACTCCCGGAGGGCGAGCGCGCCTCGCTGGTGGTCGTCGACCACGAGCTCACACCCCGGCAGGTGCGCAACCTGGAGCGCGCGACCGGGGCGGAGGTGCTGGATCGCACCTTCGTCATCGTGGAGATCTTTCATCGTCACGCCAAGACCCGTGAGGCCCGGTTGCAGGTGGAAATAGCCCGGCTCAGCTATGTCTCGCCGCGGATGCGCGAGTCCACCGGGCGTCGGGAGCGACAGCAGGGACGCGGTGCCGGTGAGTCGGTGCTCGAGCTGGATCGGCGCCGGATCCGGGATCGTCTGGCGGAGCTCAGAAAGGAGCTCGAGGCCATCGCGGACAAGGAAGGTGATCGCCGCGAGGCGCGCCAGCGGCATCTGCGGGTGGCGTTGGTCGGCTACACCAACGCCGGAAAATCCTCCCTGATGCGGGCGCTCACTGCAAGCTCGGTGTTGGTCGAGGACAAGCTGTTCGCGACCCTCGACACCACCGTGCGCTCGCTTTGCCCCGAGACCCGGCCCAGGATCTTGGTGTCGGACACCGTGGGCTTCATCAAGAAGCTCCCCCACGAGCTGGTAGCTTCCTTCCGCTCCACCCTGGAAGAGGCGCGGGACGCCTCGCTGATCGTCCTGGTCGCGGACGGCTCCGATCCGGCGTGCGACGAGCAGCTCCTGGTAACCCGGGAGGTGCTGCGCGAGATTGGCGCCGAGGGTGTGCTGCAGCTGCTCGTGCTCAACAAAGCCGATCGCCTGACTCCTGAAGCCAAAGAGGCGCTGCTGCTCCGCCACCCCGAGGGCCTATTGCTCTCGGCGCGGTCCGAAGAAGACGTGACCCGGCTGCATCAGGCCATCGTCGCGCATTTCGAGAGCACGATGCTCGAGGCTTCCTTTACCATTCCGTATTCGGAGCAGGGCAAGCTGAGTGAGTTGTACGAGAACGGAAGAGTGCTGGAGGAGAGCTACGACGAAGCCGGGGTAAAGTTGCGGGTGCGCGCGCTGCCAGAGGTGGTGGCGCGGCTGCGGCAGCGCTTCGGGTAGCACCGCCCCTTACGGAACCGCCCGAGCGGCCCAACATGCTCCGGGATGAGTACCCGTGTGAACCGCTTGGCCTCCGAGTCCAGCCCGTACCTTCGCGCCCACGCACAAAACCCGGTCAATTGGCATCCCTGGGGGCCCGAGGCCTTCGCGCGGGCCCGGGCCGAGGACAAGCCGGTGTTCGTCAGCGTGGGGTACATGGCCTGCCACTTCTGCCACCGGATGGAGCGGGAGAGCTTCGAAGACGACCGGATCGCAGAGTTTTTGAATGTGCATTTCATCTGCATCAAAGTCGATCGCGAACAGCGCCCCGACCTCGATCGGATCTACATGGATGCCACGGTGGCCCTGTCCGGGAGCGGCGGTTGGCCCATGAGCGTGTTTGTCACCGAGGCCCAAGAACCGTTCTTCGCGGGTACCTATTTTCCTCCGGATGACTCATCGGGGCGCATCTCCTTTCGGGCACTGCTCGAGCGCATCGTCGAACTCTGGCGCGATGAGCGGGCGGCGCTGCTCACGCAGGCCGAGGCCCTATCGGCTCACCTGAAACAGTCCGCTCCACGGGGCACGGTCCAAGAGCCCAACTGCGAGCTTCTGCTAAAGGGCCTTCGAGACGAGCTCTCGAGCAGCTACGACCGGCGCTTCGGCGGCTTCGGAACCGCGCCCAAGTTTCCGCCCAGCAGCTTGCTCGGACTTCTGCTCTCTCGGAGCGCTCGGGGTCGAGAACCCGAGCTTCGCGAGATGGTGTGCACAACCCTGGATGGGATGAAAAATGGGGGCTTGTACGATAGCCTCGGTGGTGGTTTTGCGCGCTACTCGACCGATGCCCGGTGGCAGATCCCGCACTTCGAGAAGATGCTGACCGACAATGCGATGTTGGCCCAAATCTATCTTGAGGCCAGCCTGTGCACCGGCAACCCCGAGTACCGGAGCATCGCTGGAGAGACGCTGGATTTTGTGCTGCGCGAGCTCGAGCAGCCAGGCGGTGGTTATGCCACCTCGCTCGATGCGGACAGCGAAGGTGTCGAGGGAAAGTACTACCTGTGGAGCCACGAGCAGCTTTCAGAGTTGCTCCCTCCCAAGGAGGCCCTGTGGTTCATGGTGCACCACGGTATTGCTTTGGACCTTCCCGAGGACCGTGGGCAAGTGCTGTTCGTGTCGCGTGGCCTGGCGGAGACGGCACAGATGCTCGAGGTGCCCGAGGACACCCTCTGCTCGTCCCTCGAGCGGTCGCGCAGGGTGCTGGTCGCGGTGCGTGAGCGCCGCCCACGACCGCTGGTCGACGACCAGCTGATCACCGCCTACAACGGTCTGATGATCGGTGCGATGGCGGAGGGCGCCCGGGTGCTCGCGGAGCCGCGGTACCTCGCGTCGGCACGGGCCGCGGCTGAGGTCGTGACAGCGGCTCGTCTCGGACCAGACGGGGGCTTGTTTCGCGTCATCCGGCAAGGGCACGCGAGTCAACCCGGCTTCCTCGATGACTACGCCTATCTGGCCGACGGCTTGCTCACGTTGTTCGAGGCGAGCGGCGAGCTCTCGATGCTGGAGCGGGCACGCCAGCTGGTCGAGCGTATGCTAATCGACTTCGAAGATCCGGAGAGCGGGGGGTTGTTTTCCATTGGGCGTGATCACGACACCGTTCTGTTTCGTCCTCGCGAGCAGCACGACGGAGCGCTTCCGAATGCAAACGCCGTGGCGGCGCGGGCCCTCTTGCGCCTCGGTCGGCACCTCGAGCGCAGCGATTACGTGTTCTGCGCCCGGCGGTTGCTCGGCGCCCTCGGCGACGGGATGGCGCGGTTTCCCCGCGCCGCGGCGACAGCTCTCGAGGTCTGGTGTAGACTCACCGAGCCTCCCCTCGAGATCGTGCTGCTCGGGCACCCGGGCACGAGCGACTTCGAGGCACTGCGATCCGAGCTCGGTCGACACTACCTACCGAACCGCGTGCTCTGCCCGCTCGATGTCGCCAAAGGAGACCGCCACCCCTTGGCGAAGGGGCGAGGCATGCTGGACGGGTGTGCCACGGTGTACCTGTGCCAGGACTCGGTCTGTGAGCTTCCGATCACCGGCGTGGAGCAACTCCGCGAACGACTCCGGACGCGGTAGGTGGCGGACGGCGTCGAAAGTGGCATGATTCAAGGTCGATCCGAGCCATTTTGGTGACCCGAATGAAATCTTCTACACCGACCGGCCACGCTGCGCTTCTCTTTGCCCCGATCCGTATCCTGATGCCGCTCTTGGTGATGCTGGGCGTCGGCTGCAGTGACGATGGGGGTGGCGATGGGGGAGCGGAGCCGGGGTTCACGGGCGGCATGGGCGGCACCAGTGTGGCCGTCTCCGGGGCGGGGGGCGGTGCCGCAACCGGCGGAGGCGTGACCTCCGGTGGCGTGGGAGCTGGAGGAGAGACGGCAGAGCCCTGGGTCGAGCCCACCTTCGATCCGAGCAGTCTGCCGACATCGCTCCCGGCGGTTGAAATCGTGGTCGACGAGGCCAATCTGGCGACCCTCGACGCGGCGCCCTTCTACGGACAGGACGTGCTGGGGGCCTTCATTGATGCCGAGGGCTTCCGCCACGAACAAGTCGACGTCAACTACCGGGGCGCCTATGCCCTGCTCGAGTTGATCGAGAATGATCCGCTCGGGCGCCGCAATTTCAAGCTCAAGTTTCCCTCTGAAGACCGGTATCGGGGACGCCGTGAGTGGAACTACACCTTCTCACCGAGCCTGCGCCAGCTCCTCGCCTATGATCTGATGCGCTTTGCTGGTGTGCGGGTGCCGTCGGCACGGCATGTACGACTCTTGGTCAACGGGGAGCCGATGGGGCTTTACCTCGAGTATGAGGATCCGGACAGCAAGGACTGGCTGTTCGATATGTTCGGAGACAAAACCGGTGATCTCTATAAGGCCGCCCGCGACATGCCGGCCTCGGAGGGTCAGCCCGAGCAGAAGTACTTCGCCGACACCACCTACCTCGGCGCGGACGACAGCGCTTACCCGAACCACTACAACAAGAAGACCAACCACGAAGATCCGTTGACAGCTGGTGATTTCAGCGTGATCCGCGGGTTCTTGGAGGAGCTCAACCGTCGCTCGGGGGTAGAGCTCCTCGAGTTCGCGAGCACGCGCTTCGACCTCGAGCGCTTCCTCAGCTACCTCGTGGTCTCGAACTTCATCGCCAACTGGGATGGCTTCCCCCAGCGGCCCAAGAACTTCTGGCTGTTCGAGGTGCGAGCCCAAGCCAAGCTCGTGTTCATCCCCTGGGATCTCGACGGCACCTTCCAAACCGACACGGACGTGTTCAACCAGATGGGCACCGAGGCCTCCGTGTTCTTCAACCTGAGGCGCCTCGACTACCAACCCTACCACACCGAGGAGGGCACCGAGCGCCCACTCGCTTGGCGGCTGCTCGCGCTCCCCGAGCTCGAGGCCGCCTACCGGGCGCGCTACCGGGAACTCCTCGCTTCCATCCTCTCCGAGAGCTACCTCACGTCACGCCTCACCGCGCTTGCGGAGCTCACCGAGCCGCATCTCAGCGACGCGCTCACGGGCCAGGGATGGCTCGGAGAGGAGCGCACGGAGCGGGGTGACTTCGAAGAGGCGCTCCGGGATATGCAGACATTCGTGACCGAGCGGGTCGCGACGGTGAGCGAAGAACTCGCGAGCTTGCCCTAGGCTCCGGACCGGAGCAGCGAGGCTAGGGTTTTGAGCGTGTGCTCGATGTCGCGCTCGTCGAGGTACACGTGCGGGGCCAGGCGGAGGTACCCGAGGCGCTCTCGGGCCACGATGCCGCGTTCACCGAGCGCGGTCACTAGCATCGCGCTGTCGACATCGGGGTGCTTCATCGACACGATCCCGCTCGGTGGCGCGCTCGAACGCTCGTAGGCTGCCTCGAAGCCGAGCGACAGAAGACCCCGGGCCAAGAGCTCGGCCAGCTCGGAAATCCGCCCGAACACCCTCGAGAAGCCAAGCTGCGACAGGTAGTCGAGGCTGGCGTCGAAATAGGCCCAATCGTTGTAGTTGGCGGTCGAATAGGTGTACCGATCGGCACGTGGCGAGAGTTCGGTCTGGTAGGGCAGATAGCTCGGCTGAGCCATGCCGTCCGGACCACGGAACACCGAGTTGAGGTTCGGGAGAAGCTCACGACTCACGCACAGAACCCCGAGTCCGAGCGGGCCGAGTAGCCATTTCCACGCCGAAAAGACCACAATGGCGGGGCGGAGCGCCTGAAGCGAGATCGGGATCTGCCCCACCCCCTGCGACCCATCGATCACCAAGAGAGCCCCGTGAGCATGGCAGAGCTCCGCGATCTCACGGAGTGGATAAACCATCCCCGTGCACCAGTGCACAGCGGAGAGCGCGACCAGTCGGGTGCGCGGAGTGAGCTTTCGTTCGAGTGAGGCCAAGAACTCTGTCGGGGAGCGCCCTTGGGGTACGAAGCTGAGTTCCACCCCGCGGGAACCCCAGACCTGCCAAGGATAGACGTTGCTCGGATATTCGTTCTCGAGCAGGAGGATCTGCTCGCCGGGCGCAAGCTCGAGACCGAGCGAGAGCATGGTCATGCCTTCGGCGGTGTTGTGGATGAGCGCGAGTTCGTCGGGCGTGACGTCGAGGAGCGCTCCCAGCTTCTTGGCGATGCTACTCCGGAGTCTGCCAGGGCTGGTTTTCTCGCCGAGGGGCCCTTCTTGCAGCAGGGTCTCGAAGTGGGTGTGCATGCGAGAGGTTGCGAAGGCACCGGCCGGGCTGATCCCGCAGTTGTTCAGCCAAATCGTGTGCTCGCAGATCGGAAAGTCGGCGCGGAGGGAGGGGAAGGTCACAGAGGGGGCCTCTCAGGGAACGAGCTTCAGGTGGTGGCCGTTCAAGACCTCGTTGTGGGAGCCCATGCGGTAACCCGCCAGATCGACCGTGACGTAGGAGAAGCCCGATTGCTTGCCAAGCTCGAGCAACGCCTCGCGACATCTGGGCTCGAGGGTGCGAGGGAGCTCGGCCAGAGGAACCTCGATGCGGGCCAGTTTCTCATGATAGCGCACCCGAACCTGCGAGAAGCCGAGGGTGCGCAGGCCCGCCTCCATTCGCGCCACCCGATCGAGTCGCTCGGCGGTTACCGCCGTGCCGTAGGGCAGGCGGCTCGAGAGGCAAGCTGCCGCAGGTTTGTCCCAGATCTCGAGGCCGAGCTCGCGGCCCAGGGCGCGGATCTCGGCCTTACCGATCCCAAGCTCCACGAACGCGGAACGCACGCGGGCCTGCTCGGCGGCGACGAGTCCTGGCCGGTAGTCACCGAGATCATCCTGGTTGGTGCCGTTCACGATGTGAGCGAGCCCCAGCTCGGCGCGGGCCAGCTCCGCTAGCTCATACAGATGGGTCTTGCAGTGAAAACACCGGTCGGACTCGTTGCGGGCATACTCGGGGATTTCGAGCTCATGGCTGTCCACGAAGCGCACCTCGGCACCGAGCTGCTCTGCCAGCTGCTTTGCGTCCTTTAGCTCACTTGGCGCCAGGCTGGGGCTGACCGCCGTGAATCCGACGGCCTTGCCCGGAGGCAGGACACGGTGGGCGACGGCGAGCAGCACCGCGCTGTCGATCCCGCCCGAGAAGCACACCAAGACCGAAGAGAGATCGCGGAGATGATCGCCAAGCTTCTGGAGGAGGGGAGACGGAGCGGACATGGCCCACTACGGGATATCATCTCGCCTCGGAACGTCGAGCGGCGACGGTTCAGAACGTCCCGACCGCGCCGAGTAGAGGCCCTTCGGGCCGCGGGAATAGGGTCGGCGTGAACGAGAACGCGCTGGTTTGGGGCGTCGGGGCCCCGAGATCCTTCGGCATGTCCTCGGTGAGCCACCAGGCGAGCACAAGCCCGCCCACGATCCCAAGATCAGTGGCGAGCAACACCTCCTGCCCGCTGTCGGTGTCCTCGGCCACCGCCGCCAAGGTGAGTCCGCCCACCGCAAGACCGCCGGCGACCGCGCCGAGATCGAGGAAGCGCACGCGGGCGGTGGTGGGGGCCACCGAGCCCGCGGCCAGAATGCCGCCTACGGTGCCGGCAGTTGCCCCAAAGGCGGCACCGAGGAAGGAGCGGTCGTCAAGGCCGTCGTCATCGGCGGTGGTGCCCGCGACGCCCAGGCCCAGGATTGCGCCCGACCAGAGCGTGGTGGAACTCACGAAGGCGGCGCGGCCCGGTGTGGTGGAGTTCAACGTGCCAATCAATCCTCCCGCGACGGCGCCCGCCGTGGTCGAGCCCCAGAGCAGGGTCACGTACTGGTCGACGTCGAGCTGGTCTTCGTAGGAGGAGGTGGCTTGGTAGTAAGTACCCCAGGAAAATCCATGGAAGAAGCCGAGAGACATGCCAGAGGAGATCGATTGGGCAGTGCCGTAGCGGAGGCCCCTGCCGGAGTCGATGAGCGCCACGGCACCCGCGGCGGCACCCGCGAGGAACAGCGGAGGAAGGATGGCACCGGCGGCCGAGGTTGGCTCGGTGAGAATATCGAGCCAGAGCCCGGTTCCGAGACCGTAGGCGATCGAGGAGAGGTAAAGGACACCAATCTCGTCGGCGGTGCGGCGATCAGTGCGACGGGACATCACGTCACTGCCTGCGAGCTCACCCTCTGGTACCAACATCAGCCTCTTGCTTGACCAAGCGCGCGAGGCCTCGAGCATGCCCTCGATCCGCGCCTGCTCGATGGGCTCCCGCGCCCGCCGCGAGAGCTCGTCGAACTTGCGTTGGGCGAGTGGAAAGTCTCCATTCAGAAAGCTCCGCTTGGCATGACCAAAGTCGAGCTCAAAGTCTGGTGAAGGGGCCGCAACAGGTGGGGCGGCAGGCTGAGGCAAAGGTTCTGCGACAGGTGGGGCGGCAGGCTGAGGTAAAGGTTCTGTGAGTGTCGCCGCTTGTCCTTGCGCCAGCGCGGCTGCGAAGAAGACCAACGCGCCACTCGAGCGAACCCACCTGCCACGGTGATGCACCATGGCGCCACTTTAGTCGTCCTTCCGAGGCGCTGGCTAGGGATTGTTCCGTCGGCGACGGCGCGCCGTGACGAAGAATAGGAGCGACAGGAGCACGCCTCCCAGGGTGCGTTGTCCGGTTCTGCCTGGTATGTGGCAACCGCAGCCGGATTCTTCACCAGACGTCTCGGAGTTGGCGACGAGCGAACTGCCTGCCGTTCCACCTTGGGCGGCTCCACCTTGGCCCGGAGCGCCACCTTGTGCGGCCCCACCTTGTGCGGCTCCACCTTGGGCGGCTCCACCTTGTGCGGCTCCACCTTGGGCGGCTCCACCTTGTGCGGCCCCACCTTGGGCGGCCCCACCTTGGGCGGCCCCACCTTGGGCGGCTCCACCTTGTGCGGCTCCACCTTGTGCGGCCCCACCTTGTGCGGCTCCACCTTGTGCGGCTCCACCTTGGGCGGCCCCACCTTGGGCGGCTCCACCTTGGGCGGCTCCACCTTGGGCGGCTCCACCTTGTGCGGCTCCACCTTGGGCGGCTCCACCTTG
>CAYNEY010000071.1:0-11631 GCA_964396375.1 uncultured Polyangiaceae bacterium | reverse complement strand
GCTCCACCTTGGGCGGCTCCACCTTGGGCGGCTCCACCTTGGGCGGCTCCACCTTGGGCGGCTCCACCTTCACCTGTGGTGAGGCCCGATTCGAAGGCGCCGAGATCCGGTGCCGAGCCAGAGAACTCGAGTCCCACGTCGATGCCCGCGTCGATGAGATCGCTGTCCTCGGCGAGGCGCATAAAATCGTTGGTGGGAAGATTGCCGTCTGCGTCGCGAGGCGCTTCCGCGAGCTCCTCGAGGGTGCTGAGGAAGTCATCGGAAGATACATCCACCTGCAGTGTCCACGAGTTGAAGTCGTCGGAGCCCCCGCTCAAATTCGAGATCGCGCTGCCCGAAGCCATGGCCAGGTTGTTGCGGAGCACATGGTCCGATGGGTACCCGTTGTCCGCCAACATGTTGTAGTTGACGGAGTTGTTGAAGGCTGTGTTGTGAGTGAAGTTGATCCGTCCCGGATGGTGGTTGGCGTAGAACCCCTGCGACCGATTGCGGAAGGCAACGCAACGCTCCACCGCGTGCACCGCGGCGCCTCCGGCCGGGGTAGAGGGTGGAGAACCATAGCCGCCTGCCTTGAACCCCGCACCGTTGCCCGCGGCGCTGGTCGTGTCCGGAACGTAGCCATTGCGAAACGCGAAGGAGGTCTCGACGATGCAGGAACCCGCGGCGTTGATGAAGTCGAAGCCGTCGTCACTGTTGTCGAAGACCCGGCAGCCACGCATCACGTTGTTGCCCCCGGAAGCGTGGCAACCGATCCCATCCCCACTGCCTCCTCCCTCCAGGAAGTCGTAGTTGTGGTGGGAGTCGCAGTTGAGAACGAGGTTGTCGGCGCCGCTGGTGATGAAGATCCCCGGGGCATCGTTGTGGTGCACATTCAAGTTCTCGAGGATGTTGCCACTGCCCTGGATCCGAACGCCCCAGGAGTCAGAGCCAGATTCATACTGATGCACTCCCGTTACCTCGAGACCGCGGAGATGGACGAAGCTTACATGCACGTCGAGGCCCGTCACGCGATTCGAGGGGGTGAGGCCGGACAGATCGAAGACCGGCGTCTCACCGGGGTAGGCGAAGTAACGGCGGGGCGCCCCCTCGGTTCCGCTCCTTTGGAAGGAGACTCCCACTGTTCCGCTTCCCGTGAAGGCGAAGGTGCCGCCCCGGATCCACACCGTGTCACCCGGGTTCGCCACCTCCTCGGCATCTTCGACGGCTCCGAAGGGGTCTTCCAATGTCCCGTTGCCATTTCCCCCGGGGGCAACATAGTACTCGGCGGACCAGCCGGGGGTGGTGGCGAAAACTGCCGTGAAGAAGGTGAACGAGGAGGGAAGGAGGAGCCGTTTCATTGTGTGTTCGGCCGACGGTTGGGGAAGGTACCCGAAGGGTGCGTGAAGAGACTACTCGTATCGTGATGTGGGGAGGCTCGGGTCAGTCACCGAAAGGAGACGAAAGAAGCCAGGAAATGGAGAAAGGCCCCCGCACGCGGGGGCCCTTGGTCGCTGTTTTGGTATGTGCGCTAGCGACGCGCCCCCACGTAGCTCGCGTCCCCGAAGCCGAGCAGTGGGTAGAAGACCACGGGAAGCAGGATCAAGCCGGCGGCAAACCCTCCGCTCTTTCCGAAGACCTTCGCGAGTTCGAGGGACAGGATGATCGAGATCACGAAGTTCACGACAGGAACGAAGAGGAGAATGATCCACCAGACAGGCTTATTGACGATCTGGAGCAGCACGACAAAATTGTAGATCGGCACGAGCGCGGCCCATCCCGGTTGACCGGCTTTGGCGTAGATCTTCCACATCGCCAGGATCATCACGACCGCGATCAGAAGACCGATGACGCCCGGAACGATGAGTCCAACCAGACTCGGGCCGGCTGACTCCATACCCTGCAAACCCTCGAGACCTTGTACGTCTTCCACTGGCTATCCCTCCTATGATTGTGTGGTGGCCCGGTCGCCGCGACCAAACCGAACGCGCAGCGTACTCTAGCTTTGCCTTACGGCTCAACCGTGAAATCGGCCCCGGAGCGAATCACAGCGCCACTTCAATTGCTGGGGTGTTCTAAGGGGGGTCAGTGCCCGAACGCGAGCCCCAAGAAGAGCCCAAGAAACGTCTGAGTCCCCCGGTAGACCTCCACCTCGGCGAGTTCTTCGGGCACCAATGCGGCCTGGTCTCCCAGGGCCGAGAGATTGCGCTCGAGGGTCACGTCCTCCGAAAACTCGAACCACGCCAGTACGCCTGCGATGAGCTTCGTGCCTGGCGTGGAGCCAAGCTGGAGGCCGGCATCGAGGAGGATAAGTGGTGCCGAGTAGGTGACGTTGGTGTCTCCCTCCAGGCTGTCCGGGAAGGCCCAGATCTTCCGCATTCCATAGGCGAACGTTGCGCCGGCGGAGAACCTGAGGGCAATCGGTGGGGTGAAAAAGCGCGCACCGATCCCGGGAGCCCAGCCTGCACGCACGTAGCTCGACTCCTCCGCGAACATACTAAGTGTCGGATCGGTGACGACCCCGGGCAGCGTCGCGGTCGCGAAGGAGGCATCCACGCCACCGAGCAGTGAGCCTTCCAGGCCGAGCATGCCGAAGGAGTAACCGAGGCGTAACCCGAGACCACCACCCATCGGAGCGGTCGCCGAGCAGCTCCCGCCGTAGTCCAAGACCGGACACTCACTCGCGTACTGGTGTGTGGATGCGGTACCGAACAGGCCGTAGGCGAAGAGTGCTCCATACACACCGCTCCCGTCGTCACTCGAGGATGGGGTTGCTGGGGGAGCGGCGGCCGGTGACTGAGAGGCTGAGGGCAGGGGACGTTCGGCAAAACCTGGTGGAGGGGGAGCGGTGCTGGTACGCCCCAAGATCACGCGTCCGCCTGGTGCGAGCAGGAAGCGCTCCTCGGAGGCGATCTGGCCTGGAGATTCGAGTCGCAGTCGATGCTCACCCGCGTAGAGTTCACCCTCCCACTGTCCGTAGCCAAGCACTTGGCCGTCGATGCTGATGCGGGTCTGGTCGCTCGGGGCGCGCACCGTGACCAAGCCTCGGGCGGCGAGCAGCGCGAGCTCGACATGTTGGGTGCCCTGAGTGACGCGGAGTTGAAGGGGCTGCGAGCGGTGGGTGGGCGAGCGCGCCTCGATGATATAGTCACCGAAGGGCAAGAGCCCCGCCCAGGGGAGCGGGCCGGTCACGATCCCGTTTACCACCAGGTCGGCGACCAACGGTGGAGCGACAGTGATGTTGAGAGTTCCCGCGTTCAGCGCAGGCTCGAGAGGCCCTCGCACGGTCGCGATGCCGGAGGTGATGCGAACACGCACCGAGAGTGAGCGGAATCCCTCAGCCTCGACCAACACCTGGTACTCTCCGGGATTGAGCCGGAGCGGTCCCAACGGCAGAACGCCAATCTCGAGCCCGTTCAGACGAATTTTCGCGCCGATGGGGAGGTCGAAAAACTCGATGGTGCCGGTAGCGAAATCGAGCTCGGCCAGTGTCCGCTCGACGGCGGCACGCGACTCGGGTGACAGCGTGGTGCCGTGCTCGCGGAGCAGCATCTGGTAGCAGAGGTGCGCGCGCGCTGGATCCCCAAGCAGCCAGGCCACCTCGGCCAGCCCGCGCAGCGGCAGCTCGCCTGGCTCCAGGCGGTACGCCTCCTCGTAGGCGGCGAGGGCGTCGAGCAAGCGCCCGCCCTCCCGGAGCAGACGAGCCTCTTCGAGCTTGTTTGGTGTGGGGCTCGGCGGTGCTGGTACTGCGGGCGCTGCCGATACCGCCGGGGGCGGCCATGGCGCCTCGGGGGGCATCGCGTGAAGTGGGCTCGCCAATGCCAAGGCCAACCACGCACAGAAGACGCCAAGCCAGGCACAAGATGCCTTCTTGTGGGCTCTGTGTGAACAGCGAGGCTCCCCGAGACCGCTCATACTGATCCGAACTCCCTCACAGCGCAGGCTCGGCGTTCTTCGCCATTTCCAAGAAATGGATGCCAAACCACTGCCCAGCTTCCGGAGCGTCCGGCATGCTGTCCGGAGAAGCGCAGCCCTGATCGAACCGAGCCGCCTTCGGATCGGAGGTCCCGTCGGACTCCCCGGGGGGCTTGATCCACAAGAACGCGTCGACCAGCGGCATCGGATCGGCCACCGGACGGGGTCCCATCCCCGCACCCTTGATGTTGCACCAGTGACCCCAAGTCGAGCGCACCACGCGGCCATTGCGAGCGGTGTCGATCACGAAGCGTTTGCCGCGCACTCCCTCGGCCTCCAGGGCCTCGGAGAGCTTGGCCACGTAGGTGGCCTCGTCTGGGCAAGGGTTGGCCGGTCCGAGCTTCTTGCCGTCCTGTCCAGAGACGGTGTTGTAGTTCGAGACATTGGTGGCAAACCCACGGATCTTGTCGACGCCGCCTGCGCGGGTCAGCACGTCCTTGAAGATCTTCGCGATCCGCGGGCGATTGCCCTCCCAACCGAGCCAGCCCGCGTGAGCTGCGTCGAGGTAGAGAGAGACATGCGGCATGTCAAGCTTCTGGATCGCATAGGCGGTCGAGTCGCGGTACACGTTGTCCGAGGCCGCGCACTTCGGGACGTTCAGGTTGGTGGCCATGTTGGCGAGGGAGTCTGGCTCGAGGACGGCCGCGATCCTAAGGTTCGGGTGAGCCGCGAAGGCTGCCGCGATCTTGTCGATGAACTCCGTCTTGTAGCGGGCCTCGCCACCGGCCGCGACATCGAGTTCTCCCGCTGAGGCCTTTGCCGAACAGTCACGATTCGGCAGGTTGTAGACCACCACGCTCACCACCACGGGCTTTCCGGCCTTGGCCTGCTCTTCGGCGAGGGGTAGCAGCTGGTCGAGCTGGGATATCGAGGCTATCGTGTCGAGCCAGATCGCCGTTGGGTGGGCCTTCACCTTCTCGAGCAAGGCTGCATTCGCAGGATCGGCCTTGGCGGCCGCCTCCACCTTGGCGACGTAGCCCGGGTTTCGGAACATCTCCGCCCCAACAAAGGGGTTTGGGCCTACTGTGACCTCGGCGACCGCCGCTGCTTCCGCCGCCGCAGAACCTGGGGCAGGCTGCCGAGCAGCTTCGGTGTTGCGAGCAGTGGGGCCGCAGGCAACCAAGATCAGGGGAAGCAGAGAGTACCAACGCGACATCATGGGAAAGCGACTCCTTGTTCTCGAGGACAACGGTTTGAGGAGGGCGCAGGTTACAACGGCTCCGGGCGAGCTGTCGCTATCAACGCGGGGGGCGTCTGGGAGAAAGCCGGGGCCAGTCCTCGAGGGAAAGGGGGTTTCTTCGGAGAGGCCGCTCGTCTATACTCCGAGCCCGTGGACGCGATGACCTGGATGCGGCGTGGGTTCAACGTTGGCTGCTTGGCCGCAGGTTTGTTGGGTTGCGGGAGCCTTGGCCCGCCTCGACCCGAGTGTCAGGACGCCGTGAATCGTTGCATGCAGCGGTGCGCGGACCGTCCGGAAGCGATGACACCGCGAAATCAGGTGGTGTCGGGGGAGGACAACTCAACCTGGGTTCACTCTTGCGAAGCGGACTGCGCTTCGGCCTGTTGATGCGTTCTGTTCCAACGGGTGTGAGGGGCAGAATTCAGAACCAAGTGGGCGATGGCGCGGGCCGGCTTGCTGCGGCAGCTGTGCGGGACAACCACAAAATTGCCCGATTATCGAGGTCGGTCAGAAAGAAATGATCGAAATCGGTGTGCTCGGACATAGCCCCACATGGAACCACGTCACCTTCCCTTCGCCTTTCTGCTGGCTACCCTCTGGCTCCTGGGCTGTTCCGACCAGGCGGACGACAATGGTGGGGAAGGGAACTCGAACGGAGGAGTCCCTGGATCGTCAGGTGCCACCAGCCTTCCTCCGGGTTCGGGCGGGACCACCGGTGGGATCATCGTTCCGGGCAGTTCCGGTGGCACCGATCCGGGCTCTGCAGGTGCCTGCGCGGCTCAGACGGCCGAAGCCCAACGGAAGCCCGTGTTCCTCGCCTTCGCGTTCGACGTTTCGGGCAGCATGGGCAAGCTCGACTACGATTGGCACGATCCGGCTCTGAAGTGGCAGCCCGTGGTGGCGGCGACGCAGGCATTCTTCGCCGATCCGAACTCCGTTGGGATTTCGGCCTCGCTCACCTTCTTCCCTGGGGAGGACTCGATCTGCGACGCCGAGACCTACGAGACGCCGGACGTCCCCATGACGATCCTGCCGTCGGGGGCCTTTGCTGAGGCGATCACGGCGGTGACACCCGAGAGCTCGGACGACTGGCGCGGTGGAACACCCACCTTGGCGGTGGTGACCGGTGTCATGAGCCAGCTCGAGGCGGTTGTGGCGGAGAATCCGGGGGCCAACGTGTCCCTGGTTCTCGTTACGGATGGTTTTCCGCAGGGTTGCGATGAGAACGACATCGAGCTGGTCGAGGCGGCTGTCGCTGCCCACCCTGAGATCACGACTTATGTGATCGGCGTCGAGAATCCGCCCATCGAGGGCGCGCCGGACACCGTCTCCAACCTGAATGGCGTGGCCGAATCCGGTGGGACTGGCACGGCCTTTATCATCCAGACAGGTGATCCAGGCGCGACCTCGACTCAGTTCGCGGGGGTGATCGAGAGCATCCGAGGTGCGGCGATCTCCTGCGAGTTGGCCATGCCTGATCCACCAGCCGGGCAGACGCTGGCCACCGATCAAGTCAACGTCACCTATACATCCGGCGCCGCCGCTACCCCATACTTCTATGACCCAAGCTGTGCCGCCGCCAACTCCTGGCACTACGACGACCCCCTGCAGCCCACCGCCGTCATCCTGTGCCCGAACGATTGTACGGCGGTGATGGCCGATCCCAACGCGGCGATCGTCGTGGAGTTTGGCTGCGCCCAGCGGACGCCGATCACCAAGTGACGGCGGTTTCGGCGCGCGCGATTCCGAGACGCCTCGGCTGTTGACCGCGCCGCGGACCCATGCTCTCCTCCGCCCCGCTCCGGACAGCCAACACTCTGGTCCGGACGCGGAGAGGTTGGCATGGCTCGACTCAGCACAGTGAAGGCTGGTGGCGTTCTCGCAGTATTCGGGGCACTCGGTTCCCTCTTGCTCGTCTCCTGCGCGACGGAGGAGAAGACGGGTGAGATCGCGGCGGTCTCGAGCGAGGTGCGAGAGTTCGCCGAGCGGCTGGCGACGCGCGCCTGCGAGTCCCTCGAGGGTTGTTGCACCGACGCGGGGTACGACTACCACCAAGCTGACTGCTCCCGCGTAGTGTTGGGCGGGCTCCGATTCTACTTCTCGGACAGGGTTGGGTATGTCGCATCGAAGGCCGATGCCTGTCTGGAGGCGGTCCAAGAGCAGCTCTCGAGCTGCCAGGGACCATGGCCTATCGACATGAGCGCCTGCCGCGCGGCGCTGCCCGGGACCCTGCGCGAGGGCGGGGCCTGCTCCTTCGATTTTGAATGTGTCGACGGCGTTTGTGTGGATGGAGTGTGTGATGGCGGCGCGCGAGCGACCGGTGTCGAGCCGAGCGGGGCGAGTTGGGGAGAGTCCTGCACCGCCGATCTCGATTGCAGTGGCACTTGCAATGGCACCAGCTGCGAGCCAGCTGCGTTGGGGCGGCTGTGTGTCGGAGGCACACTGCCCCTTGGTTCCGGCTCCTCGGGAACTGACTGCGTGGTGGGCGAGCCCTGTCCGAACTCGAGTGAGGAGTGCGTCTACAATCCGATCGAGGGCACCACCAGCTGTCAGCTCGCGGGGGGCGAAGGCATGGCATGCCACGCCGACGGCACCTGCGACGACGAGCTGCTCTGTTACGGTGAGCTCTGCGTCGCGCCCGGCGCCTCCCAGGGGCCGTGCTTCGACGACGGTACCTGCAACGAGGGGCTGGAGTGCCTCGACGACAGCTCTCTCTGCCCCTGGAATGACGCGCTCGGGAGCTACGAGTGCTGCGTCGCGGTGGGTGCCGAAGGGGAGGCTTGCTCCTCGTTCGGAGCTTGTGACGATGGACTCGGATGCTTCGACAATCTCTGCGTCGAGGCGGGAGGCATGGACCAACCCTGTCCTTCGAGCGGCGACTGCGACCCGGGACTCGAGTGCCGCGAGGATTCCGCGGTGTGTGAATACAACCTGACAGACTACGACTACTACTGCTGCCGTCCCGTGGGTGGAGAAGGAGAGCCCTGCACCAGCGAAGGGGCGTGCAATGAAGGTTTGGTCTGCGCTGGAGACGACTTCAGCTGTGACTACGACGAGCACAGCTCGAGCTATGAGTGTTGCCTCCTTCCAGGGGCCGAGGATGGCCCCTGCACGGCCGAAGGAACCTGCGATACAGGCCTCGACTGTGTGGAAGACACCTGCATCGTCGCGGGAAGCGAGGGTGAACCTTGCCTCGCCGAGAGCACCTGCGACGCCGGGCACGAGTGCCTCTACGATTCGTCGTACTGCCCCTACGACGACCGCGTGGGCAGCTACGAATGCTGCATCCCGGTGGGAGGCGACGGCCAGCGTTGCTCTTCCGACGGTGCCTGCGACGGGGAGCTACAGTGTGTGATCGACTCCGATCACTGCGGTTACGACGAGACCATCTGGGAGTACCAGTGTTGCCTCGCGCCAGGTGGCGAAGGGATGCCCTGCGGTGCAGAGGGGAGCTGCGACGCCGGGCTGGTCTGCTGGAATGAGAGCTGCGTTCAAGCGGGGGCCGAGTTAGAACCCTGCCTTTCCGACCGCACCTGTGACATGGGGCTCGAGTGCCGCACCGACAGCATGAACTGCTCTTACGATGCGGTGCATGGGAACTACGACTGCTGCATGGCCGCGGGCGGCATCGGGGAGCCGTGTCGCGCCGATGGGAGCTGTGATGTGGAGCTGGTCTGCGCCGAAGACTCGTCGGTGTGCGACTACGACTCGGCCACCTCGAGCTACGCCTGTTGCCTGGTGGGCGGAGGGCAGGATCGCCCGTGCCGTGCCGACGGCACCTGTGATGCTGGCTTCGAATGCGTCAATGAGCTTTGCGTGGTGGCGGGAGGTGAAGGTGAACCCTGTCGCGCGGATGGCACCTGTGATGAGGGGCTGGATTGTGTGAACCAGCTCTGCATCGAGGCCGGCGCCGAGGGGGAGCCCTGTCTCGCGGAGGATGTCTGCGAAGCAGGGCTCGAGTGTCGGGAGGACTCCTGGAGCTGTCCGTATGATCCCGTCGATGACGGCTATTTCTGCTGCCTTCCCGTGGGGGGCCTCGGAGAGCTGTGCACCAGCGCGGGGGCTTGCGACGGCACCCTGGTCTGCGCTGAGGATGGTTCGTGCAACTACGACGAGCTCACCGAATCCTATCGGTGTTGTATCGAAGGGGGCAGTGAGGGTGGCCCCTGCAATCCCGATGGAACCTGCGAAGGGGAGCTCGACTGTATCGGCGAGGTGTGCCTCTCGGCAGGAGCGCTCGGTGAACCGTGCTTGGCCGACGGGACCTGCGACGAAGGCTTCGACTGCATCGGTGCGCAGTGCCGGTTGGCTGGCGGTGAGAACGAGGCCTGTCTCGAGGACGGAACCTGTGACGAAGGGCTCGACTGCGTGAACGACGTCTGCCTGGCCGCCGGAGGCGCAGCAGAGCCTTGTTTCGAGGACGGGACCTGCGATGTCGGGTTCGAGTGTCTGATCGACTCCTCTGCTTGCGAGTACGACTCAGTTGTCGGCAACTATCAGTGCTGTCTTGCCGTGGGGGGTGAAGGCGAGCGCTGTGGTACCGACGGGAGCTGTGATTCAGAACTCACCTGCTCCACGCACGGGAGCTGTCCGAGCGCTAGCGTCACGGTCGGTGAGTGCTGTCTGCCAATCGGTGGCGCAGGTGAACCCTGCACCGAAGAGGGCACTTGTGCAGACGAGACCCTGCGTTGCCTGACGTTGACCAACGACTACGGCTACACCTACTTCGAGTGCGTGACCTCCGGCGGCTCGAATCAGCCCTGTCGTTCTGACGCCACCTGTGACACCGGGCTGGTTTGCCGAGCCGGCAGCGGGAGTTGCGGGCAGGCCTCGTGTTGCGTCACCTCGGGTGCTCTCGGTGAGCCCTGCAACGCCGACGGCACCTGCGACGCGGAGTCCCTGGTCTGCGACCTTTCGTCGCTCTGCGTGCCGAACCCGAGCTTGAGCTAGAAAGAAAGCCAAAGGATGAGCGCGACCATGAAGACCATCGCAAGAACCTCCGGATTGTCCCTGCTCCTCACCGCGGTCTTGGCGCTTGGGTGTGACTCAAGCGAGACCAACACCAGTGCCATCGGCGCATCCCTCGACAACCTGTGCCGAAAGACTGCCGAGTGTCAGAACGTTGAGCTTGGCCCCGGGGATCTCCGGGCCTGCCGCGCGGCGATCGGCATGCTGGGTTCGGTGCTGGTGGATCCCGAAAGCTTCGACGCTTGTCTTGGGGGGCTGAGCTGTACCGAACTCGGGGATGAGACCGCGGTTCAGCGGTGCCTCGATCTCGATCCGACCACCATTCACTGTGGTGACGACCAGCTGCTGGCCTGCACCAACGCTGGCCTGTGTTCGGAGATCGATTGCCGCAGCGTGTGTACCTTGGTCGATGCCACCTACTCGCACTGTAGAGAGAGTTCGGACTACGGTTACGACGTGTGCTGGTGCCAGCTCTGACGCTGGCAGGCGCGTTTCGCCACCGCGCCTCCGCGCTGCCGAAGCTCTCGGCGGCGCGATCAGCTCTCGGCGCCTCGCGCCGTGCGGGCCGCCATCGGCGGAGCTTCAGCTTCCAGGGTGAGCGCCGTTCCGTGCGCGGTGGTTGCGCCGAGGGCATAGCCTGCCTCGCCGTGCAAGTTGGTGTCTAGCCCTTCACGCTCGACGTCGGAGTCCACACGCAGGCCGACCGTGGCCCGGAGTAGCCAGAGCAACCCGTAGGTTACCAGCACCGAATAGGCGATCACCACCAGCACGGCGAACAGCTGGATCCCGAGGAACCGCGCGTTGCCAAACAGAAGGCCATCCTGGCCTGCGCCGTTCCAAAGCTTCTGGGCGAAGAGGCCGAGCAGGATGGTGCCAGCGATTCCGCCGATGCCGTGCACGCCGAAGGCGTCGAGGGAGTCGTCGTAGTGGAGGCGATCCTTCAGCATGACTCCCAGGTAGCAGACCAACCCAGCCACCAGCCCCACCAAGATCGCCGACATAGGTCCGATGTAGCCGGCAGTCGGGGTCACGGTGGCGAGGGCGGCCACGAATCCCGAGGCAAATCCGAGGCTGCTGCCCTTCTTCCATCGGACCAGATCGATGACGAGCCAAGTGACCGCCCCGGTTGCGGCCGCCAGTTGGGAGTTGACCAGGGCCAGCACCGCGATCCCATCGGCAGCGAGTGCGCTTCCGCCGTTGAACCCGAACCAACCGAACCACAGGAGCCCCGCACCGAGCAGGGTCATGGTGAGGTTGTGGGGGACGATCTTCTCTCGAGGGTAGCCCAGCCGTCGCCCGAGCATCAGTGCGAAGACCAGCGCCGAGAGGCCAGAGGTGACGTGAACCACGATCCCGCCCGCGAAGTCGAGGGCACCGAGCTGTGCCAGCCAGCCACCGGGAGCCCACATTGAGTGCGCGACCGGATCATAGACCAGAGTGGACCAGAGCACGGTAAAGAGCAGGTACGCACGGAAGCTGTCGTTGGCTGTCTAGATCCGCCTGAAGATGGCGAATTCCGCGGTTCGTAGCCA
>CAYNEY010000070.1:13337-24497 GCA_964396375.1 uncultured Polyangiaceae bacterium | reverse complement strand
CAGGACCAACATCAAAAACGGCCCCTATCCGGCCCGACCATCGAGTGAGACTGGAGGTATTTCTCGGCGATTCATGGGGCTCAGCCACCAGGAGCGCGCGGCTGCTGAGCGGAGGCGCAGCTTGTCCCTGTAACACCCTCCCCCGAGGTACAGCGTCGATGCCTCGGTGAGCACCGCCCTAACCGTTCGACGGGAGCTGGCTCGGTTCCCCTTCCCGCGATCGCAGTTGCGCGTGTCCGTCGAGCAAAGCGCGAGAAAGGCGAGCTACCAACCGACGCTTCCAGGGCATCATACTCTCCGAGTACGCTGTGGGCGCCTGGACGAGATAGGGATTGGTGTTGATCTCCCAGGTCACCAGGCGCGATCCAAGCAGGCTGTAGTCGATCCGACCGTAGTCGATCCGAGCCAGGCGAAAGATGTCCATCACCGCTTCGCGGTGGGGGTTGTCCCTCAGGTACGCGCTCTCCTCCGCGAGCAAGGGTGCACGAGGAAAGTCTTTCGCAACCCACTCGTGAGAGAAGATGATGTGACCCGGGATGAGTGCGTCGCCGATGCGAAACGCGCTGTACTTCCGAAACCGACCGTCGGGACTGCACGTGTCGCAGTACTCGATGACCAACAGCTGAGAGAGATCCTCCCCCGCAGCCTCGAGGCGGTCACGGGCCTCGAGGAACGACTCCTGATCGAGCAGAACCTGAGTCAGGGGGCCCTGGTGGTCGAGATTGCGACGGATGAACACAGGGAAGCGTTCGGGCCGAGGGCACTCGAGCAGGCGAAACACACGGTAAGGGTTCTGGCCACGCTCCGCGAGCAGAGAAAGGAGCCGATACCGATCGAGAGCAAGACGCGGATCGTTCTTCACCAGGGCAGGCGAGAACCGGGTCACCAGCAAAGCGTAGAGTGCCTCGGCCAGAGGGCGCTGCTCAGCGGTGATCCGATCCAGATCGGAGAAGATGTAGTAGCTGGGCGGGACCTGCTTCAGCTGCGCCAGGCGATCGTAGGGGATGAGTCGGATCCCTCGAGCCACCGGGTTCGGCCACTGTTCGAGAAAGGGACGAATGGTGTAGCGATGCTGGCGGGAGATGAAGATGCAGATCATGGCGAGACATGCCTGTTCCGTCGGACCCAGGCTGGATCAGAGCCAGGGCCATCCTCGCGAATCGCCTCTCGCGCTCTAGGCCCGCCCCCCGCCCCTCACTGGCTGACTTTGATCACGTCCTGGCAGCTCGGCGGGAGCTCGGTCACCGAGCACGCGGCACTGGCGATTTCACTCATGCAGGTTTCGTAATCCAGGGTGTAGGCCACCGCCTGACTGCAGTCGATCGAGGTGGCGGCTTCTGCCAGACACGCCTCCAGGGTGTTGGCCCCACAGTTCACATCATGGTTGCACACCGCAGTGAGCAAGGAGTTGCAGGCGGCCACCGCCGGAGCGGGATCGGCCACGTCCGAAAGGTCACAGCCAGCTACCGTCGTCGCGGCACTCGAACAGGTGGCAGCCGCGAGATTGGTGGCGCACTGCTCTGCCTGGGCGTCATCCCTGCAGGTGACGCCAAAGTAGTTCTCGATGCACTCGGCCCGCGTTCTCTCGCTGCATTCAGCCACCAGATCACAGATCGCCTCGTGCCAGGCCTGGCAAGCTGCCGACCCTCTGCCGGTGGGGTAGGGCTGGTTGCTTTCGTCACCGTCATCACTGGAACACCCCAGCGAAACACCACCCAGGACCACCAAAACTCCCACGATTTTACTTCGAAGATTCATCCAGCTCTCCCGATTGTCCGAACCACCAAGCTCTGAGATTTGCCACAAACATGGCAGACTCTTCAATAGAAAAGCGCCTTCTCCTACTCGCAATCGGAGGTCACGGTCACACCGCGGGCGCGGAGCGCGGCCAGGTTGTCAGCCTGACCCACACAATCGAGGGGGGTGGAGCTCAGGTTGATGTAGTCACCGGTGCCGAGGCCCGGGTTGTCCACCAGGGGCTGAAGCTCGCTCAGCTCCGAGCCGGAGAGCCAGAGGTTCTGGAGGGCCGTGGCATCGCGGAGGGGCGATAGATCGGAGAACGGCGCATCCGCGACATAGAGAGTCGTGAGCGCCGGGTGGTTCTCGAGTCCAGCCAGGCTCTCGACCAGAGTCTCGGAGGCGTAGAGACTCTCGAGCAAGGCGAGCTGGGAGAGCGGCAGAAGGCTGGTGATCGCTGCGTTGTTCACCACCAGGTAGTTTAGATAGGGTGATTCTTCGAGACCAGAGAGCGAGCTCAGAGTCGGATTGTTGTCGAGCACCACCCACTCCAGCTGGGAGAGCCCTCGGAGTGGCTCCAGGGACTCGATCAGGTGGCCTGTCAGATCCAGGGAGTTTAGCCCGGTCAAACCTGACAAGGGGGACAGATCCGTCACCCCTCCCTCGAGCTCGCAATCGGAGCCCTGCGGGATACTGAGCGAGGTGATGTTGACGAGGGGTGCGAGCGGGGAAAGATCGGTGATGGGATCGCAGCGCACATCCAGATGCGACAAGCCGGGCATCGCCTGGAAGACGGACAGCTCGGTGAGCCCCACGTTCTCGAAGGAGATCCACATCACCTGGGTCAGGCAGGCGAGGCCAGAGAAGTCATGGATGGTTTGGTCGTAGATCCCGATGCTCTGCACGTTCAGCAAGGCCTCGCCGGTGATCGGTTCTCCCTCGGTCAGACCTGCGGATGGGCGTACTGCGGCCTCGAGCACCGGATCGAGCACCACCGGCCCCGAGCAGTCGACCTCGCACAGAGCCCCGCCGAAGCCCTCGGGGCACGTGCATACGGCGTGTTCTCCCACCGCGTGGCAAATGCCGCCGTTCTGGCAGGGATCGTTGGCGCAGGGAGTCGTCGGCAAGCACCACCAACCGGGACCTTCAAAGCCAGGTCCACAATCGCAGAAGCCAGTCTCTTCGTTGCAGAGGGCTCCGGGCACACAGAGCGACGTGCCGCATCGCCAGGCGGGCGTATCGCTCACCGAGCCCCCCGTTCCCACCTCAGCACCACCCAGCCCAACCGAGCCCGAGCTGCCCTGGGTTTCGCCTCCCTGACCGTACGGCGCCCCACCCTCGCCGACGCCTGCCGTACCGCCTGCGGCAGTCGTGGTTCCACCCTCGGCTGAGCCGGTGCTGCCCGCATCGCCCACGGTCGCCCCGCCGGTGCTGTTGCCATGGCCACCGTTGCCTGGACTGCCGCCGTTGCCTGTGAGCGCACCACCATTGCTTGGGCTGCCGCCGACGCCTGCCGTGCTGCCGCCGACGCCTGCCGTGCTGCCGCCGACGCCTGTGAGCGCACCGCCCTCACCCGACAGCGTTCCCGAGAAGCCATCGCTCCCGGCAAGACCCGTGGCCGTGCCGCCTTCTCCATTCTGGGTTCCGGCTGAAGTCGCGGTGTTGCCCGCCACCGCCTCTTCGGTTTCTGGATTTGTGGCCTCACAGCCCGCGAGACAGAACAGCATCCCAACCAGCACCTTCGTCGAAGACAGCCCGCGCATCATCGATTCTCCTCGATTGATCAGTCACCCAACCCAAGGCCCGAGCATGTTACATCGGCCCACGTACGTCAACGCACGCCCTGGCGTGAGGCGGCCAACCAGTCCAGATACGCTGAGGATGGCACTGAGCTTCCCTGGGAAAGAGACTGGGTCTCAGAAGCAGTGGCCACTTCGTCCAGAGCGCCTGCTCCCACCTGTTCCAAACATCCTGGTTGGAGTGCCGGGGCTCACCAGAGTTCGGCATCGGGCAGGGGCAAGGGGGGGCCCACTCGCCCCTGCAGGAGCAGCGCGGTGTCGATGATAGCCAGGTGACTGTAGCCTTGAGGGAAGTTGCCGAGCAGGCGCCGGGTGCGGAAATCCAGATCTTCACTGAAGAGCCCCAGATGATTCGAACAGGCGAGCACGCGCTCGAAGAGCTCGCGTGCCAACTGGCGCTCTCCGATGCCAAAAAGTGCCTGAATCATCCAGAAACTGCACACGGTGAAGGCACTGGTGGGCTCACCGAAATCATCGGTGTTGCGGTATCGGTAGGTCAACCCATCCTGGCACAGCTCCGCGTAGCAGGCGCGCACCGTGGCTTGCCAGCGCGGATCTTCGGCATCGATGAACCCCGTTCTCTCCATCAACAACGTGGCGGCATCCAGGTGTCGGCAGCCATAGCTCTGGGTGAAGGATTGCCGCTCTTCGTTCCACGCGTGAGCGATGATGTCGGCCCGGATGCGGTCACGAAGCTCCCCAAATGGGCCTGCGGTGCCTTCGAAACCAAGATGGCGTGCCAGCTTCATCGCGCGATCCAACCCCACCCAACACATCAACTTGGAGTGGGTGAAGTGCCGCGGCTCCCCGCGGATCTCCCAGATCCCTTGGTCTGGCTCCTGCCAGTGGGTCTCGATGTGGCGCACCAGCCCTCGCGTCATGGTCCAGAGCGCCTCCAACTTGGTCGGATCTCCCTGAAATAGGCGCACTCCCTCGAAGATGGCGTCGAGCAAGACACCATAGATGTCATTTTGCTGCTGCGACCAGGCAGCGTTGCCGATCCGCACCGGCGCCGAGCCTTCGTAACCGGAGAGCCACGGCAAGATGTGTTCGGTGAGCTCCCGCTGCCCACGGATTCCATACATGATCTGGATGCGCTCGTCCTTGTACGGCACCACATCCAGGAGAAAATCGAAGAAGCGGTGCGCTACGTGATGGTGCCCGATCTGCACCAGAGTGCGGATGATCATGCTCGCGTCGCGGATCCAGCAGAAGCGGTAGTCCCAGTTGCGCACCTCGCCGATCGCTTCAGGCAGAGAGGTGGTGGCTGCCGCCAAGATGGCGCCGGTCTCCTGGAAGGAGAGGAGCTTCAACACCAAGGCTGAGCGCTCGATGGCCTCGGCGTACTCCGGTGTCCGCAAGGTGCGGTGAGACCAGTCGAGCCAGTACACCCGTGTCCGCTCGAGATCCAGCTCGACTCGATCGAGATCGACACGCCCGATCTTCTGGTTGTAGCTGAGCCAGAAGAAGGCATCACCCTCGAGTTCGAACAGCTGAGGCTCCGCAGTCGGCCGAAGTGGAAGGCTCGAGTAGAGGTAGACCGACTCATGTGACACTCCGGTGGTCTCAGCCTTCAGGTAGGTGTCGGTCAGGGTAATGCGAGTGGGGTGTTCGGCGTAACCCAGCCTGGGATCGAACGTTACCTTCACTCTTGGCCTTCCGCGCCGTGGGCGAAGGAGCCGCACGATGTCGGGAGGGCAATGGTATTGCCCGCTCCGCAGGTGGTGGCGTGGCATGAAGTCGATGAGTTCGAACTCACCCTCATCGCTCGAGAACACGGTACAGAGCAGGTTGGTGCGTCGCAGGTACGCCTGGGTGCTCTCGGCCTCACCCTGCATCCGAATCGAGAACTGACCGCCCCGCGCGGGATCGAGCAGGGCAGCAAAGACGGAGGGGGAGTCGAAGTCAGCCAGACACGCCCAATCGATGCTGCCACTCTTTGACACCAGCGCCGCTGAGCGACCATTGCCAATGATTCCGTAGTCGAGGTTCTTCATCAGGGCCACCCGGCATTCTTCAGGGAGTTTTACGCTTTGGCAAGAAGAAGGGGCCGGGTTGACCTGTGACAGGTTCAGGCGAGCGGGGTCTTCAGGCAAAGAAGCTGGATTTGTGGGTGTGAAGGGAAGAGAAGGAGGCTTTCCATCTCTACGGCGGACAGAGACTTCCGAGAGTACATTCGACTTCTCGAGTTCAACTTGTGCAAGCCCCGATCGTGACAGGCTCGGCAATACGCTCTGCGAGTTCATTGAACGAGGTGGCAAGAACTCGCGATCTCGAGCGCTCGCCACCGCACGGCCGTAATCAAGAAGGATCCGACGCTTGAGGTGTTCGTTGGGACGGCTACCGTGCGAGTTGCGGGGATGCCTGGGGTTGCACCACTCAAGGTACAGGACGTCGCCGTAATTCTCCGATAGCTTGGTTTTGTCATGGTTGAGTTGCTTACCGCGCGTTGACTGCTTGTGAACGGCGAGTCATCGGCAAGCCCCCACAGGGCCACAAGTTGAAACGAGGATCGAACTTCTGGTCGCTTGTGACAAATCTTGCGCGGCAGCGGGGCTGTCCACGACCAGGTTCTGCCAACCTTCGAGGGGACCTCCCCGAGCCCGGCAGGCCTGCCCTCCGCGCAACAAATGCTCACGGCTCCAGTCGTGAATCGAGTTCCTATCGTGCTCTTGGCCTGCAACAACTGCCCAATCGCGGTATCCTGGGAGGAGCCGGGCGGTTTTCTGCGGCCATCTCTGACCCGTTTCCTTTCATCTCTACACGATGCAACGTCGATGCTGCGCTTGCTCCATCTGATCCGCCCCAAGGCCGCTCTGGCCGAAGGGGAGGATGAGCTGCTTCCCCTCGCCCGGGCGGCCGCTGGGGGTGATCCCGTCGCCAGTCGCACGCTCTTGACCGTGCTCGGACCCCACCTGCTCAGGGTCGTGCGGCGTGTCCTCGGGGGCGACTGTGCGGAGGTGGAGGACATCGCGCAGGATTGCGCCATCGAGCTTTTGAAGGTGCTGCCTCGTTTCCGGGCTGAATCATCCGTCAAACACTATGCCTGCCGCGTCGCGCTGCACACCACGATGAACGCACGGCGACGTCTGCGAGCCAGCAAGCGCCAGGTTTCTTGGGCTGCGGACCAGCCGCTGGAGGAGATCCGAGGCTCCGAGGCGTTGCCAGATCACCGCATTGCCTCCCGGGAAGGAGTGCGCCTGCTGCGCCAACTGTGCGACGAACTCCCCGAAGGGCAGGCCGAGGCGCTGGCCCTGCACTGTGTGCTCGGTTATACCGTGGATGAGGCAGCGGCGATCGCCGGAATTCCAAGGGAAACCCTCCGCAGCCGACTGCGGCTTGCCAAACAAACCCTCATGCGGTGTGCGGAGAACCATCCTGGCCTCCGCGAGCTCCTGGAGGAGACGGGATGATACCCTTCGAAGCCACCGATTTGGTCTGCCGAGCACGGCAGAAATCTCTCGGAGAAGCGGAACAGCGCAGACTCGAGCGTCTGCTTGCCACCTCCTTCGAGGTGCGACTCATGGACGCAGTCCTCACCGAGCTCGAGCGAGAGAGTCAGGTCAAACGCAGCGACCAGGCCCTGATGGCCCGCTTGGCGACGCGGGCGGTAAGCCAGCGTCGGTTCTTGGTGGGATGGGGTGGGCTTCGGGGGCTTCTGCGTCCCGCGCTGGTCGCCCTCACGCTCTTGTCTGTTGCCACCGTAGCTGCGGCGGGTTTCTGGTATCGCACGGCTCGCTCGCCCGGAGCAGACACGACCCAGAGCACGACTCCCCTCGTGTTCGAGGTGTTGCCCGCAGCCTCTCTCCCGGTTCCGAGCCCCTCGTCGGGGGAGCAGGTGGTAGCAGCAGAAAAAGAGGAGCCACGGATCAGCGTGAGTTCCCCGAACCTGGCTCGCACACTCACACCTCGCAGGGAGGCCCCTCGGGACGACGCAGCGCTGTTCGCCCGCGCCAACCAGGCGCGTCGTCTGGGGCGCCCCGCGGAAGCACGCGCTCTCTACGCGGAGTTCCTCGCTTCGTATCCGAAGGCGCGCGAAGCTCCGCTGGCCCGGTTGGCTTACGCCAAGCTCGCAGCTCACGATGCGCCCGATCAGGCACTGCGAGAGTACACCATCGTGGCCGAGGCGCGCGGGCCGTTGCGTGCCGAAGCGCTCTGGGGGATGGCCGTACTCGCGCGCCGACTCGGAAGGGCCCCGCTCGAGCAGCAGGCACTCACCGAACTTCGGCGTGATTTTCCTGCCTCCCCTTATGCGCAGGTGGCAGAAGAACGCTTGGAGCATGTTGTTCCCTGAACGAAGAGCCTGGCTCGTCTTCGTCGCAACGTTCGCCCAGACGGCCGCGGCGCTCGCGGTCGATGAGGAATCGAACCTGGCCCCGCCCCGCGTGACCGTGGTCCTGGTGGGTCCGGCGCGTGAAGAGGCAACTCTCCACCAGCGGATCCGCAGTCTCTTCGATCCGTCGACGGACGTGGAGCTGGGGCGCTCTGCCCAACTCGTCGCCGAACGGGTGCTGAACCCACCCGAGCCAAACACGGTCTATCTCTGGGTCACGCTCTCCCACGCCCGTGAGGCCTGGCTCTACGCCTCCGTCCGCGAGACTGAGCCGACCAGCGTGCGCTATCTTCTGCAGCGTATCGACCTCGAGACGGGCCTCGATGAGGTCGGCTGCGAGACCCTGGCTCAGATCGCCCACTCTTCGGCGACGGCGCTCTTCGCCCGACTCGGAGCCACAGCGCGAGACACGATGGAACAGGAGCTCAGCCGAAATGCTGAAGCGACGCCCGAAACTCCACCACCTGTCCAAAAAGCCAGCTTCACACCGAAAGCTAGGCCCACCACTTCGCCCGCTCCCGTCGATGTCATGGCAGGAGTGCAGCTCGGCGCTCATCGCTCTGGGGGCGAGGGGTGGCTGCTCGAGCCCGGGCTCTTCGTAGGGATATCCGCCGCCCGCCATCTCACCTTCCATGTTACCTCGGCCTATCTTGCCGAAAAGCAACTGAAGTTCCAGCAAAGCGACCTCGAGCTTCGCGGCGCGTTGGTGGAGGGACGGCTCGGTTGGCGCATGGAACCCAAAGAGGCCACGTCGCTCCGCGGAGAGCTGGGAGCAGGTGTGCTCTTCGCGAACTGGCACCTGCGCCTCCTCGAGAACGACGGGCTATCCGAGTCCGGGTGGGACGAGCGGCCCTATCTGGTCGGAACTCTGGGCCTGGATTCCGTCTTCGGCCCCCTTGGTGTCGGAGTGCGGCTCGAGCTGCGTGTTCCCTTCCACAAGACTGACTATGCCGTTGAGCAAATCAACGACCGACACACACTGGCAGATTCGTGGCTCAATCCCGGCTTGGTGCTCGAATTGGGAAGCCGCGTGACCCGTTGGTAGCTGGCCTTACACGATGAGAGACATATGAAGAGCATCCACGTCACCACCCCTTGGCCATTCCTGATCTGGTGCACGCTCGTCTCCACGGCCTGCAGCACCGATCACAACACCGTGAACGCTCGTGGATCTGCGGAAGGCGGCGAGTCGAACCAGGGAGGTGAACAGGCCGAGGCAGGTGCGAGCGGCCTCGGGCAGGCCGGGGTCGACCAAGGTGGTAGGACCGGCACCAGCCAAGGTGGTGCGGCCCAAGCTGGCGGTGATGCTGGAGCAGCCGGAGCAACCTGCCCCCCGTTGCCCTCCTGCAATTGGTGCGCGGGCGAAGAGCAGTTCGACAGCAATGGCTGCGTCACGGGATGGCTCTGTGCCAACGGCAAGGATCCCTGCGTAACCTCTCCCTGTGAAGAGGAGAGCAGCGACACGGGCTGCGAGAGCAACGAGTACTGCAAAGATGAGCTGTGTTGGCCCAACGTTGGCGTTGGCGGTGCCAGCGGCACGGGAGGAACATCAGGAGTCGGTGGTGCAGCACAAGGCGGCGCAGCACAAGGCGGCGCAGCACAAGGTGGCGCAGCACAAGGCGGCGCAGCACAAGGCGGCGCAGCACAAGGCGGCGCAGCACAAGGCGGGGGTGATGCTGGAGCAGCCGGAGCGGCCTGCCCCCCATTGCCCGCCTGCAACTGGTGCGGGGGTGAAGACCAGGTTGACAGCGACGGCTGCGTCACCGGCTGGCTGTGTGCCAACGGCAAGGATCCCTGCGTGACCGATCCCTGTGAAGAGGGGAGCACTGAAGCGGGATGTGAGCCCGACGAGTTCTGCCAAAATGAGCTGTGCTGGCCGCTGGTCGGTGTTGGCGGCGCTGGAGGCGCGGGGGGTGAGTCGGGGCTGGGTGGTGCTGGCGGTTCTGGCGGCGCCGAAGAATGTCCGGTGACTCTGGCTTGGTGCAACTGGTGTCAGGGCGTCAAGCTCTTCGATGCGACAGGGTGCCCCACTCAGTGGATCTGCGCGAACGGGGTCGATCCCTGCCTCACCAATCCCTGCACCTCCGATGAGGACTGCCCCTCCGAGCATGAGTGCGGCGAAGACAATCTGTGCTGGCCCAGCGTCGCTGACTGCAAAGACCCCGTGCTCACAGCCCAGTATCCCGCCTGCAACACGACCGCCGACCAGGCAACCTGCGAGACTCTCGGTGGGACTTGGGTGGCGGCAGGTGGTGGGCCAGATCAGCGCTGCGTCTGTCCGACGGGAGATGGAGGCTGTCCTTGCACGGACACGTCTCAATGTACCACACTCTGCGTCGCCGAAGTTCCCGACGCTGATTGCGAACAGACCACCGAGGGCACCTGTCGAGGCAACTCCACCCTAGGTTGCGCCTGCTACTTGAGTGACGGCGTGGCATCGTTACTGTGCGTCGACTGAACGCGACCCCCTCACTCATTCGTGCACGCCCAGTTTGCCGGTGCGTCGAGATCGGGCCCGATGGGCACGCACCGGCAGCGCTGCTCCCCATACACGCACTCAGGCATGTAACGGTTGCAGGAGCCGCTGGGCGGCTCAGCCGGACACGTAAGCACCGTCACTTCTCCCGGGACCCCGAGCACTTCAGGCCGCCCCGTGCAACCATAGAACTCCACAGCGCAAGTCTCTTCGCTGGTCACGGTGGCAGAGAAACACCCCATGGCTTCCGCACGCTCATCATCACCAAGGATGCTCACCGCCTGGAGGCATGCACGCTCGGTGACGTCAGGACAGACAACGGCCACATCAGCGCACGTCACATCACCCGGTGCCGTGGCAGAATCATCCACCAGGCACACCTGGCCCAGCGCCTGGTTGACGCAGGAACGTGTCCTGTCGGTCTCGAGCTCATCACAGAGGGGATCTGCGTTCTCGAGACAATCGAGCACCCACTCGAAGACGCTGTGCCGAGCGTTGTACATCAACCACTCGCAGCTCCCGCTTGCCACCCCTCCATACGCGCACTCGGGGTACAGGCTGTCGCAGGCTCCACCTGCGTAGCCGGCAGTCCCAGGAGGATCCGAAGCAAGGCAATCGCCGATGGTGCCACCGCTTCCTCCAAGCCCCGTGCTCCCGCCGCTCGACGTCTCCCCGCCCAGCCCCGTGCTCCCGCCGCTGTCCACCCCTGCTGCGCCGCCCCTCGACGTTTCGCCGCCCAGCTCCGCTCCACCATTGGCTTCCCCTGCTGCGCCGCCCCTCGACGTTTCGCCGCCCAGCTCCGCTCCACCATTGGC
>CAYNEY010000070.1:11120-13237 GCA_964396375.1 uncultured Polyangiaceae bacterium | reverse complement strand
TTCCCCTGCTGCGCCGCCCCTCGACGTTTCGCCACCCAGCTCCGCTCCACCATTGGCTTCCCCGCCGCGAGTTGTCGAGGTGGACCCACCGAGATCACCACTCGTGGTCGTTCCAGCTGTGCCACCGGACTGCTCCCAAGCTGTGCCACCCAAGGCAGCACTGCCCCCATCGACCAAATCTACTCTGCCCCCCGTTCCCCCCTCAGCCTTCTCACCGGTAGCCCCACTGCCACGGCTTTCCCCGCACGAAATTGCCGACAGAAGCAGTGCAAGCAGGGAAAGCGTGCTCGAGCGCAGGTGTGCCATAGTCATCCAAGTGTCCTCCATCGCGCCTGCGGCTTGCAATCAATGTGCCGCCTGGTTCAGACCAGCAGAACCGACCCCCTGCATTCGCGGCAAGCACTCCCGATCAGCCACCTTCTGGTGGTCGAGGCAACCTGTGGCATGTGGTGAAGTAGCCCAGCTACCCTGACGGAAACACTGACAACACACACCTCCACGGAGCCGGTGCGCGTGCCGTGGCTGGCCTGATCAGTCTCGATGCGTACAGACAAAGGGTCGCTACCACCCAACCCATGACGCGCGAATAGTCTAACCGTGGATGAGTTCACACGTGACCTGCTCTGCTCCAATCCTCGCGTATCTGTCCTTCGAGCACATCGTGTACGATTGAATCCGGTGCGCCAGCGCACCGCTAGCAGGCGGCGTCAAGTCTGGTACCCTAGGCTCATGAAGCCGTGGGTGAGTGGGCTCATCGTTCTTTGTTGCTTGGTTGCGTGCGGCGGGGAAACGAACGAGCGTGGTAACCCGAGTGGCAAGGTGCATGAAGGGGGCGCCGCCGGAGCGTCGGAGCCGAACGGTGGAGATCTTGGGCACGACTCCGGCGGAAGCAGCGGAACTATCAACTCGGCCGGCGGAAGCGCGGGACAGACCCACACCCTCGGCGGGCGTGCAGATCCGGGGGGAGGGAGCGGCGGCACCTCAGCGCAAGCTGGCGGAGCCTCTCCCAACGGCGGGGCAACAAGCGGTGGCCACAACGCAGAAGGTGGCGCAGTGGAGCAGGGCGGAGCGGCAGCTGGAGAGATCGGAGCAGGTGGAGCTTCCGAAGAGGGCGGTGCCGCAGGAACCGCAAGTGGTGGGCACGCGGAGGGTGGCACGGCTGGTGAGGCGGGCTTGGGCGGAGCGGTGGAGTGTGCGGCGCTCGGGTGCCGCGCTTGTCCCTTTGGTCATGAGCTGGACGAGCACGGTTGCGAAACCTGTGCGTGCAGTCCCCCGCCTCTGGTGATGGAGACCGACGGGGTCGAGCGCGCACCGGAATTCATCGAGTTCACGTCTACCAGCAACTGGGCGCCGAGTTCCGGGGAAGTCAGCGTGCACCTTGAGTGGTGGTTCAACGAGCCCACGTCAGAGGTTGACGATCATTTCGTCAGCGTGCAACTGCGCATGAACGAGAGCGTGGCGTTCTTCGGGAGCGAGCCGCGCACCGTCTGGTTGCCTTCCACGGATCCGCTGGTCGAGTGCACCGCCTACCGCGCCTCGTTCCTCTCCGCGCAAGCCTTCCCGCTCACGCTGATCGATGGCTACCTCACCGTTTTCCCCTCAACCTCGATGACCCTGAGCGGGGGGATCTATCTGGTCTTCGAAATGGCAGATGGGAGCCGCGTGGTCGTGGGGAGCGCCGTCGACGCGAACGAACTCAGGTGACGGGGTAGAGCCTCGACTCAAGCGTTCAGGCGCCGTCGGCGCAGGGTGAGCAGGCCAAGCAGCATCAGCCCTGCCAGCGTACCAGGATGTGAACGTCGGGGTACGCTGCAGCCACAACCGCTGTCCGACGAGCCACCTTCGGAGGTCAGCTCCCCCGTCATGCCCCCCGTAGCGTCATTGATAGTCCCGCCTGAGGCCGACTGTGTGGTGCTACCGCCACCTTGGGCGGCATGGGTGCCACCGCTGGTGCTGACCCTTCCACCTTGCCCGGGTCCTCCTCCCGTTCCAGTACCACCACCTGCAGCGGATCCCGTGCTACCGCCGCTACCACTTGCGCTCCCGGCCTCGCCCGTCGTGCCGGCCTCGGCGTGGCTCCCAGCCTCGCCCGTCGTGCCGGCCTCGGCGTGGCTCCC
>CAYNEY010000070.1:0-11020 GCA_964396375.1 uncultured Polyangiaceae bacterium | reverse complement strand
CGTCGTGCCGGCCTCGGCGTGGCTCCCAGCCTCGCCCGTCGTGCCGGCCTCGGCGCTCGTTCCCGCACTGGCATTGCCCCCCAGATTGCCCACACCCCCTGCCTCCACTGTTCCACCTTGGCCAGAGCCGCCTGCGCCCGTCATGCCACCGCTGCCGGTTTCCCCCACGCAGATGCCGGCTTCGCAGGTGCCCGTAGCACCACAGGCCACATCCGACAGTGCTGCGCATACGCCATCCGTGGTCGCGCCGGACGCCAAGCTGCAGGCAAAACAGTCCTTGGCGCTGTCACTGCAAGCCACATCGCAACACACACCGTCGACACAATGCTCGGTCTTGCACTCGAGGTCCTCTGCGCAAGGGAGGCCCTTCGAGACTGCCGTCACCAGGCTCACGTTGGCACGGTAGGCTTGAAGGCTGGGGGTGGGATCTCCGTAGACGAAACCCAACACCGATTGCCGACCGTCACCCAGACCAACGATGGTCGGGGAGTGAATGTTGCCCACGCTGGAAGACAAGAGGGTGGTGTCCCCCACCGCCTCACCTTCCGGCGAAAACCACGCGCCGTAAACCAGCTTGGCGCCCGGCTCGGTGGACCACACCACCATCGTATCTACACCGTCGAAGGCGATCTCGGGTAGAAGCCGGTACCAAGCGCCCGAGGCGCCCGGGCCCGGCAGATCGGTGAGCTTAATCCCCGCTGGATCCAGCGAGACACCCTCGGAGGTGACGCGGTGCGCGTTGTACACACCGAGGTACCGCGAGACCACGACGAACTGGGTACCATCGTGCGTAATGACTGGGCCCGTCCCGGTGTTCGCGATCAGAATACCCGGATCGGTGTCAAGCACCGTGCCATCAGGCAGCACCCGCACGCCACGGATCTCGTAATCCTTGTTCTCCCACACCACCAAGTACTGCCCATCCCCGTAGGCCACCGCCGAAATGTACGCTTCTTGGTCGTAGACCAGCAGCAGCGGCGTGGTGTCAATGACCGTACCTGTTGCGTCGATCCGCGCAGCCTGCAGGGTGTCGTTGTTGCCACCCGCGTTGGTCTGCCACACCGCAAGATATCCGGTCCCGTCGGAGGCCACATGCGGAAGACCGTTGGTGTGTGAGACCGTGGTGACCGGGATCCCGAGCGGCTCCGCTACCGTGCCATCGAAGTCGATTGGCGTGATGTAGACATCGTAGTGCCCAGACGAGGTCGCCCGGTCGTCGGCCCATGCTGCGAGAAAGCCCGTGGAACTCGCCGCAAGCCGTGGCAACACCTGGTTGCCCTCCGCGTTGCAGACGGTGAACCCTTCGGGGAAGAGCGGCTCTCCGGTCGCGTCGAGGAGATTGCCGATCAATTCGGTCTCACTACCACCCAGGCGATCCTCGAAGACCGCGAGAGTGACTCCGTCTCGATGGGCAAGCGCGATCCCGGATTGCTCACTCGCAGCGCGGCTCAGCTGAAGCCCCTCGGGCTCGCTGGCGACACCGTTCTCGATCGGCGTTCCGAAGATGTCGTTGTCACCCCCGCGCCAGTCGTCCCACACCGCGTAACACTGCCCGGTTTGGCAGGCCAAGGCGGGCTCGGACTCGGTGCCCTCACCGGTCACCAGCGGCACGCCTGGATCATCGAGCACCGTACCCGCACTGCTGATCCGCGCAACGAAAAGGGTACTTGCTTCGCCGTACACTACGTTGAAATGGCTGCCATCGAAACCAACCACCGGTTGGGCCCGCGATGCGAAGGCGGTCGCGATCGGGCTGGGTGTCACGTCCACCACCGTGCCGTCTGCCGACGCCCGCGCGAACTGCACGCGCCGGCCCGTGGCCACCGAGGACTCGAAGGCAACCAGGTGGTTCGTGCCATCGAAGGCCACGCCGGGCTCAACCTGGTCGTCGCCGGTTCCACCCCAGAGCAGAACACCTGCCGTGTCGAGCACGGTACCCTCGGTGGTGACCCGTGCCCCATAGATGTCGTGATCGACCCCGCTCCGTCGATCGGCCCACACCACAAAGAAGTTCGTTCCATCGAAATCGATGGCCGGCGCGAGCTGAGCCCCGCCGGTGGCAGCCGTGGTGACGATCGGAAAGGACTCGCCGAGCGGCGCGTCGTTCTCGTCCAGCAAGCGAGCGTGTAGACGCGCGCTGGTGTCGGTGTGGGTGGTCCAGATCACCAATGTGCGCTCCGCACCCGACGCCATGACCACTTCCAGACCATTGGTCACGCTGCTGTTCAGCACACGTCCACCCTCGGCGAGCGACACCCCATCGGTGCCAATCCGAACCGTGCGCACAGAGCGACTGAGATCGATGAAGGCGGCCAAGTAGTTGGCGCCGTTGAAGGTGAGGGCAGGTCGACGCTCGGCGGTCCCGCTGGCTGAGAGCATGAGCACATGGGGATCCACCAGCGCACCTGCCGACGAAACTCGAGCGCCGAAGAGCTTGCGGTAGTTCTCGTCGATCGCCCGGTGCTCGTTCCACACCACCAGGTAGTTCGTGCCGTCGAAAGCCACCGCCGACATCTCCTGCGCCATGCGCGCATAGCCAGGAACCGGCTCGGTGAGTGCGCTCATCGGATCGAGGACCACGGGCTGCACCGTCGCAGAATCAGCGGACAAACCGCCAGCCTTGGGCGCCGTGACCACAGATGCGCTCAGGCTGGGCGCCACCTCCTCTTGCGTGCAACCCATGGCTCCAAGCAATCCGAGCACAAAGGAAGAACCAAGGGTAATTGGACGCATCGAACTCACCTCGCTGAGAGAGACAAAGCCACACACCAACCGGGCATACCGTAGCGGATAGCGTTACGGCGCACAAGACGGCGAGCGGATGTCGTCTGAAGGGAGTGCATGCGTTACATGTGCACGAAATGTGCACCCCGCGGGAGTGCACCGCGAGGACTGGGGCACAGTGCACCTCAGGGGCTCTCGTCGAGCGTGCAATCCACACTGACCTTCCCACCATGCCACGAATTGTCGGCGCCCCCCACGAAGCGGAGCGCGATCGGCTCCCCGGGCCCCACACAGCTGTCGCGACACGCCTCGGAAGGCTCGGGACGGCACCAGCCCGTCGCGTAGATCGGTCGCTCTGGTGCGGTCAGGCAGTTCTGCAGCGGCGGCCCCGTGAGTTGCTCGATCTCGCAGATCCGGTTCTCCCTCTGCCAGTCGTCCAGCTCGAGCTTGGGTTCACGCTGCTCGCTGCCATCACCCACCAGAGGATCGAGCCTGCCCAGATGGCTCGAACAGGGTGAGAGGTCCCGCGTAGTGAGGTGGACCCGACAATCCACGCTCCCGTTCTCGAAGCGCTGGGGAGGCCGCGTCCAGCAACGGGGGTAGAAATGTGTGGAGAAGACCGGACTGAACAGCTGCTCGACCCGACTCGCGCCGGACCGCCACTCAATCCCAGCGAGCCAAGGCGCAAATCGCGGGGTCTCATCGGAACCAGGCACGAAGTTCACGCCCTCCGTTCCGTTCGGACTGAGCAAGACCTGGAAGCCATACCTGTATTCGTCGCTCGAGACCAGCCCGCTGATATCGTAGTCGGTCGGCTCACCTTGGCTCTGATCGTCGCGGGTCGTGACGATGACCGTCGAGACGTACGAGCTCGACAGCGGAGCCAGGGTTGCGAGCTCTTGCTCCTCGCGGAGGCTCCGTGGTGGCCTTTGTCCGGCAAGCAGGGAAAGGAAGTCTGCGGCGGTCTGGATGGCCGTGAAGGTGCCCTTCGGGCCCGAGCTGGTTCGCCCAAACTCCTCTTTGCCTGCCTCTAGGAAAGCGGCATAGGGCCCAGGTTCGTCGCGCTCTCCCAGCCACACCAGCCCGGGGTTCTCGTGGGGTGTGATCAGGCGCAGCTCCGACTCCCAGGTTGGACGCGCGATCACGACCCGCACGTCCATCGGATCGCGACGCGCAGGATCTTCGGGCGAACCCGGGCAGGCCTCCAAGGAGAGGGGACGTGGTGCCTCGGGGTAGGCAAAGGCCTCCACCAATCCCTCGCGCAAGACTGTCGATGCTGGTGTGTTGGCGTCATCCAGCACGAAGAACCACAGATGAGAGTACCGCCCGCCCACCATCCACGTGGACTGACCGAGATGACGATCCGTCTCGTAAACAGGGAGTTGCTCCTGGTCCGGAGCACAGGCAACGCAGAGGAGGACAAGGCAAAGCGCTCGCGGCCACATGGTCGTGCCGAGCATTGCAAACTCGGAGCCAGTCAACTCATTTCGAAAAGCCTGGGATCGAGTTGCCAACCGGGTTGGCACACCGTCTGTTTAGTTGCAGGCGGTGCCGGCCAGCCACGACCAGCCACCTTCACCACATGTTGTCCAGCGCGAGGCCAATGCTGACCGCGAAGTGAGTTCGTCTCTGGCTCGACGGGATGGTCCCCTCTTCCAGCTCCTCACCATCGAAGGTCGAAGCGCGGTTCCATCGCCCCATCGAGAGTCGGAAGAAGGCGGTCGCGGCATCGAAGCAGGCGCGCTTCACCGCGAAGCGGTATCCTCCCATCAGGATCGGCTCGACTGCGTCATCGTAGTAGTGGGCGTAGGTTTCTGCCCCACCGTCTTCAGAGGCAGGGCCGTGTTCGACGGTGCGGGTGAAGAGGCCGAAGCCTGCGGCGGCAAATGGCCCATGGCGAGGATCTCTCAGAGCAAACTCCACGAGCAGGGGTAGCTGGAGCATCACGGCATCGCAGTCCTTGTGACCATCCTTGCAACCGAGAGCGTTCCCTCCGTGCATGGAGAGATTCACACCGGACCAGAACACCCAGTTCTTGACCCCGAGGCCCACGCGACCACCAATCCCATAGCCCGGCCCGAAGCTACTCCATTTGGCACCTTCTCTGGCGTGGCCGAAAGGCATCACGATGCTGGCCGTCTCGAGGGCGAGGTGAAACCGCGTGCCAGGGTCCGGAGCATCTGCAAGAGCACGGGGAGTGCAGCAAAACAGGGCAAGGCCGAAGGCCAAGAGGGCACAAGACAGGCTCGAAGGGCTCATGTTCCCCCACATCGGCGCGTCTCGACCGCCGGTTGCGCGAAATCGAACGCGCAGGGAGACCACCCTCGGTCGAAGGGGTCTGGGCTGGGACTTCTAGGTTAGCAGCTTTCCGTGGTATTTCTTTCTCATGCTTCAGCTTCGCGTCAACACTCTGGTTTATTGCTGCTCGTTTCTGCTCGGCTGTGGCGACAATGAACAGGGTCAGCGCCCCGAGGACAGCGTGGAAGGAGCCGGTGGCAACTCAGGCGGGCAGAGTGACTCGGGCCAGGCAGGAGAGGCTGGGCAAGCCGGTTCCGCCACCGGCATCGGCGGAGATGGCTCGGGCGGCATCGGCGCCGCCGACTGCCAGCCCGAGACAGGCAGATTCTCCTTCTCCACTCCCAGGTTCGAGGACGACGGCTCGGGCCGGCGCGATGGGAGCTGGGACTGCTCGCTCCGGGCGCAGGAGCTCGAGGGTGTCATGATGCTCTTTCACCTCGACTGCACCGAAGGAGGGGAGCTGGTAAGCGTGGATCTTTCGCGGATCGCCCTCTCATTCGATGGCATCCCGCTCCCAGACTTCTCTGCCTTTAGCAACGGCATGAGCCTTCTGCTGAACTTCTCCGTGTCGACCAACCCCTGGGTCGAGAACCAATGGGTGCGCATGACACGCGAGGACGGCCAGGTGATGTTCGAGGGATACCGGTGGGTGGGCAGCGGAAGGTCCATCGAGGAGGCGCCCCTCGAGGTGACCTTCGAAGCGGGCCCCTGTCCGGCCTACGTCGCCCAAGAACGGACCACCGTGCCGATGAGTGCGAGGGTAGAACTGGGAGAGCAGAGCACCCTCTTCACCATGCCAGGCGGCCAACGGCTTTCGGACTATCTGTTCTGGATCGGCCCTCTGCATAACTTCGAGTATCCCGATCCGCCTGGAACACCCGCCGACGCCCCGCTCGGGGAGTACTGCCTCGGTTACATGTTCGAGCCGGAGGCGTGAGACCGACCATGAACGAGCCCTCGTCGCGACGCCATGAGTACGTGGCCCGCATCAACCGCGTGATCGACTACATCGAGGCTCACCTTGCCGAGCAGCTCTCCCTCGAGGTGCTGGCCAGGGTAGCCTGCTTCTCGAGCTTCCATTTTCACCGCATCTTCTCGGCCATGACCGGGGAGACCCTGAATGCCTTCGTCCGGCGCTTGCGCGTCGAGAAGGCGGCCAGCCTCCTGCTCGCCAACCCCAGCCGCAGCATCACCGAGGTGGCCCTCGACGCCGGCTTCTCGAGTCCCTCGGTGTTCGCTCGGGCGTTCAAGGAAGCCTTCGGGACCAGCGCCGTCGAATGGCTGCGCCAGAGCCCCGAGGAGCGAAGCCGAGTCCGGCAGGATCGCAAGATCGGTCAAGCGTTTAGCAATCCTTGGAAAGCAGAAGACTTCGTGATCCAGCACCTTCAGCGCATGACCGAAGGGTCCAATACGGCAAGGATCACCATGAGCCCGTCTTCTTCTCACAAACTCAACGCCTCTGTCACGGTCACCGAGTTCGAGCCCCGCCATGTCGTCTACGTGCGGCACGTTGGCGCCTACGCAGGTCTGGCCCAGGTCTTCGAAGGTCTCTTCGGGAGGCTGTACGCCTTCGCAGGACCCCGCGGCCTGCTCGGTCCGACCGCGGAGACCATGTGTGTCTACCATGACGATCCCTCGGTATGCGACGAGGAGAAGCTGCGCGTCGATGCCTGCCTCACAGTGTCAGCAGACACCCCCGTCACGGGTGAGATCGGCAAGACGGTGGTACCTGGCGGGAAATATGCGGTGGGCCGCTTCGAACTTGGGATGGATGAGTACGGGCTGGCCTGGGCGGCAATGTCAGGAGGCTGGCTCCCCGAAAGCGGCTATCAGTTCGACGATCGGGTGGCCTTCGAGATCTACCGTAACAATCCCGAAGAACACCCCGAAGGGAAATGCGTGGTGGACATCTGCATTCCGGTGAAGCCTCTCTAGACCGATGTACCGAACACAGCGAGGCCCCAGACGGCATGGCTGTCCGGGGCCTCACCTTGTCGGCCGTGTCGCTACTTCTTCGCCTTGGCGGCAACTGCCGCGGCCTTCTGGGCCTTCATCTGGTCCTTGGCCGTCGTCTTCTGCTTCTTGTCCCGTTCCTTCGACTTCGGTGACTTGTCTCCCATCACAATCCTCCGATCTGCCGTGCTTGGACAGAGTGCAGAGCCAAGCATCGCCGGAGTCTGGCCCGAACGCAAGCCCCCATCTGCCGGGATTCCGTATGCTTTCCACTCGAGCCCGCCGCTCAGCCGCCGAGCGCCTGCCGCAGCAACCGGTATGCATAGGGATCCCCGTCGTAAACCCCGGGCGCCCACCCCTCGAGAAAGCGCTGGAAATCGGCCCAGGCAACCGGATAGAGCTGACGCCACTCCGCCTCGAGCGCGGCTCTGTCCACCGCCGGGTGCCGCACGCGCAGCTGCTCGCCGAGGGTAGCAAAGTACCGGTCGAGCGCCTCCGGAGCCCAGCGCTCACAAGCCTCGGGCGAGTACACGGAACTCAGGAAGTAGACCACATCCCGGATCCCGCAGCCTCTCCCTACGTACTGGAAGTCCACCGCCGCGACCCGGGGCACGCTCTCTCCTTCGGTGAACAGGAAGTTCTCGAGTTTGGCATCGCCGTGCACCAGCGTTTGGGTGCGGGCCGAGTTGAGTCGCTGTGCAAGCTCCGGAGCTGCTCTTCGCAGCTTCGGATTGCCCACCCGATGCAGCTCGTCCAACCGAGTTTCGAGGTGCCAATAGCTACCGATCTTCCATAACCCGTCGGCAGCGGTCCCGAGGTGGGTGGCGTGGAACGCCACCAGCCAGTCGAGGCCGGCCCAGATCTCCGCCGTGGTGGGCCTGCGAACCTGTCGACCAAAGCCCGACGCCATCAGATCCTCGAAGACGAAGAGCCAGCCGTCGCACAGCGCGCGGGCTCCATAGCAGCGCGCCACCCGACATTGCTCATCGCATCGTGGCGCGAAGCGTTGGTACCAGGTGGCTTCGATCGCATACGACTTCAACTTGCGCGCGTGGGAGCTCGAGGATGCCTTTGGGGGTGTAACGCGCTTCACGACCACGGATGCCACCGACCCTCCATCGAGCTCATGGCGTGTCACTTGGCCGTAGCCGCTCCACAGCGTCTGCAGCACCTCTACCTGTTCGGCCCGCCGCGCCCCCGTTAGCTCACAGATGAGGGCTTCCAACGTTCTTTGGCTGAGTTCGGTACGCGCCACCGACATCTAGATACGCGATGCCGCAGGGCCCCGCCATCCAGCATCGCCACCTGGTCGCTCAGACCAGCCCCTGTGTGCCAAGGAAGCGCACCGGCAGAGGCGCTCGCGCTGGAAGACGTTCGAAGGCGGTGGCCGGATGACCGAAGGCGACCACCACATGTGGACAGCGGTCAGGCGGGAGCCCGAGGAGGCGTGCGAGCCGCGGCTGATGGGCAAGTGCCACCTCCGCGTAGCCAATCCAACAGCTGCCCACCCCAAGTCCCCAGGCGCAGGTGAGCATCCTCTCGGCAGCGATCACGGCATTGACCCGCCCAAACATGCGATTTTTGCGGGGTGTGCAGAGCACCATCACCGTTGGCGCATCGTAAAGGAGCCAATCGGCACCTGCGTCGAAGCCATGCACGACAGAACGGAGTTGCTCGATACGCTCACGCTGACGAAGGTAGGGGCGAAGACTGGTGAACCACAGAAATGGCCGGAGCCATCGCCGATCGAAGAGAGCAAGCAGCCCTCGGTAGAAGTCATTGACCGCCGCGGCAAACTCGTGGACCGCCAATCCCTCGAGCACCAAGACTTCGACATCGCGAGAATTGGACGCGGTAGGCGCATACTTGGCAGAATCGAGGATTGCGGAGAGAAACTCTCGAGCGAGTGGCTTCGAGAGATACTTCCTCACTGAGCGGCGGCTCGCCAGTGACTCACACCACGCTGCAGGGGCGATCGACGGCTCAGTGATGGGAACGAACACGCCGGCTTCCGAACTGACCGCGCCCGCCTCGCACACGACACCACAATGGCCACAACCGATGCATCGGTTCGGGTCGATGACGGCGTGGTTCACACAGCTGATGGCACCCACTGGGCATTCTCTGACACAGCGTTCACAGGCGGTGCAGACTTCGGGTGCGATGACAGGGTGCATGCCCGGGTTCTAGCAAGTCCGTCGGAACTCAGACCCCACAGAAGACGCAGACTTCCCATTTCGGCGGTATCGTCAGCCGAAACTCGATCCTGACCGTCGGCCGCACCATCGTCAGAGTTCCACAACCAAGAAGGAAAGGATCGAAAGCGCCCTTGCGAGACATGGACATCCAAGAGCTCTGAGCTCTTGGATTTCGGCTTTGGTTCGCCGAAGGCTCACTATCCTAACCGAGAGCCAAACCAGTGCTTTGCAGAACTCTATCCCTCCGGGGCCGCACCCCTGCCCCGCTTTCTACGTATCTCGGCGGCCAGTGACAGAGTACACACAGGAGGTTGAACATGGCAAGGCAAAGTAGGGATTGGAACGAGGACTTGGCTGAGGACCTCAAAGATCGAAACTTTGCTCGCGAGTTTCTCGCGGCCACCGTTGAGGACGGGATTCCACCGCAGGAAGCCTTCGCCAAGGTCATCCACGCAATGGGCGTGAAGGAGTTCGCTTCCCTTGTCGATATGCCGAGTTCGAATCTTTTGCGCGCAATTCACCCAACCCGGCTCAAGAGATGTTGGAGCGTTTGCTGAAGCCGTTTGGTCTTCGGATTGGTTTGGCTCCGATTCGAAAACGTGGCAAGCGAGCTGGGTAGTCGTTGCTGCATTGGCATCTGTCCAACGGCTGAGCAATAACCTGCAGCGCTGACAGTATCACCGGAAGGCATCCGGGTGGAAGACAGCCGCGCGACGTACAATTGGAGCGAGCGCTTCGCTCACCACGGCGCGCGGCAGGCCAGACATTTCAGCAGGAACGCTGCCAGGTTCATTGCTGAGTTGGACGGCATCGCTTTGGTGCACGAACGCCAACTACACTCGCTCAATCTTCACTCGGGACGCATATGCCGCAAGAGCTTCCAGATCTTCGAGATCCGATGTGAGAACGGTCCCTCCGGGTTCCGCGATCGCGACGACGAGAGCGTCGACAGCCGAGCCTCGACCAGCGCGCCTCCTCAGCAGCGCCGCGCGACGCGCCAGCGGCTCGCCAATTTCTTCGACAATGTCGCAGGTCTTGAGAAATCGATTGGTGAGTGCATCGCGCCCAGCATGGCCTTCGAGACATTCGACAAGGACGGGTGCTAGTACAAGTGGCGGCCACAGGCCATGGTCACGTAAGGCTTGAATCCACGCAATTGCTTGGCGAGTGTGCTCGGCGAGTCGGCTTACGCCGCCCGAATCTAGAACCAGCATTGACCTAGCCCGCTTCGCGAGTTGCGCGTCGCGCTATGCGACTTGCCAGGGCGCCAGCTCGAGCTCTTTCTGTTGCTGTAGGACGCCCAACCTGTGCCACCAACGACGTGAGATACTTGTCCGTCTCAGCGAGGAGGTCTTGGCGACGCAGTTCAGCACGAACCGCCTGCTGCAGGAGTTCTGAAGCCGGTAGCCCGCGCGACTTGAGTTTTGCGTACAGATCGTCGGGAAGGTACACCTGCATGCGTGGCATACGCCTATATATACACCCCGTACTCAGTCCTGCAAGGTTATCCGCCTGGGGTGGCTTGATTTCAGCGGTGTTGGGGACTCATTACCGCCGCCAGCTGCACTTCCCCGGTACGACAATGGCCGCCACGCGGCTCTGCAGCCGCGACTCGATATGTCAGGTGTCAGTCCGCCCAACGGGTGTTGCTTCACCCGCGTCCGCATCAGACCAGCAGGCACTCAGCAGGTTGCCACAACCAGCGCCAGCCGCATAAATAATGGTTGCGAAGCCACGGCTGGCGCTGGGCACGGCTCCAGGTGACAACAAGGCTGACAGCTGCAAACCCGAGTATCGGGATAGGGGTGGCGGGCTTTTCCCCGCCAGACCCCTCCCACACCACCGGA
>CAYNEY010000069.1:0-24887 GCA_964396375.1 uncultured Polyangiaceae bacterium | reverse complement strand
CTGCGTCGCGTGGCCATTAGACTGTCAAAAATGTCCAACTCGGTGTCCGCCTACATTCGAGTCGTTCGAGATGGTGGCGTGTCATGGCGGAGGGTTCAGGTGTGCTCGGAGTCCCAGCTCCGCCAGTGTACGCAGGTTGCGTCGGGAACGAAGCTGGATGACACCACCTGCCTCACGGGGCCGACTGGACGACCTGCGCGAATGGGGCACTCTTCGCGCAGAGGCGTCACGGACATCACACCCCTGCGCCAGCCGGTGCTGGCGCGTGTTATGCGGCGGGACAACCTCCCCTATGGCGCCAGCAGCTTCCTTCTCGACGGTCGTGCTCGGCCCCTTCCCGCCGCTCCGGGGCGGGATAGCACACTTCAATACCCGGCTCGTCGCAACACTGGCACGACACAGAGAGGTTTACCCGCTCTCGTTCTCGAGACAGTACCCGAAGCTGCTCTTTCCTGGGAGAACACAGATCGAAGCGCGGCAGCCTCTGCCCGACGAGCTTCGCGCATCAGCGTCGATCGACTCGATGAACCCCTCGAGCTGGCTTGGGGTGGGATTCCGTGTGCGCCGCCTCAGAGCTTACTCTGCGCTGTTCGCCCACTACAATCCTTGGCTCGATCCGGCTTACGGAACCATCGCGCGCTGTCTCGATCCGCGCGTGACCCGGCGGATCCTGCTATGTCACAACCTCTGGCCTCACGAACCACGCATCATCGACCGGCTGCTCCTGAGATACACCTTGAGCACGATGGACGGCGTCTTGACCTTCTCCACTCACGTGGCTCGTGAGGTCCGTGAGTTGGTTCCACAGCTTGCCGTCGAGGTCGCACGGTTGCCGGTGGCCGATGTCTTCTCCTCTCCACCGCCTGGGGCGCGGTCGAACAACCGCAAGCACTGGGGCGTCGATGACGACACCCTGGTCTTGCTGGTGTTTGGCCATATTCGCGCCTACAAGGGGCTTGAGATCGCACTTCAGGCCCTGAGTCTGTTGCAGCAACAGCACCATAAGATTCACCTGGTGGTAGCCGGCGAGTTCTATGAAGGTCACGAACGAGCCCAACGCACGGTCGCCAGCCTCGGCCTTCTTCCCTGTGTCACCATCATCGATCAGTACATCCCCGAGGCGGAGGTGCCGGGCCTGTTCGCGGGTGCAGATGCCTGCCTTCTGCCCTACCTGGACGCCACCCAGAGCGGCGTGGTGAAGGTGGCCTATCGCTACGGACTACCGGTGCTGGTGAGCCGCGTCGGGGGCGTGGCCGAGGATGTGATCGACGGGGAAACCGGCTTCGTCTTTGCACCGGGTGATCCGCGTGCCGTGGCCGAGGCCGTGCTTCGCTTCGAGCAGACGCGCGCCACCGTTGATTTCGGCGCCCACATCACCCAGCATCGCAGCCGCTTCGATTGGGGGCAGGTACACGAAGCTCTGCTCCGACTCGAAGCGAGGAGCCCGTGAGCACACCTGCCGCCTCAGCGTCGGCTTGGGCACGTCCCGCGCTCAGGGTCCTTCTCTACCGAAGTGTGTATCTGCTCGCCAACTTCGGCTCATTGATGCTGCTACCCCGCGTGCTCGGCACGGTGGGCTACGGAGAATACGGCTGGTTCGTGGGGCTCGAAGGGCTGTTGATGATCGTCGCGAACTTCGGCCTCGACAGCGTCCTCGGGCGTTTCGTTCCTGAGCACGCAATGAAAGGGCACCACAGCGAGCTTGCACGGCTCTTCTCGTCTGCAGCCTCGGCGCGGTTGGTCCTTGGCGTGGTCTGCGGCGTTGCACTCGCCGCCACACTCTACCTCACCGATCTGACCTGCTCACCATGGTTGCTCGCGGCGACTGTGGCCCTTACCACCGCCGAAGCCCAAAGTGGCATCGCCTTCTCGTATCTGGCTGCCCGCGGCCGTGATGGCTCCTTCATCCTGGGCTCGTTGCTGCAGGTAGGCACACGCCTCTTGTTCGTGGCACTGATGGTGACGATGGCGCATCTTGGCACCATCGAGGCCATCGTGCTCGGTTCTCTCGAGAGCGAGCTTCTGGTTCTGATAGTGGGCATCACCAGGACTCGCCACTCGTTTCGGCTGGCAGGCTTTCGAACCTGTCTCGAGGCGCTCCGCCCCATCTGGGTGTTCGCGTTCAGCGCCTGTATCAACACGTTGATGGCCAGCGCCTTCCGACGCATCGGAATCATTTGGCTGCGTCAGCACAGCGGCCCAAGCGAGATGCTCGGGCATTTTCACCTGGCCAATCAGCTCCAGATCTCGGTGATTTTATCGTTGAATGCCCTTCTGGTCGTGTACCTGCCGCGACTGGTGCCCCTTCACGATGCTCGTCACCCGCACCGCGTGGAGCGGGGCGTGACGGTCGCGATGGGGTTGTTCTTGGGGCTGGGCTTGCTCGGAGTGCTCTTGTTCAGTCGCTTCGGCGGCTGGTTGATCCCAAGTTTGGCGGGTGCCCGGTTCGAGGAGGCCGCACCCATGGTGGTGGTGGGGTTGGTACCGGCGCTGCCGCTCGGACTCATCACTTTGCTCCGCGCGCCCGCCATGCTGGCGCGGTCCTGGCTCCCCTACAACGCCGTGTTTGGTGTGATGACAGGGATCTATGGGCTAGGCCTGCTGCTTTGGGATGTAAGATCCCCGACCGAGATCTTCGTGGCTCAGGGTTTTTCGGCGGGGCTCGGCCTCCTGATCTGCGTCATGATTCTCCCCATGGGGATCACCCTGCGCGGGCTTTTGTTCATGGCGGCGCTTGCAACACAGCTGTGGGGGCTCTCGGCATGCACGAGCGGCGGAGCTCACCACTGGCTTTGTGTAGCGGCTGGAAGCTGCGCGACAATAGCCGTCATGCTCGGCCTATTTCCAGTGGTTGGGTGGATCCGGGCACGACGCTCCCCTCTTCGCCACGACTTCTGATAGCCTCCAGTCGGTGTGGAGAGAACGGTCGGTTCTGGAGACGAACAAGCAAAGGACTGCGCCACCCTCGGTGATGCTGGGATCTGGCTCGGAACGCTGGAGGCGCTGTGGGCAGCCGTGTCGGCCAAGACATCCATACTCCTCTGTGCCCGCAACCTTCAGGCTTCGGTCAACAGGGTCACCCTCGACTCCACCTTAGTACAGGCGAGTGCCATGACGGATTCTGTATCACCACCTTCTGTCGAAACAGCGCTCAGGTTGCTGCGCTGTCCTGCCTGCTTCGGTCGCTTCGCACGGCGTTGGGAGTGCCAGGACTGCGGTCACTGCTACGAAGAAGCTCTGGGCATTCCAGATCTACGCTGGCCACCGGAACGCGACCCTCCCGCCGTTATCCGCCAGACACAAGCCCTACTCGACGCCTATCCAACCTATTCCTTGGAAAAATTGCGGGACCTTCGAGGGGCTACTCTCGCCCTCGACCCTCGCATCGATTCGATCCGCCAACAGTATCGCGCGAGCCATGTCGAGCGCGGCGCGCGCATGGCGCGCATGCTCCTGCGACGCCTGGAGCTGCTCGGCTCACTGCCCGCCCGGGCGGTGGCGCTGGATCTCGGCTGTGGCACCGGTGGTGCTGCGCTCAGCATGAGCGCCCGGTTCGAGACCGTGATCGCACTCGACCAGAAGCTCGCCGATCTCTTGATCTTGCGGAAGAGCCTAGACGAACAGGGCCAAGACAACATCCTGCTCGTGCAGGGCTCCCTGCACCGTCTGCCGCTCGCCGCGGAGTGCGTTGACTGCGCACTGGCCGTCAACGTCATCGAACACATGCTCGACGTGCGGACGGCCTTCGCCGAGCTCGCCCGGAGCCTTCGTTCACTTGGCATCTTCTGCGGGGACTCTCGCAACCGCTTCGATCCCTTCTTCCCCGAACCGCACGTGCAGCTTCGCTTGGTCGGGTACCTGCCGCGGTCACTCGCGGCTCGCTACGTTCACTGGAGGAGCGGGCTTACCTACGAGGGAACACGGCTTCTGTCGTACTTCGAACTCAAGCGGGAGCTTGATTCCGCTTTTGCGCGCTCCGCGATCGTTCTGCCGGAGCTCGCGGCGTACCGCCCCGCTCGTCCTTCGCTGGACGCTCCCCTCGACTGGATTCAAAAACACCTGCCTGCGCTGGCCCGGGGCGTCATGCCCGTGTTTCCGACACTGATCGCCATCGGACAGAAGGCATGAACGCGCTCTAGTACCAGAGCCGTCCTGAGCGAGCCGCAAGCTGGCGCAAGGTTTGGAACCGAAGCGGCCGGCGCTGGGACAGCGCCTTTCCGAACCCACGCAGGCAGTCCCGCACCCCAGCCGCGAAAGCCGCGATCCGGTGGTGGCGAACCGCCGTCCACCCCGTCTTGAGCCACCAGGCCGCTGTGGTCGTGAGCACGCAGCCGAGCGGCAGGTGCCGCACCGCGATCCAGGGGCGATTCCTGGTCTGGTGATAGATCCATTGACCCTGGGGGCGGGCTCGTTGGGTCTCGTTGTGCATGACCACGATCGAGCAGCCGTACTCGAGCTCGTAGTTCGCGGACAACAGACGGTAGGAGAGCTCGAGCTCTTCACCCGCGTAGAACAGCTCCTCCCAGAAGCCGCCGACCGCCTCCCACGCACGCTTTCGGATCGCGAAACCAGCCCCACAGAAGGTAGCCACCGCCTGCCGCTCACCAGGCAGGCGCTTGTCGCGCCGAGGCAGCGCAGCCCGGATATCTTGATGGGTCTCGGGATGCCGAATACGAAACGCGATCACGGCCAGCTCCGGTCGCTCACAGAATCGCAGCCTCACACGCTCCGCCGCCTGGATGTCGAGCAGCTGCGCGTCGTCGTCGATCACGATGCAGATCTCGCCGCGGGCCGCGCGAAGACCCCGGTTTCTTCCCCCAGCCACCCCCAAGTTGGTCCCCGCGGTGATCAGCCGCACCTCGGGGAAGCGCTCCTTTACTTCTGCCACAGTCTGGTCCGAAGATCCGTTGTCAACCAACACGAACTCGGCGGGGTGCACTGTCTGCACCACCAGGGAACCGAGGCACTCGAGCAGCTCGGCACAGCGATCCCGCGTGATGACAACGAAGGAGACGGTGGGGACCATGCACCTCGACTCAGCTGCGCTCGGGATGGAGCGGCTCGGCGAACAGCGTGCAATCATCCGAACGACTGTTCTTGTAGGTGCAGGTCTCGCAATGGCTGTACTGATTGTGGCCGCGGTGGAAATTGCGCCGGAACAGGGCGGCGGCTTGGCTTTTCCAGATCTCCACGATGGACGCCGTTTCACTCAGGTTGCCGAATGGGTAGCTGTTCTTGTAGTCGTACTCGCAGGAGACCACGACCCCCTGAGCGTCCAGGGTCAAGCGTTTGTGCGGTCTCATGCACTCGAAGGCCCGCCGGGCGCGCTGATAGCTATCTTTTTCGTACTCGTAGCGTCGGAAGCCGTCCTCTTCAGGTCGGAATTTCTGGTCGAGCTGCTGCCCACGAGCCTCTGGCATATCCACCGACTTGACCGCAAAATAGTCGGCTCCGAGCTCTCGCGAAAGCTCGCGGACCGCGTCGAGCTCAGCCTCGTTGGGCTGCATCGCCACGAAGCGCACCGTCAGCATCGGGTGGTTGACCCGGCGCCGTTTTCGAGCCGCCACCAGGTTTCGGAGGTTCTGTTTCACCCGCTCGAGTTCGCCCCCCGCGCGGTATTTGCTGTAGGTTTCTTGGGTGGCACCGTCGATGGCGAACACCAAGCTCTGGAGCTTACTGTCGATGATACGCTCGCAGAACTCGTCATCGAACGGCACGTTCCCGTTGGTGCTGGTGTGAACCAGGATATTGCGAGACGTAGCGTAGCCAATCATCTCGCAGAGCCGCGGGTTCAGGAAGGGCTCCCCCCAATTCCAGAGCACAATCAAGAGCAGGCTGTCACTCAATTCGTCGATCACGCGCCGGAAGTGCTCCTCACTCAACAGGGCACGCGGACGGGAGGGCACCAAGGAGGCGCTCATGCACAGAGGGCACTTCAGGTTGCAGATGTTGGCCGGCTCGATCTGCGCGAACACCGGCTTACCGAAGGGGCGCTCGGGCAACAGGTACTGGTTTAGCCCCGCCAGCACGAAGTTCCACTTCTTCCGCCAACCAAGCTTTCGCACTTCGAAGGGTAGCCGCTCGAAGCGAAAGCTCATTCGGTCGCGGAAGAGCAGATTGGGGAGCTGGGGGAGCACATCGCCGATGTTGAAGATCTTCATACGTTCATCCAGTGTCCGAGGTCGCGACCGAGCAGGTCTTCGAGCCGTTTGATCTCATCCCGATAGTACGCTGTCAGCTCAGCCCGGAGCTCCGAGGAGAGCTCCGGACGCTCCAGCACCCGCGCCCGCAAGCGCTCCCGAAGCCGAGCCCAACCAGCCTCGGACAGCAGCTTGATGGCTACCGCCCGCACCAGGCGCTGAGCTCCGTTTTTCATGCTGAAGGCCCGATTGGCGCCAGGCAGTCTCGCGACCCCGCCCGCGTTGTAACGCGCTTGCAGATTGGGACAAAACTCTGGATCTACCTCGAGGAACCGAAAGACATCCCGCACCAGCTGGGCCGGCTCGCGTTCGAGATCATCAAAGACAATCAGCTTGACGCGGCTGAAGGAGGCCTGAAAGGCCCGGACGCGGTCGACGTACAACCCTCCCCGACGGTATCCCCAAATGTGCGACCAATTCTGGGCGAGCCGCTCTGCCTCACGAGCCAACCCTTCTTCGAAGGAGAAGGCCTCGCGACCCTCTCGCGACAGCAAGAGATAGGCCGAGTAGGCACGGTCCACTGGGTTTCGGAGGGAGATGATGATCCGGGGATCACCGAGCAGCCGCTGGATCGCCGGGATGGTACATTCATGGTACTGCAGGGTGCTGACGCTGGCCTCGCCGATGGCCCGCTCAGCCTTGACCCCTGCGAAGAGCGCCTGGTAGTCGGCCAGCTTGGGCGTCCAGGGTCGACGCTCATCGCCGGGAGCCGCCTGCGGATGCTGGTACGCCTCAGCCACGAAGTGATTGGGCTCCTTGACAGGGCTCATGAACACCTCGGGGTGTTCCTTCAAGTAGTAGTAGAGAGACGTGGTGCCGCAGCGCGGAGCTCCAGCGATCAAGAAATTGGGGAGGTGGTGGGGCATGTTTCTTTCCGATCCGAAGGCTGAGGCGAAGCCTGTGCCCCCGCCGAAGTGACACGTCTCTTGAGCGAGTAGGGACGCTGGTGGGAGCTGAAGTGAACCAGGAGCTCCGCCAGAAAACCCGTGGCCAGGAACTGCACGCCGAGCACCAGAAGCAGCACCCCGAGGATCAGAAGCGGACGACGACCGATCCACTCTCCGCCCAGCCACAGGATGGCCAGATACGTGTTGATGGCGAGCCCCAGCAGCGTGCACGGGATGCCGATCATCCCGAAGAAATGCGCGGGACGGCGCTCGAAGGCGAGCAAAAAGCACACAGTCATCAGATCGATGAGACCCCGGAAGATCCGTCCGCCACCGTACTTGCTCCGACCCGCCCGCCGAGGGTGATGCTGAACCACCAGCTCCCCGATGCGAAACCGCCGCCAGTGCGCCAAAATCGGGATGAACCGGTGGAGGCTGCCGTACAGGCGCAGACTCTCGAGCACCTCCCTCCGGTAAGCCTTGAAGCCACAGTTGACATCGTGCAAGCGCGTGCCCGTGAGCTTTCGCACCAGCCAATTGAAGATTCGGGAAGAGAGCACCTTGTGCCAGGGATCGTGCCTCTGCTTCTTGTAGCCGGACACTACATCCCATCCTTGCGCGAGTTCCGCCAGAAAGCGCGGGATCTCGGCGGGGTCGTCCTGCAGATCAGCATCGAGGGTGATCACCACCTCCCCTTGGGCAGCGTCGAATCCGGCGGCCAGCGCCGCCGCCTTGCCGAAGTTGCCCCGTAGCACGAGCAAGGTTACCCCAGCCGTCTGCAGAGCCAGCGCCTCGATGAGCTGAGCGCCCCCGTCAGTGCTGCCGTCGTCGACAAAAATGAACTCGACACCCTCGAGCCCAACGGTCGCTTCGCGGAGCTGCCGATGGAGTTCTTCCAGGGTGGCGCGTTCGTCCAAGAAGGGGACAACGATACTTATGCGAGTCGTCATGGTGCCTGGCGCAGCCTCCGAGCTGGTGAAGCGTGCTCGGACTTTGGTTCACTCATCGGGAGTCGGCGCTGCGCAGGTTGCTTCTCTGACCGAGCACCTGGTTCGCCCGAGACCAACTGGTGCCACACTGAGTGGTGCCACGGGTTCTGGAGGCCGTTGGTGGCATGGTACTGGCCGATGACGAACAGCAGCACGAAGGCGGGCATGCCGAAGCGGGCTTTGTTCAGGGTTTCAACCATCCCTCCGAGGAAGAGCAGCACGAACGGCGTGTAGGCGAGCATCCAACGGAATCCAACGCAGACCCCTCCGTAGTTCCTGGTGCGAAATAGGTAGTAAAGGAGCGCCACCGAGAAAGCCAGCCCCACCACCAGAGCCTCGCGCCAGAGCTGACCGCGCGCTCGCACCAGCTGAACGAGCGCGACCAGACCGAGGACCAGCAGCGGTGTCATGGTGAGCAGGCCATGATGACCGAGCAGGGAGTGGAACGCATAGGTGAAGCGATCCTCGCGCAGCGCATCTATCCCCACTGGAGCGGTCCAATAGGAGCCAGGGAAACGGTAGAGTTCGCCGCGAAATGGCGTGGGGAGAAAGCCACCGGTTATCGCGTGATTCAGCGCGGTGTGCACGAAACCTGGAATGAGGACCCCCAGGGCGACGGGAAGCGCTCGGTTCACGGAACGGAAGGGAGCGAGCAGCACGAGCAGCCCAAGCGACATCACGCTCGCGCCAAAATCGAGGGTAGGGGCGAGCCCAGCGAGGAAGCTCGCCAGCAACAGATCGACCGTGCGGGCTTCGCCCACATTGCGCACCCGCAGCGTAAAGTAGAAGGCCGCCATCAAGGCCGCGGCAGCCGGAACGTGGTTGTTGAGCGTGGTGGCATAGCCGAGCCCCAGTTGTCCGAAGCCGAGCACCGCCAGCACCAGCAGGCGAGATTGGTCCGAGTGCTGCCACAGGCGGAGGATTCGGTCGGCAAAGACGAGCAAGAGGAGATGAGGACCGATCCCGAGAATCATGTTCAACCAGAACACCGCGAAGGGTCTTCCCTCATCGCGGAGAGACAGCCCAAACACCTCGAACAGGACCGTGTACACACCGGCACCAAGGACCGACAGAAGTGGTGCCTTGCTGGAGTAGAGCTTGCCCTCCACCATGATCTTGTCCACGGTGTTGGAGAAGGGGCTCTGGTCGATGGCCAGAGTCCCGTCGTGGACCAAGGCGTCGATGGTGGCCAAGCGACTGAGTGGATTGTGCCCCGTCGCCCGCCCGGTGGTGAAGGCGAGCACCATCACCACGCTGGCACACAGGAGCAGCAAGGTCAGAAAGGACCGGTCGTGCTCTCTCGGGACCGCGGACATGGGCGAGACTCTAGTGGCGATTGACCCTCGCGGTCCACACCAGATTGCCTCTGGTTCTCCAGCCTGAAACCCGCGCCTGCCCCAGGCTCTTTACCTCCACCTGCCTCGGGCGCACACTCCGGCCCGCGCATGAGCACCCCCATCGAATCCGTGCCGGTCGAGGAGAGAGCCGAACCCACCCCCGAGCCCAAGAGCACCGAAAGGCGCAGCTTCACCGAGTGGCTCGCGCTCCACGAGCGCCCGCTTCTGCTCGCCGCGGTCGGACTCGGGCTCACGCTCCGGCTCCTCCATTTGGCCCAGATCCGCGTCAACGATCCATTCTTCACGGACTTGCCGGTCGATCCGCGGGTGTTCCACGAGTGGGCGAGCAAGATCGCCGCCGGTGACTGGCTGGGTCAGGAACCCTTCTTCCTCTCCCCTGGGTATCCCTACTTCCTCGCCGTGCTCTACAAACTCTTCGGGGGACCCGACATCTTCTTGGCGCGACTGGTCCAGTGCCTGCTCGGCGCGCTCGCGGTCTTGTTCGTGCACGGCTTGGGCAAACGAGTCTTCGACCTTCGGGTGGGGCTCTTGGCCGCGTTCCTTCACGCCACCTATGTGATGAACATCTTCTACGATGGCATGCTGCTGGTGGCCTCCTACCAGGCGTTCCTCAACTTGGCCGCGGTATACCTTCTGGTCTGTGCCCTCGAGTCGCGGAGGTGGGTCACCTTCTTCTCGGCGGGGTTGGTCCTCGGGCTCTCCATCGTGGCCAGGCCCAACACCCTCCTATACTTCTTCCTCGCGCTCGGCTTTTTGCTCTTCTTCGCGCCCAGCCTTCCCGAGCGCACCACCCGCCTCAGGCTCTCCGCGGCCTTCTTCTTGGGTGTGGCCCTGTGTGTTCTTCCGGTCACCGTCAGAAATCGGCTGGTGGCCGATGACAGCTCGCTGGTATCCGGCCAGAGCGGCGTCAACCTCTACATCGGCAACGCGCCGAGTTCGACCGGGATCTTTCATGTGCCCTCACTCATCAAGAACCGGACGCGCGCCGACGATCCGTTGGAGCAGCAGAAGGCCTACCGCGCCGTGGCCGAGCAGGCCCGGGGCCGCAGCCTCACCCCGAACGAGGTTTCTTCCTACTTCACCGAGCTCACCCTCGAGACCTTTCGCACCGAGCCCCTCGCGGCCCTCCGACGCTTCGGCAAGAAGCTCCTTTTGTCCATCAACTTCGTCGAGGTGGGAAACAGTCAGGATTTCACCATGTCCCGAGCGTTCTCCTGGGTGCTGCGCGCACCCTTGCCGAGCGCGGCCCAAGCTCTCCCGTTCGGCCTTGTGGGCCTCGCCCTCGCCCTCCGCAACTGGCGTAAGAGCGCGCCTTTGGTGGGCCTTTTGTTGGTCTATGGCTTCTCGATGACGCTCTTCTTCGTGTTGTCCCACTATCGGCTGCCGGTGATGCCCTTGGTGCTGATCCTCGCCGCGTATGGAGCCATCACGCTGGTCGACGCCTTTCGGCCCTATGCCCCCCGGGTTCTGCTCCCCGGCCTCGGCGGCCTGCTTCTGTTCTCAGGGCTCGGAACGCTGCGGCTGGTGGAGATGGATGCGCTCCGCGCCAGCAGCTTGTACAACCTCGCCAATCGCTACCGCGATCGCGGTGAGCTCGCGCGCGCCCGTGAGGCCTTCACCGAGGTGACCCGGACGCTTCCCAACTACATCTCGGCGCACAACAACCTGGCCCTGGTCTGCGAGCGGATGGGGGACACACCCTGCGCGCTCACCGAGTGGCGCACGGTGCGAAGGCTCGGCAAGCAACTTGGCGATCAGGGCTACGTGGAGCGGGCAGAGCGGCGGCTGAAGCGCTTGACGTCCCCTGGTTCGTCGTGAGTGCGGCTCCGAGCTACGGTGACCGCGGCTCGTAGCGGAGGTAGACTTCGTCACCTTCTCGGCGAGAGCAAGGGTTAGCACGTGCTGAGCGAGCACCACCGATACCGACGAGCGTGCCGAGCGCCGCGCTTGCACTCTGTTCGCGGTTCACTGGGCCGCGAATCACTTTGAGTGTAGCCGAGCACAGCGGAACCCAGCGTATGGAGAAACGTCTATGTTGGTTGAGACTCTTGACGCAGCTCGGAGTTGTCCGATCAATGATGTCGCATTCGCAGCGATGTAGTAGTCTCCCCCACGGGAAACCACTCGACGACCAGGTGGTAGAGGCAGAGTACCGCAGTCATGCGCACACGCTTCACCGGAGTAAGCCTCTCCTCCCACCCCAACAACGAATTCGGCAAGGCTTCCGGCTAGGTCCGCTTGGCCGAAGCGCCCGTCACCAGCAGGATACAACCCCACGTTATCGGGAACAGCAGAGCGATCAAACGTCACGTTCACATCCCGGTCTGGTGCATCACCTCCCCAGGGGTAGAGCCGGTTCTCGTCACCGCCTGCAGCTGCGTACTCCCACTCGGCCTCCGTGGGCAACCAACCACCATCCCAGATGCAGAACAACCGGGCAAACGAGAAGGTGATGCAGTTCTGTGGCATCGTGTGATAATCGGACAGACTGCTCCCACAAGCTCCCATCATCTGCCTCATGCCCGTGGAATCGGCGGGAACCTCCGCACCGTCACGTTCAGCAAGCCAGCCACTACCTAGAAGATTCGGGCTCTCGCCCGCTCCCTCTACGGGATTTCCGGCGATTCGCCAAGAATCGTACGCGTTCCGGAACTGGGAGAAGCGCCCAACTGTGACCTCGTATTTGTCCATCGCGAAGTCCACCAGCGTCACCTCGTGTTCGGGTTGTTCCAGCGCGTCCCCGTCAGCGTACGCATCGGTGCCGTCCTCGCTACGCCCCATGAAAAACGTTCCACCCTCGACCGCCATCGCTGTGCAACAACTCTCGCGGCGGCAATAGGTGTTGTCAGCACTGCACGACTCCCTTGCGGAACAAACGCCGGACACACAATCCTCGGCATCATCACAGGCGGTATCGCAATCACCGCAGAAGCGAGGATCGGACTGAAGGTCGACGCAGCCAATCGAACATACCTGCCTGATACCTGAACACACGCATACACCAGCTTCGCATTGCCCGAACTCCCCACACGGCACGCCGCAGCTCCCGCAGTGCTCCGAACTCGTCTCGAGATCGACACAGGTGCCGTCACATTCCCCAGCCGGGCATCCGCAGGCGACGTCGCCCGTCCTTGTGATAAGGCAGGTGGCCCCTTCACGCTCGGCGGCACAAGCAGCTGAAGCGTCTTCGTCGTCGGGATCCTCTACACCATCGCAGTCTCCATCGACACCATCACACTGCTCCGCCCCACAGCCACCCGCGCCTCCCTGGCCACCGCTCTCATCGGCAACGCAGACATCGCCCACGCAAACCAGAGCCTCGTCGCATTGACTGCTTCCGCAACAAGGCTGCCCATCGGAGCCGCACTGTGCTCGCGCTCCTCCTCGTTCGCCGTCGCATGCCGAAACCAAGAGGACCGTTGATGCTGCGATCACGCGCCACAATTGCATTGTACTTTCCCTTTCGAATCGCCGGAGCACCTGGCTCGCTCAGCGATCCGCCAGTGTCACTTCGTTGTCACTCCTCGAAGTAGCCTTGCCGCCATTCGTCGTTTCGATAGAGAGACGTCTGATATGGCGACACACGACCATCAGAGAGCGGCTCAACAGCGACTATCAGGAAGACCTCTATTCCGCCAAGATCACTGTTCTGACTGGCCCACTCGGGTTCGATCGTGACGTTTTCGAGCCCCTCGCAGGAATCCGGATCGGTTTCGTCGCAGACCCCATTGACTTCATCTACCTTGTGACGGCGCAACTTGTCCGCCATCTCTTCATTGTACGCCAGGCTCCAACTCCCGAACAGAGGCGACCCTCGCAACCCTCCCAAGAGAAGGTTGGCGGGCGCTGACAGTTCACAAAGCGCGTCACGAGTAGGGTCATACAGAATGCTCGCGTTCTCAATCGCACCCTGACCGACTGGATCGATCTGAGCGACAAGCGGCGATGTGTGCACCTTCTGCATGCATGTGCGCACCTCCCACTTCGACCCACCCGTCCGCCCTAGATCCATTGGCTGTTCGCTGAGCTCCCAGTCCGAAACGTCATCGCAGCCATCCAAAGACGGAATAGCCGCGTTTTCGTGGCGCACAATGAACGGATTGAGTTCGGCGAGCGGAGACCGGCAGGTTACCTCGTCATCGCAACACGGTTCACTTTCGGCGCCCCAGCACCCCGAATAGCCCACCCCATAAACGACAGGCGCTGAAACATCGTACCACAAATGATCAGCCCACGAACGATACCCGGTAGCAGACAGGCCGTAGGCTGTGTTCGCGAACGTTTCATCGGTATCCACAAGGTCGCTCAGACCCACTGAGAACCTAACGAAGCCGTGGTCCTTGAACTGGGTTAGCGCCTCACCGGTGATGCGCTTCTTGACGTACATGAATGTCATGGGAGCAGCATCATCGCTCGAGTACGTATTGCACATTGTGTCTACAAGCGACACGAACCTGCTCCCTGCGACCTGTGCAATCGACGGCGACCCATCCGCTGCGCCATCAAACCAATCACCAACAAGATCAACGTCCCAGAGAGAGTCGATGAACGGCACGACCGTGCTGTCAGTGTCCAGATCGGCAGGCACAACAGCGAGCGCCGTCGTCGTGGGCCAGCCGGCAGATGTCTGCAGACGTTGTGCAAAACCTACGACCTCGGCTTCGGCGGTATGTGTACTCGTTCGCAAGACGTGGCAAGACTTGTCTATCGCCTCGGCTCGTTTGATGGGGTTGGCCAGATCGTTTTCGTCCAGCGAAATCTCGTTCATTTCAATCACGGCGGCGTTGGCGGAGTCTTGTAGGGATGCCGCAGCCTCCTCATTTGCCACCTGATAGGAAAGAGTAGAACTGATGGATTGCAGTATTCCCTCGATCGTTTCCGCCTGAACGGCAAACCCGTCGATTATTGCCTTCTGGGTGATCACTGTAGCAAGGAGAGCCAATGCGTCTCTATAGTTTGAATTTGATCGATCGCATTTGCTTCCGTCGTTTATGACACCCGACAACCTGAGAATCGGGTCGAGCGCCTGAGATCCGTATCGAAAGCCCTTGGCGGCCGATTTCACGTACCCGAGCGCATGAGAGACCCTCTCTAGCTCACCCAAGCTGTTCTGGATCTCCCACGGATCCTTCGGGATGAGAACCCCGAAAGTCTTCTTGCCGTCCATTCCCTCCTGAAAGAGGCCTTTGAAACTGTTGAAGGCGCCCACTCCATCAGAAATGTACGGACAGAACGATGCAGCGACGGTCAGGTAATCCCACAGTGAATCTACGGTCTCCGCCTTGCATGCGTTGTATGCATCGTTGATGCTGGCACTCATCCTATCGGTGATGGCGCTCCAGTCGCAATCATCAGATTCACCTACCGTTCCACACATTCCCACGCGAAAGTCGTCAAGCGCCTCGTTGAGGTGCTCGAAGGCACTGTCGATGTTTGCACTTGCCTCCGCTTGCCCGATTTGATCCTCGATAGCGGCCCGTTGGATACTGTTTGCATATGTGCGCAAGTTCGTAGTCAGCTCTCGCATCGAGACAATCAACTCACTGAGAGCAACATGCTCGCTCTGCTCGGCAACCGACTCCGAAAGTAGAGCAGCAGCAACGGAGAGCCTCTCCCAACGCGATTGAAACTCGGTTACGGTTCGCTCTGCAGAAGGCGTGACATCGTTAGGGAGCCACGGTTTCGCTACCGCACCAAAAGAGACACCGAGTGGGTTCAACCCACGAGAGCTTGGATACTCAACCGCCCTGGCCAACGCACGGACTCGCCCCCCAGTAGCAGCGTCGACCCCAATGATACATGCATCATCTGCATTGCTGGAGCTTCGATCGCACGATGGTGCTCCACTTCGATCGAGGACATCCAATACGTCGCGAACATGGACGTATTTGAGCGAAGGTGTGCCATCGTCAGTTTGCGTGCTGGCCGACTCGGCGTCATGAACCATTGACCTGAACAGGAGCCCACCAGACAACACCTGTGCCGTACGAAGACCGACAACTGACGAGTTCACTGATCGAGTGGTCCCGGGTGCGGTGCTCGCATCGGAAACGCTCGAGAGCGTACAGTTGAATGTCGTGGTCCCTGTGGCAGAGCGGGCTATAAGCTCAACGGGGCTAGCTACAGAACCAAGCAGAGCGACGTGTCCTCCCGCTTCCCATTTGCTGCGCGACTGCATCACTGGCGGGAGAGCACTAGTTGAAATATGTAGCTGCGAACTCGAGTGCGTAGCATATCCGCCTACCGGGCCAGTCGAGACGCGCCAGATTCCCGTGGTGCCGTTCAGGTATGCAGGATTGTCGTAACAGTTCACGCTTTCGACTCGCGCACCGTTGATCGCTGCGAGCTTGCTCAGTCCCGATACTGCTGATGCAGCAACTGCCAGGAAACCTGGTCGTGTTGGTGTGGCGAGGTCAGTCGCCCACGTCGTTGGAGTCGTTCTGGCATCTCCAAGGGGAGCGTTTCGGTGCCCTGCCCGACAAGGACCGTCTGCGCTGCAATGACCAGGTTTGTGTCGAACTGCAGCCGCATCGGTTCAAGCGGGCGACCGTAAAGTCTTGGGCTATCCCAGAGCGGCTCGAATCGCACGGTCTGCGCCACTAGCTGTACGGCAACATAAGCTTCATCTGTGGAGTCAGTGCGCTCAGCATTCTCGGTGGCCATGAGAATGTCCACTGGTACCACCTCCCCATTGAGAACGACCGGGCGAGACACCGCCGTACACTGGGTGTGGTTCGGATCATTCCCCCAGTCGCGACAAATTCGCGCGTACGATAGATCATACCCTCGGCGTGTGTCGGGATCCACAGCCACGTTGCGTCGCTCCAACCCTCCCGTTACGTTCGAATACTCAGCATAGGAGGTTACGACCAGCTCATTGAGCGACCCGAAGGTTCTGAGAACTGGCGTATCGGTATTCATGGCCTGCTTCAGAAAGTACAACAGTGAACTCGTCACTGAGGTCGTCGTCTCATCGGCGTGCTCCGAAAGCGATGCGATGTAGTCCGCGGGCACGAGATCAACTGGCCAGTGATCACACGAGCGACCATCGACGAACCCTAACCTGTCGACATAACGTGTCTTCTCGTCGTCAGGCGCGCGAGTCGCCGGCTGCGTGGTTGGGTTGGTCAGCAACGCCTGATGGAAGCCTTGTCGCACAACACCATCCTGATGCACTTCAACCCCCCGAGCGAACACAGCTCCATCCAGGGCGCGAAGAGGACTCCATGGTGAAGCAGTCAAACGCCAGGGCCACAGAGCGACGTCTGCCTGAGGTGAAACCAAAACACCTTCGAAGCCGTGCACCGCGTTCACACTTCCGATTCCAACCATAGCTAGAAGGAACATCGATGGTAGGGTTGAGTCAGTACCACCAAGTCGCCGGGTTTCGGTTATCCGCTCATTGAGCGTCAGATTCGCTACTGCGGCGCGAATAGGCTGTCGGGACGTGGTGTTCGCAATGAGTGCACCACCGCTGTTCACCGTGATGGAACGGATGAAGTAGTTGCCAGCACCCAGTTCAACCCTGTCACCTGAGTTGATCGTGATACTTGGATAGGAGGCGTCATCTCGCGGCTCGAGGTGCCTCACGCCATCCGCGTCGGGCGGAATGCTACTTAGGCTGAAACCTTCCAGCTCAGGTGGCCATTGAAACGACCAGATTGTGTGGGTTTCTTGGACTGGTTGCCGTGGATTGTCGAGATCCTCAATGAGTTCCCCCTGAATCGTGATGCGCTCCTGCGCCATTTGACGCGAGAGGGGGAAGTCATACAGCCCGTTGCCCGAATAGAGGTCACCATACAGCTTTCGGGTCAGCGAATTAGTATTGCCGACCTGTAACCTGTAGTCTGGAGAAAGGAAGTGCCCAACACTGGCATCCGCGCCAACTCTCGTCCAGCCACCACCACTCGATATGACTGGAGTTTGTCCAGAGAGCGACAAAACCGTCGATCGGTCGTTGACATGAACGAATGATGACCCGGAGATTGCGATCTGCGTTTCTGGCACCCCCATCGGAACCGTGATTTGCACCGAACATTTTCCATCTGCAGTACATGAGTTTCCGAACGCTGGCAGCGCAACGGCTTGTTCGACGCGACCCAACGGCTCCCCTCGTGGTTCGTCGTCTCCGCACCCTGTCGTCACGGCAACACAGGTGAGTGCAATGACTGATCTTCCTCGAATCAATGCCGCCCCCACTGCAGTTCTGGCACATTGCTGGCACGAAGTAACACTGCGCTTCATCCTCAAGCCCCTTCTTGCTACCCACTCGCGTCGACAAACACGGTGAGATGGCCGACTTGCCGCAGCCCCCGAGAAGAACTCAGAAGACCAGAAACTGGTCGAACCATCCCAACGGACCCAACGGACCCAACGGACCCAACGGACCCAACGGACCCAACGGACGGTAGCACCTCCTCCAGAACGGTCCATTTCAAGCGCATTACGGTCGGATGTTCGGGCAATGTAGGTTCCACGATCTGTGGAGCCGTTACCCGGGTTCTTCTGCAAGTAAGCAAGAGTGACGAGAAGGGACCTCTCTTCTCACTCGGTTCTCTTCAGCATGTCCCAGAAGAGCTCTCGAGGGAGATCGGCGTTGACGCCTGTGACCACCCGCACCTCCCCTTCTTCGGTCGCCTCGAGAGCGGGCGGTAACGTGAGAGTTCCTCCACTCTGATTGACCTGCTGAGCGAACATGATCTCGGTGACGAACTCTGGCTCGGCTACCGCAAGGACAGAGATCTGATCGGCGGCGAGGCTCTCCTCCAGCACCGTGGCTTGCTTGGCCGCGATCCAGCGACCAAAGGCTGTGTCGGGGAGCTCGCTCAGCCGTGCCTCCGGGACATCTTCCTTCTGATTGTAGTACTGGCTGACCTGGATGTAGCGGAGGCGCGACGACACGATGATGTTTGCCCAGTGGTCCATCTCGCCGTTGGGGCGATCCATGAGGGCCCCCGTGTCGGTCAGGGTGCCCAGCGCTGCCACGACCACCACCTGCTCGGCGATGGTGGGCTCGAGCAGAAACGCATCCGCCACCTCGGTGAGTCGCCCACCGGTCACGATCACCAGTGGTCGGTCAGCGGTGGCGTGAAGCCTCACCGCGTCGACGATGAATCGGGCACCCTCCGAATCCTGGACGGCGGTGGATTCGATGAGGCCATCGTCGGGACGGATCTTGAAGGTAGAACGGCTGGCGACCGGCGAAGGCACGTCGTCGAAGCCACTTTGCCGTGCGGCAGCCGTCATTTCCTCCCATCCCGCGAGATTCTCTGCGAGCTCGGTCCAGGCTGGGCTGTCGTTGACGACGATTCCGGTCAGCTTCGGACCGCCGAAACGCGAGAACAAGAGGGCGAGCTCCCCCTGCCAGTTGTCACGGGCTCCGTCGTTGCAAAGCACGATCGGGTTTCTTGCATCCACGGGCAACAGGCCGCGCGGCAGATCACCACCAGCATCCATGGTCCCCGTGCACCCGAGCGAGAGCCCAACCAGCCACGGAAGGAGCCGGCGGAGCCAGCTCACTCGGCGTTCCTCAACATCTGATCTACGCTCGGCAGAAGCGCGCTGCGAGGAAATCTCTTTCGCATCCTCTCCGCTGCTCGAACGGCCTCGTTCTTTCGGCCTGCCTGGAACAAGGCCCGGATCTTGAGCACCTCCCGCTCCTCGACCAACGAGCCCCGAGGAAACCGCTGCTCGTGCTCACGAATTTGGGCGAGCGCCGTGGTCGAATCCCCCGCCATGGTGGCCGCCCGCGCGACGTCGAGCAGAGCCAGCTCCTGACTTCGTAGATCACCGCGTCTCACAGCCGTGGAACCGAGTGCGGGGCTGGCCGTGAGACTCTGCTGGACCGAGGAGGGCGCGGGGCTGTCGGGAGCAGCGTGAGAGATGCTCGGGGCAGGCTGGCTCGGGGCCGGTTTCACGGGCTCGCTCTGTACACTGGGAGAGGTGAGCACGCGTTGGCTCTGCCACTTCGCGAACGCACCCATCGCCAGCGCGGTGAGCCCGATGGCCAGAGGAGCCATCAACCACAGGCGCAGCGGACGGGCGCCCTCGTTCACCGTCGGGCGCTTTTCCGCGGAGCTGGTGCGGAGGGCTCGTTGCAGCGCGCGAGCCCTCACCACCTCCGGCATGGGCCGGATCTGACGCTCTGCCGCCAAGAGCTCTGCGGCGCGTGGCGACCATGGTTCTGTGGATTTCTGGCTCATGACCACTCCTCTCGGTGCTCGGAGATGGCTTGCTCGAACTCGCGCCGTGCCTTCCGCAGCCGCGAGTAAGCTGTAAAAAGCGGGATCCGGAGGGCCTTGGCCACTTGCTGCATGGGGATATCGTCGAGCTCGTGCATCACCAGAACGGCGCGCCGAGGGTAGGGGATGGACTCGAGCGCGGTGAGCACGATTCGACGTTTTTGTTCGAGTTCGATCTGCTGGTCGGGCCCAATCCCTGGATCGGTGGACTCGAGCTTCACGGTGGTCTGCTCACGGTGGCGGCGGCGGTGCTTCAAGACGACCCGGTAAGCGATGCCAAACAGATAGGGCCGCAGAGGTCGAGTAGGATCGTAGCGGTCGCCCTTGTCGTGAAGAACCAGAAACACCTCATGCGCGAGATCCTCGACATCATCCGGCGCCGCGCCGAGTCGTCGCAAGGTGCGGCAGAGATAGTCGAACTCCGTCCGATAGTGGCTGAGTGGGTCGTCCCGCACGATGAGGCTAGGCCAAGTTAGACAGGGAAGGGTGGTGAGCTCGAGCATGTCCAGGCAATCATGCATTGCCGGAACCTCTGCCAGCTTGTCATTGCAGCGCGTAGGCTATGGACACTCCTGAGGTTAATGCAATGTCGGGTTGGTTCCACACGGGTTTTCCGCGCAGGGTCACTGAATACCCAGACAGGTTGCGCGCGACATCCGCCTGCCAGCCGACGCTCCATCTCCCGCCGAGGGGCAGGGAGAGGTTCGCGCCAGGTCCCAACCATCCGACGAACTCAGCTGGGCGCAACGGCGCTTCGACACCGAAACCTTGCACAGAGAGCCATCCGACTCGCCCCACCGCGCAGAGCCCAAGTGGACCCCATGCGTAGCAGGCGGAGGCAGAAGCCAGAACGAGCAGGCTGCGAAACCCAGACTGATCGGGGGCGCGCCAGCTCTGGGGAGCGCAGAACTCGAGCCCGAGGCGGACCATGAGAGGCGAGTAAACGAGCTCACCCATGCCGGCTCCAAGGAGACTCGGGTGCGGGAGAAGCCCATACCCCACGCCGGCGCCGAGCCCAACCGAGAGTTTTGCCTCATCTTCTGGGTTCGTGGTGGGAGTTCTGGCAGGTGGCGAGGAACCTACCGCAGAGGGCGGTGGCGGTGTTCGGATCTCCGGGGCCTCGCGTTGCTCCTCGGGAGGCTCAGCCACACGCAGCGACTCGAGGAGTTGGAGGCGAATGGCCACCGCGAAGCCCATGTTGGTGAGCAAGGAGGCGCAATCGCCAGACGCAGACTCGAAGTGACGTTCCCCCTCCAAATGACCGGCTGAATCATGCCAAGTGATGCTCCCAGAAGGGCCATCTGGGCTGTCCGTGCTTCGGATGGTGATGGCATAGTCGGCCGACTGCCGGAAGGGGTCGAAGCCGAGGCGGGCGATCACGGACTTCTGGAACAGGGCTTCGTCAGCGCAGAAGCTCTCCATTTCACCGGCGCCGAACCTGAGGCTCACCGTGACATGGGGAGCCAACGCCGGCTCAGGCTGAGCTGCCTTGGCTTGCCGGGGAGGTGCGAGTGTCCCAGAGGCGCAGAAGAGTGTCAGGATTCCGATAGTTGCGCGGGGCCGTGACAAAAACTTCCGAGACGGCGCAATCCTCATCGCATCAATCAACACGTACTGCCGGCATCCCTTTCGGTCGACCAATCTCATCAGAGCCTCGGAGTGGGCTCGTCGCTTAGACGTGCTTCGCTGCCAGAAGCAGTCACAAAACCGCCTCCCTCGCGAGGGATCGCGGTTCGTTTTGTCACGTCACCTGGCCCATGCGACCAGAGGGCGGGGCGTGGATTTCGGATCTCGGATTTACCATGACTCATTGCCTAGATTCTCGACTCGTCGCAGCCTTGGTCGGATTTCTGGTCCCGGTCGTTTCGGCAGCAGAATCCAGTGCCCAGAGTGTCACCGTCGACTTCTCGACGGATCTTGGCGCACCCACCTATCGTAGCACGGGGTTCATCTACGGACTGTCTGAGGACGGAACCCAGCCCCCGCGTGAGTTCGTCTCCGATATCCGCACGCGATTCTTTCGGGTGGGCGGTGCCCAACTCGGCTGTCCCGATGGCGGGTGGGTGAACAGCACCACTAACTACGAGCGCCGATGGAACGCCGTAAAAGCCTACTACGACGTATCAAAGCAGGTCGGTGGGACCTTGATCCTGCTCATCCACGATCTCTGGGGAGCCGACCTGGTCTGCCGGGTGAACGAATACCCCGGCGACAACGGGGACTGGACCCGCTTCGACACCTTCATCAATCAGGTCATCGATGACGCCGTGGCGGCGGGCATGACGGGACCCGACGTTCACTGGGATCTCTGGAACGAGCCGGACTGTTGCGGCTTCTGGGGCGATCGCGCCCAGAGTCAGTTCCTCGACACCTGGAAGCGGGCCTTCGAAGCGGTCCGCGCCGCCTTGCCGGATGCCGTCATCGTCGGTCCGAGTTCCAATACTCAACCGAGCAACCCCTGGTTTACGACGTTCCTCGACTATGTGGACACCAACAATGTGGTGCCCGACATTCTGAGCTGGCATCAACTCAACCGAACCGACGTCGAGGACTCGAAGAACGATGCTGACCGGGAACTCTCGGAGCGAGGACTGACGGTTCAGGGCTATCAGGTGAATGAGTATGGAGATCTGAACCTGGAAGAGCAGACCTCGGGGGTATCTGCCTGGTTCATCGGGAGATTCGAGCGACTGAACATCGATGGGGCGCGCGCCAATTGGGGCATGTACGGTGGGTTGTGGGACACGATGGGGGATCTGGTGGCCAACAGCGGCAACGGGTATCAACCCGCTGGAGCCTGGTGGGTCTACAAGCGGTATGCGGAGATGAGCGGGACCCGCGTCTCCGTCACCTCGACGGAGCGCTCCGTCGACGGCACCGGCTCCAAAGACGAATCCACCGCCACCGCGATGGTGTTGCTCGGACGACGGCACACGACAGGCAGAGCTTCTCTCGAGTTCGCCAACCTCGATCAGGCGCCATATCTTCTCACGGGAGATTCCCTCAGTGTCCGTCTCGAGCAGATCCCCGAGGGGAATCCGGTTCTTGCTCCGACCATCGCCAGCGAAGACACCATTTTTGTCGTGAACAACCAGGCCACCTTGGACTGGGACTGGGACGGTCCTGACGACGCCTACGTGGTCACGATCACAGGCACGCCCCCCTCTGGCGAGGGTGGTGCTCCCGGCGAGGGTGGTGCTCCCGGCGAGGGTGGTGCTCCCGGTGAGGGTGGCGCTCCCGGTGAGGGTGGCGCTCCCGGTGAGGGTGGCGCGCTCGGTCAGGGTGGCGCGCTCGGTCAGGGTGGTGCGCTCGGTCAGGGTGGCGCGCTCGGTCAGGGCGGCCTGCCACCAACCGGTGGCAGTGTGGGAGCAGGCACGAGCGGGACCTCGCAGAGCGGTGTAGCGGGTGGCCCCGTCGCCTCTCAAGACACTGTGGCGGAGCCCAAGGACGATGGCTGTGGCTGCAGGGTGCCGGCAACCAGGCACGGTGCCGGTCATGTCAGCGCGCTGCTCGGACTTTTCGCAGCTGGGTTCCTGCGGCGACGCCGCGCCCGGTGAGGAGAATCACCCACACCAGGTTGGGTCACCATGGCCCGGATGGTTTCTCCGCCTGACTGGCAGAGACGGACCATCTGGGCCTCATACTTTGGGGTGACGCATCCACGAGCTCGGCGGTTCTCCTTGGATGATGTCGTTCTGGACATCGGACACTCCTCGAGCATGCTCGCTCATTCTGGGGTGTCCACCAAATGAGGTGGGGTTCAGAGGGCGAATCTCGGCTGGCGGACCACCGTCCAACGCTGGCTCGAGCACCCGACCCCTCGCTGCGTACCTACGCAAATGCTATTCGGCGCCCATGCGGTTCCTCACCTACGCGGGACTCTCACCTGGCAATCTGGAGCGCGCCCTCGAGAAGGTACAAAAGGCGATTGAGCGGGACGATTTCCGATCCGCGGACGTGAAGAAGCTCTCCGTCGACGGTTATTACCGGGCCCGCCTCGACGCATCGAACCGTGTGCTTCTGAGCTTCCTCGACTATGCTGGAAAGCGCGCCTGCCTAGCCCTCGAGATCATCCGTAATCACGCCTACGACAAGTCCCGGTTCCTACGGGGCGCCAGCGTCGAGGCCGACAAGATCGAGCTGCCCGAGGAGGTTACGACGACGGCCGTGACCTCAACGCCCGTTCGGTACCTTCACCCGGAGCGATGTCGCGTAGAGCTCCTCGACAAACCGATCTCCTTCGACGACACCCAAGACCACGTGGTGCGCACGACCCCTCCCGTCCTGCTCGTGGGTTCGGCGGGGAGCGGGAAGACGGTGGTGGCCTTGAGCCGCCTGCGCCAGGCGACGGGCGAAGTGGCCTACATCACGCGTTCGGCCTTCCTCGCCGACAACGCCAGCCGGATCTACCGCTCCTATGATTTCGAGCGCGAGGACCAGGAAGCGGTCTTCCTCAGCCAACGCGAGTACCTCGAATCGATCCATGTGCCGAAGGGGCAACCCGTCGGGTTCCCGGAGTTTCGCGGGTTCTTCGAGCGGATGCGGCAACAATGCCGGTTTGCCGACGCGCACCAGGTGTTCGAAGAGCTCCGTGGAGTGCTGAGTTCGAGTCCGGACGGTCCGCTCACGATCGAGCAGTACCAGACCCTCGGCGTCAAGCAGTCGATCTTCTCGACGAGCGAGCGCGAGGTGATCTACTCGCTTTTCCAGAAGTACCAAGAGTGGTTGAAGAGCTCGGGGCTCTACGAGCCCAACTTGATCGCCCATGAGTACCTTTCCCTGGTCACTCCACGTTTCGACTTCGTGGTGGTTGACGAGGTACAGGATCTCACCAACGTCGAGCTCTCTCTGATCCTAAAGGGGCTGCGCGCTCCCTCGCAATTCGTTCTGTGCGGCGACTCCAACCAGATCGTGCACCCGAACTTCTTCTCGTGGGGCTCAGTCATTGTTCTGGCGCGACGAGCCCCAACACGTCCAGAAGGGGCTCTCCGTCATCGACGTCAACTACCGCAACGCACGCTCCATCACCGAGCTCGCCAACGCGCTCCTGAAGGTCAAAAATGCGCGTTTCGGCTCGATCGATCGCGAGAGCAATCAGCTGGTGCGACCCATAGCCGTGGAGGCGGGCACCGTCCAAGGTCTATCCGCCAAGGGCGAGCTCTTGCGTGAGCTGAATCAGAAGACCCGTCGCTCGACCGAGTTCGCGGTGATT
>CAYNEY010000068.1:0-25083 GCA_964396375.1 uncultured Polyangiaceae bacterium | reverse complement strand
CCTCTATGCTCTGGACTGCGTCTCAGGAAACTGTGACAACGGGATCTGCCTTTCTCACAGCCATTGCGTGAACGGCCAGTGCCTGATGCATGTCTGCATCGATTGGGTGGGGTAACCTTGCTGCCTATGAGCTTCTGGTGGCGAACGTTCGGTGTGATGGCTGCTGTGGCAGCGGGGTTCGGTGCGTTCACCGTCCTTGGTCCGACAGGCTGCAACCCCGAGGATCACTGGTATTGCCGCCTTGAGCAGCCACCGGCATGCGAAGGCTACGGTACCGAAGCGGAGTGCCTGACGCACGATGGCTGCAAGTTCGATGGGATGTGTTCGGATCGAACATGCTTCGAGATGAGCGATGAACAGGCTTGTCGAACGGCGCAATACTGTCGGTGGCGCTCAACGTTCTGCGTTGGGTACTCTGCCGCGAATTGCATTGCTCGCGACACCTCAGCTGACTGCGCTCTGCTCGACTACTGCGTGTGGGTCCCGGGCTGCAGCGGGACCCAGGCGGTACCTGACTGTGATGTCTTGAACTACCGGGAAGACTGCGAGGCGCTGCCCGGTTGTGTCTGGACTGAGCGCTCGAACGGCTGAGGAATGCGGCAGCCGAGGTGGGTGCCTCTGTCACAGCCAAGGCCCAACTCGTGTCACGGAAGTCCTGCAGTCCTCACCCCTCTTGTGGGTGCTTGTCCCGAACAATAGCCCATGGGAGACCATCGCTTCGTGGCCCAGAGGTGCGCCATGGAGAAGCGAATGCGCGTGCCCAACTCGTGTCTGCATCTGACAAGAGCCGACGCACCCCGTGCGAGTCCCACACCGGGTCGGCACTCGGGGACCCGGGGGCGAGGGGGAAGGTAAAAACTCGACTAGCGCACCCCCGCGAATTCCTCGATCACGAGCCCGTCCGGATGCACCAACCCGGCATAGCCCTCGAAGGCCTCGGCCGAGGTGGTGTGGACCACGGTGAAGAGTCCGGTTGCGGGATCGAGATCAGCGAGGACTCCGGCCACCGTCATCTGCGGAACACCGTCGGTGAGCGTGATGCGCACGCTCACTGCGTCGGGCATGGCGTAGGGAGTGATCGAGGTCACATAGTCGGTCTGGCCGTCGAGCAGCGCATCCAGCCAGGTTTGGCAGGGCGGCGTGGAGCAGAGGGGAGCGACCGTCTCGGGGGGCCGCCAATCCATGGGTTGGGTGCAAGAGCCCGGGATCAGGGGATCGAGGCCCTGTTCGCAGACACCGCTGCAGCACTCGGCATCGGTCAGACACCCCGTGGAGTCAGCGATGCAGGTGGTCGAGCACAGAACGTCGCTGACGTCCGGACAACCACTCGGGAGCTCACAGGCGCCGTCGACACAGCGACCGGTCGCGCAATGTCGGTCATCCAGGCAGCTCTGGCCGTACCACGCGAAACTGCAGGTAGGTACGCCGTTGCTGCTCTCCCATCTGTCGACCAGAAGGGTGCAACAGGTTTCGGGAAACGCCGAGGGCCGCCCCCCAGCGAAGCAGGTCTGTTCCCGGGGGAACACGGCTCGCTCGAACACTACCTCACCTTGGCAGCTGGTGGTGTCAGCGATCAGCTGAAACGTCACCGGATCGTAGGGCTCATCGACGAAGCTCGAACGCGCGGCACCGTGCGAGAGGTATTCGATGGGCGCGGAGGAGGCCCTCTCGCCCCCGATGCTTCCCGTGAGTCGCGATGTTGCGCTGGTGGTTGCCGAGGTGGTTGCAAACCTACCCCAGCTGACCCCAACGTAGTTGGTGGAGGTGACCCACTCGGGCCCCGTCGTCGGAACGATGATGTGGTAGTCGTAGCCTTGACCGACGGCTCCCGAATTCTCCCAGGCGAGTTGGTAGGCGACGACGGGCGTATCGTTGACGCGGATCGCGTCTTCGTCGCACAGGGAGGCCGTGATCCGCGAGATTCCATCCACGAAGCTGTGTCGAGCGGCGCCGAGCGGCTGGACGCAACGGCGGTTCGAGAGCAGATCCGCGGCCAGGGTATGTTCCGGTCGGTACGTCGCCTGGTAGGCCTCGTGCAGGATCCGCAAGAGATCGGCGTAGTCCACGATCGCAACGTCGTCCGCGGTACCAGCGGTGGCATCGGGGCCAGCGCGGTACGAAAAGAGGGTTCGGTCGATGCTGCTTCCATACTCGGTCAGGTCCGGGCCGTTCGCGTAGTCGACCATGCAATGCATGAGGAGCGGATCGGCGGCGGGCGACCAGAGACGGTAGGACGCTGCACCGAGCTCCACGGCTCGGGCGAGAAGCTGGGCGCACTCGGGCTCGGTGAGCCCGGCGCGCGCCCGCAGCTCGTCGAGAGTCTGGTAGAGTTCGTCGTCCGCGGTTCGCACCAAGAGGTCGGCGCCGAGGCGCAGCGTGATGAGCTCCGTCGCGCGTTCGAGGGAAAGCCCGAGCGCCTCGAACTCGTCGGTGTCCGAGCCATTCGCGACCAAGATGACCCCGAGCGCCTCCTTGGAATCCGACGCGAGCTCCGAGCAAGAGCAAGTCCCGCAGTCGAGCTCGTTCCCGCAATCATCGGTGGTCGTGCCGCAGACTCGGCCGAGGCTCTCGCAGGTGGAAGGCACACAGGCTCCCCCCGTTCCTCCGAGATTGTCGTCGGCCCCCGCCGAACCTCCCAGGCTCAGCGCTCCGCCGCTGCCCGGGGTGCCGCCACTGGCCGTGGCCCCGCCGCTGGCCGTGGCCCCGCCGCTGCCCGTGGCCCCGCCGCTGGCCGTGGCCCCGCCGCTGCCCGTGGCTCCGCCGCTGCCCGGGGTGCCGCCGGTTCCCATTCCCGCGCTCCCCGCCGAACCCGCCACGGCTAGTCCGGAGGAGCCGGCTTCGTCTCCGGTCGAGCTCGAGCCGGCGACCTCACCACCACGACCACCCGCATCCTCGCCGGCGTCACCGCCCTGGTTGGAAGCAGAATCATCGCCAGCGGTGCCAGCCGTCGCCTGGCGCCCTCGGTCGGTGCCAGAAGAACAGGCGACGGAAAGCGCGCACGACAAACCCAGCACGAAGAGGCGTCGTTTCATACGGCTGTGCCAAAGTATACACTCGGCCTTGGGCGACGGCGAGCTCCGCCGAGGATCGCGCCGCTCTAGCCCGCGCAGCCGCACTCGACCGCCGGCGGCACGAAGTCGGCGCGGGCAGGCCGGAGCTCGGCGAAGAGCTGGGCCAGATCGGCCGCGTCCAGCGTCTCTTTCTCGAGGAGTTGCCGGGCGCTCCGCTCGAGGAGCTCCCGGTTGTCCTCGAGGATCTGCCGTGCCCGAGCAAAGGCCGAGGAGACCGCTTGGCGCACGGCGCAGTCGATCTCGCGAGCCGTCTCCTCGCTGTAGGCGCGCTGCCGCAGCCCTTCCATCCCGGGCCCAACGAAGCTACGCTGCTCGAAGTCGAGAGCCACGTGCCCGAGCTTGGGCTCCATGGCGTAGCGGGCCACGATGCTGCGCGCGATGTCGGCGATCCGGCTCAAGTCATCGGCGGCTCCGGTGGAGAGATGACCGTAGATCACGTGCTCGGCCGCGCGCCCGCCCATCAAGACACACATCTTGTTCTCCAGCTCCTCGCGGGTCATAAGGAACCGATCGTCGGTGGGTCGCTGGATGGTGTAGCCAAGCGCGCCGATCCCGCGGGGGATGATGGAGACTTTGTGGACAGGATCCGAGCCCTGGATGGCTGTGGCCACGATGGCGTGCCCCATCTCGTGATGGGCGACGATCTCCCGTTCCCGCGGGTTCAAGACACGATTCTTGCGCTCCAGGCCGGCGATGATGCGCTCCACTCCGGCGTTGAAGTCCGCCAAGGTGACCTCCTCGGCGTCCCGACGGGTAGCAGCGAGCGCCGCTTCGTTGACCAGATTGGCGAGGTCGGCGCCGGTGAAGCCCGGGGTCAGCGCCGCCACCTGCTCGAGTTCGAGATCGGCGGCGACGCGGATCTTCTTTGCGTGCACCTCCAGGATCGCGATTCGGCCCAACTTGTCGGGGCGATCCACCAACACTTGACGATCGAAGCGCCCGGCACGCAAAAGTGCCTGATCGAGGATCTCGGGACGATTGGTGGCCGCCAGGATCACGATGCCACTGGTCGGATCGAAGCCGTCCATCTCCACCAGGAGCTGGTTCAGGGTCTGCTCCTTCTCGTCGTGACCCCCACCACCATATCCGCCGGCGGCGCGAGCGCGACCGAGGGCGTCCAGCTCGTCAATGAAGATGATGGCCGGAGCCTTGGCACGGGCCTGCTCGAAGAGATCGCGTACCCGCGCCGCCCCCACACCCACGAACATCTCCACGAAGTCCGAGCCCGACATGGAGAAGAAGGGCACCGAGGCCTCACCCGCCACCGCTCGCGCCAGCAGCGTCTTGCCGGTGCCGGGCGGCCCCACCAAGAGGATCCCCTTCGGCATCCTCGCGCCCAAGCGGCCGTGCTGACCGGGGTTCTTGAGGAAGGATACGGTCTCCATCAGCTCGCCCTTGGCCTCCTCCACGCCGGCCACATCGGCGAAGCTGACCTTGATGTCGGTCTCCACGTACACCTTGGCCTTGCTCTTACCGATGGACATCAGGCCCCCGCCGGGACCGAGTTTGCCAGACATGCGGCGCGCGAGCAGCCACCACAAACCAAAGAAGAGCAAGGTCGGGACGATCCACGACAAGAGGTTCTGCAAGAACAGGTTGTCGAGACGACCTGAGAACTTGGCATCCGACTTCTCGAGATCACGCGCTAGATCGACCTCGACTCGTGTGGTGGTAAAAAAGCGCTTCTGCCCGGCGCCGGGGGACTTCAGCTCACCACGGATTTCAGTCGGCCCAACCGTGAGCTCTTTGACCTCGTTCTTCCTCACCAACTGGAGGAACTCACTGTAGCTGATGGTGTCGACCAGGCCGCGCGTGGTCATGAACTGCTGGAACAAGAGCAGCAAGGTGACGGCGACCAGCAAGTATCCTACGTTGAAGCGAGTAGATTTGTTCATGGCGTGCCAAAAACTCTCGGACCGATCTACTCCGAGACCCACATTTTTGCCAGCTCGCACCCCTCGGCAGCCAAGAGGGCGCGCTTCCAGGCAAGGCCAAAATGGTACCCTCCGAGGTCGCCATTCGCGCGGATCACGCGGTGGCAAGGGACCAGAAAAGCCAGGGGATTTCTGCCGCAGGCCCCGGCCACGGCGCGGGTCGCGCGGGGCACTCCGAGGCGGCCTGCCAAGGCGCCGTAGCTCTCGGTGGTCCCGGGAGGGATCGCGAGCAGCGCCCGGAATACCGCAAGGTCGAAGGGGGTGCCCCGAAGCAGCGCCGGGAACCTCGGGTAGGCCACCCCGGTTCGGATCCGCGTGGTCAGCAAATGCAAAAGGGGCGTGAGCCCCGGATCGCGCCTCCATGCCCGTCCGCCACCGCGACCAAGGAGCTCATCCTCCAGCCGAGACGGGTCGTGGCCGAGCAGAACGAAGGCGATGCGTTCCCGCTCCGCCGCGACCAACACATGGCCCGGCGAACAGGGAGCGACCAGAAAGCCTTGAGTCACTCGGTGGAGGCTATCAGAAACCGCGCGGGAGAGGCGTGGCCAATGGAAAGCCGTGTGCGGCGCTCAGGCCCGCGGCTGGATCCAGGGCTTTCCCATGGGCAGAACCACCCGACCGTACACGTCCCCAAGGATGATGCTGGCCATCATGTACCAGGCCGAAAGCGCGCAGAACATCAGCTCATAGCCGGCCACCACGTTCAGGATGGGGAACCCGAAGTGTCCGAGATCGAGCAGGATGAAGCCGATCAGGAGCAAGGTGAAGGTGACGGCCATCGCGCCATGGATGCGGATCGCTCCCACCCACATGATGGCGGTGTACAGGGTCCAAGCCACCAAGAACCACCCCACGTCGGTGGTGCTGGCGCGGAAGACGCCGAAGTGATTGCCGAGCAGCATGAAGCAAAGGGAGATCCAGAAGGCGCCATAGCTCACGAACGCGCTGTAGCCGAAGTTGTTGCCCAGCTTCTGCTCTTGGAAGCCCGCGATCATCTGAGCCATGCCGCCGAAGAACAGGCCGAGCCAGATGACAGGACCATTGCCAGCCCAACCAACGTTGTGAAACTGGAGCACCAGAGTAGTAAGGCCGAAACCAGCGAGGCCGACCACGGCGGGGTTACCGAGCTTGGGTGAGGGGGGATGACTCATGGGGGGTCGGCGAGCGTGACATGGGGAGGGCGGTCGGGGGAGGCCTTTTCGGGGGAGCCCCCCCATGGTTTTGACCCCGCAACGCCACCGATCCGTTCCCAGCCATTGTTTCGGTTCGGTGAACCGGGTGAAACCAGGGCAGACTTGGCGCTTGCACCTGGCGCCCGGGGCCGGCCCCGTTATCTTCCGGGCCATGATGAAGGCACGACCACTCTGCCCCAACGTCGACTGGGTCGGCTCCATCGACTTCGAGCGGCGCCTCTTCGACAGCTTGATGCCCCTTCCGAAGGGGACCAGCTACAACGCCTACCTGGTGCGGGGCAGCGAGCAGACGGCGCTCATCGACAGCGTCGATCCGGCACATCAGTCCGTCCTCTTCGAGCGGCTCGAGAGCGCGAAGGTGGAACGCCTCGACTTCATCGTCTGCCAACACGCCGAGCAGGACCACTCCGGGGCGATCCCGGCCCTGCTCGAGCGCTACCCCGAAGCGCTGGTGCTCTGCACCCCGCGTTGCCAGCAGATGCTGGCGGATCTCCTGGATGTCCCCCGGGAGCGCACACGCGCCGTCGGCGACGGCGAGACGCTCTCCTTGGGCGACGCGACCCTCGAGTTCGTGCATTTCCCCTGGGTGCACTGGCCAGAGACGATGCTCACCTACCTGCCCGAGCAGAAGCTGCTCTTCAGCGGTGATCTGTTCGGGGCCCATCTGGCCACCGCCGATCTCTTCGCTCGCGACGCCGCGTTGGCCGTACTCGAGGCCAAGCGGTACTTCGCCGAGCTGATGATGCCGTTTCGCAGCATCATCGCCAAAAACTTCGGCAAAATCGAGGCTCGTTTCAGCGCGTTCATCGCGCCCAGCCACGGCCCGGTGTGGGACTCACCCCAGGTGATCCTCGAGCCCTATCAAGAGTGGACCTCCGGGGCACCGTACAATCTGCTCGGGATCCTGCACGTCTCGATGCACGAGAGCACGAAGAAGATGGTCGACTACCTGCTCGAGGCTGCTCTTCAAGTGGGGGTGCGCGTCGAGCCCGTCGATCTGGCCGAGGCCGAGCTCGGGAGGATCACCAGCCTGTTCGTCGACGCGGGAACGCTGGTCTTCGGAACACCCACCGTGCTCGGTGGACCACATCCGAAGGTCGCCTACGCAGCATTCCTCGCGGGCGCCCTCAAGCCACGAGCCAAGTGCCTCTCGATCATCGGCACCTACGGTTGGGGCGGCAAGGCCGCCGAGCAACTGCTGGCCATGGTCGAGGCCTCGCGGTTCGAGGTGCTCCCGCCGGTCCTGGGTCGAGGCCTCCCCCGCGCCCCCGAGTTCGCGGAGCTGGAGCGCCTGGCCCAGGCCATCGCGACACGCCACCAGGAGCTCGGCCTCGACTGAGGACACGGCCCCCCAGCTCGCTCGTTTCGCAGGTTTTCCCAGCTGTATGGTTGGTGAAAGCGCCAATGGAAATCCTCGCTCCGACCCGCCGGTCGTTGAGGTAGACTGCCTCCCACACCATGATTCCTTCGGAGATCCTCATTCTCGGCGCGACCGGCGATCTTACCTCCCGCAAGCTGGTTCCGGCCCTCATCAGTCTCCTCATGTCGCGCAGACCCCCCGAAGGCTTTCGGGTGATCGGCGTCGGGCGCCAGGCGAAGACCGACGAGCAGTTTCGCGCCGAGCTCCGCGCCGCCCTCGAGCCAGACACCCTCGCCGGTTTCGACGCCCTCGCACCGCACATTTCCTACGCCCGCGGTGATGTGTCGTCGCCCGACGGCCTCACCGAGGTCGCGGAGCATCTCCGTGCTCTGCACCGTCCGGGTGCCGGGCGGCTGGTGTACTTCTCCCTCAAGCCTGAACTGTTCGCCCCCGCCATCGAGCAGCTCGGGCAGCTGGGCCTGGTGGATCGCGAAGAATCCGACGGTTGGCGTCGTGTGATCATCGAGAAACCCTTCGGGCATGATCTACTCTCTGCCCGAAGGTTGAACCGAGAGCTCCGTGAGTGGCTCCGCGAAGACCAGATCTTACGCATCGATCACTATCTCGGCAAAGAGACGGTCCAGAACCTGTTCGCGCTCAGGTTCCACAACACCATCTTCGAGCCGCTGTGGAATCGTCAGTATGTAGAACTGGTGCAGATCACCGTCGCGGAAGAGCTCGGGATGGAACACGGGCGGGCCGCCTACTACGACACCACCGGTGCCCTCTCGGACATGCTGCAGAACCACATGCTGCAGATCCTTTCGCTGGTGGCCATGGAGCCGCCACCCAGCCTCGCCCCCGACGCCATCCGCACCCAGAAGCTGGCCGTGCTGCGCAGCCTGAGCATCCCGAGCGCAGCGGACACCTGCTGCCGGTGCGTGCGAGGCCAGTACGGACCTGGCACCATCGGCAACCAACCGGTGCCGGGCTACCTCGAGGAGACCGGCGTTGTACCGGGTTCCACCACCGAAACCTACGTGGCGGTCCGTGCCCGGCTCGGCACCTGGCGCTGGAGCGGCGTGCCGTTTCTGCTCCGTCACGGCAAGCGCATGAAGAAGCGCTTCACCGAGGTGCAGGTGCAGTTCAAGGTCCCACCGATCCAGCTCTTCTCCTCGCACGCCAGCTCCCGTTTGCCCGTCACGCTGCCCACCGGCGAGATCTGCCAGCTCCGCCCCAACGTGCTCACGCTGTCGATTCAGCCCCGAGAAGCGATGTCGCTCTCCTTCGGGTTGAAGGCCCCGGGGAGCAGCATGACCATGGTCCCGGCGGACTTCAAGTTCGACTACCGCGAGCACTTCCGCGACACCACGACGCCTGCCTACGAGCGGCTCTTGCTCGACGCGATGGTCGGTGATCTCACGCTGTTTCTCCACGGCGACGAGGTAGAGGCGAGCTGGTTGTTCGCCGACGCCATCCACAAGATCTGGCAGGGTCCGGCGGCACCACCGTTGCTCACCTATCCGGCGGGGAGCTGGGGTCCCTCCGAGGCCAACCTCCTGTTCGAGGGTTGCGAAGGCGGCTGGTCCCGTGGTTGAGCTGCTCATCGACCAAGCACCGCTGCGGCTGGTGACCGAGCGCGTGAGCCAGGTGCTTCGTCCGGGGTCGCGCCTGGGTGTGGCGGGTGGCTCGGTGCTGGGAGCCCTCGGCGCCCTCCGCAATGCCCTGTCGCCCCAGATCTTCGCGTCCTTGTCGCTGGCCTGGGTCGATGAACGCTGCGTCCCGTTCAGCGCGCCAGATTCCAATCGAGGCTCGGCCTACCGCGCCGGACACCTCAACCAGGCGGCCCCCCCCGCCCGCGAGCTCGTACTGTTCGAAGACGGCGAGACCCCGGAACAGGCCTGCCACCGGGTGGCGTTGACTTTGAAACGCGATTTCGCCGATGCCCTCGACGTGTTGCTGCTCGGGATGGGCGAAGATGGCCACATCGCCTCGCTGTTCCCGGGCCAGTTCGAGCCGCTCGACGAAGCGCCGGTGCGCGCCATCAGAAACAGCCCGAAGCCCCCACCCTGCCGCATCACCCTCACTCTTGCGCTGCTCGCGACCGCGCGTCAGGTGTTCATCCTCGCGGCAGGTGAGGGCAAGCGCGCGGCCATCGCCCGGCTCACCAGCGGCGATCGCATGCTCCCCGCCGCGCACCTCCCGAACCTGGTGCTGGTGACGGATCAGGGGTAACGGGCGGCAGCAGTCGCTCGCGTAGATTGGCGAGCGCACAGATCCTGGCGGGGAGATGTGCTTAGCGCGCTAGCCCAACATATCCACAGTAGGTGTCGGCGCAGACTCCGTTGCAAGTTCCCGTGCGACACGCCCCATCGAACGGGCATTCAACGCCGGTGTCGAGCAACGGGACACAGAGCCCCTGATTGGTCACCTCGTCGGCAACATCACAGTAGAGACCAACCTCACAGCCGCGCTGGTATTCCCCCAAGTAGCAGATGGCTCCCTCGGAACCATCCCCTCCGCGACAGGTGGTCGCGACGCACTGCAGCCCCTCGAACGGATCACAGAGCACCCAGGCTGCCTCGTCGCAGGCACTGCCATTTGTCTCCCTTACCGTCACCCTCACGCAACTCAGGGAACTGGATTCGCACCAGAGCCCGGAGCCGCAAGCCTGGTCGTCGGGGTTGCAGGCAGCACCCTCAGCCAACGGCACTCTGCAAGTGCCGGAGTTGGTCCCGTCACCCCGGCCAATGCAGACCAGCCCCTCGCCGCAAGGAATGAATAGAGCACCCTCGCTCATGGCCACGGTGCACATCTCTTCGACGTCCGCTGGAGCCGCGAGCTCCGTCCTCACGCACGTACTCTGAGCGCAGTGGGTAACCTCCCCCTCGAAGGTGCATTCATCGACCGAGAGACAACTGCTTTGAGCTCCCTTCCGGGACTGACAGGTACCAGGGCATGTCGTGGAGAGTGCACAGAAGGCGTCCGATGCGCAATCGACACTGTCGTAGCAGGGCTCGCCCAAAGCCGCGTTCCCCTCCACGACTTCGGCGCACGGACCCTCCTCGAGCGAAGTCGTGCCATGGCAGGACTCCAGGCTACCCAGACAGATCCGGGCATTTTCCTCGACATAGCGGAGATTTCCAGTAGCCAGCTGGTCGCGCAACCGTTGAATCCGGGGACTCTTCAGCTGCCGGTGAGACAGCGCGGCCTCGCATTCTTCCAGATCCTCGAAGAGCAACCGAAGCTCCGCCCATTCGGACTCGTTCAGGCAAGAGAAGACGCGATTGCACACAGCACTCCGAGCCTGCGCAGCAAATGCGTCGTAATCCCCGATCGATGCTGTTGCGCCCGCCGCCCCGCTGGCCCCTCCAGCACCACCATCATTTCCCATCTCATCGTCCGCAGTCGAGCCGCAGCCGATGAGCAACCCAACAAGCGTGCACAGAAGGCCTCTTGGACTACCCACCATTTCCCGCCGTCCCTGCTGTGTCGGTCGTATCACTTCCGGAATCTCCATCATCGCCTCCCCCGCCAGCTCTTGCCAACGCCCTACGCGCCCACCAGAACGGTAAGGTCACCAAACAGAATGGCGACGTCTTCCAGGTGGGCGAAGTTTCTTACTGTCAGCTTGGCTGTGGCAGACACCCGGTAAGGTTACCACCAACACTCGTGGTCGCTCTGACGAATGTGCCCGGCGTTTCCGCGAGTTCACTCCCTCCCTTTCGCCTTCCCACCCATGTCCAGCCGCTCGTGACACTCGCTGACCAGTGCGCGAAGGCAAGTGAGGCGTTATTCTGCGAGCAGTGGAGCGGCAACAACGAGAAGAAGGCAGGTTGCACGCTCGACGGGCGCACCCAAGACGCGGTAAAAACCGCGATCGGAAAGGCCCTTTTTGTGCGCCCCCTACCCGCCCAAGCAAGCCACGAACGCGGCCTGTTCGGCGGCGCAGGCCGCCACCACTGGGAGGCCCTCGGTGCTGCAGGTGACCACTTCACCTTCGGCACAAGCCTGGAGAGCGAGGAAGCTCGTGCCACAGTTGCTCGCGCTCAGCGCCTCGCAGTCGAGCACGCAGACTTCTTGGCTAGGTGGGCCATTGCTGCAGTCGGCGCTCATGGTCGCGCGGCAACCGCTCTCGCACGACTCGGTGCTCGCGCTGGTGCCACCGCCGAGGCTCGCGCCGGTGCCGCCGCCGGTGCTTGTGTTCCCTCCCGCGCCCTCGGGCTCGGTGTCATCCTCGCTGCCCTCGCACGCAACCAAGCAGAGGCAGGAAAGGAGGGCGAACCACGACCATCGAGCACGAGTCATGGCAGCCAGTTTATCACCAAGACGCGACTGTGGCACTCAAGGTTGTCTCTCTCGTTTTTGGCCCATCTCCAAAAGCCGTGCGGCGATCTCGCGGAGCCCGAGTTCACTTGGGATCACCTCGAGCGGCGCGAAGCGCGCTTTGAGGAAGGCGAGACGCTCTGGCTCCTCGATGTCAGAGAACAGAAGCACCGGGAGCTTCTGGCCGCGACCACGGAGCGCCGCCAGGATGGCGAGGCCCTGATTGTCGGTCAGCTCCGCGCGCACCGAGGGGTCGCTCGCGCTGAGCGGTTGACCCGAGACATCGATCAGTCGCTCCGGGCTGGTGCGCCGGAAGTCTACGTCGAGAAGAAGCCCGTCGAACTCGGGATGAACGGCCAAGGCGTCCATCAGCTCGAAGAAATCTCCCACCCGCGCAAACGAGAATCGCGCCCCAAGGAAGCGCTGGAAGCGCTCCACATACTCGTGGCCGTCTTCGCAGATCAAGAAGTGATAGGCTGGGTGGTTCATGGTGCAAAACTCACTCCCACGCGCTTCGTGTAGGGGGCCTCGACCGGCTCGAGCACCACGCGTCCCAGCCAGAAGCGCGCCGTATCGCGGATGATCGCCAGCCCACGCCCCGCGGCTTGAGACTCGATGTCAGCCAGGGACAAGGGTGCTGGGGCGTTGTCGCTGATGCTGAGTGTGAGCCAACTCCGCCCGGAGAAGTCGGTGTCACGAGTGCAGCTGACGCGAAGCCGAGGCGACTCGAGCGTTTGAACCGCGTCCTCGGCGTTCCGGAGCAGGTTGGAGAAGATGAGCAACAGCGCCTGCTGCTCCACGGGAAACTCGAGACCAACGCCGCTGAACTCGAGCGCCGGCATCACGAATCGCGCTTTCTGCTGGAGACGCTCGGACTCGACGGCCAGGATCCACTGCTCTAGCCGGCTCGGATCCAGACGGCAGGAGGGCGCGCGTCGGGTGAGGCCAGCCAGCCTCTCGCTGTGCACCGAGCGAAGGCGCCGATCGATGTCCGAGAGGAGTGACAGCTTACCTTGTGTACTGACCAGCTTCTCGGCGCGACGCAGATCGCGGATCAGGGGGCCAAAGGTTGGCTCGCGCAGGGCGGGACGCAGCCTTATCCCAAGCGTGGCAGCGCTGTCCCTCAGGCGTTGGTAGGCGGACAGCGCGAGCTCGGACACCGGCAGCGGCTCGAGCAGGGTTCGTTTCAGGCTGTCGCGGAGCTCCGGCTGCTCGGCGACCAAGCCGAGGGCCGAGGTTCGGTGCTTGATCACGTCGTGCCGCAGCTCGCCGGTCACGCGCCGGAGCTCCGGGTAGAGGCTGGGACGGCGACGCACGGCCACGGCCAGAGGAACGCCGCGGAAGCGCCAGAAACCAGCCATGACCACCCCGGACAAGATGAGGCCGAGCCCGCCCCACAAGAGCCGGCTCTGCCGCACCTCATGGCGGTGCTGTAGAGCGACCGTTCTCGCCCTGAGCTCCTCGAGCGCTCGCTCGGCACGCTGCCGCAGAGGCTCGTCTGGCGCAGCACGCGTCAAGAACTCGGTGAACAAGCTGCGGGCCTCGGCGTCTTTCTTCTCCCAGAGCCGCTGACGAGCGAGCCCGAGCGCCGCCGCCGGATGCCTCTGGCTGAGGAGCGAGAGCCGCTCCGTGAGCGGGTGCTCGAACAGTTTCTCCGGACCACGGGCGAAGATCCTCGCGACTCGACGTTCGTTCTCTTGCCGCGCGGTCTGGTCAGCGGCAGTCTCGAGCGCCCAGGCATAGCAGTCGAGAGCCTGCCAAAGCTCGCGTTTGCGCTCGTAGACCAAGGCGAGTGAAGAGAGCTGGTGAGCCTCCTGCTCACGCCGACAGGGGGCACCGAGCAGCTGGAGCGCACCTTCCGTGTCGTCGCGCGTCAGGCGCAGGTGCGCCATCAACCGGGCTTCTTCGAAGGACTCCACCTGGCTCGCTTGCGACTTGTGCCATTCGGAACGCAGCGCCTCGGCCGCTCGCATCTCGTCCGGATCCACGGCAGAGGCGAGATAGCTGGCAAGACGGCGCTCGGCCGAGAGCAACTCACCGCGACGACGCTCCCGGAGCGCCAGGTAGAGGTGGGCCTCGCGTGTACCCAGCGCGAGCGCCCGTTTGAGCCAGCTCAGCGTCACCGGCTCCGGCGGTGGGGGCTCTGCACGCGTGAGCTCACGGTACAATCCGAGCAGGCGAGGGCCGTCGTTCCACAGGGCGCGCACGGTTCGCTCGGGGATGGTCTTCTCGAGGGCGTACCAGGCCAGCGCGGCTTCCAGGTAGGTGGGAGAGTCGCGAAGGGCCTGGTCGAGGAGTCGCTGAACGGCCTGTTTGTCGATGGGCTCAGCCTCGAGCAAGAGCTGGGCTTCCCCGAACAGTCGCTGAGCGGTACTGCTTGGCTCCACCACGCCAGGCGTGGCGCGCGGGGCTGACTCGCTCGAGCCAAACTGACGTTTTTTGATCCGTTCGCGCAAGGCGTCGAGTTCTTCCCACTCTGGCTCCAGCGCGAGCGCGGTCGCCAGCGCCGCATCGGCGCTCTCCAACTCCAGCAAGCCACCATGCTCCACCAGCAGCGTCCCGAGCATGCGGTGGGCCTGCGCATCCGACGGGCGGAGCCGTGTGATGATGCGGTACTCTTTGACGGCCTCATCGAAGTACCCGAGCGTGGTGGCGGCCCGCGCGCGCAGGTGTCTGGCTCGGACCAGGCTCGGCTGCTGCTCGAGGAGCGGGGCAAGAGCCGTGAAGGCCTCCTTGGCGCGCTCGGTCGCAAGCCACTTCTCTACCAAGCCAAGTTGCCGTGCGGTGTCCTCGGAAGGCTCGGGCTCGGGCCAGTCCCGCAAGGAGGCAAGGGTCTCGTCGTCTTCAATGGCGCGCAACAAGGCCCGGAGATCTCGGACCAGCGTCGGAACCAGCGTGGACAACTCACCGTCATCGAGCAACCGACGGCAGCGACGTTTCGCCGAGTCCACCCGGCCGAGAGCTCGCTCGGCGCGCGCCATCGCAAGTTCGATTCGGGCGCAGTAATCGGCGCGCTGGCACCCGTTGATGCCACGCTCGAAAAGCGCGAGCAGGCGCCCCCGATCCGCCCACCGATCGGGCTTCTTCACCACGATGTCCACCAGGTGTCCGTAGGCGTGGGGACGCTTCGGATCGAGCTCGATCGCGCTCTCGAACGCCAGCTCTGCCTCGCGCTCCCGTCGTAGCTTCTGGTAAACGAAGCCGAGATCGGTCACGTAAAGCGCGCTCTTTGGCTCGAGACGTGTGGCCTTCTCGAGGCTCGCTGCCGCCTCGAGCAGCTTGCCCTCGCGGAGCGCTGCCAGTCCCTGCTCATGGAAATCTTCGGCGGTGAGCGGCTCCTCGCCATGCGGCGACGACGAGGATAGAGGGCCGCTTTCGGCGGGGGAACCCTCCGGTGCCGCCACAAGCCCAAGGGGGAGCACCCAGCCGAAACCGATCAGCCCGAGCACTGGTAGCGTGCGACGCCCCTTCGCCTTCATGCGTCTCTCCGAGCACCTCGGGGTCGCGCATGCCCCTCGAATTCACTCCGGAGCGCCTTGATGCTGAGGCCCACTTGGTTCATCCGCACGTGAACCTGCCGTGCGGTTCCCTTGGGTCCCAACAGACGCTCGGCCATCTGCTTGAGATCACCCCGCGTCTCTCGGTAGATCTGCTCCAGGTACTGCCGCTCTACGTCTCGGGAGATCTGAGAAAACCCCTGACCCTTCGGCAGGGTTACGGTGTAGGCCGAGCCACCCGGGCTGGCACTCGAAGCGAGCGGCATCGCCTTCCCTCGCCCCGCCGGGGGATGGAAACCCAAGAGCGCATCGACCAGCTCGTCGGTAATGGTGAGGACAGCCGGCGCCGGCACGGGTTGAGGCGTCCGCGATTCACTCTCGAGGAGCTGGCACAGCGAGAAGACCAGGGCATTGGTGGCGAAGAGCCGGAGTTCACGGAGATTACCGGGCCAGGGATGTTGGCAGAGTCGGTCGAGGGCAGTTTTGCCGAGGAAGACCGTGAAAGCATCCGGACGCAACAGCTTGGCGTTGGGCCGCCGATAGACCACGGTGTTGTGCTCAGAACGAAACTCCTCGGGGGTGGGAAACCTGACCAGGAACGCTGAGACCAGCGCTAGCAGGGAGGGCGCCCGGAGCGCCTGTTCGAAGCTGAACCGCAGCAGCTCGGGGATGTCCTCGCGCCGTTCTCGCAGCGCGGGCAGGCGGAGGCGGGTGGCGGGGTTGAGGCGCATCCAGAGATCGCTGCGGAAGCGGCCCTGGTACACCAACTCCTCCAAGTTCTGGTTGGTGGCGGCCACCAGCTTGGTCATGCTGGGTCGCGGCCGGCCATCACCGAGGCGGGTCACCTCGCTCCGCTCCAGGACCAGCAGCAGCTGACGCTGCAGATCGAGATCGAGGTTGGCTATCTCATCGAGAAAGAGTGTTCCCTGATGGGCTTGCTCGAAGACCCCGGGCTGATCGGCGGTCGCGCCGGTATAAGCGCCCTTCTTGACGCCGAAGAGGTGCGCCGAAAGGAGCGAGGCGGGGATGGTCGAGAGATCGGTAACCACCAGATTGCCCTTGGCGCCGGAGCGCGGATGGATGAAATGCTCCGCGAGGAAGCTCTTCCCCGTACCGGTTTCGCCCTCGAGCAGCGTGGGCAGGGGAGAGCGGGCGAGAATGGTGAGGCTGCGTCGGAGCGCCGCCATCTGTGGGCTCTTGCCCCAGAACAGCGAGCCTTCTTCGGTCTGATGCGAGAGCGAGAGGGCACGACGGATCTCGGCCACCAGGCTACGACTGTCCACCACCTCGTTCTCGCAGAAATAGAGCAGCGGATCGCTCGGGCGCTCATGACCTAGCTCCGTGTCGGTCGTGGTCAGCATCACGATCGGAAGCCGTGGGTATCTCGCCCGCAGTCGCTCGTGGATCAAGAGGCCCTGCCGACGCCGCCAGCTCTCGCGGAGGGCCTCCTGCGCCTTCGGCTCGCTCGGAAGCACGGACTTGTCCTCGGGCAGCAAGCGCTGGTCCGGCAGGGCAAAGTGCAGATCGAGCACGACCAGATCGGGGAGATGGTCGAGGCGACCGAGCGTCTCTTCGGCCTCGCGGTAGTCGTGAGCGCACATCAGCGGGCATTTTCGCTTCTGCTCACTGCACACTTGGCAGGGAATACCGCGGGAGCAACGGGTCACGTACTCGAAGTCACCGAGGTAGCGGTGGCAGAGCTCGATGGTCTTGTCACGGTCGTCGATCACGAAGAGCTTGTGCACGAGATCCTCCCTTGTCATTCAAACTTGATGCCAGCCGCACGTCGGAGCCGCACGAGCGCCGGCTCGAGCGCGAGGACACCGTCGACATCGCCGCGCAGAACAGCTGCCAAGCTGGCCATCAGGGATACCTCGAACTCGCTGAGGTCGAGCCCAGGCGGAGCCTCGCGCTTGAGGCGCTCCCAGGTTTGGTGAGGGGTTTCAGGCTCCCCAGAAGGGCCCACCAACGTCACCGTGAGCTCCCCCGGCTCCGGCTCCCGTCCGAAGTCACGACAGTCGCGGGCCGCCCACAAAAGTCGCCGTGTGAGATCGTGGGAGAGCCGGCGGAGGAAGGCTTCGACAGACAACGGCATGGCGTTGTGGAGTTTATGCAGATTGCATCGTGAGCACTCCGCAAATCGACCCCGATACCCCAAATGTGCCATAAATACTGCCGGTGGAAGCTGGGCACGGATGCTGCACAGGGGGGCCCCATGCACCCTCGACTCCCCCTCGCTCCGAGCCTCAGTCTCGCCCTCATCGTCACCTTCCTCGCCAGCATCGCCTCGAGTCAGATGCGCCTCGAGCCCCGCGCCGACGGGCCCGAGGCAACCAACTCGCCCCGCCTCAGACTCGAGGAAGAGAGCCTGGAGGTGGTGATCGATGGGCAGTTCTCCACCTCCCACTTACGTCAAGTCTACCACAATTCCTCCACCAGCACCCTGGAGGCCCTCTGCACGCTCCGAACGGCTCTGGACAGTCAGGTGCAGGGCTTCTCCTACTTCAACGGACCGACTCGGATCGTCGGTGAAGTCTTCGAGCGCGAGACCGCGCGCCGGATCTATGAGGACACCACCGGCCTGGGTCGTGATCCGGGTTTGTTGGAAGAGCGCGGCCCAGGCAGCTTCGAATTTCGTGTGTTTCCGGTGGCACCGGACGAACACAAGCGGATCGAGGTCACGGTGGGCCAGTACCTTCCTCGGTTCGGCCGCGACGTCCAGTACCGTTTCCCGCTCGCGTCCGAGACCGCAAACGTTCGGGTCACACTCCGAGACTCGCGTCCGCTCGCGAAGATCGGCTCTCCCTCTCACGACCTCGAGCAGGTGACGAACGGCCAGGGCCAGCGCGTGCTCATGGCGCGACCCAAGCACAAGCGAGCAGCAGCCTTCGTCCTCGATTACGTGGTCGACGAGCCGTACTACACGCTCGCGGTCCATCGCCACCAGGATCCGGGGCAACCGGCCTATCTCGCTGTGTCGATGGCCACCCCGCCACACTCGGGCCCTTCGCTCCCCAAGGACATCACCATCGTGCTCGACCGATCCGGCAGCATGACCGGCGCTGCACTGGACGAGGCTCGCCTGGCTGCCAAGCAACTGGTCTCGAGTCTCTCCCCCCGAGACCACGTCAACGTGCTCGTCTTCGACGACCAGGTGCAGGTTTTGGCGGAGCAGAACCAGCCCCTCACCGACAAAACGCGTGCGGCGGCGCTTGCCTTTCTGGACGAAGTGAGCCCCGGCGGCGGAACCAACATCGCGCTCGCACTCACGCGCGCCCTCGCGGTCCAGCGGGCAGGCGCCGATCGCCCGCTGGTGTTGCTCCTCACCGACGGGGCTTCCGAACCGCTCCCCGCGCTCAAAGCCCTCGAGCACGACACCGGTGCCACGCGGGTCTTCACCATCGGGCTCGGCGGCGGAGTCAATCGCGCCTTGCTCTCCCGCCTAGCCGCCATGAAACGTGGTCGCTTCAACTACGTGGAGAGCCCCGCGGCCATCCCCACTACGGTCAAACGGCTGCTCTCCCAACTGGAGGCGGTCTCCACCACCTCCCCCTCCCTCTCGCTCGAATCAGAACAACTCTCCCATCCCTTCCCGAACACGCTCAGCGATCTCGCAGCGGGAGAAGAGCTGTTCGTCACCGCCCGCGCCGAGGGTACGGGCAAGGCGCGTATGGTCTTTTCGGCCCGCACTTCGAGCGGTCCTCTGCTGCGCGAGGCCTGGCTCGACCTCGGTTCCGAGCTGCGGCAGCCCGCGGTCGCACGGCGTTGGGCTCGGGCTCGGGTCGATCATCTCCTCGAGGATCAGAGTCTGTTCGGTGCCAACGAGGAACGGAAGAATGAGGTCGTGGAGCTGGCCCTTTCCTACAACCTGGTGACCCCCCACACCTCCTTCCTGGCAATCCCTGAGACCGAACAAACGGAGGCAACCACGACGCTGCTCGGTACGCTCCGTGAGCAGAAACGTGCGCTTCTGGCGCGACGCCCCGACGCGGCCGCGCTCTCACGGAGCGAGATGCCTCCCGGGGATCCGGTCTTGACCGTCGAGGCACCGCGCGATGCGCTCCGGGTGACAGCCTTCTTCCCCTTCGGCCTGACCCGTGACCTCACCTTCGACGAGACCCTGAACCGGTGGCGGCTACGCTTTCTCGTGCCGATCGAGGTCACCGACGGAACCTACCGCGCCACCGTGCTGATCGTGACCCGCGACGGCCAGTCGGAGCTCCGGGAGGTGCCGTACATCATCGACAGCCAACGTCCCGAGTTCTCGGTCGAGGTGTCGTGCGTCAACACCACGATGACCCTACTCGTGCGCAGTACCGACCGGGTTCGGGAGGTGCGCGCGGCGCCTGCCACGGAACCGAACCGGCGCCTCGATCTGCACCGCGAGCCTGGCTCAGCCATGCCAGCGCTCTACCGTGGTGAGCTCCGCCTCGGTGCGCGCTCCGACCGTGTGAACCTCGTGGTCACCGATCTGGCCCGCAACGAACAGCTCGAGGTGGTCACCTGTCCGGCGGAAGCGGGGTCGCGATGAACCATCTGGCTCGCCTCGCGCTCTGGTTCGGCTGTGTCGGCTTGGCTCAGGCCCCACGAGAAACCCAGGCGCAACTTCGTCCCCTCGAGATCCTCTCCTCTACCCTGGAAGTGACGGGATTGGCGCGCCTGTCCGACGCGCTCTTGGTCGCGAGCACGGGTGGTCTCGAGGAGTACGACCTCCAGACCCTCACCCGACGCCGCGTGGTCACGACCGAAGACGGCCTGCCGCGGCTGGCCCTGGACGGTGTGAGTGTCGACTCCTTGGGTGTGCTCTGGGTCGACACCGCGGGCCACGCCTGTCAACGGGATGACGACTCGGCACGGTTCGAGTGCACGGCCGCGCCGAACACGAGCCAACGCATGGCTCCGCTCCGTGGCGAGGAGCGCTTGGAAGGGGCACGCATCACCGCGCGCATCACCGACCCCGACGGTACCGAATGGCTGGGCACGGCCGGGCTCGGGACGTGGATGCGGCGCTCGGGTTTGGCTCGGCGCCTGACGCCATCCGATGTGCTCACCTCGAACCACGTAGTCGCGATCGCCGAGCACCGCGGCGAAACCTACCTTGCGACCTTCGATCGGGGGGTCGTACGCCAAACACACCGTGGATTTTCGGCCGTCTCCCTCGGTCCGCGACTCACCAACGACCTTGTCTCCACCCCCGAGGGACTATTCGTCGCGACCTCTGAGGGTCTCTACGTGAGCCCCGACGGACAGCGGTTCGATCGGGAGCGCCGAGTCACGGAGACAGCCGTCAATGATCTGGCCTACGACGCCACGAACCAGATCCTGTACGCGACCGCGACCAACTCACTGTGGGAGCTCTCGCTCACCACCCACACCGTGCGCTCCGTGTACCTCCCCGGAGGTTCCCGGTCACTTCAGGCGGTGGATCTCGCTTCCGACGGCACGCTGTGGCTGGCCTCCGAGGATCGCGGGGTGATGCGCCGGCGAGGTTCCCGAAGCTTCGTGACCTTCGACCGGATAGCAGGGCTCACCTCGAGCTGGGCGATCGATGTGCTCGGGATCTCGAGCGACTCCGCGCTGTTCGGTAGTCTTTCGTCGGGCCTGCTCGCGATCGGCGAGGCCGAGGCCAGCCTACCCACCTCACTTTCGCCATGGATCCTCTATCTCGGGCGCAGTCAGCGGGTACCGGGACGCGTGTTCGTTGGCACCCAGGGTGGTGCGGCGCTGCTCGAGGGGCAGTCGAGCCAAGTCTTTCTGGCTCTCCCCGATCCACGGGTCCACGTGATCGCCGAACTCGCGTCTGGGCTCTGGGTGGGAACAGAAGGAGGACTCGCGCGCTACCCGCTGCCCCCTGAGACCCACGCAACTGCATCGGCCGTCGGTCGGTGACCCACAGGCTCATCGCAGGCCTCGGCTCGAAATTCGCGAATGACATCGGCAGCGTGAAATCGAAGCGACCAAGGCCACGGCCCTCGCTGTCTTTGGTCCAACCTTTCCCCACCATCATGCCCGGATTGCATCCATACGCCAGATCCGCAAAGCTAGGGCCCTACCATGAGCGCTCCGTTCACCCAGATCGTCTCCGTCGACGTCAGCGTGGTTGCACCGTCTCCCAGAGGGACCGCATCGAGTTCGGTACTCGTGGTCACCATGAGCACCAATGGACCCATCCCCTTCGCTCAGGTGGTGGTCTTCCACGGCGAACACCAGATGCTGGTGCGGCGAGCTTCGATCGATGAGAAAAAGGAGAGCCGTGCCACAACCCAGTTCTCCTTCGACGAACTCCCTTCTGGGCGTCTGACGCTGCTGGTCGAGGGTTGTCGAACCAATCTGCTTGATTCGGCAGCCGAAGAGGACTGGATCAAGTCGTACCAAGAGGTCGAGATCCCCGCGACCAAGGCCAAGAGCACGGTGGTCTGCACGCGCCCCGAGCCGGAAGGTGTGCGGTTGTACTTCGGGATCCACAAGCACATGCACCAGCCGTACTACCGCACCACCGACGTGGGGTACTGGGATGGTGGGATCGAGGAGGTGTTCGCCAGTCGGCAAGGCGCCTATGTGGACTATCTCGCGGATGCGATCGATCGCTACTGTGCGGGCGGGCTAGCCCACGCCGGGCTCTCTGCCAGCTACAGCGGCAGCCTGATCGAACAACTGGAGCGCTGCGAGCGGGAAGGTCTCGGTCAAGGACGCTTCCTCGACTGGCGGCGGCGGCTCGCTGGCTCGGCGCGGGCGTTCACCAAGCTCGGCAATCCACGGCTCGATTTGGTGAGTTTTGGATTCTTTCATCCCTTGCTGCCACTGATTCCACCACGCGACGTGGTCCGCCAGATCAGCTGGCACCGCTCCCTCATCGAACACACCTTGGGGGTGCCCACTTCCCCTGTGCTGTTTCCCCCGGAAACGGCCTTTCACGTGCGGCTCATCCCTGCTTTGCTCGAGGCCGGCGTACAGGCCGTGATCTACGACTCGATCCACCGATTCCGCGCCTGCCGGGACTACCCCTACCGAGGGCTCTCCGAGGGGCTCTTGCCGCCCAACCGCGCCGAGCAAACCAACCCGCCAGTGTCCGACTGGTTGGAGCTCAAGAACATCTGGGCAGGTAGCCCGATTAGTCCATCCTTGCTGCGCCCGAGCATGCTCGCCTACACGGACGCAGCCGGCCAGACTCACCAAATCGTCGGGGTTCCGGCCGAGCGCTACATCGGCAACGAAGATGCCCGCGGGGGCTTCGGTGCGCTGCAGTACCCGAGCGTGCTCGGACAGGTCTACGACAAGATCGTCGAGAGCGGCAGCTTCGACCCACAACATCCGCCGTTCTTCCTCCTCCACTCCGACGGTGACAACTACGGCGGGGGCACGGACAGCTACTACCGCCACAACACCGACGGGTTGGTGGAGTGGTTGCGCCACGATCCGCGCTTCGAGCTCTCGACCATCCGTGACTATCTGGCTCGTTTCCCCGTCGATCCCGAGGACGTCTGCCATGTAGAACCGGGCTCCTGGAGCGGAGCCGACAACGGCGACCCGCAGTTTGGCAAGTGGTTTAGCCTGCAGGGCGCCGAGTACTCCCCCGATCTCAACTCCTGGGCAGTGCTCACGGCACTTCAGAACCTGATTCATGCCCTGGAGGATCGCGGGCTCGGCGGCGCCGAGTTCGAGGTGGCACAAAGACTGCTGCTTTTGGCCGAGACCAGCTGCTATTGGTATTGGACCGGGCAAGAAATCTGGGATCGTCAGGTCACCGAAGCCGCCAATCGCGCCGTGGACATCCTCGGCGCCTTGGTCGACCGCGCCGAGCAGTGGGATGTCACAGGGCCGACCATCTTCCCGCCTTGGACGGATCCAGCGCATCCGGGAGGCAAGGCGTTTGGCAACAACTGCCTGGTCGACGCGACGCGCGCGGCCACGCTCCACACCTTGATTGCCGATGTGGCAGGGGTGTCCTCGGCGTCGGTAGTGCTCCGCTCGGCGCGGGGAGAGGAGCGACTCGCCCTTCGCGATCTCGGAGCGTACCCGTGCCGTACCGGAGCGCGCCGCACCGCCCACCACTTCGTGGCAGAGCTACCCGTCGACCGGGGCGACGTCCGTTACTTCATCGAGGCCGTGGATGGCCGCGGCAATCTGAGCCAGGGGTCGCTGGAGCGGCTCTTTCTGCCGTAACACGGCGGTTCAGCGCCCGCACACGCCCTCGACCAAGCGGCAGGCACCTTCGGTGCGGCAGGCAGTCGAGCGGCGGCAATCCTCGGACTTGGTCGAGATACAACCCGGCGTCGGTCCGAGGCCGCTCTTTTGCGTGTCGGCCACGAAGGTACAGCTCCCACGCTCGATGCAGCCACGAGTACGAGCGCAGTCGGCAGCGGACAACAACCGGCAACCGTCGCGCTCGAAGCTGCAGAAGCCCTGTAGGGTGCAAAGCTCACTCTTCTGACAGTCGGCAGACGAGGCGATGCTGCAGCCATTCGGGGTGGCGGTGCAGCGGCCATACTTGCGACACCCCTCACTCTTCTCACAGTCCGTCTGGGCCACCCCGCAGCGGCCAGCGCTGGGTGTGCAGCGACCTTCCTTCACGCAACCGGGAGTCTTCAGACAGTGGCTGGGCTCGGTGGCAGCACAGGCTCCCTGCCACACTCCACAACGACCCTCGGTGCGGCACGCCTCACGTGACTGGCACTCTGCTTCGGTCGCGACACAGAGCTCACCCACCAGCACACAGCGCCCTTCCCGTTCACACGCGGCTGCGCGCCGACACTCCTCGGGACCGGTGGCCACACAAAGCTCCGCGCGACGCGTGCACGCTCCCTGCTCGCGGCACTCCTTCTCACAACGCGGGGAGCGCCGCTCCTCGCAACCCGATCCGACACCGAGCAGCAACCCGAGGGTCAAGAGCCCCTTCGGTCCCACCCAGCTCAGCTTGGTGTTGAGCCAGTAGTTCGAGATGGTCACGGTCGCGATGGCGATGGCATTGGCGAGATAGCGGTTCATCCCGGCGTAGTTGAACAACAGGTTCAGGATCACCACGTTGACCAGGAGCCCGAGACCACAGATGGCGTTGAAGGTGAGGAAACGACGCAGGCGGTTCGGGCCTCGGTTGGCGCGAGCCACGTCCCCAAAGGTGAAGGTGTCGTTGAGCCAGAAGTTGCTGATGATCGCCACCTCTGCCGCCAGCAACTTGGAACGGGTGAGCCCCCACCCCAAGCACTGTGGATCGCTGAGCAGGAACAGGAGCGACATGTCGACGATGACACCCGAGAGACCCACCAACCCGAAACGCACGAACCGTGAGCGGGGCAGCGTAGCGAACCAGAGGCGCAGCAGGTGCCGCAGGTAGTCGACGGTGACCCGGGCGGTGACCTTGGAGGCCCCGCTCTTGCGCTCGGAGAACACGTAGCCCACCTCCGAGATCCAACGGATGGTGCCGCGCCCCACCACCTCGAGCAGGATCTTGTAGCCGATAGGTCGCAGCACGACCTCGGCGATGGCCGCGCGCCGCACCAGAAAAAACCCACTCATCGGATCCGAGACTCTTCCCAGCACCGAAGGGAGCAGCGCCAACCCGATGAGCTGCGCCCCCCGAGAAAAGATCCGTCGGGTGAGGCTCCAGTCGCTCACCCCGCCGCCCACCGTGTGGCGACTCGCCACCACCATCTCCGCGCCACGCTCGAGTTCGTCGAGCATCGCGAGCAGCGTCTCGGGGGGATG
>CAYNEY010000067.1:16401-25484 GCA_964396375.1 uncultured Polyangiaceae bacterium | reverse complement strand
TCTGAACCCAGCTGCGAGCGATTTCCATGACGGCTCTTCGTGCAGCGGTTACGAACTTCACTCTGCGCATGCAGACCAGCTTCCGAGACGTCGACTTTCCGGCGGGCACGGTGAGCCCGACTGAGCACGGTGTCACCAGCACCGGTTGGCGCGGCACTTGGCAGTATCTGAGTCTGATCTCGGGCGCGCCGATCGGCATCGAGATGCCCCAGCTGCTCAATCCAGGCCCGCTCGCCTCCAAGGTGACATTTTTTGCGCCGCTGTCGCTGCTCTTCTTCTTCTTCGTGGTCTCGATCCTGGCCGTGGTCAAGAAGCGCGAGCTGCACCCGATGCACTATCTGATGCTCGGTTGTGCCTTCTTCGCCTTCCACCTACTGTTCGCGTACCTGGTCGACCGGCTCGCGCTGTGGATGTGCTTCTCCCTGGCCTCGGTGGTGAGCGTGTTCTTGGTCGTCTCCTACGCCCGGCTCTTCGTCGGCTGGCGCTTCGCGCTGTTTGGTTTGGGGCTGTCGCAGCTCATCTACCTGGTGCTGTTCTCGCTCACGTTCTTCTGGGAGGGCTTCACCGGCCTGGCCGTGACCATCGGCGCCATCATCACACTCTTCGTCGTGATGCAGCTCACCGGCAAGGTGAATTGGGCTCTGGTCTTCGACCGAGCCCGTGAACGGCCGGGCCACGACCAATCGTGTCTGCCTCACCCCGCTTGATCTGCGTATGCTCGGCATCATGCTCCGCGCGTTCGGTTGGGACGGTGTGCCACCGCTACTGACCTCTGAGAGGCCTCTAACTCCTGCGAGCAAGCCCCCGCGACCGCCATCATCGCCGCGCCGCATTTCACCGCCACAAGTCACGACCGGCAGCACCGATCCGACGCACCCAAGTGGAGCCACTCTTGGAAGGAACTTCCATGGCCCCTACGGTTTCTGCAACCAGTGTGTGTCATTGCGCTTTCCCTCACCGTGGCTTGCTGGGGCTGATCAGGCGGCCAACAACGGCACGCGACGCTACCATGGCCAGGTGAACGGTCGGTGTGAACCTGGGAGCTCTCGCAAGACACCGTGGAGGGAAACACGCCGCTCTTCGACGCCGTGCACGTGGCCTCCCCCCGGCTTGCCTCCAGCAGTGAGCCCCCCTGCCCTTGGCCAGGGCCCAGGATGGCCCTGGGGGAACTCCGATGCTAGCGTAGCTTCGTGCCAGCATTCGACCTCGAGGACTCGTTCCGTCGCGCCCGGGCGCGTCTGGACCGGACCCGGGAAGCGTCACCCGACCACACGGACGTGGTTTCGGTCGCGACACTCCCACCCGAGGTGCGCGCGGCGCTGCTCCACGTAGACATGAGTGCAACAGCGTATGTCTCCCTGGGTACAGTCGCCTTCTACGCGTTCAACTATGGAGCGTTGCGCGCCCTCACTTTCGCTTCCGCACTCCCGAATGACGCCCTCGAATCGGCTGCATCCCTGCCCGGTTGGCGCCCCAAGAGTCTCGCCCTGCTCCGTGCCATCGTTCGTTATCGGAGCCAGACAGCATGACGCTCGATCCTTTGGCTGTGATTCCGCAAGAAGTGGCTGCGGCCGTTCCTGCGGAGCGGTACTGGTTCGTGATCGGAGGACAGGCGGTACGCTGCTTCTGTCCCTATCGTCCGAGTCGTGACGTGGACTTCGGAGTCGTCACCGGCACCGAGCAAGAACTGCTTGTGGACCATCTGCGTCGTCGAGGGCGGGTAGAACTTACCGAACGCGCACCTGACACCGTACACCTCACATTCGATGGCGTGGACGTGTCCATTTTCGTCTTGCCCAGTCTTCGGAGGCACACCCACAATGGCGTTCTTACCAGCCTCGGCATCCTCGCCACCAAGACCCACGCCATCTTGGACCGGGGCCTGCGGCGCGACTTCTTCGACCTCTACGTGATGCTCGAGGTGGAACACCTGGGACTTTTGGACTGCCTGCGCGCCCTAAGCCAGGTCTATGACACAGACGTCAATGAGGGGCTCGTGCTACGCGCCCTCGTCTACTTCGACGATGCAGAGCGTGAACCAGCCATCGTCGGCGAGGGGATGGACGACTGGCAAGTCGTCAAGAGCTTCTTCATCAATTCCGTGGGCGCGCTCCTTTCGCCTCCCCTCTCCAAGTTGGCCGTGCAGGCTCGCTCGGTCGAGGTGCGCTCTTCGGCCTCGACGCCCACGTAAACCCCGTTTCCGGAAGGTAAAGCCGCTTGACGGCCGCAGCCTCCCAAGCCGTGAATTTGCGGCGAAAAGGCGCTTGGCGCAGCACTTGCTGGGTGGGAGCACCATGAGGTGCTCCATGAAGACGATCTGTGCCATTGGGTTAGCGATGTTGGTGTTGTTCTGCGCGAGCCTGGGGCTCGCCGATGGGGCCGCGGAGGTCGAACAGATGACCTTCTCCGGCCCCTACACCCACGACAACCTCTCGGTGTTCGTGGTGCATGATCCGACCGCCAAGGATGAAGAAGAAGTACTCACGCTGGAGGAGGGTTTGAAGAAGAAGACCGTCAAGGTCAAAGAGACTGGGAACGTGAACGAGCTTCTAGTCGACAACATCGGCCAAAGCCGGGTGTTTCTGAGCGCAGGAGAGATCGTCAAAGGGGGACGCCAGGACCGCGTCCTTCAGCACGACACGATGCTCCCGCCTGGCACCAAGGGCACGAAGATTGGGGTATTCTGCGTGGAGGCGGGGCGCTGGTCAGGCCGCAGCGGCGAGGCCTCGACCCATTTCGGCTCATCCTCGGAGGCGCTGGTGACCCGCGCTCAGAAGCTGGCCGTGAAAGTGAGCGGTCAGCAGGGAGAGGTGTGGAAGGCGGTCAGCCAAGCCCAAGACGAGCTCTCGAAGAAGCTCGGCAAATCCGTCAAATCTTCACGCTCGGCCAGCAGTCTTCAGCTCTCTCTCGAAGACCCGCAGCTGAAGAAGGCCGTGCGCACCACCACCCAGAAGCTTGAAAAGCAGCTCCCGGAAAGCGCCGATGCGGTAGGCTTGGCGGTGGCGATCAACGGTGAGGTGGAGTCGGTGGATGTGTTCGCCACCCCCGGACTCTTCACCAAGCTACGCGGAAAACTGCTGCGCGCGGCGGCCACCCAGGCCTTCGCCGAGAAGACGGGCAGAAAGATCGAGCCTCCGAAGGCCACGGTGGTAACCGCGATGATCTCGGAGGTGGAGTCAGCTCCAAAGACCACCATAAAGCAGAACCAGAAGACTCACGTGAGCAAGAAGGAGAACCCGAGCGCCGTCGTGTTTTCCACCGATGACGACAGCTTCCGGGGCAAATCTGCCCACAAAAGCTACCTGAAGAAGTGACCGGCCCGAAGGACTAGCCTCCCTTGCCGGAGCTCCCCCACCGCCAGCCATCTTCACACATCTCGGACAAGCCCAGCCTCGCCGTCCACCCGAGCAGCTCCCGAGCTCGCGTTGGCTCGGCGAGGCTCACCGCTACGTCACCTGGGCGCCGGGCGACGATCTGGTAGGGCACGGGCCGTTGGGAGGCCTGCTCGAAGGCTCGCACCACCTCAAGGACGCTGTAGCCGCGACCCGTGCCGAGGTTGATGGCCTGCACACCCGAACTGGTCGAAAGCATCGCGAGCGCCGCCACATGCCCGAGCGCCAGATCCCAAACATGGATGTAGTCACGCACCCCGGTGCCATCCGGCGTGTCGTAGTCATTGCCGTAGATCTTGAGCTCCGGCAGCTCCCCCCGAGCCACCCGGGTCACATAGGGGAAGAGGTTGTTCGGGAGCCCGCGGGGAGACTCCCCGAGCAGCCCCGAGGCATGAGCGCCCACCGGGTTGAAATAGCGGAGCAGTACCGCCGAGAGGCGCGGCTCCGCCACCGAAAGATCGCGGAGGATCTCCTCCGAATACAGCTTGGTGCGGCCGTAAGGGTTGGTGGCCTCGAGCGGCGCGGTCTCCGAAAAGGGAGGCTGCGACGCGTTGCCGTACACCGTAGCCGACGAGCTTAGCACCATCCGAAAGCAGTCAAACTGCATCATCACCTGGAGCAAGGTGACCAGGCCACCGATGTTGTTCGCGTAGTACTCGAGCGGCAGCGCCACGGACTCCCCCACCGCCTTCAGCGCCGCGAAATGCAGGACCACGTCGATCTGATGTCGCTCGAACACCCGGCGGAGCCCAGGCGCATCCCGAACATCACACTCCTCGAAGCTCACGCTCTTTTCTGACAGCTTCTCCAAGCGCTGCAGCACCGACCGCTCGCTGTTCGAGAGATTGTCGAGCACCACCACCTCATGGCCAGCCTCGAGCAGAGCCAAGCTGGTGTGGCTGCCGATGTAACCCGTACCTCCAGTGACCAGAGCCTTCATACTGCCCTCAACCCTACGCCTCGTTGCACGAAAAGAGGAGTACTAGGTCGTCGACCGCCGGGCTGCCCCAAAATTCGTAGGCACGGATGTCGACGCCGAAGCCCGTGCCGTTCAAGATCCCTCCGATGTCCCAGCGGTGCTCGCCGGCAAGGTCGGTCGAAAGAACCTGATCGCCGCAACCGCCACCGTCGATCGCAGGAGGGCCCACCAGCGGCCGAAGCTCCGTGTCGAGGAGCGGCTCGGCATCCAGGTTACCCTCCCCCTCGAACCCTCCTTCCACGATGCTGAAGGTCACGTACGACGCGACCGGCCGCACCGGATCTGTGCGGATCTCCTGGTTGTCGCCGCGTGCGGTGTCACCCCAGAGGATCGAGTTCACGATCACGGAGCGAGCGCTGCCGTCTTCATGGTAGATGGCTCCACCATCGGTACCGGCGTTGTTCCAAGTGATGGTACAATTCACCAAGGTGGGGTTGGTGGAGAAGTAGCCGTGGAGGGCGCCCCCCGTAAACGGACGCTTCATTGTCGAAAAAGACACTGTTGGTGATGATGGGCGAAGAGCCGTAGTAGTTGCTGATGGCCCCACCGTGGTTCGCTGCCATGTTCCCGACGAAGAAGGCATCGGTGATGATGGGCGAAGAATAGCCATTGTAGATGGCCCCGCCGAGCAGGCTGGTGTTCCCCTCGAAGCGAGAGTTGGCAACCGCTGGCACGCCCGCACTCAGCTCATGGCCGTTGTAGATGGCTCCACCATCCGCGGTTCTCGGCCGGGCCTCATCTCTCAGCTGCACGTCTCCGAGATCATCCAGTCGGCGGAGTCGGTCTGCCAGCAGGTGCCCGCCACCTCCGGATAGCGGTCACAGTCGATGAGGCACGACATCGGTCGATCACCACCCGCACAGTCCGAGTCCGAGAGGCAGCTCTTCGAGCAGTACATGCCGGAGGAGGTGCCGAGACACGGCAGCTCGAGATCCGAACCCTCACACTCACCCGTAGTCATGTTCTGGCAGAAGCTTCCATTGCAAACATCGCCGCAGCTCTGGCTGTAGGTGGGATAGCTGCCGTTGTTCGAGCTCTCCTCGCTCGCACATCCGACGGCACACATCCCGAGAGTAGCTCCGAGAATCAGCGTGGCCCAAATCATACTCTTGTTCATGGTGATGCCCTCCTCCGCAGTCGCGCGCGGGGTACCATCCTCCGTCAGCGCCTGTCAAGCCGAGGCTCGCGGAGTAGAGCTGCCAGCGCCTCCCAGTCCTCGCCGAACAGCTCGGCGGGGTGGGGCGTGCGCTCCGAGCCATTGCCACAAGCCAGGTCACCTGCAGGGCAGCGCTGGTCGCAGCCCCAGCAGAAGCGCTCCGGAGCGGCGGACGGCTCGCAGTGGCAAACTGGCGGAGGGGCAAGGAGGGGCAAGGCCACCCTCAAAGCATCGCGCCGCCGGCAGTTTCGTCAAGGCCGAACAACTGGCCGCACCGCCCCTGTCCTTTGCCTCAACTTCCGACGATTCTGGCCGTTGGTGCCTGTGGTGCGGCCCATCGCGGCACTCTGGCGGCACAGAAAGGGCACAGCAACAGGCGATGATCCCATGACCGATCCTGACCGAGCACAGCGGCCAGCCCTGGTGCAGCCCCACTCGGGCACGCATGAGCGTTCGCTCGCTGAGGTGTCGCTGTTGCTCCAGGCTCTCGAACATATGTCGGAGCATGTGGCGGTGATGACTCTCGAAGGACACATCGCCTACGTCAACGCGGCCTTCGAAGCGGTGAGTGGTAAGCCGCGCTCGGAGCTGCTCGGCCTACACATCCGCGAGGCCTGGGGTGAAATGCTCGATTCTGACCTGGCGCAAGAGATCCGAACCACCTTGGATCAAGGCAAGATCTACCGCGGGGAGCGGGTCAGCCGAAACGGCGAACGAGGCGTCTTCTTTGACGAAGTGGTGATCACTCCGCTTCCCGTGCCAGAGGGCGAGCCCACCCACGTGGTGGCAGTGGGTCGCGATTCCACGGCACGCAACATCCATGATCCACTCACGGGGCTCTTCACCCGCGCCATGCTCTTCGAGAGAATTCGGCAGGTGTTGGCGCGGGAGAAGCGGCATCCAGAGTTCTCATTTGCCCTTCTGTTCGTCGATCTCGATCGCTTCAGAACGGTGAACGAGACCTACGGCACCGAGATTGGCGATCGGATCCTACGCGAGATCGGAGCACGTCTCAGCGCAGCGATCCGCGAGGTGGACGCGGTAGGACACATCAGCCACCTGACCCGCGACGAATTCGCGATCCTCCTCGAAGATCTCAGACATCCGAGCGACGCGGAGCTGGTGGCGGCCCGGCTCGACGCGTGCATTCGGGCACCGCTGCTGATAGGTTCGGATGAGCTGGTCATCACCGCCAGTATCGGGATCGCCTGCGGGGGCAGACCCACCGCGTCTCCCGAAGAGGTCCTCCGCGACGCAGAAACGGCCATGGTGCAGGCGAAAGCTGGCGAAGGCTCCCGCCGACAGCTCTTCGCTCCGGAGCTGCGCGAGCGAACCAGTCGCGCGCACAAGGTGGAAGTCGAGCTTCACCGCGCCCTCGGAACGGATGAACTCAAACTCTACTATCAGCCCCTCGTCACCTTGAAGACCGGCGAGATCTCGGGAGCCGAGGCGCTGGTGCGTTGGATCCACCCGGAGCGAGGCATGATCTCACCGCTCGAGTTCATTCCGGCTGCCGAGGAATGTGGGTTGATCGCAGAACTCGGCGAGCGGGTGCTGCGCGACGCTTGCCAACAGATCCGCGCTTGGCTCGATCAGGGCTTGGAGCCCCCACCGGTCTCGGTCAATGTCTCGCCCCGACAATTCCGCGATGCTCGCTTCCTCCCCATGGTGACCGGTGCCCTCGATGCCTACCGCATCGAGCCGTGCAGGCTGCGACTCGAGGTGACCGAGAGCATGGCCGCTGATGATCTCGACAGCGTAATTCTGATCTTGTCCGTGTTGCGCGAGCTCGGAGTGCAGATCTTGCTCGATGACTTCGGCACCGGGTACTCCTCGCTCAGCTATCTCACACGGCTGCCCCTCGACAAGGTCAAGATCGACCGGACCTTCATCCAGCGCGCTACGGAACACGAGCATGAAGCGGCGGTGGTCTCGACCATCATCGCCATGGGCAAGAGTCTCGGCCTCGGTCTGGTCGCGGAAGGTGTGGAGACGGAGGCACAGCTGCGCTTCCTCCAGGAACGAGGCTGCGATGAACTTCAGGGCTTCCTCTTCAGTAGACCCGTACCCCCGAGCGACTTCGCCGCAATGCTTGGAACTAGGGTGCTATGCCCAAGCGGTAGACCATAAGCTGGGTCGGCTCCGGATAGGGCGGACCTGGATCCTGATCCTGATTGACGGGCAGAGTCTCCCACCGCAGGTAGTAGTCTCCATACCGCTTCAGATGAACCACCATGTTCGCGGGATCGGTGGTCCGCGGCCGCATCAGCTCGGCAATGGCAGACACGGGGTGTTCGTCCAGGCTCTCGATGACGGCGAGCGTCGTCTCATCGACGAGCCAGGTCTTCTCTCCCAGGCCACTCCGGTACACGGGCTGCATCAGCTGCCCCTCCTGATCGAGGCTAACCGCCTCGGCCATCACATCACCCGACAATGAGCCGGTTCGATCCAGATCCCACCGGAAGCCATCTGTCCAGGGGCTCACCTGATGTACCTGCCACACATCATCCTCGAGTCGCGTGTCGAAGATCTGGCTCTGTCCGCTCTGATCGTACTTGTGGTAACTGACGATTGGCCGCTCTTCTGAGTCCCAGCCCAGTCCAAAGCCCATGTTGATCAGCCCCTGACCCGAAGGCACGGGATCGACAATCAGGCCCAGCGTGGTGTCTTCGGGCGTAACCGGCATCGCGACCGGCGTGCCCTGGTAGGTCTCCCAATCCACCAGGTTCTCGCTCGAGATGAGCGAGATGTTGAAGTTGGTGTTGGCAACCGGGGTCTCACGCCACATGAAGACGATATGAAAGCGGCCATCGGGGCCGTAAAACGGGACGTAGTTGTGGTACGCGTTGACCTCACCGAGTCCGTCGAAGAGCCCGGCCGCGGTCAGGCGTGACCAGCTTCGGGTCACCTCGTCGTAGGTGTTCCACACCGTAGCGCCATCTCCACTTCCCCCATCACGGTACGAATAATGCAAGATCCCGGCCTGGTTCTTGAAGAAGGCCGGATAGGTGACGCTAGTCTCACGATCACCGATCATGCCTGGGGTGTCGAAGCCATCCAGACGAAGCGGGTTCTGTGAGCGGAAGTACCGCAAGGCCACGTTGTGCATGTTGCCGCTCACGTGGATGAATCCGTCGCGATCCAGGGCCAAGACCACATAGTTGTGGCTGTCCCAGCCGACGGTGGTCGGCAAGGTTTGGGTCGTCCAGCTAGGCTGGGTGAGTTCCCGAAGCGCAACCGTCAGCTGACGATCGGGATTGTAGTAGGCAACCAGCTGGTGGGTGTCGGTCGTCACCATGTCGAAGTCGACCCACAGCGACGAGAGCGCCAAGCCGACTTCGAGCTCCTCCAGAATCTCGATTGTACCACTCGTCGATCCCCCTTGGGCAGCTCCGCCGCTCGCAGCACCACCTTCGCCCGGGGCTCCACCTTCTGCAGCACCACCTTCTGCTCCGCCGCCACTCGCAGCACCACCTTCGCCCAGGGCTCCACCTTCTGCAGCACCACCTTCTGCTCCGCCGCCACTCGCAGCACCACCTTCGCCCAGGGCTCCACC
>CAYNEY010000067.1:0-16301 GCA_964396375.1 uncultured Polyangiaceae bacterium | reverse complement strand
TGCCCAGCACCGCCTTGCCCAGCACCGCCTTGCCCAGCACCGCCTTGCCCAGCACCGCCTTGCCCAGCACCGCCTTCTGCTCCGCCGCCGCTCGCCGCACCTCCCTGCGAGGCCCCCCCTTGGGCAACTCCGCCCTGGGCGACTCCACCCGCTCCCCCCTGGGAGGCTCCCCCTTCGGCGGTTCCGCTCGCGGTTCCGCTGTCCTCACTGCTGCACGAGAACAACGAGCCCACCACCAAGGCTAAAGACAACCATCGGGATGACCCAGAAGACAGGAGGAGAAAGGGAGAGTCAATCACACGCATTTCGCGTTAATAGCAAGCGACACACTCTTCTGCCAGACACCCGACGCTTTCACAGAGCAAGATGCATCGCGCTCGGCTCTGCGAGCACCGCTTTGACCAGGCCGAGGAGTTCGTGAGGAAAAAACGGCTTGGTCAGCACTCGGGCGAAGCCCTGAGCGACCTGCTCGCCCGTGGTCAACGCATCACCGTAGCCGGTCGACGCAATAGCCGGCAGCCGACACCCGCGTTCCCGCACGAGTCGGAGGGTCTCCGCTCCGCCTAGGCCCCCGCGCACGGTAAGCTCGAGGATCAGCAGAGAGAAAGGCCGGCCATCCTTTTCGGCACGTTCGAGTTCGAGGAGCACCTGCTCCCCGTGACTCACAGCGACCACCTGGTACCCCGCCCGCTCGAGGAGCCTCTGCATCAAGGCCTGGGTGATCAGCTGCTCGTCGAGCACCAGGATCCTACCTCCGCCACGCGGCGGCGATTGTGAGAAGCTCGCAACCTGCTCCACCGCTGGCACCCGGTTCGATTTGGGCAAGATGACCTCAAAGGTTGCTCCTTTTCCGGGCACCGAGTCGACTCGGATCCGGCCCTGGTGCTCCCGGACGATGCCAACCGACGTTGCCAAGCCGAGACCAGTGCCGCTCGATTTGGTGGTGAAGAAAGGCAAAAAGATCTTCGAAAGCAGCTCCGGCGCGATCCCGGGGCCATCGTCGGTGATGGTGACACACAGCTGGTCCTGGTCATGGCACAAGCGCACCCTAAGCTTTCCCAGGTCATTCTGGGCCTGCCGCGCGTTGACCAAGAGGTTGCTGAAGACTTGCCCGAGTTCTCCGGCATTGCCCTCCACGAACGCCGGCTCCTCGCCGAGATCCACCTCGGAACGAATCCCGGAGCCGGAGAGGGCGAGCCGCAAGCTGTCCCGCACCAACCGCCGCAAATCGAGGACGGTGCGCTCCGTCGCTCCACCCCGGGAAAAAGCAATCAGGCGCGTGGTGAGCTCCTTGGCCCGCGCCACGGCGGCCAACCCCGCCGCCCGGTATTCCTCCCGCTCCTCGGCACTCAACTCTGAACTGGCGCCAAGATCGAGCCCCGCCAGCATGGCGACCAAGAGATTGTTGAAGTCATGGGCGATGCCCGCAGAAAACAGGCTGAGCGCCTGAAGACGCTCGGCGCGAGCCAGCTCCTCCAGCATGTGCACCTTCTCGGTGATGTCTTGGCACGACAGCATGATCGCGACCCGTGCGCCCTCTTTCGACGACACCACATGAGCCGCCACGGACAAACACCGAGGCTCCCCACGGCCCTTTTCACTGCGCACCCGCGTCTCGAAGCCGAAGTGGTTCTGTGGGCACTCCAACCACTCACGATAACCCGTGGGAGCAGACAGGAGTTCTGCAGCGTCACAGCCAACCAAAAGAGCGCTTTCGCGTCCGAGCAGCTCCGCCATGGCAGGATTGGTTGAGGTGATCTGACCCGTGAAGTCGAGAAACGCGATGCCGTGCGCCGACGAGGTCAGCGCTGCCTGGTTCAGAAGCAGGCTCTCATTCACCTGCTCGAGTTCGGTCAATTTGTCCTCGAGCTTTCTGATCAACACCTGGTTGTACTGGCGCAGAAAGGGTGTCTCGGAGGTCTGTTCGGGCACGAGCTGGGGTGGCTGCTGACTCTGGCGCGAGGAGAGCACCTGCCGCAACCGGTCCTCTAGTTCCCGCGGATCCATCGGCTTTCTGAGGAAATCATCGGCACCCAGACTGCGCGCGAACTCCTCATCCCGGGCATCAGTGTAGGTGGCCGTGTAAAATACGAAGGGGATCCCACGAAGCGCTGGATCGGCCTGCTTGGCGCGGCACAGCCCGAAGCCATCCAAGGTAGGCATCAGGATGTCCGAGACAATCAGCTCGACCGGACGTGAGCGCGCGAGAGAAAGCGCCTCTTCACCGTGGGCGGCCTCCAGCGCCGAGAACCCCAGAGCGCGCAGCACGCAAACCACCAGGTACCTTCCTTCGGCGTGGTCGTCGACCACCAAAGCTACGGGCATGCTCCCTCCTTTGTCTTGATGTCGTGAGCTTCCAGGTGCCGGAGGAGCCGCCCCACGAAGGTGACGGGATCGATCGGCTTCTCAAGGTAGTCCGTGGCACCCGCAGCCAGCACCTTCTCCCGATCCCCCTGCATGGCATAAGAGGTAACCGCCACGATGGGAGTGTGTCGTAAGGCTCCGGTCTGGCGCAGCCGCGTGGCCACCATGTAGCCATCCATCTCGGGGAGCTGGATGTCGAGCAGAATGAGCGCGGGCCGGAGCCGCTCGGCGGCTTTCAGGCCCTCGCGGCCCGAGCGGGCCTCATGGACCACGAATCCGGACTTCTCCAGAAGAAACCGCATCAAATACAGGTTCTGCTCGTTGTCCTCGATCACCAAGATCTGCAAGGCTTCGCTCATGATTCCTCTCGAATCGGCAGAGTGAACCGAAAAACGCTCCCCTCCCCGACCACGCTTCGCACACTCAAAGAACCGTGCATCAGCTCCATCAGGCGTCGGCTGATGGAAAGCCCGAGGCCCGTCCCCTCGTGCCGCCGCGAGAGCCCGGTGTCGATCTGCCGGAACGGCTCGAAGATCTCCCCGAGGGCATGCTCGGGGATCCCGATCCCGGTGTCCCGGATCGCAACCGAAAGCCCATCTTCCCCGCCGTCGACCAGCACCGCCACCTCACCGCGCTCGGTGAACTTGATGGCGTTGTTGAGCAGGTTCAAGGCCACTTGCTGGGTGCGGCGCCGGTCCCCCCGCACCTCGGGCAGTCCCGGAGGAATCACGCTCACAAGCATAAGCCCCTTCTGCTCTGCGGCGGGTCGCACCAGCTCGAGCGCGCTCACCAGGACCGGTTCGATGGCAAAGGGCTCAGACGCGAGATGGAGCTGACCCGCCTCGATCTTCGAGATATCCAGGATGTCGTTGATGAGCGCGAGCAGGTGTTGGGCGCTCTTCTGCACCATCCCCAGTTGTTTGTTCTGCTCGGGGTTCAGCTCTCCAGCCAGCCCTTGGCGCAGGATCCCGGTGAACCCAATGATGGAATTGAGGGGCGTCCTCAGTTCGTGGGACATGGTAGCCAAGAACGCTGACTTGATCCGATCGGCAGACTCGGCAGCCTCCTTGGCCGACACCAACTCAGAAGTGCGCTCCGCCACCCGCTCCTCCAGCTCGTCCCGAGCATGCTCGAGGGCGGTCATCGCCCGCCGCCGCTCGCTGACCTCTGCCTCCCGCTGCTGCCCTATCTGCAGCACCTTGAACAACAGCACCGAGAGAGCGAGCGCGATGAGGTTGCCCACCAGAAACGTCTGGCTCTGCCAAACCGAGAAGTTGGACCACCCACTCTTGGGCAGCCCGGCGAGCTGCCAGCTCCCCGACGGAAGGCTCACGGTCATGAGCTCTGGGCTGTGCTCGAAGATCTCCGTTTTGCCCCAGAAGGCCTGCCCGCGCGCACCGAGTCCGTCCACGCCACGGAGAGCAAGCAGGAGTGTTTGCTCCAGCCGTATCAGGTGCGCCGCCTGGGCCAGCTTGTCGAAGTCGATGACAGTCGACACCAAACCCCAATAACGGCGCACCTCGGGTCGCTCGGGGGCCTCGCTCACCGTGACCGGCGTCCGCCCGATCACGCCCACGCCACCCTGCACCAGCTTCACCGGCCCTGCCACCACCAGGCGTTGCTCCGCCATGCTTCGTTTGACACCGCTCCATTGCTCGGGGCTGTCCTGGTAGCGAAGCCCTACCACCGACTCATTGCCCTCATGCGGATAGACCATGCTGACCACATTGTCCGGAGCCACAGCGATGTTACGCACCAGCGGGTTCTGCTGCAGGAGCACTCGCGCCAGCGCGTCGAACCTTTCCCGAGAGAGCTGCCCGTCAATCTTGATCAGTCCGGCGATCCCTTCGGTAAGACGCACCGCACCGAACAGCTCCCGCGCCAAATCCCCTCGGATCGCCTCCAGCTTCTCTCGGACTTCGACGCGCTGGCGGGCGATGTCCTCATCGTGGATGAAGCGCGCCACCCGGTACGACAGCGCGACCGTCACGACCAGCAAGAGCAAGGGAGGGACGAGCACCTGCAGCTGGTCGCCCCATCCACGAAGCCAAGGGCGCATCTCTGAGCCGGGCTTTGTCATCACACCACGTTTCCCATCCCCACCAGCCTTCATGCGAAAGTGCGAACTCTCGATCTCGGTATGGTAAGGCATCCTCCCTGCGACGCGGCTCAAAAACCACCGACCGAACCTCCGGACCGGTGCGCTTTCGCCGATTTCTGCGGACATCGCCTCTCTCCGGGCCGCAAAGAACCGACAGTCTCACTCGAATCCCCAATCGGTCGAAGCCGGCGTTTTGGATGCTGAATCCGAAGGGGGTCTTCTTCTGCGAACCTGAAGAGGAGACAAGCCGCGACCGTGTCCATCGCGCGCTCTTCCAGAAGGCGCTCGCTGACGCCCGCGGGCCTCTCTAGCTCTCCCCGTTCTCTACACCACCATAGTAGTAGTAGCCGCGCTTGCCCTTATCGGCCTGCATCGCGTTCAACACCACCCCCGAGAGGTGACTGCCCAAGCTCTGAAAGACCCGCGCCAGCTTCTTCACGCTGTCGCGACGGGTCTTCTTGGCGCGGAGCACCAGCACCGTGGTGTCGACCCGCGTGGAGAGAATGGTCGAGTCGGTCACGACCAAGGCTGGCGGGCTGTCGATCACGATGCGGTCGAATCTCTCCTCCAACCGCGCCAACAGGCGCTTCATGCTCTCACTCTCCAAGAGCTCCGCCGGATTGGGGGCAGCAGGGCCGGCGGCGAGCAGCATGAGATCGGGGACCTGGGTCTCGCCGAGCGCAGCGGCCAGTGTGTCGGGCTCGGCCAGCACCGAAGTCACACCCGCCGCGTTCGACTTCTTGAAGACCCGGTGCAAGCGCGAGCGTCGCAGATCGCAGTCGACCAACACTGTTCGATGGCCCGCCTGGGCAAAGACGATGGCCAAGGTCGCGGCCACCGTGGTCTTGCCCTCGGACGGGCTGCCGCTCGTGACCAGGATCTTGCGGAAGGGCTTGTCCGGTGAAGAGAAGGTGAGGCTGGTGCGGATGCTGCGCGCGCACTCTGCCGCGCTCGAATCAGGCATGGCATGCGCAATCAGCTCCGGGGGCGTCTGTCCGAGATCACGCCCAGGCGGCCGCAGCGACGGCCGCTTGGTGTCGCGCGAGGGGTAGGCGGAATAGTAATGGTGCTTCTTGGCCTTGCCCGTCAAAGACGGGATGATGCCAAGCAGCGAGAGGCCCATCTCCGCCTCGATCTCCTCGGGGGAACGGACCGTACGATCCATCATCTCCCGGCCAATCGCCGAGAGAACGCCGAAACCGAGCCCAAACAGCAGGCCAAGCGCCAGATTCAGTGAGCTCTTGGGCGATACCGGCCGCTCCAGGGTGACGGGCTTCTCCGCGATCGAGATGTTGTTGAAGCGCATCATGCCGGTCAGATCACTCTGCTTGCTGCGCTCCAGCACCAGCCCAAAGAGCTTTTCGGTGTTGTCCTTGGCGCGAGCCAGCCGTGCGTACTCGATCTCGAGCATGTTCAGATCGAGGGCGCGCTGCTCGGCCTGTCCGAAGAGCCTCTCCAGCCCTCGCTGCTCCCGAGTCATCACTCCGAGATCATTCTGATAGGCCGACCGCAAGTTGGTGATCTCAGCCAGCACCCCTTCCTTGGCTGCCTCCACCTCCGCCCGAAGCGCCAAGACATCCGGATGGTTTTCCCCCTTACCGGAGCCGAGCAGCGAGCCCAACGCCGATTTCTTGGCGATGTAGCTCTGCCGCATGGAGGACAAGAGATTGTTGCCGAGCAGCTCGCTGGCGGGGATAACCGCCGGATCCTCGGGATCGATGCCCTGCATGGCCTTGACGCGGGCGTCCAACTCCTCTTTGTCCGCCCGAACTCGGGTCAACGCCTCGTTCAGCTGCCGCATTTCCTCCCTTAGCATGCTGGACTGATCATCGAGCGAGAGCGAGAGCAAGCGGCGCTCCTTCTTGTACTCGTGCAGCGCAAGCTCGTTTTTCTCGAGTTCCCCCTTCAGGTTGTCGACCTGTTGGCGCAACCATTCGGAGGCTGCACCCGTCGAAGCCACCACCTGGTCGATGTTGCGGTTGAGATAGATGTCCACCAAGGTGCTCAGGATCTTGCGGGCCCGCTCTGGGTTGGCATCCTCGTAATTTACGACCACCAACCGGCTATCGCGGATGGGCTCAATCTTGAGGCGCGCGGTCAGGGCATCCACCGCATCGGTGGGGTGTGGCTCTCGTCGACTCGGCCGTGGCACACCGCCCTCGGGTAGGTTCTGGAGAAACGACTGATCCCGGAGCAAGCCCAGGGTTCGAACCGTCTCTTCTGCCACCGCGCGGCTCCCGAGCAGCTTCTGCTGAGTGACGAAGTACTCCTTGTTCGTCCAGTAGGTTCCGGCCCCCATATCCACCACCCCTTCGACCTGGTTTCCGAGGGGCTTTGGCGGATTGGGATCGATCTGTACCGTGGCGGTGGCGCGAAAGATCCGCTTCGCTCCCACCGTGAAGAAGACCGCCCCCCCCAGGATGCCGAGGGCAACCAGACTCCCCAACAGCCAATGCTTGCGCAGGCCGCGAACCACGACCTCGGGGAGCTGCTGAGAGGGAACACTGGCGTCGCCGGCCGTCGAATCCACCATCAGAGGAAGTACCTAGCCCCCAACCAGCCCGAGCAGCGCGAAAACGCCAGATTGTCACCCGCGTCAACGGTGGCAGCAAGCGGGATGGTCACATCCGTGAGGCTCGCGTCGTAGCGCAGAGTCAGGTTCACACCAAAGGAGTCGCTAAGACGGTACTCGGTGAACCCCTGGAGATCGATCCGGTTCTCTTTCTTGGACTCCAAAAGCTCACCGCCGCGTTCGAAGCGCGGGTGGTTGATCCTCGAATAGCCTGCCTGCACGTCGAGCAAGAACTGTCCCGCAAAGAAGTAGTCGGCGCGAAGGTAACCTCGGTCCCTTCGATAGTAGTCGGCGATGTAGCTCTGATTGAAGTCCCGAAGGTAACCAAGAGCAATGTGAGACAGACCCACAGCCGCAGCTTTCGGCTCGAGTGTGGGGTTCGGAAGCAGGTAGTACTTCACCTCGGATTGGACGATGACGTTGCTGTAGTCGTCGACGAACTCGGTAGCTGTCGCGTCGTAGGCGCTCCCACCCCAACCCACCAACGCCGTGACCGTGAACCGGTCGGTGACCAACCCGTGCAATCCACCGCGCACACGGTAGGTTTGCCCGTCGTTGCGCGGAGCGTCCATGAACGTGTAGCGAATGAAGGTGGTGTCCGCTTCGCCAATCAGCGCGGTGCGCGGCAAAAAGAGCCACTTGGCGCGGGTGCCGAGCTTGTGGTGTTTGTTGGTGAGCGCCTCGGCTCGGTCAGACTCGAAGTAGTTGTAGGTGAAGTCGTAGCCAACGAAGCGCCACTCGAACAGCCCTCCCCCAGGACGAAAGCTCACCCCTGCTCCTCCGTGCACGGTGTCTCGATCCCAGGAACTCTCGCCGGCTGGGTCATTGGAGGCCTGCACGGTGCGCACGTAATCTCCCGTGAGATCGCCACTCCAGGGGCGCTTCGGCAGCACATCCAGCCGCGCGTGGAGCCCCGCATCCATGAAACGCTTGGAGGCTTGGTCGGCATCCCGCGCCTCCCCCAGAAGCTCGTTGTAGGAGCCGAAGAGGCTGGCGCGAAAGGTGACGGACGGCGGCTGGGCCTGCGGACCGTCGCTCTCGCGTCGACGCTCCCCCAGGGTGGACAGGCTCACCGAGGGGGTGAGCCTCAGGCGATACGCCGAGAGGACTGGGGATTCACCGGGATTGTCGGTGTCCCCTGAGCGCTGGAAGAAATTGGAGTCGTAGCCGACCTCAGCCGCGATCCCTGGGTGCAGTTCCAGGTGGCCAATCCGCACACCTATCCCCTCCGCGTAGGTCCGATCGGCCAGCCACGGCCGCTCTTGTGCAGCTGCCAAGCATGGCACCAATGTAAGCAGACTCCCCGCCCAGAACCCCATCCAGCTCTTCATATCGCTCACCCACTCCCGATTCTATTCGTCCCCGAACCTCAGCGTGTTGGACTCTGCACCCCCGGCGTCGCAGGATTGACCTCGGTGATAGCGCCGCTGCTGAAGATCCCTCCCTCTGGCGGCGGCTCACCGAGCTGTTGGTCTTCTGGGAGTGTGGGATCGATCTCCATGGAGAGATCACTCTCACCAACCTGCCCAATCTCCTCTCCGACGCAGAAATTGGCTTCGGCGGCGATCTCGCGTCCACGATTGCGCATCACCAGAATCATCGCCATCTCGTGCTCGGCACGCGCGCGGTTCTGCCCCTTGAGCGACAGCATCAGCTCGTCACCCCGTGCTCCGATCGACTCACGCGCCATGTTGAGCTGAGTCAACTTGTCGTTCAAACACAGCACCTTCACGACGTCGCGCTTCTCGCGCGCCAGACCAAGCTGGGCGTCAATGACACGGCCAATCTCACCGATCGCGTTGGTGGTAGCCTCGAGCTCACTCTTCATCTGCTCGGGGGACATCTGAGCTACCTCAGGCACCGCCAAGATCTGATCCGGACCGGCGCTGTCAGCACCAGGCTCCGCGACCGCCACCCCAAGGGTGGCCAACACCCCAACCGTAACCAGCGTTATCGTAATGCGCGTGGTGCGATTCATGATCCAAAATCCAGTTCTTACCCAACCGAGGCTATGGACCATGCCCGATCGGGCAGAGAAATCCACCCACGCGGCCACCCTCATTTCCGATTTGTGGCCAGGAGAGGAATTAGGCCGGTAGACCTAACAACCAGCCTCTCCAGGCCGCAGATCCCACCACTCCTTAATTAAGTACTTGGTGAACAGACCCAAGCCGGCCACCTAGATGGACGCGAAGAAGCCGGCCGTCTGCTCAATGACAAACGACCGGCTCCGGCTTCTACTGTTCTTTCTCAGTCTCGTACTCGTAGTCGTCCTCGGCCACGGGCTGTGGTCCCGGAACGATGTCCGCGATATCCGGATCGACTCCGGGCGGAGCAGCTGGGCGCTGCGCGCGTTCTTCGCGCCGCTTCTTCCTAGCCTCGTCTTTGACGAGCTGGCGGCTCCTCTGCTCTTTCTCGCGTTCTCTTTTCTTGAACGTGGACAGCATGGGAGATCAGAGCGCTCGCACGTTCTCGGCGCAGGGACCTTTAGGGCTGCTGCCGACGACATAAGATACGCGCTGACCCTCACGCAGCTCGTCAAACCGAGTTCCTTCCACCTGCGACATGTGGAAAAAGAGGTCGCTGCCTTGCTCGGTCTGGATGAAGCCAAAGCCACGATCGGTCAGACGTTTGATGATTCCTTCGGACATGCTTTCAGCTCTTTCTGGGTCGCGCGGCGCGGGGACGAGGCCAATCGATGCGGCGCGGCCCCGCAGGCCGTCGTCACCCACTGCCCATACGTCAGTTCTGGTGCCGCCGCCATCGACAATCGCTCCTTGTAGTGCGGCCGCCAAGCCGTTATGGGAATTCCTTCGGGGGCGCAAGGCTTCTCGACCGAACATGCCCTGCGGCTCGCCTCCGGTGCCTGCCGGCGCTAACAGAGCGCCGGAGAATTATGTACTCAAGGAAACCGACCCCAGCTGCCCTCGCCTCGCAAGAGCGCCGTCGGCGTGAGAACGACGCCCCCCGGATCCTGAGTCTCTGCCCCGCGCTCGCGAGCCTCACCATCACGGTCGAGGAAGAAGGTGGTCAGGCTACGCCGAAGTACATACGCCACATCGTGGTGGCCCATGCTCCAGCGCTCTTTCTGGTCCCCTGCGGCGACCCGCATTGCAGTGACGGCGGACACGATATCACCTCCCCTCTCCTTGCCGCCCTTCGGAAGGGCGAGACACACACCACCGGAAGGCACGAGTGCATGGGGAGCATCGGCTCCGCCCCCTGCCGACGTGCCATCACCTTCGAAGCCGTGGCTGAGTATTCGGGGTAGCCAGAGCTTTTCCACCTCCGCGGCCTCGGGTGTAGACTGCGACCATGACTCTCAGGCTGGTCGTGGTCCTCGCGCTCCTCGGTGGGTGTCGTGCCGTCGGAGCCGGAGAGCCACCCAGCGAGGAGACACCCGCACAACCAGGCGCGGTTGGCGCACGCTTCGTCTCCATCACCGCCGGAGAGGATGGGTTCTCACCTCGCCGCGTCAAGGTCGACAAGGGACGAAAGACCGTCCTTCAAATCCGCCTCAGCTCAGACAGCGCCAACATTCCGAGCGTGGTCATCCCTGAGCTCAGCCTGAACGTTCCCCTCACGGTGGACCGTGCGGTGGACGTCGAGGTGCCTGCGATGACCGCCCATCGCTATACCCTGCGTTCGCCGGACAATCGGCACCGGGGTGAGGTGATCGTCGAATGACCCACGAAGAGCCACCGTCTGCACCACTCCACACCGATCCAGCAGCGGTGCGCTCGGCCCTCGCCGCGCCGTCCTGGGAAGCGCAGGTCACCCAGGAATTCCTTTCGCTGTGCGAGGCGACGGGCCTGCGACTTGCCGCCGACGACGCGAAATACCCGGCTGCTTCCGAGCGCGAACTTTCGGCGCTGCTGGCTGCGAGTCTGCTCTGTCGCTGGCTCGAGCTGCGCGGCCTTGGGCTGCGCCGCCACCGACCGCGCGTGTTTCGGCTGGCTCACGAGCTCATGGAGCGACACTTCCGAACCAAGCGGGCGATGGCGCGCCTCGCCCTCCGCGCCACGGGGCACAGCGCCAAGGCCGCCGAGGCCCTGCTCGAAGCCGCCCTGCCCGCGGCCACGGATGAGCACCGCACGGGGTAGGGCGACTGACCTCCACTCACCACTCGAGCGCCGTCACCTCGCTCACCACCACGGACTCACCCGCCATCAACCGCGTCCCGACCAAGCGAAACACAAGCGCGTAGGGCGCCCCTTGCAGAGGCAGGCAGCTTCGGCTGCTGATGGCTGGACAACTCACGTCGGAGAACATGAGGGTGTAGGTGCCCGGACCCGCCAACAGGCTCAGATCGGCCTCGTCCACCCACACGGGTGCCTCCTCGAGCGGGAGTTCTGCCGCCGAGGTGTAACCGACGCGGAGTTGACTTTGGAAGTCCCCTGACACGGCGAACCGGAAACCCGAGGCCGCTCCCTGATACGGCGAGGCCACATAGGGCAGGCCTCCGCTTTCGTTCAGGTTGAAGACGAGCGCGCACGAGAAGGGCTGTTCCAAGGGTTCGGTGGTGCTCGCGACCTCGATGTAACAGGCTCCGGCCTGACAGGGCCGAGGCTCGACCAGAGGACAGGCGACGCCGTCGCCCCGCCCCTCGAAACGTCCTTGGAGCCCGCAAGGGTTGTCCTCGACCAGAGCCGGATCGCCTCCCACCCAGCTTTCGTCCTCGCCGAGCTCGAGCTCGAGCAGGTTGATCTCACACCCGAGGTGGGCCACCTGGGCACCCCCTGCGCCATCGACTGGCCCAGTTGCCATAGAACCAGCAACCCCCACGGTACCACCACTCCCGGCGCGGCCCATCGCAGCGCCGCCTCTGCCACCCACGAGGTCATCCCCCTCATCCGCCTCCACGATCGCTCGACAGCTGCCGAGGCCGAGCCCCAGCGCGAACACCCCAAGAACCATCGCCCGCCTTCCCTGCATCACCTGACCTCCGAAGCAGATAGCAGTCTACCACTCGTCCGGTATTTCCCTCAAGGACGAGGCAAGAACAGAGCGCCGAGCGGGGGTTCTTAGGCCGAGAGCGGGGCTCCGGTGCAGGATCCGGATTTGGTGGTCTCTGCGGCGTGACCACGGCAAGTTGGCTCGGGTGGGGCGTGGCTATTCGCACGCCCGGGCGGTGACCCCGGTCAAACACTTTGGCGCGGGACGGCAGCGCTCACCCGAGATCCCCGTGCTGAGCCACGACGCTATCGCGCAGCGCGCGACGTTCCCGCGAACAGACAGCATCAAGGACACCCACGGCCCGCCCCGACCACTGAGCTAGACTCACCTTCTGCTTTGGACTGCGCTTCATGGTCACCTACTTCAAGAGCAGAACTCACGTTGTAGGTCAGGGGTGAGGCTCCGCACCAGGACGCAAGACCATGAGAGGTTGGGTTCATGGCAGGAACCGAGATTGCGATTGACGAGCTCGACTCTACCCATATAGAGTCCGCAGAGTTCGGTTGCTGGTCGCTGCACGACTCGGATGGGTGTTTGGAGGATGTCATGGGTTTGTTCCGAACCTTCGCGGTACTCTTTGGAAACTCGCTTTTCGCGCTGGGCTGCTCCGATACAGGGGGGGGGGGGATTCTTCCTCTGAGCATGTAACTGTTTCTGCCTCGGCACTCACGGCTGCAGCCGGGCTGAGCGCTGAGATATCCTTCAGTAGTGACTGGACGTCAGGCTACGTTGCCGTGGTTACCGTGTTGAACAGCGGAGCTACGCCCTCAAGCACTTGGAGCGTCGAAATAGAGCTAAACGATTCATTGGTCGCATCGGGGCCCTGGGCAGCGCGGGCCGAGTTCGATGATTCCCGGATCGTGTTCACTCCCGAGGCCTACAACGCTGTCATCGGCGCGGGCTCGAGCGCAAGCTTCGGCTTCGTGGGACAGTCGACCGGCCCGAACTACCACCCCAGCGTGATTCGGGTCAGCGAGGGGAGCTACGGCGAAGAGGGAGGGACCGACAACACAGGCGATGAAGTCGAGTTCGCCGTCGCCATCCCCGCTAGCGCACCTCTGGAACAGGTCATTCTCGCAGCCAACGGAAGCCTCACGTTCGGCGACTATGCTGAGGTGCCGCCCCGAGCTCGTCCTGGAAGCCCGCCCGTCGTGACGAACTCCGGCGTTGGCTGGACCGAACTCAAGGCCAATTCGTATGTTGGAGCGATGCAGGCAGCCGGAATGGTTGCCACCCGCAACAATGTCATGATTCCGGGTGGGCTCGTGTCGCCCGCGATAGACGACGAGCCAAACCAGAGCGCAACGTGGTGGAGCCAAGGCTCCCCTGTATGGCGACACTTCTCCCGCTTGGTAGACGTGCCTGCGTTGACGGATGACTGGGTTTCGGTGGAGAGGCGTGTCGCGACGCTGGCCCCAGGCGCCTACGGCAACTACTCAATCAAGTCTGACGGGAGTCTGGTGCTCGAGCCAGGTCGGTACTTCTTCAAGTCTCTTGGTGTGGAGCCAGATGCTCCACTAGTCATATCCGGCGACACCGGTGGCGTCTATGTCTACGTGGAACGGGATTTCACCTTCCGTGGTAGTGAACACATCCTGGCTGGAGCAGAGCTATATGTTGGGATTCTGGGCTCGGGGCAAGCACTGATCGAACGCGCATACACCGGGGCCATCGTCGCACCAGAGGGCAGCATTGTCTTGGCGGACGTCCCAGGCAAGGTGCATCAGGGCCAGTTCTTCGCCAAGGACATCGAGGTTCGAAGCGCAGCCAGAGTTGACCTCAAGCCTTTCGCATCCGGACTGGGTGATGGCGCCGACGACTGCTCGTGGGGGCTTCCGGCAGGTTCGGGCTGCACCTTCAATGTGGCATGTCCCGGCCAATCGCAGCGTCGGTGCGTGAACGATGCTTGCACCTGCGTCGTCGGTCCTGGAGGAGGCACGGCGGACGGCTGTTCCGAGGTCGAGCAAGTCCCATTCGTCGGGATCGTTCGACACAATCTTGATGCCGGGGTCACGTGCAACCCGGCCTACGTGTGTTCAGGGTCAGCCGCATGCGACGGCTTTGGGTATTGCATGTGCGATGGCGCGGCAACCGGCGACGGCAGCGAGTGCACGGAGCCTACCGCCGATGGCGCGGCCATCCGCCCAGTGTCCGACGGCACACTCTGCAGCAGCCACTTGGGCTCATGCCTTGTTGCTCCCTCTTGTGCCGGCGGTGTCTGTACCTGTTCGATACCCGAAGTAGCGGGAAGCCAGAACCCCGATTGTCTGAACATGGCCAATGGGAAGTGTGTGGGCTGGAGTTGCCTGGAAGGCACCTGCAGCTCCGAGGCGACTTGTGAGTGCGCGGCCAGCAGTGAGCCCATGGAACTGGGTCATCCGATCCGACTCGGAACAGTCAACGTGCAGGCCTTCTCGCACCAGGATGAACTGGCACCGTGCTATGCCGATCTTGCCTGCAAGGCAAGGGCACTGGCACAGAAGGCACTGCAGAGCGGCTACGATATCCTGGTCATCAACGAGGCATTCGACGCAGACTTTCGCTCAGAACTGGTACGACAATTGTACTGGCGCACGAACGCGCCCGGAGAGGGCGTGTTCCCCTATGTATTCGCTCGGGGCGGCAGAGACGGCGCGATCTCTATCGAGAGCTACGACAGTGGACTCATGTTGTTCAATCGTTGGCCTTTCTCATCTCCAGACGCGTCTGACGACAACTGTTTCGATCGTCACTGCCTTAGGGTATACACGCCTAGCACTGCCGGCATGTCTGAATGGCCCGGTCTTTCCGCTTCCTGCATCGACGTGTCAGCCAACGCCCAGTTCGAGTTGTTTGATGACAGCTGGGGTGAGGATGGTCGGGCAGAAAAGGGGCTGGCACACGTCGCCATCGACACACCCTATCAGCGACGGCTCCACGTATTTTTCACTCATCTTCAGGCCAACGCGAAGACGGTCGAGCAGCGCATACTTGAAGCCGTCACCTTTGGAGAGTGGGACGGTGACGGCCCGAACGAGATCCAGCGGTACTTCCTCTCGGAGGCCGCTCGTGAGGCTCAGCTGGAGCGGGTGAACGAACTCGTCCAATGCGTGGCCAACAATCACGTCGCGACTCGCGACATACTGATCATGGCCGGTGATCTGAACGTCAACGGGGATCTGTCGAACCCTTCGGCTGAACTGACCAATGCGGCCGAAATGGTCCAGACGGGCGTTCCAGAGAATCCCCTGTGGGAAAGCCCGGCCCAAACCCGCAATGAGTGGGATTTCATGTTCAACTGGCGCCGCGCGGCGCCCAACAGCCGACTCGTGAACGCGGGAAGTCTCGTGGATAGCTGGGCCTACTACATGACCCCCCAATGCGTGGCGCTGGACGGTGCGCAACTGCCGCCGGAAGAGTGCCGTAGTGGAGCCTACGACGGCTCGGACCCCACAACAACACAACAAGGCCCCGTCTCGTTCGACCGCGGCGCCACAGGAAGCTCGCAGTCACTGTTCGGGGAACAACGACTCGACTACTTCTTCGTGGGCAGTGCACAGCCTTCAGCCTCCGCTACCGACTACGTGACGTGGTCGACCGCGCAGGAGAGCTTCCCCCAACAGGTATCGCGCGCCTTCAACCTCTACGGCGGGTCCCAGGCCGATACGGCTTTCACCCGGATCCCAGCGCAAGCGCCCGCGGGACATGCACCGTTCTCGGATCACATCGGGCTCAACCTCGAGCTCGATGATCCGGCACTCTACATGGCTCCCGCCACTGCCAAAGTGATCACCGTCACGCCACAAGTCCAGGGAGAGGGCGAGGGAGCGATTCCCATGCGCTTGCCGTACGAGTCCGCGGTCCACTGGTTCAAGATCACGGAGCCCGGTGACTACGTGTTCTCTGTCAATCCGAAGGACAGCGTCCGCAATGGTGTGGTTGGGCCAGACAACGGCCTAGATTACCAGGTCTTTGAGAACACAGAACTCTCCCTCCCATTCTCTGGCTACAAGTCCGAGACAATCACTGTGCCGCCCCAGATCCAAGGGACACAGGGCGGCAGCGCGGGAGACGTCGTGGGAGCGGGGTACTACCGCCCCGGGTACACGCAGAAGCGATACGCATCGGTGAGCTTCCCCCTTTGGGTCAAGGTCTTCGCTGCAGAGCCTGCCAAGCTCAAGAACACATCAGGAGGAGATTACATCTTCTACTACCACCGCGCGACCTGTTCCACCGCAGGGGCAGTCGTGATCGGTGGTCGCTCGGCCGAGTCCGGGTCTCCGAGAGAGGCTCCGGATCTGGTGGTCGTTGCGGCGCGACGACGGCAGC
>CAYNEY010000066.1:2291-25682 GCA_964396375.1 uncultured Polyangiaceae bacterium | reverse complement strand
CATGACCCTGCAAAAACCAGCCTCTAGGTGGCTGCATGATCCTGCAAATTGGCAGCCTTCTGGCATCACCAAGAAGTCTTTCACGTTGTCAGGATCGACGCGAACCTTGCCAGACGCCCCTTGAAACCGCGTTGGCCGTTGAGCGAGTCCACCGCAGGCCCCCACGAGCAGGACGACCATGACCGCGAGGCCACGTTTCCACCAGACCTGCCAACACCAATTCCACTCGCTCCATCTCTGCACGCCCTGCTCCTTCCACGACTTCCGCCAACCGCACCCGCGTCTGCGATAGACAAGCCAAGGCCGACAGCTTCCAAAGTCCCTTCAACTCTCGGGTGGGATGTGGTGACCAGAACACACGCGCGACCTCTCGCCACACCAGGCGACCAGCCATGCCACGAGCGAGGGTAACCTTGAGCTCGGTGGTCATCAGACTCGGGTTGCCGGCGGTTTCGAGGAGATGGTCGAGAAAGCGTTTGATGGCTTCCGAGTTCCGCGGAAGTCCGGTGTAGGATTCTGGCGAAGCGGGTGTCCGACCAGCTCCCGCGGTCTCAGGACAGTTTTCGCCTGGCCAGGATCTCATCCGACCCAACGAAGACCGTCTTGCCGTCCTTCGACTCGACCAGACCGGTCCCTGTCGCAATCGCCAAGTCTTCCGCGCGCCGCTTGGCGCGCTTCAACGCCGCCAATACGCCTTCGAGTTCCTTCTCGAACTCTGGATCAGGTTTTGTCGGTGCGTTCACGGTAGTTCCCTGAATCAATGAGAACGGGCTCGCCGCTCAAATTGTCCACCAAGGCCCATTGGTCGACAAGCCCCTTGTAGATTCTCTCGAAATTCCTGCGGCCGGCCGCGAAGCGGCGTCGCACCACGTCATCCGGAACGCGGTGACCGCCCTGCCGTACCCGCATCGCAACCCTTTTGAGCGCGTCGGCCACAGTCGGCAACGCCAAGTAGTAGAGCCTCACGACATACCCCTGCGCTCGCCAACTCGGTATCGACTTCGCGAAGCTCTTGCTGGCAAGGGTTGTCTCGAACGCGAAGCTCTCGCCGCTCGCGACGTACTGCTCGATGAGTTCAAGCATCAGGCGCCCCGCACGAAGTGCCGCTTGTTCCGGACGGAACGGCGCAAGCCCCAGCGCGATGAGATCCGCGTTGACGAAGGTGAGACAATCGGCTTCGGTTGGTAGATACTCTCGAGCAAACGTCGTCTTGCCCGCACCATTCGGACCGGCGATGATGTAGATCCGTTTGCTCGGTTCGGCCATGGGACTGGGATCGAGTCTGTGGGACGGTACGAAGCGACGAACCCGCCGTCAACCAGACTGAGCGGGCTCCCCTCCCCGCATCGGACCGTCCCGAGATCACCCGAACACCTGCTTCATATCCGCTGCACCACCAACCGCAGTCTCGGAATTCCCACATACTTTCGCCCAGTTGCGCACCGCGGGGCACAAACCGAGGTTTCGCGGGCCGTCGCGACAGGTGGCATTCAGCTCCCGAAGTACCAGAAGAGGCCAGCCTACGTTCTCCTTACTTCGGTCGTGGACCATGTCGAGATCCACTGTTGCGATCGGAACACGCTGGAGAACCGATGTCGAATACCACCCCACAAGACCGCGCACCCTTCAGCATGGCGTTGACTCCTCCATTTACCGGCCCAAGGCCAAAGGGAACGAATGATATCGTCGCTCTGGGGGTGGCTTCCACCAAGTCGTCCGCCTTCGGCCAGTTCCGGCCGTTCTTCGCCGCACAACCCGCGGGGCAACACACCTCCTTCACGTCCCAGGAGGCACAGCCGGCGAAGGCCCTCGCGGCACCGAGCGTGAGCTTCGTGCTCGCTCCTTTCCCCCACTCCTACAGCGCACAGGGCAGGCTCTGACAACCGTGAGCCTGTGGTTGTGTCCGAGTCCGCGCTCTGACTGCTCGCTTCGGCTGCGGCTGTGGGACGGGTGGGGATGACGCCACCGTCGGGGGCGCCGGCAGGGGATCGATGCCTGCTCTTCGCACCACGGCCGCACGACAGACGATCTTCTCCGATCTCGCAGGTTTGTCGTCGAATCCGGTGGTCTCATCGGAATCCGAATCACAGCGGCGGCCCACCATGCCCTCGCCGCCAACTCGACTCACTTTCTCGCGAAGACTCTCAATCAGCCGAGCCGTGTCACAGCTGCCCCAGGTGTTGAAGACACCGAAGACATCAGAGCGGTTGTGCGAGGAACAGTGAACACTGACCTCACCTTGCACCTCGTAGCCTTCTGGCATCACCAAGAAGTCTTTCACGTTGTCGGAGCCGACCCGAACCCCGCCGGACGCCCCCTGGAACCTCGTTGGCCGTTGGGCGAGTCCACCGCAGGCCCCCACGAGAAGCACGACCATGACCACGAGGCCACTTCGCCACCAGACATGCCAACACCGATTCCCCTCGCTCCATCTCTGCACGGCCTGCTCCTTCGACGACTTTCGACAACCACACCCGCGTCTGCAATAGACAAGCCAAGGCCGACAGCTTCCAAAGTTCCTTCAACTCTCGGGTGGGATGTGTTGACCAGAACACACGCGTGACCTCTCGCCACACCAGGCAACGAGCCATGCCACGATCGGTCGTCTCACTAGTTACTCGTTGGACGTTGGCTCGGAGACCGTTTCGTCCACAGAGCCGCTACCTGTACGATGCTTACCAGAAAGCCCGTACAGATAGCAACTCATGGTATGCGAGACCCACAAAGCCGGCTCTCGCGCCAGCCACTCAATCGACCAAGCACTCCCATGCCCGAGCTCCATATGGTAACTTGGTCGGCGCTGCATGAGTGGCTGCCATATCGCACTAGCTACTGATGGTACGTCGGCAGCCGGGAAGGGATGGACGGTGCCCCATGGTTCGAAAGCAATACTCGCGCTCCAACAAGGCTAGGCCCAAGTCGCCGGCGCCGACGGATGGCTGGCTCCTCGATGAGTTGGCGTCGCTGAGCGGCCTGCCACAGACCACCATCCGCTACTACGTCCAGCAACGGTTGCTCCGCCCTATCGAGCGACGCGGCACCGCCACGCGCTACCCACGGCGCTCGTTGCTGCTGGTGCTCGGGCTGCATCGGCTGAGTAGCGAAGGCAAGGCCACCCTTCTGGAACGGAAACGCAAGCTAGATACGCTGGGGGATCAGGAGCTGAAGGATTGGCTCGGGACCGAACGCATCCCAGCCGCGGCGGCAGCAGCTCTTGGCATCGAACCCCAGCCGATGCAGTCCCTCGACGCAGCCAGCCCATCACCGCCGCTCATCGATGGCACGGGTGCCGTGGTCGAGCATTGGCAGCGCATCCCGTTGCTCCCTGGGCTGGAATTGATGATTCGCGCCAACGCCAAGGAGCCGGTGCGCCTCACTGCTCAGCGGATCTGGGAAGTCTACTCGGTGCGCTAGCGCCGTCACCGGCGATGCTGCTCCTACCAATCGATCACCGGCGCAGTAAGGAAGCTCTCTTCACTTCCATCGTCGGCGAGCAGAGTCTCCGGTGTTGCCTCCTCGCTCCCGTAGAACCCGGCGGCGGCGACGAGCTGTGCGCGTTGCGGCTCGGTGAGTTGCTCCACGGACGCAATCTCTCGATGGTCGACGAATTTCAGCATCCATCGCTTCTGTCATCGCTTCTGGTACACGCACAAGACGCACCGCTTCTGCGGCAGCGGGTTCTCTCGACGTTGATGTCGATCTGCCGCACCTCCCTTTGGGCCAGCGTCGAAAGGAAGTTCGCGTATCCGCTGTCGGAGGTCATCTCGCGGCTCGCTCGTCGCTGCAGAGGGTGCCGAACTCGAGTTTGACGGCGTCGAAGGGAACGGCCCGCGGACGGTCGTTCTTCGAGTATGCGCCCACGCCCACCAAAGCGGCCGTCGATGAGTTGGCAGCTCTCGAGAGTGAACGCATGCGGGAGAGGCTTTTCACGGTCTGCGGCTGAGGATGGTTCCGGCTGCGCCGACCGCCCAAAGCTCACCTGAGTCGAGACTGGTGATTGCTTGAAGTCGGTTTAGGGTTCCGCTCGAACTCCACGACCACGCACTTCCATCATAGTGTAGGACGGCGCCGCCATTGGCAACCGCCCAGATGTCGTTGGCACCCGTCCCCGCAACGTCGACGACATAGTCTATTCCGCACTGGGCATCGGACCAGGAGCTCCCGTCATAGTGAAAACAGGAGTTGTAGAGACCAAAAAGCCAGACGTCATCGGCGGCGCTACCCCAGACGTTGTACCAAGATTCTTCGTTTACGTTGCCCTCGGACCAGCTGAGTCCATCCCAGTGAAGGACATTCCCGTCGTCACCCACGGCCCAAACGTCGTAGGGACCCGAGCCCCAAACGTCGCGAAGCGGAGTCAAGAACGTGCTCTCACTCCAGGTGGAGCCGTCCCAGTGACCAAGCATCCCGGTGTCGTTCAAGGAGATGTACCCGACGACCCACACGTCGTTTGGGCCGCTCCCCCACACCGCTTCGAACGATGCCGCTGACGAGCCCTTGATCACGGTAAAGGAGCCTGCCTCCCAACGGTGCACGAAGCCATCCCCCGCTATCCACACCTGGTCTTCGCCCATGCCCCAAACCGCATTGACATCGAGAGCCTCATCCACCCCCAGGCTCGTCCAAGTCGTTCCATCGGATCGCATGACCGTGCCGTTCTCACCAACGGCCCAGATCTCGTTCGGGCCGTTCGCCCACACTCCGTTGAGTGTTTCGAAGTTCCCCGAGCGGGTCGACATCACGTTCCAGGAGGAGCCATCCCAGTGCGAGATCGGATCCAGAGAGGCCGCTACCCAGACATCATCGGCGTTCGAACCCCAGATGAAGGCTGGATTGGGCGGGGCTTCTGCGACGAGAGTGAAGGTGGTGCCTGTCCAGCGCCATACCCCCGAGAAGTTGTCCGCGAGCCACACCTCGTCCGGGCCGCTCCCCCAAATGTGGGCCAACTGAATACCCGAGTAGCCACTTTCATCGCTCAGATCGGTCCAATCCGCTCCGTCCCATCGATATATCCCGTCGCCGATCGCCCACACGTCGTCTGAAGCACTGCCCCAGATCCCCTTCAGAGACGGAGCGCCAGCTGGGCCCATCGTCGACGACCACTCGCTTCCATCCCAGTGGTAGGTGGCAGAATCGCCAGATGCCCAAACGTCGTTGGGACCACTTCCCCAGACCGTCTCCAGCCTGCCTCCGTCCACCGAATGGACGATTTCCCAGCCGTTGCCATCCCAGTGGATGACACAGCGCGCCTCGCCCGCCAGTGCGGTTTCACTTTCGACACCACCAACGGCCCAGACGTCGTTCGCACCGCTGCCCCAGACCGCATTGAGGATGAGGTTCGGAGGTGCTCCGCCGTCGACCCACTCACTTCCGTTCCAGCGTCGGATCGTACTCCCGACCGCCCAGACGTCGTCCGCCGACGCTCCCCACACGCCGAACAGCGCGCCCTGGGTGCCCGTGTCGACGGGCTCCCACTCAGCCCCGTCCCAGTAATAGGCGGCACCCGAGGCTCCGACCATCCACGCAGCGCCGTCATCGCTGGCCCAACCGGCGTACATCAAGTTCCCGTGGGGCAAGGGGTTCTCCCAGCACCAGCCGTCCGCAGTGCACAGGAGGTTCTCATCACTGCCTCCCTCGCCGCCAGCGCCCGCTTCGCCACCAGCACCCTCTCCAGCGCTGCCGGCAGCTTGACCACCAGCACCTTCCCCCGTCGCACCGCCATTGACCTCGCCGCCAGCGCCCTCCCCTGCCGCACCACCACTGACCTCACCACCAGCGCCTTCCCCCGCATTACCGCCATTCATCTCACCACCAGAGCCCTCCCCCGCCGCACCACCATTTGCTGCACCACCAGCGCCCTCTCCCGCACTACCGCCAGCACCACCCGCGATCCCGGCGCCAGCACTGCCGCCGATCTCCCCACTGCTCCCACCGACACTCGAGGCCCCACCATTGCTCGCGCCACCAGCCTCCGACTCCCCCCCGCTGGCGCTGCGCCCGGCTCCTCCGGAACCCGCATCCGAGCCAGAACTCGAGTTGGAGCTTCCTCCACCACAGCCCAATGGCAAGGTGAGCAGAAGGAATGGCAGAGCGGTGATGGCTTTGAGCAGTTGCATAGGAATTGTCACCCCGATGGCGGACGATGCCGGCCAAAATGGCAAGCATTGCTCGTAACAGCGGCGGTTACGGTCGTCAATACCTGGAACGCTTCGGAGGTTTTTTCGGCACTCGGCTGCGCCTTACGAAGCCACCACCGCCAGCATGCGGCATCGAGGGCTCACCCAAGGTTCCCGGGTTCCCAACATCACCGACCACGGAGAGAGCCGAAGCGCACATGAAGGCAGCGGCGCAAGTCTGGTCATCGCGGAAAGGGCAGCTCTTTGCTCCGACCAGCCTCACAGTCACATGGTTTTCAGTCTTCGAGCCAAGCCATAGGCCCGCTCGGGTTTCTGTCGGAACGTGCTCCGTCGCGTGACCGCACTCCTCCAAAGCCAGAAGTCAAAGCGATCCACCGAAGACGACTTCAGGCGGTTCCAGAGCAGGCATCGCCGGGGCTACGTCTATCGCGCCATCTTCGGCGCACTTGGCCTGATCGGGGCCAGCTGGCTGCTTTCGAACTACGGCTCTCCGCCTACACAATCGGACATCGACGCCAAGGCCCTGCTGGCACCCAAGGTAGCGAGGCCCTTTCATCCACCTCATCCCATCGATCCCAGGGCTCTTGGTTCGGTGGACATGGAGCTTGTCCACGGGCAGCTCTTCCCCGCCTGGGTGATCTCACTTCAGCACGAGCCGCACAGTATCGGCCATGCTGACGCCGAGCGTGCCTTCGCTGCCCTGCGCGATGAGGCTGGAAGAGACCGGAATCTCCGGGTGTTGCTCGATCAGCTCCATGACAAGGTGATGGACGGGAGCTATGACTTTCGCGGAGAGATCCAGACTCTGATCAAGGGCTGGAACGACTACCTAGCGGAGGCCGCGGTACCGTTTCGCCTCGAGCACCACCTGGCTCGGAGCGTGAAGGGCCCCCAGCACCGCCTGCGCTGCTACCGGGTGGTGGCCAAGGTGCCGCTCTCGGAGCAGGGCTCCACCCAGCATGTTCTCGTGCTGGCGCGCCAAGACCGAACCAATCTGGTCGAAGGCTTCCTCGGGCACACCTCGGCCGAGCCCGACACCGCGCTCGTGATGACCGATCGCATCGCCGAGTACACCCTGGAGCGAGTCTGGCCGCTCTTCGACCCCGAAGCCCGGTCGCCGAGCTCCGAGTTGCTCGCGCGGGTGACATCCGAGGCTCGTCAGGCCCTCAGCGAGTCGACCATCGACACTCTGACGCGAGCCTTCGCGGTGCGTCGACGCCTCGAAGCAGAGCTGCTCGAGCTCTCACGACGTCGCGGCTGCGGTAGAGGGGTCCTGATCGAGCGGGTGCCGTGGAACGGGCTCTCGGAACGCGCCTTGGCCCTGGTGAGCCGGGTTGCCGAGAAGAACCAGCGACGCGGCTGTCCGCGCGTGACGCAGAGCGACGCCGACCACATCAAGCAGCTCTCACAGCAGCTCCGCGAGCACCCCGGGCTGGTGCGCGCTCTCGGGTCATTGGCGGCGTTGCTCGGGAAATCTGTGGTTGCCCACGAGGGCCGTCACTTAGCGGACAACGCACGACACGCGGGCCTGCGCGGAGCCGGATTCTGTCCCCATTGTCCGCCAACGTTCGACTACGCAACGCGAGCCGAACTCTCGGCCTATCTTGCGTCGTTCGCCACGCCTTCGGCGGGCTATCTCGCCCTTCTTCAGGCCTGCAGCACCGATCCCGAGCGACGTGGCGCGCACTCCCGGGCGCTCGAGTTCCTACTTCCAAAGCTGCTCGTCGATGGGTGCGCGGGACCGATCCCCGAGAACCTGTATGCGCGAGCGGCCGCCCTCCACGCCGAGCTCTTCGGACCCACACCAGCGCTCGATTTCGCGAGGGGATTCCCCTCGACGTTCCCGATCCCAGTGGACTGAGAGTCCCCCAGCGAGGAGCCGGAGGACAGGCAGAAGAGCCGACGTGAACGGTGAGCGCCGTTGATCTAGCAATGCTTCACAGCTCTCGTCACCCGGTGAGGCAGGTGACAGGGCACTCTGAACGCTAGAGCCGGCGGATGATCTTGGCGGCCGAGAGCTGCCCCTCTCCACGCAGGTACTCTCGGGGGCTGGTGGTCGAATGGGCCATGAAGACACGGTGGAGCTGGGCATAGCTCCCGAAGCCCGCCTCGAGGCACAGGCTCATCATGTTGCCGTGATGGCTACTCCGAGCGAGCGTCACGAAGGTCATCAGCCGGGCGCGTGCTCGTTGTCCAACCAGGCTCGAGCCGAACAGCTCGGGAAAACGCCGTGATAGGTGGCCCTCGCTGACCCCGAGTTCACGACAGAGTGCGCTGCGGGACATTAGGGGGTCCTTTAGAATCGCATCGAAGGCCCTGCGGGCGATCCGGCGCGGCGGAGTTCGTCCATATTCCTCTCGGGTCGCCGCCACGGCCATGAGCCACACGCGGGTCAGCCGTTCTCGGGCCTGCTGCTCCCCGGCGGTGGTCCAGGGAGGGATCCACTCATAGTTCCGGTTGGGTGCCGAAAGTCCTCGCCAAGCATCCAGGTACGTCTGGTAGGCGAGCACCGCGGCCTGCTCGATGGCGTCGCGATGACGGGAGGTGGGCTCGACGACGGGAGGATCGGGGATGATACCCAGCAGCGCTCCGAGCCAGGGATCCCGCGCGCATCCGTCAATGGCTCGACCTCGTTGCATTTGTTCGACAGCGCGACGCACCAGCCAAGGCTCCAGCTGAAGGACCCAGAAGTCCACATCCTCGGTGAGCGCTTCGGTCACGTGTTGAACCGAAGGAGCGATCCAGGCAAATTGCCCGGCGCGCAGGGTGAAGGACTCCCCGCCCAGCACCAAGCGCAGCGATCCGCGGCGCATGATGAGCACTTCAGGCTGGCAGTGCAGGTGTAAGGGGCGCTGGTAAGTCCACCCCAAGGGCTGAAACGGCCACAGCGCACCGCCTACCTTCGGACCCCACAGGATCTCCTGCATGATGGGTTGTTCCGGCGGGCCACTCATGGAAAACGCCCAGGGAGAAACCGCCCTGGCGGTCTTCCAATCTACCACATTTCTTCCGGCAGGGGTGGCCCCATGACCAGACTGGTCGAGCGACGGGGCTGCTCGTTCCCGTTGTCAGGCTCGGGTTTCTGGCCGAAACAGCACCGCGCGGAGGTTGCTTCTGGAGCCGCGCTCTAGCCACCAGCGACGGTGGGCGAGGTCATGTCTGCACTGTAGGTGGTGGTCTGGGCCGGGCTCCCGTCGTCGAGGAGTTCCGTCACGGTGAGCGAGATCGGCGGAGCGGAGAAGCTTACTCCCCGGGTTCGGGGCAAATCGGTCAGGGTCACCGAAATCGCGAGGTTGTTGACGGACTTATTGACGACGAAGAGCGAGGTTGTTCCCTTCGCGTCGTCACGACCGGCGTACGCAGAAACGTCGGCAGGAGCCCCCGAGACCGTGAGCACTTGAGTGCCGAAATGCCGACTGAACAGCTCGAGCATGAAGTAGGCGGGACGAGGCACAGTCCCGTTGAAGAAACCCAAGGTCCAGCCCTCGCTGAGGCTCCAGTAGGCTACGGTAAAAAGCCCCTCTTCGAGAGACACTCCCAAGTTGTCGGCGACCCACAGCCCCGCAGGAAACGTCCCTGGGGACGCGACCATGGTGCTGGTCGCGGGCTCGCCGTCCCAGGTGATGTTGGCTTCGGTGATGGCCAGCGGCTTCTCGGACTGGCCCGTAGCCTCCATGATATCGCGCAGGTGGGCTAGGGCTTGACGGTAGCTCGCCGCGTCACCGTACGCAGCCGTATCACTGCAGGCGGTCGGAGAAAACGGGTAACGATGAACGGTCACGATGTCCACCGCGTCGCCACACTCGGTGAGGAACGGGGTCAGCCAATCATTGGCTCCGCTCTGGTACTTCCAGGAGAGCTCGGGGCCCACGATCGTGATCGTGGGATCCACGGAGCGCATCTCCCTCACGAACTCGGTGAACGCCGCGCAGAAATCCGAGGCCGCGTAGCCCGCAGGCATCAAACCCTGCTCCTCGTACAGATCGGGCTCGTTGCCGATCGAGAAGTACTTGATACCGTAGCCCTGGGTCTGGTTCACATATGTCACCAGCTCCGCGGCATCTTGGGCGGTGGCGGTCTCGAGGCTGGTGTTCATGATGAGCGGGATCTGAAGCAGCGGCTCTGCCCCCACCGATCGAGAAAATGCGACAAAATCGTCGATCTCAGTGAGGGAGAAGGGCGTTGGATTCTGGCGGTCGTTGTTGGCGCCGCCAGCCCTCAGCAACTTCAGACCCAGAGCTTGGGTTTGGGCCTCGACCGTGGACACGGCATCACCCCAGGCCGGCACCCAGCTCCAGTAGTTCTGCCCAAAAAACTGGGGAGAGACCGGGCGGGGCGAGGCTCCCGAGAGCGTGAGGGATGTCTCGATGGTGGCCACAGGTGCGCCTCCCGCAGCATCGGAGGGACCGCCGCCCACCCCGGCCGTGCTGGGAGAGCCAGAAAGACCACCGGTACCAGCGGGCTGACCTGTTTGTCCACTATCGTCGCAGCCGAAGGCAAGAAGAGAAGCGAGCAGTGCGCCGATGCCGAACGCGATTCGAGAGGGGGACTTCAACATGTTTCACACCAAGGCGAGGGTTTGGGGGGGGAGCCGGGCAGCGTCGGAGAACGCCACTGCCTTGTCATACGGCCCTCTCGATTCAAATCTTTGCGTTTTATGCTCCGCCAATGGCGGACACACGCAGCTTCTCTGGCCCATTTGCCCCGCTTCACCCCGACGCGGAAACTCGGCCTGGGGCTCAGCGCACGAGGCTGTTTGTGGCTGATCCTTCGCCTCTCTTGGTCAAAAATGTGCGCATGGGACAGTTGGGAAGAAGCATCAGTGCACATTCTTGGGTTCATTCTCCGCTTTTGATCGCAGGACTGCTCTTCGGTTGCGGCTCGAGCGATACTAGGAGCGGTTCTGACACGAGTCTTGGTGGGGATGGTCACGGACAATCTGGCAGTTCGCAGGCCTCGACGGCCGGCGGCCAAGGCGGCGATGCGGGTAGTATCAGCTCGAGCGATACGGGCGGAACGACGACCGGCGTCGGCGGACGCTCCTCCGGCAATGGAGGAACGACGACCGGCGTCGGCGGGAGCTTGCGAGTGCGCCTCCGGACTTCTGGGGCAGCAAGAAGGCGCGTCCGATGGCTCGGGCTACGGTGAGTGCGTCTGCCCCGGAGCTTGCGGAGACGGGACCGAGTGCGCCCATGCCGATTGGAGCGCCGGTTCCCAAATTCCCGGACCGGGGCGGGCGGTGGCCAGAAATCCGGATGATACGCTGATCCTCGCGTACACCGATCTGAACGAATACTACGGCGGTATCGCCAAGCTCACCGCCGAAGGAGCGGGCATTTGGTGGAGGGAGGAGAACGTCGCCGTCTACGACGTGATCGTGGGCAGTGATGGCTATATCTATGCAACGGGTTCCACCCCGCCGAACACGTCGAGTGGAATCAAGAAGGACTTCTGGGTGGCGAAGATCGCGCCGTGACTCGGGACCAGCCCCTCCGGTGCTGACGTGCGCCTGCAACGATTCGACGTCCAGACCGCCGGTTGACACCGGTGAGATCTGGGAAGACTTCTGGACCGTTCGACGCACTCGGCTTTGGGGCGTCTCGCCCCAATCCTTGAACCTAGAGCGCCAATGCGCTCTAGGTTCTGCTCGTGCTCGCACCTCGCAGAGCTGCCATCAGCTGATGGCTTCGCTTCCGTTGCCCCAACCTGCGCGGTTCTTGATTGGCTCGGTTGGGGGCTGGTAGCACAAATCGACAAGGCAGAATGGCGGCGGCTTGCCCCATTGCCAAGGCTCGGATAGCTCTACCCAGGTACACTCGGTGGTGCACTGATCCCGCCGGCCTCCTTTTTTTCTCGAGCCCCCCTATGACGCCATTCTTTCGATTGCTCGCCCTCACCTGCTGGGCCGCCGTGACGTGCCTCTCCTGCTCGAGTTCCTCCGGCGACGACGCACCTGCCGAGAACGGCGCAGGCGGAACGGGAGGCGGAGGTGTTCCCTCGACCGGGCCGGGCGGCTCGGAGAGCCTGGTCCCGCCCCCCTCGGCTCTGGTCATCTCCGAGATCATGTACCACCCGGTGGAGGAGACCACGGCGGAAGACGAGCATGAGTTCGTGGAGCTTCACAATGCTGGCGTCGAGCCAATCGATGTGAGCGGCTACCGGCTGCACGTGGGCAAGATGGATCGGTTGACCCTCCCCGAGGGCACGAGCATCCCTGCCGATGGCTACCTGGTTCTCGCCAAGCGTCGTGAGAAACTCCTTGCCCTGCCTTCTTACGCCCTCGCCCCCGAGCTGGTGTTCGGTGACTTCACGGGAGGGCTCGACAACGGTGGCGGCAGCGTTTCGTTGCTGGCGCCGGACGGCACCGTGATCGATCGGGTGGACTACGAAGACTCCGAGCCCTGGCCGGTGGGGGCTGATGCCTTTGGCGCCCAGGAAGAGTGGCTGCCGGCGCTCGGACCCTACACGACGCACCAGTATCTGGGACGCTCCCTCGAGCGCTACAGCGCGGAGCTGCCCAGCAGTGATCCCCGAAACTGGGAAGCCTCGCCGGTGGACGGCGCGACTCCTGGCCGGGCCAACAGCGTCTCCGGGGAACCGCCAGCTATCGTGCTCGGAGCGGAGATCCAGTCGGCTTCGGGCTCACCCACCACCATCCTCGCGGACGAATCCGTCACCATCACCGTCACACTCTCGGCTGGCGCAGTCTCGGAGCCGATGCTCGAGCTCCGCCTGGATCCCGTGGAGCGGATCGGTCAGAGCACCACGCTCGTACCCCTCGTCCCCGACGACTCGGGGACTGTCTACACGGCCACTGTCCCGGGCACCGCGGAGAACACCGTGGTGCGCTACCGGATCCTCGACGGGGCGCGGGTGGTCGGGCCGCGCCCCACTGATCCGCGCGAGAGCTACGCCTACTTCGTTGGTCCGCAGCCTGCCTCGGGTCAGAGCTATCACCTCTTCATCACCCCGGAGCGATGGACCACGCTCTGGAACAACATCGCAGACGGCCGCAGCAGCCGGTGCACCACCAACCCCACCTGGGACGACACCGTCCCTGCGGTGTTCGTGCACGAGGGCCGCGTCTTCGACGTGCAGGTGCGCTACCAGGGAAGCAACTACCGGCGGACTGACGGGCTCGAGCTCCTCGGCTTCGACGCTCCGGGACCGAGCCTCCCCTCCCCGCTCAAGGTGCTGTCTTGGCGCATCAAGTTCCCCAGATATCAGCGCCTTTCTGGCCTCTCTGCCATCAACCTGAACAAGCAGAAGCAGGCTTGCCCTGGGGTGCTCAACGCCCTCGAGGGGGCGCTCTTCGCCGCAGTGCAAATCCCGGCTCAGACCTTCTCCTTCGCCCGCTTGTACATCAACGGCGGGTACTACAACTACGTGATGGACACACGCAACATCGAAGAAGACGCTCTTCTGGCCTTCGAGGGCAGCGACGAAAGCTTCGGAGATCTCTTCAAGGCCGATGGCGTGGTGGACGGGGACACCAGTCGAAACGCGGGACCCTGGGGTCTCGGCAACTTCACCCCCCTCGGCTCAGTGTGCAGCCTCGAACCTGCCGCGCGCTACGCGCTGACCTACGAGCGACAGAACCACGACTACAAGAGCCTCACGCCCGAGGGGCAGGCAGAGCTGATCGGGCTCATCGAAGAGTTGGATACGATCGGAGCTACCGCCGAGCAAGACGCTCGAGTGCGCGCCTATTTCGAGGCCAATTTCGACGTGGACCGCCTGCTCACCCAGTTCGCGATCCGTAACTGGGCCGGGGTGTGGGACGACGGCGTGCACAACTATCTACCGTACAAGCGGGCCAGCGACGGCAAATGGGTGGTCTTGCCCCACGATTTCGACTGTGACTTCGGGGGCAATCCCGTGGACTGCGGCGATGGTGGGATCTACTACAACGAGCCCACGGTCTCCTTCTTCCATCCCGAAACGGGCGATGGGGTTACGGCCGGAGAGCCCTCGGTGCTCAAGATACAGTTCATCCGCGCGTTCCGCAGCGAGTTTGCCGCCAAGATCACCGAGCTTCAAAGCACACTGTTCAGCGAGGCCGAGATCGACGCACAGCTCGCCACCATCCTCGGCAACTTCGATCGCGCGGCCTGGGACGAAGCCCCGGTGCATGCCTGCGATCTGGATGGGCGACTCGCTGAGGCGAAGGCCTGGCTGGCCGAGCGTCGGGCTTTCTTCGCTGGCGGCGTGCGGTAGAGCCGGAGTGCTTGGCTACTCAGAGCAGGTGGGCGAAAAGATCAGCGTGTCGGTACCCGCCGTACCCTGAACCTCGAAAGCCCCGAGATCAATGCCGTTCGGATCGGTGCCACGCGACGCGAGATCCCAACGCGGCTGCCCCAGGAGATCAACCATCGGGACGAGCTCTCCGCAGGCACTGCCCGCGTCAATCGCGGGAGAATCTGGAGCGAGACGGAAGTCACCTTGATCCGGATCGACGAAACGCGGATCCTCTGCCGACGCCAATACGTTACGGTACCCGGGTTCCACGATGGAGTAGCCACAGCCGACAGTCGGCATCATCCTCATCTCTCCGTAGTCGAGCCCATAGATACAATCAAGGTCGGCTGGATCATTGCCCCAGATCACGCTGTTGATGGCCCAGAGCTCCGCCCAGTAGCCCAGCACGAAACCACAGGAGGCATTGTGCGCCACGGTGGTATTTACCAGGTCAAAGGTGGCTCCGCCGGACCGACCTCCCGATTCAAGCCCGTAGTGGTTCTTCGCGATCAGGCAATTGCTCAGCCTCACGACTCCCGACGACCTTTCGAAAAGGCGAATTCCGGTTCCGTTCTCCCAAACGATGCAGTCTGTGAGACTGAAAGAGCCCTCATAGCTCCGAACGCCATACCCGCCACCGCGCACAGTCACTCGATCGAGGATGGCTCCCGCAGCTCCGGTCACCACGCTCCCTACCCGCGCGTCCACATCAGCTCGTTCCCCGGAGAGAATCGTGGTGTGTTGCCCTGGAACCCGCTGGCTTTGGAGCGTCTCCGTGCCCGCGAAGCCCCCGCGGACCACCACGTTCGGCCGGAGTTGAAAGGTAGCCTGCCCCGGATCGGCGCCCTCGGGAACGTAAGTGCCCTCCTTAACCCATACCTCGCAGGAGTCGAACCCGAGCGCGGCATCGTTCACGGTGGCCTGACCAAGATCGAGGGCGAGTTGGAGGGACGCCAACGACCGCTCCCAGCTCGTGCCATCCTGGGTGTTCGAACCCTCCACACTTACATGCAGCAGACAGGTGCGACAGTTATCCGGCTCGATACACGTGCTGTTCGCGATCCCGCCCACGCCAACCAGCGAGAGATTACCTCCTACCATCTCGATCCAGAATTCCTCGCCGCCGACGCCCCGCCTGCCCCCCAACGCCACCCCCGCGCCACCGCTACTCGGCTCCAGAATCGCGCCCGCGCTCCCGCCTTCCCCGCCCGGTGCCGAGGAGCCGACCTCCCCGCCACAGGCAGAAAGGAGCAGCCACCACCCCATCAGACTCGCTTGCCTTCGCATCCCCGGTCCTCGTAGCCTGCCAGGCAACGTTCGGGGCGGCAACCGAGTTCGCGTCAAGCAGCGCATGACCCTGCGGGAGCTCAGGTGTCGCCATGCCCTTCGGGCTGCTCCACCCTGACCGTTCTGCCCCGCCGCTTCGGCGATGGCACACTGGCACAGGGTAACTCTGTGCAGTGTTCCCCAGGAAGTGGCCCCCTGTGACATGGAACGCGTCTTGCTGGTATGATCGAGTGGAGACTTTGGTTCATGACCACCAAGCACCTGCCTGCCATCCTCGTCGTATCCCTGGCCGCGGCTGCGGCCAGCTCCGCCCAGGCCAACCCAGTCATGTCGGTCGATGAGGCCTACGCGCAGCAAGTGCCTGGCTCAGCGCATGTACAGCTCACCCGTCTGGTGTACCCGGGGGACGCCTCGACGATGGTGGTCACGCGAGATGGGCAGACTCTCACCGCCGAGGTGGTCGCCACCGCCGGGCCGAGTCGCGATCTAGGAAGCGGCGTGACCAGCATCCCTGCCTTCGTGATGTGTGACTGCAGCGTACCCAAGGGACAGCACAGCTACGTAGTTGATGGGTTCACCGTCAACCTCGAGGTGCTCGATGCCGTGGGAACCTCGCTCTCTCCCCCGCCCCAGCCCTCCGCTGACTGTGTGACGGTCTGCGCGAACACGTCTCCCCAAACTGGAGTCGGTGGAGCCACAGGCCAAGGGGGCAGCACAGCGGCCGGCGGTGCCACGGCAACCCCGACGGAGAAGGATGACTCCTCGGGTTGTTCGATCTCTCTTCGCTCTGGTGGTTCGTGGCTGGGAGCGCTCGGGCTCGTAACCGTGCTCGCGCTCATGCTTGGGCGCAAACGGAAGTGAGGGCCGGGGCGTGGCTCGGCCTCCTCCTTTTGCTCGCCGGGTGCAAGGATCGGTCTCGACCAGCGCCTTCGGACGCAGGCACCCCAGCAGCACGACCCTATCTCGAGAACGACTGGGATCCGAGGACTGGGCGGGGTGAGCTCCGTCACCACGAGCCCGGTCACGGAACCTTGACCACCCGCTTTCAGGTGGGATTTCCTGGGTACACCGGGGGGCTTATGATCGGGGGCTACGGGAGTTCGGGAATGGTGTGGGTGCCGGAGCGCCCCAAGCCTGGGTTCCAGAGCATCAATGTGGTGTGCGCACAGGATGAATCGCTCTGGGATCACAGTGAGGATGCCGAGTACGCCTTCGGGTGGTCGGAGAATTTCGGCACCGGGCCAGATGGCGAACGTCTCTGGTATGTCTCGGGGGAAATCCTCGAGTCCACCCGAGAGCGCGTGGCCCTCTGGAGCGTGAACCGAGGGGGATGCTATGAGTTCGAGAAGCTGGCCGTCACCCAGGCCGGCGAACGCTTCTGGGTCATCGGCACCCGCATCACCAACCGCTGTCCCTACCCCGTAAGCTTCGACTTCTTCAGCGGGGACGATCCGTGGCTTGGGACCTACCGCAGCTCGGATGGCGACGTCGGCTGGACGCCCACCGGCTTGGTGCGGACCGAAACCAGCTTCGAACTCGGCGAGTTTACGGCCGGAGGGCTCTTCGATCTCGGCAATTTGGCGCTCGGGCAAGCCGAAGGCTCGTTCTCCAATCAAGCCAATTTCATCGCGCTCGATCCCGGGCTCCCGCTGCCGGATCAGGCACACTTTGCCAACCGCTTCGCGCACCATCATCTGGAGATCGACCCAAGGCGCCCCCTCGACAACCAGACGCTGACCGCCCTGAACCTGGGCTGGACCGAGCAGTCGCTCCCGCCTGAGGCATCCTTCGAGGTCGCCTATGCCCTCGGGCTTGCCGTCACCGGAGACGAGAGCACCCTCCCGCGACTTCCCGAGCTCACCTCAACTCACTTCAGTCGCCTCCGCCAGCTGAGGGAGCCCAAGGCAGGGGCGATCCGTGACAACATCGTGTTCGCGGCGGAGCTGGTTGAACTGCGTCTCACGCCGGGCGAACTCGCGGTCCGTGGCACCTATCAGCTCGAGAATCCGAGCGCAGCCAGCGCCACCTTCACGCTCGGGTTTCCCATCACGGTGAGTTCGGAGCGACCAGCTCCTCTGTCGATCCGCGTCGATGGCCAAGAAGTGTCCGTGGTGCGCGAATCCGAAACCCGCGTTTCGGCGCGTTTCGTGCAGTCGCTGCCACCCCGAGCGCTACACTCCTTTACCGTCGAGTACACCCAACGCCACACCGGGCGCCACGCCGAGTACGTGGTAACGTCCGCACGAGCCTGGGGGCGTCCACTCAAGCGGGCGGTATTCCGAATCGTCAGCGCCCCCGAGCTCGGCCCCATCGAAGCCTCCTACCCTGGTCGGAGTCGCCTGCGCGAGGATGGCTGGCGCGAGCTCGTGCTCGTCGAGCAGCCCTTCGCTCCTGACCGTGAGCTTACCCTGAGCTGGTAGTGCAACTGCACGATTTCTTGACCACTTCCACGGCCGGGGATCCTCTCTTGCGGCGATCCTGGTTCTCGGCCAAAGGGATTTGTGTATGCTGCCGGCATGGCCATCGTCACCTTGCTCCTGCGTGACTTGAAGACCGGTCAGCGAGCAACCGCGGATTTTGAAACCCTGGACGACTGTCTCGACTGGCTCAAGGCGCGCCCTCAGTTCCTGGACGTGCTTGGACCAGTCAATGAAGATCTGAGCCCTGAGGGGGATCGGATGTTGCGCGCCGCTCTGCGCCCCTACGATGAAGAGGAGAAGGCCTTGATGAGCGGAGCCGCGGCCAAGGCCGAGGCGCTGGTGAAGGCGGTGGCGGAACAGCTCGCGGTCGCCCAAAAAGCAGAACGCGACCGCATCGCGGGTCTCGGACCGGACGATCCGATGGTGGTGGTCTGGACGCGAGGTCAACCAGTCGCCCACGCTGAACCTCTCGACCAACGCCCGATCCCAAGCCTGGTGCTCCAGGCAGTCGCCGACTGGGTGGAGGAGCGCAACGACTGGGTCCGCGGACGCGGTCAGCGCGTCTGCGCCGCCCAGGTTACGGTCTATCCTGGAGCCGTTCCTCCCGGAATGGAGCGAATCCAGTCTGGTGGACAGTTCGAACTCGATTGACGGAAGAATCCCGCTTTTCTGCGGCTAGCGCAGTTTCTGGATCGCCTCGGCAAGGGCCGATAGGCTAAGGAGGGGTGCAGGCTTCAGCTCGGGAGCGAACACGGCCACCCGTTGCTCCTCGAGCGCCCAGAAGATCGCCTGTACTGCCAGATGGTCCTGTGCGCTTGACCATTTCTCGATGAACCGTCGCCACACCTTCTGGAAGGGTTCGGCCTTGCCCGCGTCCTTCTGCGGATCGACGACGGCACGGAGCACCCGCACCTCGGCAGCGCGGAGAAATCGTGGGATCTGCTCCAACCGCGGCAGCGCCACCTCTTTGATGAGCTCCGCCGGCAGAAGCAGCTCGAGCTCGGCACGCACATCCGCGGAAACAGAAGCGCCGCTCGGCTGACGTTGGGCCGTCCCGAGCGCATGCTCGAGGCGCTTCTGCTCCGCCGCGATGGCCGTGAGCGCCCGCACCACACGGTCGAAGACCGCGGTCAGCCGTGGCGTGCCCGCTTGGAGCAGCTGTTCGAAGGCACTTCGGCTGCGCGGTAACGCCGAGAGTTCGGCGAGCCCGAAGGCCTCTTCTACCAACCGGGCCATCAAGACCTCCCTTTGGGCCTCGGTCTCGGTCCGGGAAGCCCGGAGGCGTGGGCTAGCACAGGGGATGGCCGGTGCGCGTTTCATAAGGGTGATGAGCACCGTGCGCGTCGACAAGAGGAGGAGTCGCTGGATCCCCGCACGGTGAGCGACCAGAGCCGCCTCCTCGGACTCGAGAAGCGCAAGCTCCACACCCTTATCCCGGTCGACCAAGGCCGGGTAGGCGCGGATCTGGGCACCGTGAACCTTGTGCGTCACAGCAGCGGCCAGCGTGCCAAAGTCCCAAGTTGTCATCACGCGTCGCTCCACGCCGGACGAAACGGGTAGAGCCGCATAGAGTGCCCGAGCGCTCGCCCCCAGACGCTGCAGGAGTTCGTCAACATCTCGGCTCTCCCCCAGTACCTTCCCGCGTTCATCGACGATACGACAGAAGAAGTGAAGATACGGCGGGATGGCAAAGGGGCGGAAGGCATCGATGGGCACGCGCACACCGGTCAGCTCGAAGAGCAGGCGAGCGAGGGCGGGAACCAGCGGCTCGGAAAACGGCACCAACCTCGCAGCCACCTCGGTCATCAGCTCTGGAAGTGAACCGAGCTTGGCGCGATACACCTGCGGCAGCTCGGCGACCAGCGCTGAGAGCTTCTGCCCGTGCCAGGCCGGGATGGTCCAATCGAGCTCGCCTGACGTGAGCTGCGGCAAGACCACGAGGGGAATTTCCAGCGTGATCCCATCGTCGTCCGCCGAGGGATCGAAGACGTAGCTGAGCGGCAAGGTGACCCCTCGGAGAGTGAGGCTGTCAGGATAGTCTTTTTGCCTCAGGGTCTCCTCGCGCGCCAAGAGCTGCTCCATGGTCAGGTGGAGCAGCTTCGGCTCGGTCTGCTCGGCGCGCGCCCTCCAGGCCTCGAAGGTCGGGCCGTCAATCACCGATTCTGGCACCCGGCTCTCGAAAAAAGTAAGCAGTTGCTCGTCGTCCGCCAACATGTCGCTCTGCCGCGCCCGGTCGCGCAGACGCGCAAGTTGGTCGAAGAGCTGCCGATTGTGCTCCTGAAACTCCCCGCGACTGCGGTACTCCCCGCGCACCAAGGCATGGGTGAGGAACATGAGCCGTGCGGGGCCCGGAGCGATGGAGGCATAGCTGACCCGACGCTCCTCGAGCACGGGAAGACCGAAGAGTGTCGCCCGTTCCCGCACCATCGCGCGCCCCGCCCGCTCCGACCAGTGCGGATCCCCGTAGCTTCGTTTGAGCAGGTGACCTCCCACGCGATCGAGCCAGAGCGGATCGAGCTTGGCCGCCGTGCGGGCGTAAAGCTGGGTGGTCTGTACCAACTCGAAGGCCATGACCCAGGCGGGGGGCTTCTTGTGCAGAGCCGAGGAGGGGTGGAGCAGAAACCGGGTCTGCCGCGCTCCGCGATAATTGCGGACCGAAGGCTCGTACATACCCACTCGAGACAGAAGCCCCGAAAGCAGCGCCAGGTGGATCCCGTCTTTGTCTTTGGTCTTCGACAGACTGAGCTCGAGCTCCCGCACCAGCTCGTTTAGCTGTTGGTGGAGATCTCGCCACTCCCGGATCCGCGAGAACGAGAGAAGATTCTCCTTGCAGAGCCGCCGCAATTGACCGAGCCCACGCTGGGCGGCCTCCGAGACGAAGTCCCAGAGCTTGAGCAAACCAAGGAAATCCGACTCCTCAACGCGAAAGCGCTGGTGCAGCTGATCGGCCTTCTGCTCCTGGCCCCGGGGGCGCTCCCGTGGATCGTCGATGTTGAGCCCAGCGGCGAGCACCACCAGCTCGCGCAGGCACCCGAACTCTGCCCCCCCGAGGATCATCCGCGCCACCCGCGGATCGACGGGAAAGCGTGCCAGTGTCCGCCCGAGAGGCAGGAGCTGTCGCTCACCATCGAGCGCCCCCAACTCCTCCAGCACCCGGTACCCTTCGGTGATCGCCTGAGGCTGGGGTGGATCCAGAAACGGAAAGTCCTCGACCTCACCGAGCCCGAGCGCCTTCATCCGCAGGATCACCCCGGCCAGACCGGTGCGCTTCATCTCCGGATCGGTGAACGCCGGACGCGCGGCAAAGCTCTGCTCGTCGAACAAGCGAATGCAGATCCCTTCCCGCACCCGTCCACAGCGCCCCTTGCGCTGATCCAGGCTGGCCTGGGATATGGCCTCGATCAGTAGACGGGTGGTACCCGTGCGCGGGTCGTAGCGAGAGAGTCGCGCGAGTCCGGTGTCGATCACGTAGACGATCCCGGGAATGGTGAGCGAGGTTTCCGCCACATTGGTGGCAAGGATCACCCGCCGACCCGGGAGCTCCGCGAACGCTCGGGCTTGCTCCTTCTTGGGGAGCCGGGAATAGAGCGGCAACACCTGGGTGTGGCGGAGCTCCTTTCTGCCAAGAGCCTGCTCCGTGTCACGGATCTCTCGTTCGCCCGGGAGAAACACCAAGATATCCCCCCGCGGATCGAGGGACGTCACGTTCACCACCGCCTCGGCCACCGCCTCTCCGAGCTCGAGTTCGGGAGCGGGTGGTTCGTACAGCACCTCGACCGGGTAGGTGCGGCCCTCGACCTCGAGCACCGGTGCATCCCCGAAGAAGCCCGAGAAACGTTCAGTTTCGATAGTGGCGGAGCTGATGACCAGCTTGAGATCCGGGCGCTTCGGCAAGATCCGCTTCAGCCACCCCAGCAAGAAGTCGATATTGAGGCTGCGCTCGTGGGCCTCGTCGACAATCAGCGTATCGTAAAAAAGGAGCTTTGGGTCCGAGCTGAGCTCAGCGAGCAGCACGCCATCGGTCATGAACTTCACCCAGGTGTCCCGACTGGTGCGGTCCTCGAAGCGGATCTTGTAGCCCACCTCGCGTCCGAGTTCGCACTCGAGTTCATCTGCCACCCGAGTGGCCATGCTCATGGCGGCGATCCGTCGGGGTTGGGTCACACCGATCCGACGCTTGCCCCCACGCCCCATCTGAAGCGCGATCTTCGGAAGTTGGGTGGTCTTGCCGGAGCCCGTGGCCCCCGTCACGATCACCACCTGGTGCATGGTGAGCGCCTCGATGATGTCCGGCACCCGCGCCGAAATCGGCAATTGCTCCGGAAAGCGGATGGGAGCGCGCCCCGTGTGGGCTCTCTCGGGCCGGGTGGCAGACATGGGCCGCGACCTCTAGCACAGACATCGGCGGCACCCGTCGCCGAATCGGCCACTGAGCTGCACCAAAGGTGCGCAGGAGGGAGACGGTAACCGACACTGCCATTTCTCGCAGATCCCCGAGAGTCCGGCGAGAAATGGCTCAAGGCTTAAGTCTTTGATACAATTGTACGGTTTTCCTGCGAGGTTTCGTCCCGTGACGCCGACCAAGCAGGGTAAGGATTCGATGAAGACGTCCCTGTACCCCCCTCTCCTCGCGTGGTTTCTCGCAGCCTCTCTCAACGGCTGCTCCCCCTCCGCGTACGACGTCAACTCGATCGAGGGGGCGCTTGGCGGCAACGCAGGTTCGAGCGGTTCAGCAGGTGACACCGAGAGCCCACCGGAAGGCAACGCCGGCTCGGCAGGAATGCGCGAGGACAGCGGAGGAACGGCGGGCCACGCCGGAGAAGCAGGATCCTCGGCAGCCTCGAGGGGCGGGAGTACCGTCGGTGCGGGGGGCGCAACGTTGGGTGAGGGCGGTAACGAAAGCGCTGGAGCTGCAGGCGAGCTCAGCTCAGGGGGTGCGACGGGTTCAGGCGGCAACACCAGCAGGGGTGGCGCTTCAGCCTCGGGTGGCGCTTCAGCCTCGGGTGGCGCTTCAGCCTCGGGTGGGGCTCCAGACTCGGGTGGGGCTCCAGACTCGGGTGGTGCCTCAGACTCGGGTGGCGCTTCAGACTCGGGTGGGGCTCCAGACTCGGGTGGCGCCTCAGACTCGGGTGGGGCTTCAGACTCGGGTGGCGCCTCAGACTCAGGTGGGGCTTCAGACTCAGGTGGGGCTTCAGACTCGGGTGGCGCCTCAAACTCGGGTGGTGCCTCAGACTCGGGTGCCACGGGTTCCGGCGGTGCCACGGGTTCCGGCGGTGCCACGGGTTCCGGCGGTGCCACGGGTTCCGGCG
>CAYNEY010000066.1:0-2191 GCA_964396375.1 uncultured Polyangiaceae bacterium | reverse complement strand
GCACTCCCGATCCCTGCGCCGTAGGCGGGACGGCGTTGAGCTGCGTGCCGATCCGTGAGGACATACCTTACAGGCTGCGGCCTTTGCACGCGCCAAGCTACTGCGCTGATTTGTCGCAGGGGCTGGTGACGGCGGGCACAGAGTTCGTCCAGAGCCCTTGCACCGTCGACACCACCCAGAAAGTCTGGCTCACCATCGAGGCGCCGGAGTTGATTTCGATCCGAAGCGCTTGGAGCGGCCTTTGCCTGCAGGCGAGCGCTGGCAGCACCAGTCCCGAAACCGTCATCGTGCAAGACGCTTGCCTGGGCCAAGCCGCCCAGCTCTGGTCGGTGGTCGTGCGCACTGACGGTTTTTCCTTGGTTCAGCAACAGAGCGAACTCGTGCTGGATGTGCTCGGGGACGAGGTAACAACCGCCAACACACCGCTCGTGCAGAGCACGGACAACCAGAGCGCCGACATGCTCTGGCAGTTCGAGGAGACAACCGGTGGAATGGTGCGTCTCGAGCCCATTGCCCAAGCGGGCTCGTATCTCACCCGTGTCGATGAGCTGGTAGAGGTGGTGGAAGGGAGCAGTCCGGAAGCGCTGTGGCGGCTCCTGCCCGGTCTCTCCGATCCGAGTTGTGTGACCTTCGAGTCCGCCGACGAACCGGGTCTTTACCTCCGGCACTCCCAATACTTGATCAGGGTCGATCCCGATGATGGGATCGAGGGGTTCCTCAGCGATGCGACCTTCTGTTTGCGCGACGGACTGAGCGAGACCGGCTACGACCTCCACTCGCTCCAGTCCGTGAACTACACCTCGCGCTACCTGACCCAGCCCAGCACGGGGCAAGCGACCCTCACCACCTTCGCGGACACCGCCGAATACCGAGCGCAGGCGACCTTCCGCATCAGCGGCACCTGACAGGCGTTCTTCTGCCGCAGAACCAGGCTCGAGGCGCAGGCGAAACCTGACGGAAACCAGGTTTGGGGTAGAGGCTCGGATGTGGCCTCCGAGCGCCCCGAACTCTACCACGAGGTTTTTGGCAGTGTCCTCGATCGGACCGAGATGGTCCCCTACCTGCTCCTGCGGGCCAGAACCTACGAGCAGGCTCTGGCGCAGGTCAGTCTGATGTTGAAAAATCGCGGTTTCGATGTCAGCGACGCGCACCACCTCCGCCCGAGCGAACGACGCCGCGCGAAGGCTTATGTGCGCCGCGCCCTCGGTTATCTGAAGGGTTGGGTGCTTCCCTGCCTCGAGGTTCAATTCACCGCACTCGTCCCGCTCGCGAGTCACAATCGAGCGCTGTACGGCTCGGCGCTACGCTCCCTCACCGAGGTCAGAAACCTCCTTCATGCTCCGAAGCTCCGGGAGCTGATCGAGGAGGATCCGCGACACCTGTTTTTGCTCGCGGCCTCCCGCCGGTATCCGCGGCTCTTTGCGGGACGCAGGGATGTGCCTCGGCCCATCCCACCAGCTTGGCAGAAGTTGGCCTGTGCCACCCTGAAGATGTGTCACCTCATCAAGTCGGTCGAGGAAGACAGCCAAGACGTGCACGACTACGCGGAGCTCGGCCTATTCTTCGAAAGCGAGCAGCTCAAGCTCGATGATCTCTACCATTTTCGGTGGAGCCACCCCGAGCTCATCCCCGGCTCAGAGCCCGCACAAAGAGCCTTCGTGAAGCTCTCGGCCTTCTTCCACAAGCTGGCGGAGTCGATGCACTTCGATAAGCGGCGGCAGTGTCTCGTGTTCGACAGCGACGACGGGGTCGAGGTGGAGATCCTGGACGTGAAGGCGCGGCTCAAGAGTCCGGAGAGCATGTTCACCAAGCTCGGCAAGGACATCGAGGGTGAGTCCCACGATATCCGCGACATCTTGGCCATTACCTTCATCATCCGAAGCCGTCACGACACACTGAAGCTCTTTCATGCCCTGCAGAAGCGCGGGGTAATTCTGCAAGAAAACGTGATTTCCCACTCGATCACCCAGACCTTGTTCGAGACACCAAGCGCGATGACCGAGGCGGTACAGAGGCTCAGGGTCGCGCTTGCTCACAGCGCAGGCAAGCGCCAAAGTCGCTCCAAGACAGCAATCTCCCGTGAGGCGCGCGCCTTCTTTCGCGCGCTTGGAGTCAACACCCGCACCAACCAACACTCCGCGCCGCCCTGACTTCCACCCCGTCAACCACCACACTTGAACCAAAAGACCCA
>CAYNEY010000065.1:0-26345 GCA_964396375.1 uncultured Polyangiaceae bacterium | reverse complement strand
GCCGCACCAACATCAAGATCGTTCTCTATCCGGCCCGACTATCGAGCGAGACTGCGTCCGCACCCCCATCACGACGTCCTCCGGGTGCATTCCCTCGATCAGTGGAAGAACCACATGCTCGGTGAGCGACTGACTCGCTTCACCCAGGCTCTGGTCGACGAGGAAGGGTTCATCATCGGTACAACCTAGAAGCAGAAGCACGAGTGGAAGGATTGCCCTGTGCCCTGTGCCCTGTGCCCTGCATGGTCAAAAACCGCCTTTCAAGACCGACCGCGACGCTGTCCTGGGAGTTTCCGCCGAGACCACTCGAGCGTCAAGCGCTCCCAGGGCACCCGACCATGATCGGTAGTCATCAGGCCTAGTTGGGGCTTCCAAGGGAGGCCTCCACCTCATCCCTCAGCCCACGCCAGCACCAGCTTCGCCTCCGCCGGGGTGAGCGGCATCACGCTGAGTCGCGGTCGGGTGACGAGCAGCATCCGCGCGAACCGTTCGTCCTCCTTCAGTCGCGCAAGGGTTACCGGAAGATCGAGCCGTCGCTCCGCGTTTAGTTCGACGGCGAGCCAGCGCCCGCTTTCATCCGTCGGATCGGGGAAGGCCGCGCGGGTCACCTGGGCCAGCCCCACGATGGCTCGCTCTTCACCCGAGTGGTAGACGAACACGCGCTCGCCCTCGCGCATCCGTGCCAGGTTGTTCTTGGCCTCGTGGTTGCGCACGCCGTCCCAAATGGTGACCCGTTCCGCGAGCAAGTGGTCGAAGGAATAGGTCTCGGGCTCGGTCTTGAGAAGGAAGCTTGGGAGGGCTGGCGCGGCCATCGCCCTACGCTAGCCGCCGGCCGAGCCTACGCCAAGTCACCGGCTTCACGAGGGAAGCCGTCAAGGTCTTGCAATCCGGGCACCGCTGCCCAAGATGGAGGCAGACGAAGGGAAAGGATGACCATGAAGCTGCTCGTACTCTTTTACTCCACCTACGGACATGTGTATCGGATGGCGGAAGCCGTGGCCGAGGGCGCCCGTGAGGTACCATCGACCGAGGTCTTGGTGAAGCGGGTTCCGGAAACTCTGAGCCCCGAGGTGCTCACCAAGATGGGGGCCCTCGAGGCGCAGAAGGCCTTTTCCCACATCCCCGTGGCCTCCGTGGAGGATCTCGCCGAGGCTGATGCGGTGATCTTCGGCACGCCGACCCGCTTCGGCAACATGGCCGCCCAGATGCGACAGTTCCTGGATGCAACCGGGGGCCTTTGGGCCACCGGCAAGCTGGTGGGCAAGGTGGGGAGTGTGTTCGTGAGCACTGCCACCCAGCATGGTGGCCATGAGGCGACCATCCTCAGCTTCCACACCACGCTGCTTCATCATGGGATGGTGCTGGTAGGGTTGCCCTACGCCTTCCAGGGTCAGACGCGCATCGATGAGCTCACGGGTTGCTCACCTTATGGTGCCGGGACCATCGCCGGCGGTCAGGGGGAGCGTCTCCCGAGCGACAACGAGCTCGCCGGCGCGCGGTACCAAGGCCGCCATGTGGCGGGCATCGCGAACAAGCTCTTCGGTTGAGGCTCGCCCCGAGGCTCGTCGCCGGACTATTGTCACATCGGCGCGGAAACAACCGAGTGCCCACTCCAGGGTGCTCGGTCGTTGGTTCGCTGAGCGTCCGTACGGAGTTCTGCCACACCATCGAGAGGCACAGTGCCCCGCGATGCCGTGGTTCACTTCGCGTAGTACTGCGCTCCGCGGCCGCCGCATAGCTCATGAGCCGGCGCAGCATGGCGTTGTAGGCACTGAAGGCGTCGGGGACTCCCCCGTCCACCAGCCGCTGATAGAGCACGAGCTCTGGCCACTGTTCGAACGCCTGGCGCGGCAGCGACTGCTCGACCAGCATCAGTCTCGGGGCCACGATCTCGATGGCTGCAGCGGCCGGGGAGGCGACACCCCGCGCCGGGACCACCAAATCTGCCCCAAAGACCAGGCCGGCCGCTCACTACGCCCTATTTAGGGCCGATTGCTCTTGTAAGTAAACGTTCACTAACCTAGACTGCGGGGGTGAGCGCAAGCCCTCTCCCCGTTGGTCCCTCATCTCTGTCCGAGCGGCAGCGGCAGATCGTGGAGGTGGCCACACGGATCATCGCCACCGAGGGGGCGCGGCGCTTCACCGTGCAGGCCTTGGCGACCGAGCTCGAGGTCACCGGTGGCGCCATCTACCGGCATTTCCCGAGCATGGAGGCTATCGCGGATGTGATCGTCGAGGGAGTGGAGGCGCTCCTGTTCGAAGGATTTCCCCCGACGGGTCCGACCCCAATGTTGGCCCTGCGGCGATTCTTCCTCCACCGGGCACGGACCATCGCCGAGAACCCTCATGTGGCCCGGCTCCTGTTCACCGACAATCTGCACCAGGCTTGTGGGGTGGAGTACGCCGAGCGGCTCGCCACGTTCAAGCGCCGGACCCAGATGTTCGTGCTCGGGACCCTGGTCGAAGCCAAGGAGCAAGGGCTGCTGCTCCCCGATACCGAGCCAAAAATCGCGGCCTTGCTGGTGGTTGGCACCGTCCATGCGCTGGCTCAGCACGCCACCGACGCGCTCACCACCGAGAACCGCCTGGCCCTTGCGGGGCGCACCTTCGCGCTGCTGGAGCGGGGACTCACCGGCTCCTTTAGCCCACCGGACGGGACACCATGAGCACGCGCCCGCCAAAGAGCCCCTCGCCAAGCAGGGCGGACGATGGCTATGATGGTTGCCGGAGAGTCGTGACGTGGAGGAGAGGTTGAACGCGCCTGGTCGGCCCGAACGCAGGAGTTCTGCGCGCCTCCTCAGGGAGGCGCGCACGGTGCGCGCCATGCTCGAACTCTTCTGCCGCGAGCGCCACGCTCCGAGCGACCAGCTGTGTGACGAGTGTCAAAGCCTGCTGGAATATGTCGAAAAGCGCCTCCTGCACTGCCCCTTTGGGGCAGAGAAACCAGCCTGTAAGGATTGTACGGTCCACTGCTACGCCCCCAAGATGCGAGAGCGGATCCGTGAGGTGATGCGCACGGCGGGGCCGAAGATGCCCCTTCATCATCCCATCCTTGCCCTCTATCACCTGCTGCCTGGGGGGCGCCCTCTGCGCCGAGGCGGGGCACCGTGAGCCTCGGCCTGGCCAGAAGTGGGGTCATGCTCGCGGCGCTGGTGGGGCTCCTCTCGGGTGTGGGGGGCTTCACCTTTCACTACGCCGAGGGGCTTTCTTACATGAGTGACGACCCAAAGGTGTGTGCGAACTGCCACATCATGAACGAGCAGTTCGACTCCTACCTGAAGGGTCCCCACCGCGCGGTGGCGGGCTGCACGGACTGCCACCTCCCCGCGGATTTCCTCGGCAAGTATGTGGCGAAGGCCCGCAACGGCTACCACCACTCGATGGGCTTCACCTTTCAGTCGAGCACGCCAGATGCCCCCGGTGCACGCCGAGTGTTCGAGGAGCCGATCCGGATCAAGCCGACCAACAGCCAGATCCTTCAGGACAACTGCCTTTTGTGCCACGGCGATCTCGTCGATCACATCGTCCACGGCAGCACCTACGATAAGGATGCCGCGCGCTGCGTGAAGTGCCACCGCTCGGTGGGGCATGGGGCCACGCGATAATTCGAGGAAGACCATGGAGACATCGCTCAAACGACGCCTATTGGCCTACACCGCAGTTGCCGGGGGAACCGCGGTGGTCACAGTACTGGTGACGGCGCTGCTCGTGAACATCTTCGAGCGGAAGCAGGAGGCAAAGGATCCGTTCCTGAAGCTGGTGAACGTGACCGAAGAGGACGTGGATCCGAAGACCTGGGGCGTCAACTGGCCACGCCAGTACGATGGTTACCTCCGGACCTCCGAGCCCTCTGCCACCAAATACGGCGGCGGCGTGGTCGGTCCCGAAGGCACCGCGCCCCCTCAGAAGGCCGAGCGCGACCCTTGGCTACCACGGATCTTCGCCGGGTACCTGTTCGCCGTCGACTACCGGGATCGGCGCGGCCACGCCTTCATGTTGAAGGACCAGGAGGTGACCCGCCGCAACCTGATGGCGGAGGGCAAACAGTCGGGCAACTGCCTTCACTGCCACGCCTCGGTGATGCCGCTCTACCGGCGCTTGGGCAAGGATGCGCTGCCCCAAGGCACACCTGGTGAACAGGTGGAGCAGGGGCTGGTCCGCGTCGGTGAGATGGACTACTGGGAGGCCCACAAACTTCTGGCCGAGACCACCCGTGGGGCTCACCCGGTCTCCTGTGTGGACTGTCACGATCCGAAGAGCATGGCGCTCCGGGTCACCCGCCCCGGTTTCCTCGCCGGGATCCGGAAGCTGGCCGCGTCCGAAGCGCCCGTGCCTCACCTCCCCAGCGTCGAGGCCTGGCGGCGTGGAAACCGCAATACTCCCTACGATCCGAACATGGATGGAACCCGTCAGGAGATGCGCTCGTACGTGTGCGGCCAGTGTCACGTCGAGTACTTCTGCGGGAAGGGCATGACCCTGCTCTTCCCCTGGGACAAGGGCCTCAAGGTCGAGCAGAGCGAAGCGGTGTACGATTCGATGCAGGTGAAGGGTCAGCGCTTCAAGGATTGGACCCACGCCGAGACCGGAATGGATGTGCTAAAGGCCCAGCATCCCGAGTTTGAGCTGTGGAGCCAGGGAGTGCACGCCCGGAGCGGGGTTGCCTGCGCCGACTGCCACATGCCTTACAAGCGCGAGGGTGCGCTCAAGGTCTCCGAGCACTGGGTGCGGAGTCCGTTGCTCAACATCAACCGCGCTTGCGAGACCTGCCATCCCTACGGAGAGGGTGAGCTGAAGGCTCGGGTGGAGTCCATCCAGGACCGCCATTTTGCCCTGCTGAGCCGGGCCGGAGAGGCTGCCGTGGCCATGATCGACGCCATCGTCGCGGTGCGGAAGGCCTACGAGGCCGAGTGGCAAAAGTCCCTGCTCGAGGAGGTGCGCACCGCCGCCGCCACCAAACCCGAGTTTGCAGGCCTCAGCCCCGAGGCTCAGTCGGCGCGGCTCGAAGAGGACATGAAGGCGCGGCTCGCTGCCGAGTGGCAGAAGCAGAAAAACAACGCTCCCGAGCTCCGCGAGCTCGAGAAGCTGCAGCGCGCAGCCCAGTGGCGCCTCGATTTCGTCGCCGCGGAGAACTCGATGGGCTTCCACGCGCCCCAGGAGATGGCGAGGATCCTGGGAGAATCGATCGATCTGTCGCGACAAGCCCAGGTGAAGGCGGTCGGCCTGAGGCCGGGCACGGTGAAGCCAACCCCGAGCGCCCCGAGCGACACGGTGCCAAGTTCCAGCGCCCCCGCCCCGGCTGCGAGCGCCGCCACGCCGAGCGCTGTGCCGGTAAAGGTGGCCGCCACCCCCACGCCGAGCGCTGTGCCGGTAAAGGTGGCCGCCACCCCCACGCCGAGCGCTGTGCCGGTAAAGGTGGCCGCCACCCCCACGCCTTCGTCCGCTGGAAAACCCTAGCGGCGATTACCAAACATGCCGGTGGGTTCGGCCCGCCTTGGCCGAGGCACCACCCTTCCCGCGCACTTCACCGTTCAACATCGGCACCATCGGCTCTTCGTGGCGCCGATCTCACAGCACACCTCAACCTTCGGGAGCGCATCTGATGTCATCACACCATCCATCCAACACTTGGGACAGCCTGCTGGTCGCCGACCATGAAGCCATCGAGCGGGTGATCGCGGCCTTTCAAGAGGAACTCGCCGGAAGCGCCACGCCTTCGGCCGAGCTGGTCGGAGAGTTCGTGGACTATTTCGTGAAGTTCGCCGAGGGGGTCCACAACAAGAAGGAAGAGCTTCACCTCTTCCCTCGCCTCGAGCAGCAGGGGATCCCGCGCCACGGCGGGCCACTGGCAGTGATGCTGGCCGAGCACGACCGCGGGCGCGAGCTGCTGGCGTCCATGGGCGAAGCAGCCCGCGAGCTCCGCGCCGGCGACAAAGCGGCCCTCGGTCGCGTGAAGAGCGCCTTCGTAGAATGGGCCGAGCTGGTCCACCAGCACTACTGGAAGGAAAATGACATTCTCTACCCGATGGGGCGGCGCGCCTTCTCGGAGTCCGACGCCGAGGCGGTACGCGCCGGCATCGAGCAGGTGGAGGCCTCCTTCGGCGCCGACACGCGTCGTCACTATCAGGCGGTGGCGCGCCGCCTCAGCGAAAAGAGGCTGGCCGATCTCTCGGCGAACCTCGCCCCCGAGGTTCTGGCGGCGGTCCTCAACACCTTACCGGTCGAGCTGTCCTTCGTGGATGCCGAAGACCGTGTACGCTACTTCAGTCACGAGCACGGCCAGAAGATCTTCCCGAGGACGCGAGGCGCCATCGGGGTTCTGGTACAGGAGTGCCATCCCCAGAAGAGCGTGCACCTCGTGAACAAGATCATCGCGGAATTCAAGGCGGGCCGGCGTGAGGTGGCGGAGTTCTGGATCACCATGCAGAATAAAGAGATCCACATTCGCTACTTCCCGGTGCGCGATCCTTCCGGGACCTACCTCGGCACGCTGGAGGTGGTGCAAGACATCACCGGCATCAAGGCGCTGACTGGAGAACGCCGGCTTCTCTCCGAGGAGTGAGAGTTGGCTCGCTGATGGGGATGGACGACCCCAGGCGCCGCCACTTAGCAATTGTCGTTCCGTGCCCTGCAGGCTCTCACATTGCAATGGGTGTAGAATATGTTCACCGTGTGCGAATAGTGAGACGCACACGGTGAACTTTGGAGGGCGGCACCCCGCGAGTAAGGGGGTAGGATAGCCGCGCGTGGCTGATAGGGAACCCGAGCAACGAGGTGAGCACTCTCCGCGGGAGAGACGGGTGAGGCTCACCCCAAAGCTGATGGCCAAGGTTCCTTCCTTCCCTCCGCCGAGCGCCAACGGCCGCCCGATGCGCAACTGGCGCGTCAAGCTGAACCTGCGCACCGATCAGCTGACTCGACTCTGGACACGCGAGCTTGGCTCACGCAACGTCGAGGTGTGGTCCGAGGAGCTCGGCGAGTGGGTGCCTTTGGTCGTGATCCCCGAGCTCCGCGAGAGCATCGCCTCGGCGAGCGAGCGTGCGCCGGCCCGAAGCAAGAAACCACCCCGCGAGCCTTCGCTCCCTCCCCCACCGCGCATGCCTTCCTTTGGAGCGCCAGCACTCCGTCCCCAAGGGAACGCCGACACGCCACGACATCGACCACGCACCGAGCTTCCGCCCCCCGCTCCCTTGTCCCTCCCCACCGAGGTGAAATCCGAAGCACCGCGCGCAGAGCCGGGCGCTTCTCCTCCTTCACCTCTCGTCGGTGAGAGGCAGACCTCCGCAAACCTGGATCGGATGCCGAACCAGGCCTCGACGAAGGCGACCTCAGAGAGCCTCGCTCCCCTCACCGCCCCGAGCCTGCCACCTTCAGCGTTTCCACCACCGTTGCCGAAGGTAGCGTCGTTGACCCAACCGGGGCTCGAGCGCATGGCCTATGTGCTCTTCGGTGTCGCGCTGTGCCTGTGGGCGCTGGTAGCCATCAATCGTCCGTTTCAGTCGCGGGAGACGACACAGATCTTCACCGCGCCACCGATCCCGGTCTTATCCCATGCTCGCCTCGCCACAACACCGAGCACTGAACCAGAATCCATCCTCCGCGTCGATGATCTTCCCGAGAACGGAGCGCGGAGGGGGGCGGCGAGCGCGCGAGAAGCACCGCGCGGAGCAGCCAGCAAAGTGAATATGGCAGCACGCCACGCCGAAACCACCAACACCACAGCCTCCGGCCTCAATCTCGGGATGGCCCGAGCTGCCTTGGCGAGCGCTGCCCGCCGCGCCCAGAGCTGCGGCAAGAGTGCGATCTCGGGACGCGTCCAGGTTACCTTTGCCCCGAGCGGCTTCGTCACCCAGGTGAGCTTGCTCGGCGTGCAAGGCGTGGAAGTGAACCGCGGATGCGTCGAACGCGCCTTCCGAGAGATGCGCGTCAACCCCTACCCTGGCGCACCTGTGTCGGTGAAAAAGTCCTTCTGAGTTCCGTTACAGACAGCCCTTCACGTCTTCCGTGAGCCGATCGGAACCGTTCGAGGAACTGTGGTGCTGATCGCGGGCACACCGCGAGGAAGGACATTTCATGCCACTATATCGTCTTACTCGCTTCGCCATCGGTGCGATGCTCGGCTCATCACTTCTCTTCGGCTGCGGCGAAAGCGACTCAGGTGCCGACGATGCCGCGGGTGGAAACGCGGGCTCCGCCGGGATTGGCGGTGCTGCGATCGGCGCGTCAGGCGCCCCTACGAATGTGTCTCAGGGAGGAACCACGTTCACTGGACCCGGCGGAGAGGCCGGCGAGGCCAATGGCGAGGGCGGCTTCTCTTTCGGTCGCGGCGGCAACGAGAACCTAGCCGGTGAGGCCAATGGTGAGGGCGGCTTCTCCTTCGGCTTCGGTGGCAACGAAAACCTAGCCGGTGAGGCCAATGGTGAGGGCGGCTTCTCCTTCGGCTTCGGCGGCAACGAAAACCTAGCCGGTGAGGCCAACGGCGAGGGCGGCTTCTCCTTCGGCTTCGGTGGCAACGAAAACCTAGCCGGTGAGGCCAATGGCGAGGGCGGCTTCTCCTTTGAGCCGCAAGGACAATAGCCTCCCTCTTTCGATGGAGCGTCTACCCGTCCGCGGTGACAGCGATCTCGTTCAGGGCCTCGCGGAGCTTCTTCGGAGAAAGTGGCTTTACCACGTAGCTCTCACAACCGGCGCGGAATGAGGTCACGACGCTTTTTCCGTCGGAGAGTGCCGACAGCATCACGATCTTGGCGGCGCGGCCGCAGCGATGATTGCCCGTCCCTTCTTCCCACTCGCGAATCTTCTTCGCGACCGCGACCCCAGAGAGGGTCGGCATGTCCACGTCGAGGAGGACCAACTCGTAGGGTCGCCCCTCGGCGTGGGCGGACTCGAAGAGCTGAAGACCGAGTTCACCGCTCGGCGCTCCGTCCACGTCCCCAAACTCGGAGAGCAGGGACTTTGACTGAACCCGGCTCGTGTAGTCGTCGTCGATCACCAAACTCCTCATAACGCCTCCGCTTTCTTGAGTTCACTCTGAAGGACCGTCGCCAGATTGGCCTGTGCCTCTCCGAGTCGCTTTATGGTGTCGGAGATCTCCGTCTGCGGCTCTGTCGCAGCGCCCTCTTCCAGCGCACGCGCCAGATCGGCTACCTCGAGCGCCCCGATAGTGAGCGCCCCACCCTTCACCCGGTGGGCTCGCTGTCGCACCGCCTCGCGGTCACCCCGCTCACAGGACTCTCGAAGGCTCTCTATCTCATGCACCAATGACTGGACGAAATCTTCAGCCACCGAGCGCGCGAGCTGCTTCTTTCCGGCGAACTGCTCCACCAGAGACTGATAGTCGAAGGCCACCAGCCGCCCGAGCCGCTCCAGCTCCCGCGCCTCACCGGCGATCGAGGGCGGCGCCGGCTCGGAGTCGGCGACCAGCCACTGTGTCACCGTGGAGAGCACCGCCTTTGTTCGCACGGGTTTGGTAAGAATCCCGTTCATCCCGAAGCTCTCACACTCCCGCCAAGTACTGGCCTCGGCGCTGGCGGTCATGGCGATGATCGGCACCTCGCCCAGCACTCCCGGAAGCTTTCTGATGCGCCGGGTGGCCTCAAACCCGTCCATCTGCGGCATCTGCAGATCCATGAACACCAAATCGAAACGCCGCTGCTCGCAGATGCGCACCGCGTCTGCTCCGTTCTCCATCACCACCACCTGGTGCCCCGCGCTCTCCAGATGCTCTCGAAGGATCCGGTGATTGGTGGGGTAGTCTTCGACGACCAGGATCGCACCGCGCATCCCGATGCTGGAGCGCCGGCGGGTGGAAGAGGGTTCACTCGGCAGCTCTCTCGAGACCGCCTGTTGGAGAGGCAATTCGAACCAGAAGCGTGACCCCCTCCCCAGCACACTCGACAGGTGGATGTGCCCCCCCATCCGCTCTGTCAGCTCCCGGGCGATGGTGGTTCCGAGACCGGTGCCGCCGTAGCGCCGAGTCGTGTCCGAATCCGCTTGGACGAAGGGCTCGAAGATCGCTTGCTGCCGATCGGCACGGATCCCGATCCCGGTATCTTTGACCGAGAACCGGACGGTGGAGGCTTGTTCGTGCACAGCCAATCTGTCCACCGCCAATTCGATGCGACCGGTCTCGGTGAACTTCACGGCGTTGTTGAGCAAGTTCTGCAGGATCTGACGCAGCCGAAGGGCATCGCAGTGCACCGTCTGCGGGACGTCTGAACCCAACCGATACTCGAACTCGAGCCCCTTCCGCCGCGCCAAGAGCCGGGCACTCCGAGCAACCGACTCGAGCAGCTCATGCAGGTCGTTCGGTTCGGGGGTGATCTCGAGTCTTCCCTCCTCGACCTTGGCGTGATCGAGCAGATCATTCACCAGGGCCAGCAGCACCTCGGATTCATAAAGCACCATCTTGGCGCGCTCGCGGGCAACCTCGACATCGGTGTCACGAGCAATCAACTCGGTGAGCCCTATGATGGCGTTGAGCGGGGTGCGCACCTCGTGCGACACGTTGGAGAGGAAGCGCGACTTCAGACGACTGGCCTCCTCGGCCTGGGTCTTGGCCCGAGCCAGGAGTTCGAGGGCTCGATGCCGCTCCGTCACATCGTGAGTCACCCCGACCACCTCCCGGGGAGTTCCCTCGGCATCGACCACCAGTCGGGCGGTCACCTCCACCCATCGGTGCTCGCCGGCCTTGGTGATTTCCTCCACCTCGAAGCGATGAGGGCTCTGACGTTCCCGCACCGAGCCAGCCAGGGCCTCGGCCATGTGGCGTTGGATCGTGAGCATCGACTCGGAGGTGACCAGTTGGCTCAGTGTGAGCTCCGAGAGTTCGTGAACGGAGTAGCCGCTCGCCTCGATCACGCTCGGGTTGGCATAGGAGAAGCTCATGCTCGCGATGTCGAGTGACCAGATCCCGTCCCCCACGTTGTCAGCGATCATTCGATAGGTTTGCTCGCTCTTGGCCAGCGCTGCCTCGGCCAAAGCCTGATCGGTGATGTCCTGCACCGAGCCGGCGACGGAGCGGACCGAGCCGAACTCGTCGCGCTCCACGCGCACAGCCACCGCCACCTCCCGCAAAGCACCGTCGATGCGCCGCAGCTTGGTGCGAAACTGCGTGGGCCGAGAACCCTCGATCGCCGAGTAGACCAAGTTGACCCAGACTCGGTGCAAGTCAGGGCCTATCGCCGCGCGCAGAGTGGCGGTATCAAGCTCGAGGTCATCATCCGTGACCCCCAAGATGCGACGGAGCTGGGCTGACACCACCAGCCGCTCGGGGTGGCTCTCCCACAAGAAATCGCCGACATTGGCCAGGGATTGCGCCTGCTCCAGACGGCTCTCGCGTTGTCGCAACTCCTCTTCGGTACGCTTCAGGTAGGTGATGTCGCGCACCGTGGACAAGACCGCGGTGGTCTTGCCGTCGGCGCTGCGCTCCGGGAAGAGGAACCAGTCCGCCCAGAAGCCCTGCCCCCACTCGATCTGGACCCGGCGGCTCTCCCCGCGGGAAAACACCAGATCGATCTCACCTTCTACCCGCTCACACCACGACCTGTCTTCGTGGACCTCGCTGAGGGTCATGCCGATCAGGCGCTCCGAGGGGATCCCGAAGCTGGCACAGGCAAAGGGATTGGCATAAAGATACCGATACTTGTGATCGAAGCGCAGGATCATGTCCACGCTGTTCTCAGCCATGGTCCGGAAGCGCTCCTCGCTCTCCCGAAGAGCTTGCTCGGCTTTGGTGCGCAGGGTGACATCCTGCAGCACCTCCATCGCCCACCCCGCCAGCGCTTCGCTCCCGAGCTCTGGGATCGCGGTCACTTCGAAGACGCGCCCCTCGTGGCTTTCCATGCGGCAGCGCTCGGTTTCTCCAGTCTTCATCGCGTGCGCCAGCACACAAGGTCGACATGCCGTACCCCGCCCGAAGTATCGCTCGAAGCAACGGCCCCCTTCGGGGCAACGTTCCAACAGCGAGCTTTGGTACTGTGGCAGCTCGGCCGGGCGCTTGATCTCGAAGCCTACGCCGAGAGTCTCGAGGGCACGAAGCAAGACGTCGAGCAGCTGCTCGCGATCGACGAGCGGGAGAGTCTTCGTGCTGGCACGGCTCCGCTGCTCGCCGCACTCCTCGGCTCCGACGAGAGCGGGACTCCGCGCACTGCTCGGCACCTTGCCTCGAACGACCGAAGCCGACCATCGCGTAAGCCCCGGTCGCCTAGAACGGCGTCGGGCGCACGAAAAGTGGGAGTCTGTAGTGACCCCTGCTACCCTTGCCGATTTTCTGCCGCGCGCGCCAGTCCCGAGCTGCTACCCTGGTCTCTGATGGCTCTGCCCGCAGCGCAGGCTTCCGACGGGCGCGTGATCGGACGCTACGTTCTTTACGACTCGATCGCCTCGGGCGGAATGGCCAAGGTGCACCTCGGCAGGCTGGTGTCCCGCTTCGGGTTCTCACGCACCGTCGCCATCAAACGGTTGCACGAACAGTTCGCGGCCGAACCCGAGTTCGTGGCCATGTTGGTCGACGAAGCCCGGCTCGCCTCCCGTATCAATCATCCCAACGTGGTTCAGACCCTGGATGTGGTCTTCGAGGAGAACGAGGTCCTCTTGGTGATGGAGTACGTGGAGGGCGAGTCCTTGGCCACCCTGCTCCGCCTCTCGTCCCAGGGACACGCTCCCATCTCCGTGCCGATCGCGATCGGGGTGGTGACCGGGGCGCTCCGGGGCCTGCATGCAGCCCACATCGCCACCGCCGAAGATGGGTCGTGCCTCGAAATCGTGCACCGCGACATGTCCCCGCAGAACATCATGGTGGGTGTAAACGGGGTGGCCAAAGTGCTCGACTTTGGGGTGGCCAAGGCGGCCCTGCGCAATCAAATCACGGTCCAGGGTCAGGTGAAGGGCAAATTCGCCTACATGGCCCCGGAACAGCTCCGTGGTGAAGAGGTGGATGCGCGCACCGATGTGTTTGCCATGGGCACGGTGCTCTGGGAGTGTCTGACGAAGAAGCGTCTCTTTCTCGGGGATGACGTGGGTCAGACCAGCGCCAAGCTCCTCAATCGTCCTATCCCACCGCCGAGCCAGTTCGTGCCCGAGCTCACACCTCTGCTCGACCGAGTCGTGCTCCGCGCCCTCGCGCGCGACCCGAAGGCTCGGTACGGCACCGCTGCGGAGTTCGCGGACGCGCTCGAAGCCACCGCCATCGTGCCTCGACCCACCGAGATCGGCACCTGGGTGTCGACCGTCGCTCGGGAGGCGTTGGCACGACAGAAGGCGCTGCTCGCGCGCATCGAGGCGGGTGGGCCATCAGCCGCCGTCGCGTCTCGCCCACCGTTGCTCCGGCCGGTGTCGAGTGATCCGAATGATGCAACGCTGGTCGAGGTCCCGAAGCGCCCTCGCTCACGGCGCGCGCTCGTCATCGGTGTGGCCGGCGCGCTGCTCTTAGGGACCGCCGTCATGCTGCTGCTGTTCGGGCGCGGTGCAGCACAGCCAGGCCATGGGGCAGCACAACCCTCGGCGCAACCTCGCGCGACCACACCAGAAGCCAACCCTCCGCTTCCACCCGCCGCCTCGGGGACCACCCCTCTCGCAGCCGGAAGCGCGCCTGTGCGCCTGTCCACCGTGCCTCCCCCTTCCCTCTCTGACCCGCAGGCCGCATCATCTTCTCGCAGAATTCCGAGTATCCGCCCTCGTCCCCCCTCACGTCCCTCGTGTAACCCGCCGTATTGGATCGACGAAAGCGGGATCCGCCGCATCCGGCCCGAGTGTCTCTGAGTCATGGGCGAGTCGTCGACCACATCATCACCTCATCGCAGTCCAAGGCCACCACGAACCCTCGGGCTCGGCTGCGTGCTCGGCCTCGCCCTGCTCGTTCCGCGCCCGGTGGATGCCAAAGACCAGAGCCAGAACAGGGAGTTTCGCCAACGCTGCGCCAACGCCTACGAGAGCGCTCAGGAACAGCGCCTGGCCGAAAACTACCTTCTGGCACGGAACCAGCTGCTGCTGTGCCGAGACCCCAGATGCCCGGAGTTCATCTCTCAGGCTTGCACGAGTTGGCTGGTCGATGTGAACGCCACCATCGCCACTGTGATCTTCGAGGTGCGTCGCGATGGGCAGTCCCTCACCGAGGTCTCGGTGCTGCGCGACGGGGTGCGCCTCCTCGAGCGCATCGACGGTGATCCCCTGGAGCTCGATCCCGGCCAGCATCGCTTCGTTCTGCTGATCCCCGGCCAGCCCCCGATCGAGCGGCAGCTCACGCTCTTGCCGGCGGAGAAGAACCGCTTGGTGCGCGTCCTGGTGCAAAAATCCCCGGAGCCTTCTCCCCCCATCGAGGCCAGGAGCCAGGACGCCTCCAGCCTACCTTGGGTGTTCGGAGGGGTGGGGGTGCTCGGGCTCTCTGCCTTCGCAGGCCTCGCCGCGTACGGAGCGAACCGAGAAGCGGAGTTGCGCGACAGCTGTGCGCCTGATTGCCGCACAGCAGAACTCGATTCTGTGCGTCGCGCCTATCTCTTCGCGGACATCTCGCTCGGGATCGGCCTCTTGGGACTGGGCACCGCCACCACGCTCTTCTTGACCTCTGACACCTCAAACCAGGCGACGGCGCCGAAGCTTCGCGTCGGAATCATGCCACTTCCGGACGGTGTCGCTTCTGTGTGCGAAGGGAGCTTCTAGTGCCAGGGTCCGGACCGCTCCTCTCGGGACTCCTGCTCGCATTGCTGAGCGCCTGTTCATTTCGGGATCTGTCGGATCTCGATCGCAATGCGAGCGGGGACGCGGGGGCGGCGGGCTCCTCGGAGAACGATGCCGGAGCGGCCGGAGCCAGCCTTGACTGCAACATCGGGAGCACCGACCTCGACTGCCTGCCCCTCCGTCTCGACACCGCCTATCTGGTTCATCCCTCAGAGGAGCTCACCTCCTGCGTACAGGTCACAACCGGAAGCCTGGCAGCGAACACCCCGCTCGTTTTGGCTGCGTGTCAGGGCGCTATCACTCAGAAGTTCTGGTTTTCGGTGGAACAAGACCAGCGGGTTTCGCTCCGAAGCGCCCGAAGTGGCCTCTGCCTCCAGCCACTGCCCGGCGAGTCCGGCGCTGGCACCACCGTGGTTCAGGCTCCCTGCCTGGGCCTTCCGGCGCAGCTCTGGTCGCTCTTGGTCGCAAACGAGGACTTCTCTCTGGTCCACGAGCAGACCGGGCTCCACCTCGGGGCCACGGCTCAGGGGAACCTCGAGCAGCCCTCCTCCCTGATGCTCGTCGCAGCCTCCGAGCCCACCAGCAAAACCTGGCAGCTCGAGCCTGTGGCGGGCGGGACGGTGACGCTAGAACCCCTGGCTGCGCCGTCTGGTTTTCTGTCCCGCGTGACCGGCCAAGCGACGGTGCTCTTCGATGACGACAGCGTTGGTCGTTGGCGCGTGCTCCCAGGACTCGCTGATCCAAGCTGCATCACGCTCGAGCTGGCCTTTGCCCTAGGCTCGTTCCTTCGCCACTCGGACTACCTGCTCTGGGTCGATCCCACCGACGATACTGCGGGCTTCGCTCGCGATGCGACCTTCTGCTTTGGCGAAGGCAAGAGCCAAACCGGAGACGATCTGATCGCCCTCGAAGCCCTGAACTATCCGGACTACTTCATCACCCAGGGGCCAGAGGGACAGGCCAGGCTCGAGCGCCTGCGCGACTTCGACGAGCAGCTCGAACGCGCCACCTTCCGACTCCGTGGGAACTGAACACACGAAGGCCCGAGCCGATGGTGATCGACCCGGGCCCTTCGCTCACGCGAGCTTCGGTTCAGCGCGCGGTCTTGGCGCGGCGGCGCCCGAACAGGAAGAGGAGCCCGCCGAGCAGGAACAGCCCTGCCTTGTTGCTGGACTGCGCGGGAACGCTGCAGCCGCAGCCACCGCCCTCGACCAGACCCGACCAGAGGCCATCGGAGTCCACGGGGCCCTCACCGGCGGCACCCACTGGGCCTTCGCCAGCCTGATTGGCGTCCGTGCCCGCGGTGTTCGAGCCGGCTTCGCCGACCGAACCGCCTTCACCTTCGCCAGCCTCTCCACCGTTGGTGGTTCCGGCGGTCGCAGTCGCGCCCGCTTCACCCTCGGTAATGGTGATACCGCCCACGCCAGTGCTGGTGCTGCCTGCTGCGCCGCCCTCGCCGGTCTCGGTTCCGCCCGCTTCACCGCCCTCGCCGGTCTCGGTTCCGCCCGCCGCACCACCTTCACCTTCGACGCTGGTCGTGCCAGCTTCCCCGGCCGTGGCCGCGCCGGCTTCCCCAGTGGTGCCGCCCTGCTCGCCAGTCGCGCCGGCGGTCCCGGTGCCACCTTCGCCGGTTCCCGTGGAACCGGCCACGCCCGTCGAACCGGCAACACCTGTAGCGCCGGCTTCACCCGTACTGCCACCTGCGTCACCGGCGGTACCACCAACGCCGCTCGCACCGCCGACACCCGACGACACGGCTATGCACACCCGCGGATCGCGCCAGGTCGCGCAGCGCGGGCGCGCGGGGCTCTTGCAGTCCTCGTCGGTCTCGCACTCGTCGACATGAACGTTGGTGCCATCCTCGGGATCGGTCTTGGTCTCGGTGGTCTCATCCCCGCGCTCGCCATCCGCGGTGATGACGCCGATGTTGGCGATAGTGGTGCCGACCAGCGTCTCGTCCGCATCCAGCACCGCACGGAACACGATGGTGATGCTTTCGTCCACCGGCATCCGAGCGACGTTGGCGGTGATCACGCCGTCTGTGATCACGATCGACGCCGCGGCGTCGTCGCGGCAGGCAGTGAGCTCATCACCGATGATGAAGCCGTCGTTGTTACTGTCCACGCAATCACGGCCGACCGAAAGCGAGCCTTCGACGAAGCTGACCTCTTCGGGAAGCTCATCGCTCACCACCACGTTGATGGCGGCGTCGTTGCCAGTGTTCTCGATGGTGAGGGTGTACTCTACGGTGTCCCCAGGGAACTGCACGGGGCGTCCGTTGACATTGCGCACCACCTTGGTGGAAGTACCGAAGAACGGGCTCCAGGTGGAGATGGAGGTGATGAAGGCGCCGAGGGTGTAGGCCTCACCCGCGCTGGTCGCGGTCACGGTGGCGGAGGTATTCCCACGGGCAATCGCGCCCTGGGCCTTCAGATCCACCAGATCCAGATCGAAGCCACCCATACTGCCGGGGGCGCCGCTCAGGTACGGGCGGTCACGCTCATCGGTCCCTGCGCGGCTGCCGTTGAAGAAGTTGTTGAGGACACCCGAGCCGTCATCCAGGGTGACGCCATTGAAGGTCACGCTGTCCTCGGCATAGGCCTCGTCACCCTCGTAGCTCACCACCCCGAGCTTGGCGTCAAAGCCGGCGGGAACGTTGAAGCCACTCACCGTCACCGCTTCGTGGGTGGTCACGTCCTCATTGACCGCCTTCAAACCCTCGAAGAGCGTGAGCTGGCGATCGGCGATGGAGCCGGGCTCCTCGTAAAAGACCACCATCCACCAGTTGCCCATGGGGCCGTTGCTGTCAGCGGTCCGGAAATCGGCCGTGTAGATCCCCGAGACCTGGTAGCTTCCGGAGGTGATAAGCTCTTGGAGGTCCGTGTTCCCCTTCTCCAGATCACACAGCACCGCGCTCGACTGGTAGAAATTGGCGGGTCCGGAGTCGTGGGTGTAAGCCGCGGTGGCCCGGCGCTCTGCCGACACCGTCACGGGCGCACTGGCCCCCGGCAGTAGGAGCGACACCTCGGGATCAGGCTCGACGCCGCCCGCGGTGTCGGTCACCGACAGATACCCCGACCAGTAGAGCCGCGCGTAGTGGACGACCGCCCCTTCCGGGAGCGCGAGATGCGCCGAGCTGGTCGCCTGCTCGAGGGTGACCGTCCCGTCCGCGCGCGACATATCGCCCTCGTCGATGGTGAAGAACAGATCGGGGGAGCTGTCGTTCGCGAAGGCGACGTCTTCGCAGCTCACCGAAGTGGCCGAACCGAGGACGCGATCCTCGACCGGACCGAGTTCGTTGCTGCAATCGAACCCGATGGTGTTCCCGATCAGCGCGAAGTCTCCGGCGAGCTGCATCTGCTCGGTGAGCACCAGCGGAGGATTGACCTCGACTGTCTGCGCAAAGGCAGGAAGAGCGAGGGAGAAGGCGAGGACGGCGCTTTCGACGGCGATGATTGGCTTGTTACGCATGGCGAGATCCTGGAGGAGGTTCGGTTTGGGACGAGACTTGGGTGAGACACGCGCGGGCGGTTGCCACTCCCTACTTATCGAAGTGACGAGCTTGCATCCCTTGACTTGGCGCAAGGTGCGCAGCTGCCCACATCGGCGCTTACCTTCCCACAAAGTGGGGCACTTGAAACGTCTTTTTTCGGAGCAATGCCACAGATAGAGAGGGTCTTTGCCCTCGATTTTTGCACTTTTGTTGGTATCGGAGTTTTGGCCCATTGGCCGCCCCGGAGCAGTCCGCCTGACTCTCTACCTCCGAAACCGGGAGGAAACGGACCCACCTCTACAATCAGCTCTCCGTATGCCTCGCGCTGTGGCCCTCCGACACGTTCCGTTCGAATCCCTCGGGTTGCTCGAGCCGCTGCTCCGCGAGCGCGGTCTCGAGGTCGAGCTCATCGATGTTCCGACCACGCCACTTCACCTCGGAGAACTCATTTCCGCTGAGCTCCTGGTGGTGCTGGGCGGACCCATCGGGGCCTACGAAGACCACCTCTTCCCTTTCCTTCGCACCGAACTCGCGGTGCTGGAAGCGCGTGTCCGCACGGGTCGTCCGACGCTCGGGATCTGCCTTGGCGCTCAGCTCTTGGCCCGCGCCCTCGGCGCCCGCGTCTACCCAGGTTCACAGAAGGAGATCGGTTGGTCGCCGCTCACCTTCACGCCTTTGGCTGCAACACACCCGCTCTCCGAACTCGGATCGTGTGCGGTGCTGCACTGGCACGGGGACACCTTCGATCTGCCGACAGGCGCCACCTGGTTGGCCTCGACCCCGAAAACGCCGCACCAAGCCTTTCAGGTCGGCACGACCGCACTCGGGTTGCAATTCCATCTGGAAGTCACCGAGTCCTCCCTCGAAGCCTGGTACGTGGGCCATGCCGCCGAGTTGGCCGGGCTCGGCGAAGACACCATCGTGAGGCTGCGCCGAGAAACCGCACGCCACGCCCCCGCGCTCATGGCTCCGGCACGACGCTGCTTCGAGCGTGTGCTCGACACGATGCTGGGCAGCCGGCTGCCCATGCCTCTGTGACCTCGGGCCAAGCCCGATTCCGCCCGGGTGTTCCACGCGAAAGGCGCGGATAACGCGCGGTGACTTGTCACGACAGCGAAGCATCGGTAGATCCCCGGCCGACTCGCCCAGTTCGGGCGACGGTGAGAGCACTGTCAGCCATGGCCATCCAGATCCAGAACGTCCTCAGCCGAAAGAAGGAAGAACTGTGCCCCATCGAGCCGGGCAAGATCCGCATGTACGTGTGCGGAGTGACGGTCTATGGACGCTGTCACGTCGGACACCTCCGCTGCTATTTGTCGTTCGACGCGATCATCCGGTATTTGATGTACCGCGGGCTTGACGTGCGTTACGTGCGCAATTTCACTGATATCGACGACAAGATCATCAACCGAGCCCGCGAGATCGCCGAGGGACCTTCCGGCACTTGGCGCAACCACGCCACCTACGCCTCCTTCACCGAAACCCAGTGGGCCGAGCGACTCGCCGAGGACGAGCTGATCCGAAAGCGCGCTGAGGCCAGCTCCCGCCACCTCGCGGAGATCGTGTCGGATTACTTCATCGACGTGTTTCGCCACCAGGATTTCGGGCCCTTCAACCTGGTCCCCGCCACCGTCGAGCCGCGGGTCTCCGAGCGCATCCCCGGGGTGATCGCCCTGATCCAGAAGATCATGGAGCGAGGCTTCGCGTATGAAGCGGACGGTGACGTGTACTTCGACGTACCACGCTACCACGCCGAGACCGGAGCCTACGGCAAGCTTTCGGGACGTGACTTCCGAGAGATGCAGAAGGGTGGTCGCGTCGGCGGCACCGACAAAAAAAGGAACGAGGTCGACTTCGCGCTCTGGAAGCGCGCCCTGCCCGGTGAGCCCCACTGGCCGTCACCCTGGGGCGAGGGCAGGCCGGGGTGGCACATCGAGTGCTCGGCGATGAGCGTCGAAGAACTCGGTCAGCCCTTCGATATCCACGGCGGCGGAAAGGATCTGATCTTCCCGCACCACGAGAACGAGATCGCACAATCCGAGGCGAGTTGTGGTCTCCCGTTCTGCCATGCCTGGCTCCACAACGGCTTCGTCACCGTGGACGGAGTGAAGATGTCAAAGAGCCTCGGCAACTTCATCACCATCCAGGCCGGGCTCACGATGGCACCGCCCGAGGTGTGGCGCCTTCTGATCCTCGGCACCCACTACGCGCACCCCATCGATTTCAGCCAGACCCGGGAGGATGCAAAAAGCGAGGGCGGCTCGACCGTCCGCGGCACCATCGATGTGGCCTTCGACCGCCTGGAGTACTTCTACAAGACGCTGCGCCGCGCCGATCTGGCTCTGTCGAATCGCGAGATCCCCTTGGCCACTCCGCTGCTCTCCTCGGTGGCACCCGAGCAAACTCTCGCGCGCTTCGTCGAGGCGATGGACGACGACTTCAACACCGCCCGCGCGCTGGCTGGGCTGAGCGACACCCTGCGCACCCTCAACGAACTACTCGATCTGCGCCCGAAGGAGCTGAAGAAGCTGCCCGGAGGCGAAGAGTCGGTGTTGGCCACGGTGCGACGGCTCACCCGCGATCTGAGAGAGGCGCTGGGCGCGCTCGGCCTGTGCGGGACCGCTCCCGAGGCTGCTCTCGAGGCGCTGCGCGCCTTCTTGGTGAAGTCTCGAGGTCTGGACGCGGCCGCGATCGAAGATACCCTTCTGAGGCGCGCCGAAGCCCGGGCGAACCGAGATTTCGCCCGCTCGGATCTGCTCCGGGACGAGCTTCTGGCGCTCGGAGTCGAACTCCGTGATGGGCCCACGGGTACCGAGTGGTGGGTCAAGCGCTGAGTGCGAGGGACGAAGCGCAATGCGCGCTCGGTTCAGTCGAGAGAGAAGGCGCGCACCTCTCCCTTGACACCCAGCGTCACGTCCAGCCCACGAGGACTGTAAGGGATGCGATCGAAGGCGTAGCTCACCTGGAGCTGCTCCCCCGCCGAGAGTCGCGTGGCGGGAAAGGCGAAGTAGGTCTGCATCCAGTGGGTGGGGCGGTACCCGGGCCCGGTGTCGAGGGTCACGTTGGGGCTGAGCTTGGCCCGAAACCAGCCGAGGAAACCATGGCACTCACCGTCGCGGACGATCTCGAATCGTGCCGTGCCCGAGCGGTAGGGGTCGTCCGCCGTGGCCCGAACCAGATCCAGGGTGAAGAGTTCGGCGGGGGCGCTGAGGAGCGCCTCGGGGGCGACCACCGTGCGCATGGCCCGGCACTGGGCGAGCTCTTCTGCCTCCAGGCGGGAGAAGTCGAGGCCGTAGTAGGTTCTTTGCCAAGAGCCCACGGACTCGTCGTAGTAAAGCGAGTGATCTTCGAGCGGCGCGAGCAGGAGCGTGACGGCGCTCGGGAGCATACATCCCCCGGGGGCGAGGTTGTGATCACGCGCCTTCAACACGTCGGGCAGCATGTTCTCCTCGAAGGCCATCTCACCGAGCCACTCCGAGACCAGAAGATCGACGGGCTGCTCGAGCTTCAGCTCTGCGGCACGGCCCTCGAGGATGGTCACACGATCCGCGAGGTGATTGTCGCTCACCAAGCGACGTGCCACTTCGGCGATCCGCGCCTGATCGATCCCAACCACGCTGGCGGCCCCAGCTCGGGCGGCCAACATGGCCAGCAGCCCCGTGCCTGTGCCCACATCCAGCACGCGCGCTCCGGGCTTCACCACCTCGGCGAGGGCCTCGGCGAAGGCGACGCTCCGCACCTCGTCCAGGACCATGGCGCGCTGCAGCCCGATGTCTCCGTAGTAGTCGAAGTAGGTCTTCACCGGCCCTTACTCGCAAAACCTTCCCACTTGCGCCAGCTGCATCACCGGGAGGAGCGTGGGCCATTCGGCCGTTCTGGAGGAACCAGAGACGATTGGCGATCCATTTGTCTTTCCCATGCAACGATCGAGGTGGAGTCGACCGCGCGTGTCCCTGTCCGTTTTCGACCGCCCAGCACCCCGACCGGACAAGCTCGAAGGCTTGGCTCGGGCGCTGCTCGATGGCCACGACTCGGCCACGCGGCCATTCCTTACCTTGGTGAGTCCGCTCTTGCTGCGTGTGGTCCGGCAGGTGCTCGGTCACGATCATCCCGATCTGGAGGACGTGCTGCAGGAGGCTCTGCTCGGAGCCTTGGATGCGCTCCCCCGCTTTCGCGGTGATTGCACGCTCAGCCACTTCCTCCGTCGGATCGCGCTCTTGAGTGCCTTGGCGGCGCGCCGACGTCACGGCCTGCGCCAAAAGCTGACGCCGCTCGGGCTGCCGGCAGAGCTGGAGGAGTTCCCGGCGCAAACGGAGCCGAAGGACGCACACCGTCGTGCGCTGCTCATGAGCTTGCTGGATGAGCTGCCCACTCCGCTGGCGGAGGTGATGGGTCTTTACTGCATCTTGGGCTACACGGTGGCGGAGATGGCGGCGAGCACCGGGGTCCCGCCGAACACGGTGAAGAGCCGGCTCGCGGCGGGAAAGCAGAAGCTGCGCCGTCGGCTCGCGGCCGATCACGAGCTGCGGGAGTCGCTGCAGGGGGCGTCATGACGGACCAGAGCCGACACCCGGAAGATCTGGCGATCATGGCGCGGCGAGGTACGGCAAGTGAGGTCGAGCTCCGGCGGCTCTCGATGCAGCTCCGGGCCTCCGAGACCGAAGAGTTCCTCTTCCGAGCGGGGCAGAGCTTCGATCGCGAGGAGTTCGACACATCGGCGGAGCAGGCGCAGGTGTCGCGGGCGGTCGCGGCGGTGTTGCAGCGGCGCTCCGGCAAGGGCCGACGACCCCTGGCGGTCCACCTGTGGCTCGGGTTCGTGACCTTGGCGTCGGCGGCGGCCGCCGCCACCCTGGTCATTTCCCCAACGCCGCCGCAGCCAGCGCCACCGAGCGCCGCCGCCCGAGCGCCGGACGCCGTGAGCACGCCTGCCCGGAAAGCAAACGCGAACACGCCACCATCGACCGAGCTGGACGCGCCTAACCTGGTCCATGAGCTCGCACCCACCCCGAGCGCAAACACGCCGCCCAAGCTCGAGACTTCGACGGCAGCCGAGCTCTTCGCGGCCGGAAATGCGCTGCGACGTCGCGGGCAGCTCGAGGCTGCGATCGCCTCCTACCAGACCCTGCAGAGAACCTTCCCGCGCTCACGCGAGGCCAGCTTGTCGCTGGCCCTGCTCGGGCGCCTTTTCTTGGGTCAGCATCGGAACCAAGAAGCCTTGACGGCCTACGGCCGCTATCTTGCGGCTTTGCCCGGCGGCGAGCTCGCCGAAGAGGCTTGGTACGGACAGGCTACGGCGCTCCGTCGTCAAGGGCGCGCCCGCGAAGAGCGCCAGATCTGGGAGAGTCTGCTCGCCCGTCACCCGGCCACCATCTATGCGACCTTGGCACGTGAGCGGCTCGCGGAGCTCGACTGAGCTTGCGTGGTCCTGCCATCTTCTGGGCGCTGTGCCTGGGCTTACTCGGCTCGGGCGCGGGCCGGGCGTCGGACGCCGCTGCACCGGAGGTCGTCATCCATCTGCAGGCAGAACTCTGCGACCAGCCCGACCTCGCCAGGCTGATCGCCGATTGGCTGGGCTCGAACGCGATCCGGCATGTGACCCGCTGCCACCTCACGCCAGCGCAGTCAGGCGTTCCCGCGGAGCTTACGACCAATATCTGGATCGGGTTGCTGGAGCCGAATCGAGCACGCCTCACCTTCCTTCCTCCCGGCGATGCGCGCAGCCTGGTGCGGGAGGTCGCCCTACCTCGCGGCCTCGACGAGCTGGGTCGCGAACAGCTCGTCCAGATCTTGCTCGCCTCGACCCTCGCCCTCCTCGAGACGGAACGCGCCACCACCCAGCCTGCCCAGCCTGCCCAGCCGCCCACCGGTACGGTGAAGCTGCACGGTGCGCTCGTTCCCGAAACGCGGAGCGCTCGCACCGAGCTCATCCCGGCGCTCGAGTACGGCTTCACCGAAGATGCCACGGCGGTCGCGCATGGTCCGGGCCTTGTGGTGGAGCTGCGGCGGAGCCAGGCAACTCTCGGTGTCGGCGTGCGCGCCGAGGGGCAGCTCCGCTTCCCGACGCGACTCTTCCGCGGGGGCCTCACCCTGATCCGACGCAGTCAGGAGTTGACCGGAGGTCTTACCGTCTCCGCCCAGGTTCACCCACGGCTGGTCTGGACGGGTGCGATGAGCGCAGGTGTCGCGTTCCACCACCTCGCGACGACCTCCACCGAAGCCAACCTCATTCCACGTCGCGACTCGATGACGGAGCTTCCCTTCCTCCGGCTCGCGGTCGGTCCGGAGTGGGAGCTCGGCGGCGTGCTGTTGCGCCCGGAGCTCCGCGCCGAGCTGCTCCTCACCACCATGAGCCATCTGGCAGAGACCGAGAGCGGTGAGCTTCGCGAACTTTCCCACACCGGGCGATGGCGCACCTCGGTGACTCTGGCCATCGGCGGTGGGCGGATCGGCCTCTCCGGTGAACCGGCGGCGCCCTAGCCGTCACCCTGGTCGGCCGAAAGGACGCGCGGAAGAGGCGAAAATCGACAGTCGGCCCGATCCTTTTTCGCGTGTCATGAAACAGGAGAAAGCAGAGCCGCGTGTCCCGCCCAAATCTCGTCCTAGCCCTGAATCTTCTGCCCCTCCTGCTCGGGAGTTGCGGGGAGCAGGCGCTCACCGTCGCGGACTATGTGGGCATGGCCGGCGCGGGAACGACCGAGCCCTCGAGCGCCACCGGCGCTGGCGGGGCGGCTACCCGAAGCAGGTTCATCTTGGGGGCGGACATCTCCTGGGTGGACGAAGAGCAAGACCTCGGGGTCATCTATGTGGACGAGGGGGTCGAAAAAGAGCTCTTCGAGCTTCTGACCGACCATGGCATGAACTTCGTGCGCCTCCGGCTGTTCGTCGACCCTTCGCAACCTTGCCGCGTCGCCGAAGACGGCGCCTGGGTGTGCGGGTACCAGCACGACCAGACCGAGCGCGCCGAGCCCTACTGTGATCTCGAGCACACGCTGCTGATGGCGGAGCGCGCCGTCCGCGCGGGCATGGGGCTCCTGCTCAACTTGCACCTGAGCGACACCTGGGCCGATCCCGATGATCAGCACAAGCCTGCGAGCTTCGAGGGGCTCACGCTGGACGAACTCGCGCTCGCGGTCGAAGCGTACACGACGACCACGTTGCTTGCCTTCGCGGAGCGCGGACTTCTGCCCGACATGGTTGAGCTCGGCAACGAGATCACGCCGGGTTTCCTGTTCCCCGAAGGGCGGAGCGGGGACCAGAACTGGCCGAACTTCGCCCGCTTGGTCAAGGCCGGGATCACCGGGGTGCGGGCGGTCAGCCCCAGGGTGCGGGTGATGCTCCATCTGGACAAGCCCGACAGCTTCTCGACCACCGATTGGTGGCTCTCGAACATGCTGGCCGAAGGCGTGGACTTCGATGTCCTCGGGCAATCCTGCTACCCCGAATGGCACGGGCCCTTCGCCGGGTGGAAGGAGAGCTTCGAGCAGCTGGCCCTCGCCTATCCCAAGCTCGACTTCGTGGTGGCGGAGTACTCGGAGGAGAAGCGCGCCACGAACGACCTGATGTGGTCGCTCCCGGATGGTCGTGGGCTCGGCACGTTCCTTTGGGAGCCCACTCGTTGGGGCGAGGCGCTCTTCGAGCGCGACGGTGATCGCCGCATCACTAATGACCACATCAAACTCTACGATCAGATGTCCGAAGACTATGGGCTCGTGCCCTAGGCCAGCTTCGACCGAAGCCGAGGAGAATGCTCTCATGACCCCGATGGTTCGCCGCCCGCTCCCCCTGTTCCTTCTCACCAGCCTGCTCACGGCGCTCGCTTCCTGCAGCTCCGAGGATGCGAGCCCCGACGCAACCGGCACCGGGGGTAGTCCTGCCGGCGTGGGCGGTGGCACGGCGAGTAGCACCGGTGGCTCACCCGAAGCCCAAGGCGGCTCGCCCCAAGCCCAAGGCGGCTCACCCCAAGCCCAAGGCGGCTCGCCCCAAGCTCAAGGCGGCTCGCCCCAAGCTCAAGGCGGCTCGCCCCAAGCCCAAGGCGGCTCACCGGAAGGCCAAGGTGGCTCCCCCGAAGCTCAAGGCGGCTCACCGGAAGCCCAAGGCGGCTCCCCCGAAGCTCAAGGTGGTTCTCCCGAAGCTCAAGGTGGCTCCCCCGAAGCTCAAGGTGGCTCCCCCGAAGCTCAAG
>CAYNEY010000064.1:0-26483 GCA_964396375.1 uncultured Polyangiaceae bacterium | reverse complement strand
CTGCGTCGCGTGGCCATTAGACTGTCAAAAATGTCCAACTCGGTGTCCGCCTACAGGGAGGCTCACCTGGTTCAGGTGGGCAAGCGAACGGAGCAGGAGGCGAGGTGGCGAGTGAGGGAGGCTCACCTGGTTCAGGTGGGCAAGGGAGCGGCGCCGGTGGAGCGGTTGGAGAAGGCGGAATGGTCAGTGAAGGTGGTGCGCTGGGACTTGGTGGCACGTCGCAAGCGGGCGGAGCGCCATCGGTGGGTGGGGTGGAGGGACTGGGTGGAGCCGACGGCGCCGGGGGAGATCTGGGAGCGTCCGGAGGTGGGGGTGGCGATGATGCTCCCATGTTGCCCGACGACCGAAACCCGGTGATCGAGTGGTTCGAGGACGCCAGAAACGCGTGGTCGGCCGAGCTTGCGGATGTGGTCCTCTCCTACCAACAGTCGAACGGTGGCTGGGCCAAGAACGTCGACTACGCGACCGCTGGCATGGGCAGCGGCGGAGATGACCTCGGCACCTTCGACAACGGTGCCACCACGACCGAACTCGTCTTCCTCGCCGAGAGGTACATACAGACCGGACAAGCCAAATTTGCTGATGCGGTCCGTGAAGCGCTCGATTACACGCTCGAGGCACAGTATCCGAGTGGTGGCTGGCCTCAATACTATCCGCTGCGAGGGGGCTATTCCGACCACGTCACCTTCAATGACAACGCTATGGCGCATGTCTTGACAGTGCTCGTGCAAGCCGTCCGACAAAAGGCCCCTTTCGACACGGATCTCTTCACCGACGATGACCGAGAGGAGTGTCGAGCTGCGATCGCCCTCGGGCTCGATTACATCCTGAAGTCACAGGTTGAGCAGAATGGTGCCTTGACTGTGTGGTGCGCCCAACACGGTGCCGAGGACTACCTGCCCAAGGCGGCACGCGCCTATGAGCTCGAGTCGCTGAGCGGCTCCGAGTCGGTGGGGGTCCTTGCGTTCCTGATGACGCAACCGCAGACCTCTGAGATCGAGACGGCGGTAAGGTCTGGGTTGGCCTGGTATCGAAGCCCCAATACCTACGTCAATGATACCACCTATGATACCGACCAATGCCCTGACGGGAACCCGATTGTGGCCGAAGCTGGCAGCAAGATGTGGTACCGCTTCTACGATCTGTCGAACAATCGCGGGTTTTTCAGCGATCGGGACGGCGGTGTCTACTATGATATCATGGAGATCTCTCAGGAACGGCGCTGTGGCTACCGTTGGGCGGGCAACTGGGGCGACACCATCAGCTCCTTCGCCGAGAGTGTAAGTTACTGAACGCGAGGACTTTCGAGCCGGCGCTACATGATGGGGGCTGTGACGGCTCTCCCACACACTACTTCCCGATCGTCACCGCGTCTACCCTCCCCTCGGGTCCGACGTGCAGGCGCAGTGCCAGAAGGCCGTGGCACTTGCTGGCGTTGCCGCGCCAGAACCAGAGCTCCTTCGAGGCATGGGTGGGGGGCCCGAGCAGCCGCTTCGCTTCAGTAGCCGTGAGCCCTGGCGAAAGTAGGCCAAGGATCGTGAGCACCTGCCAGGCGGCGAGACGGGTGCGAAAGCAGGTGTCGAGAGGTTCGACGGCTCGTCGCTTGACCCAGGTGAGAAGTTGGCTGCGAAGGAGTGGCTCATCCTCCTTGGCAAGACTCTCCGCCAACGACACCGCGGAGTCATCCGCGATGTCCGGGCTCTCGCGGAGGTCCCTCGCCCACTGCTCGCGTGGTGGTGAGACTTCGGGCTCGGCCGAGGATGCTTGGGTGTTCGGGTCCACTTCTGGTTGCACAACCGAAGCAGGAGCTTCCTCCGCTCTGGGACTCGAGGCCGAAGGGGGAGCTTCCTCTGCGCCGTGCGCGGCGGCCGCCGACGCGGGCGGGGGCAGCGAAAGTCGACTGGTGACGGGCGTCGCGTGCGGCGAGGCGCAGTCGAGTACACCGAACAGCGTAGCGAGGGCCAGCGCGGTTCGAGCAGCCATGTGTTGGTGACCTGTGGCGGGTGTCGCAGACAAGGCGAGCGGCTCCTTCTGAGGCTCAAGGAGTCTACGCGCCCGACGCCACAAGTCATCGCCAAACCCGCGGGCATTTGTCAGGCTGGTCGTCATTTGGTACGAATTGGCGCTCTGCCGGCGGCGTGGGCCGGACCGGTAACAAGAGACAACATGTCGCTACTCATCAAAGAAGTCCCCGCGGCGGACGCTCCCCTTGAGTTGCTGTTGCTTGCCGATCCTTCAGAGACCAAGGTTCGTTCGTACCTTGAAACCTCCCAGTGCTTTGTCGCTTCGAGCGGTGCGCTCGTGGTGGGCACATGTGTGGTGCAGCCGCGAGGGACAGACACGCATGAGCTGATGAGCATCGCCGTTCACCCAGACCACCAGCAGTTGGGGTATGGCACGGCCCTCTTGACGTGGGTCATCGAGTACTATCGCCGTGCCGGGGCACGGCAACTCGAGCTTGGCACCGGGACCTTCGGCTACCAACTCGCCTTCTACCAACGGCATGGCTTTCGGGTTACCGGTGTCGAGCCGAACTTCTTTGTCAAGAACTACCCCGAGCCGATCTTTGAGAACGGAATCCAGCTCATGGACATGCTGCGCCTTGTGCTGAGATACCCTTCTGATGGCGCCTCGCGATTCACCGCGGCCGATGGCCGGTGACGGAGGGTCAGGCGCTGGCGACGCCGCTTCGCTTTGGCTCGAAGGTGTGAACGTCTTTGGCTAGTCTACCCGCAGCGATGCGCCCTTCACCTCTCGCCTTGGGTAGCCTGACATGTCTCCTTGTCTGCCTCATGATCGAGCGCGCGGAGGCTTCGGGCTTCGTGTTTGGCTTCCCTGACGGGGTCTTGGCTCCGGTCGGGCTCAATCTGGGGTATGGTGCCGGTCGGGACTCGGTGGGGGCCGGAGCGTTGCTGCTGGGCCTCGAGGCAAGTGTTGTCTATCTGACGCAAGACCAGCTCTGGTTCGGGATCTACGCAGATGGGCTCCATGACTTCGGAGCCGCAGAACAGCGCTTCTCGATCGGGCCGGAGTTTGGAGTCGGTCCCTTCGGAATCGATGGAGGCCTCCTGCTGCTCCGAACCCAAAGGTATGGTCGTTCACCCTCTGCTCACCGTGGGCATTCTGGCCGCCTACGGGCGCCTCGGGTATCAGCTCACCCATGAGCGCGATGTGTTCGCGGAATTCGGACTCCTCGCCAAGTACCCGCTGGGACTGGAGTGAGCGCGGGGCCCACCGTTCCCGAGGCTTGACAGCTCCAGCGTCAGCCGCGTGTACGATCACGGCCTCGTCGGCTACGCCACTGATCCGCCGGGCTCACCTCCCAGAACAACTGGATGCACGCTGATTCTTGCCCTGCTGATCGCCATGGGTATTCGCGGGAATAGGTCAGAGTCACGAGCAAGAAGGGCGCGACAGTATGACAAAGTGGAGGTTGGGGCGAAAATTCGCAAAACTGCTGACTGCGGCCGTCGCGATCTCCACTGCCGGCTCCGGGTGCAGCTCGTCATCCCCAGGCGGAGGGGAGGAGAACCCGGCTCCCGATCAGCTAGGCGGAGGTGGTGCGTCGGAACTCATAAGTGGCACTGGTGGCGGTGTTCTCGCTTCCGGGGGCAGAGCGCCGACCGCAGGGGGAACGGTGAACACTATCGGTGGCGAGTCCGCGTTGGACGGTGCAGGCGGGCTTGGCGTGCAGGGCGGCGCGGAGGCAAGGGGTGGCGCGACGGCGAGGGGTGGCACGGAGGCGAGTGGTGGCGCGGAGGCGAGTGGTGGCGCGACGGCGAGGGGTGGCGCGACGGCGAGGGGTGGCGCGACGGCGAGTGGCGGCGTGGAGACGAGTGGCGGCGCGGAGACGAGGGGTGGCGCGGAGACGAGTGGCGGCGCGGAGACGAGTGGCGGCGCGGAGACGAGTGGTGGCGCGGACGCGAGCGGTGGCCACGAGCCTGACCAAGGTGGTTCACCTTCTGGCGGTACTGAAGGAGAGGCCGGCTCACTTGCTGGCGCCAGCGACGGAACAGGCGGAGCGACACTTGGTGGTGCTGGGGGCGGCCCCGAGCTGCCGCAGAAATTCTTCGGCAACATCGACCACTCCGGCAGTATCGAGGCTGGATTCCTCGACTACTTCGATCAGATCTCCGTCGAATCCGCGGGCAATTGGGCGAGCGTCGAGTCACAGCGCGACACGATGAACTGGCGGGGCCTCGATGCGGTCTATGGCTTCAGCCAGGAGAATGGCCTGCCCTTCTTGGAGCGTGCGTTCATCAGCAGCGGCGCCTATCCGGGCTGGATGACTGCCATCAGCGCGGACGAACTCCACGACCAGTTCGTCGAGTGGATCAGCGCCTTTTGCACGCGCTTCCCAGAGGTCGCGCTGATCGAGGTGGTGACCGAGCCGCCGGCTCATTCGAGCTTGCCCATCATGGTGGCCCTAGGTGGTGCGGGTGTCACCGGCTACGATTGGCTCATCGAGGCATTCCGTTTGGCGCGGGAGCATTGTCCTCGGGCTGTGCTCCTGCTAAATGACTACAATAACCTCGAGTATGACGACGCTCGCGAGCGCACCATCGCCATGGTGGAGGCGCTGTTGTCCGCCAATGCGCCGATCGACGCCATCGGCTGCGAAGGCCATGATGCTTATCTACTGACGACGGAGGAGCTAGAAGCCAATCTGGCGGAGCTCACTTCGCTCGGTCTTCCCATTTACATCACGGAATACGACATCCCTCTCTATGACGACGCAGCCCAGCTCCAGGTGATGTCGGAGCAGTTCCCGATCTTCTGGAATCACCCCAACGTCTACGGCGTGACCTACTGGGGATATGTGTTCGGCCACACCTGGCGTGACGGAACGGGGCTGCTGCGCGACGGGTTTCCGCGTCCCGCCCTCGAGTGGGTCACGGAGTATCTCTCATCGCGCAGGCTGCTTGCCAGACAGCGGTGACGCAACCTGCGTTCCTGCATGGCTGGGTGGGGTATCGCCACCCAGCGCGACGATGTGTGGGTTACCCCTTTTCCTACTCGGAGCCAGAGAAGAACTCGGTCGTTTGCGTGAGTGCGAAGTACTCGAACGCAGGTTGGCTGTTCTGCTTGTGCCAGCCGAGCCAGAGTTCTCCTCCTTGCGTACGGGCCGCGCCCGTGAGGTGCGGTTGGCTCACCTCGGCGTGACGGGGTTGGGGTTCTGAAGCGAAGAGGAGCGCCCCATCGGGTCTGCGCTCAATCAGTCCGTGCGGGCCGCGAAAGACAGCAACCTGCCCGAATCCGGTCAGGAAGTGGGCTCCTTCGACCGGTGGGGCCAGGCGCTTCGGCGTGGTGCCATCCACGAAGACCGCGTGGCCGTCGAGCGGCAGCACATGGCCAGGAGAAAATGCGTTTGTAGCACCCTGCGGGGCTGCCTTGAGCACAGCAAGCTCGCGGAGCAACTTGACACGCCCATGACGGGTGTTGGGAGGCCACACTTCCACGGCAGGAAGGTGGGTGCTGCACCGTCTTCCGCCCGCGAGCACGAACCCTTCTGGTGTCGCCAAGAACGTCTTTCCCGCTGGCCCTTCCTCACACAATCCGTTCACGGCCTCCCCGTTCTCCTCCGCGCGTGGACCGCGGTCGGTATCGCCGACGGTTTCGAACCGATATGAGGCCGTTCTGCGCTTCCCCCCGATGACATGGACCAGAAGCACCCATCCCGGTCCGCAGCCTGCGACCCACCCCTTCACCTTCCCGCGGGCGCTCCAACCCTGGGTGTGCAGACGCCAGTAGAGGGATGTTGGAGTGAGGATCGTGCCATCGGGTGAGTATCCCATTCCCTCTGACATCACGAGCATCCGTTCGCCTTCGCCACACTCGTGACTCTCGAGAGAGTAGCCGAAGGAGAGCGCCTCGCGCGGTAACTCGCGCGGCAGCACCACCGGTTCGAACCGGGCCGTGTTGGCAGGGTTCGGCCCTACCAAGCCTGCCGTGTACTCCCCAACCAACAGGGCTCCGTTGCCCCAGGGGACTACCTGCAGACCTGGCTCCTCCAGCAGTGCCCCCCCCTTCTGCTGCCAATCCAGATGTGGCTCCTGGGTCGCCAAACACGCATCCGCTGCCCTTCGAAACCGCATGAAGGCTGCGCTCTTCGGATCTCGAAAGCCCCGCAGTTCTCCCCTCAGGTTGCGGTGCCCTCGGATCCAAGTCTGCCTTTTCACATCTTGGCGCCAGTACCATTGCGAGAGGCCAACCGGAGCTCCCTCCTCGAAGGCGATCACCCCGAGTCCTGCTACTCGATACTGAAAACCTCGAGTGCCAAGCTCGAGGTTCGCCATGCCAAGTTCTTCTGTCGCCGTTGGCAACTCAGCACGAGCAGCCTCGAAGAGTTCTATGCAGCGTTCAGTCCAGGGTGGGGCGGGTTCGGTATCGGAGCTGTTGTTTGGACGAGGCGCGGTCGGCGCAGCATCGAATCCGAGCGGGCTCGGGTGATGAGCCGATGCCTGCATCTGATGAGGAAGTGGTGGTGCCGAGCAGGCAACCAGTAGCAGAGCGAGCGCTGGGTGCTTCACGAGGATCCAAAGTGGGCCGGGTTGCCTACGGTGGGCTGTTCCACGAGCGTGCGCTCCGCGTAGGGTTTGGTTGGATCGTAGGTCATGAGCTTCCGCCGTCGATCGACGTGGTGACGTTCGCACTCGAACTCGATGTCCTCCGGCGTTTTTGCCTGCCTTACGGTCAACTCGGCCGTGCCGAATCTGATGGTCACGGGAAGGTTGAATGTGGCCTTGGCTCCACGGTTCAACACCTTCGTGCCGACCAACGTGTCGGCACCCGAATCGGCATCCTCCACCTCAACCTGAAGTGGTGTGGGTGCCTTCGTAACGATCAAGCTGACGTGGAAATGGATGTCACTTACCCCGTCCGCTAAGACTCCCCACACATCTTCACCCGTAGAGCTGCCGACTGACAGCGACCCGCGAACCAGTTCTTGAAAGGTGGGCGCCGCTGTGCCTTTGGTCACTCGGAGAGCAAAACCGCGCTCTACGCCGGTCAGGGTGGTCTTCTGCCTGCTCTTGACGGTGATGAGCCAGCGGTCGTCCTTCGTCTTCCAAGTCTCACTCTTCTTGTGGAGTTCGAACCGGCCACTCCAATCCTTTCTGAAGCTTGCAATCAGCTCGTCATCGGTCAGCGGCTTCCCGTCAGAATTGGTCGTTGCACCTTCGCGCATCGCGGACACTTTCATGGGAAATGACTGAACCCAATCGTGATTGTCGCTGAAGGTTGGGATCTCCACCGCCATATCGCCACCCTTGCCAGGTGAATCGAGAGAGTCCCATGCGGCCTCGAGCCCAGCCTGGAGCTCTGCGCCAACCGGCGCGTTGCTGGTTGGCGTGTCAAAGGTCAACGACTCCTCGAACCATTCGTTCGCCGCAATCGATCCCCCTGAACTCTGCTGGTACATGTACACTTGCACGAACTTCGGGACGTGGAGGGTGGCAGTTCCACCAAACACCTGTTCCTGTAGGGCATCGATCAGGGCTTGATCCTTCCCAGCATTGCAGGCGCGAAAGACGATCTGACTGCTCGCATCGAGCCCCCGTGGTTCCTGCAGTGTCCGTGGTGGCATGAGGTTGCCGAAACGCTCGATCTCTCGGTCGATCAGATCAGTGTGGAGCCCCACCTTGGTTCCAGCGAACAGCCTGATCGCGATCGACTGGGCACGACCATGGGCCACGATGTTGATCTGGCCCCAATCGCCGTATTTTTCCGCCTCCTTGTCCAAGATGTCCAGGATCTCTTCGATGCTGATCCCCTCTCTCTCGAACACCACATCCGCGTTCAGGCGAAAATACTGAATGGCGGCGGAGAAGTAGCCGTCACTCGGTGCGCCGGTAATGAATGCCACTACCGGGCGCTTCTGCCCCCCGCCTGCCATGAAGTGGTCATAGGACCTGACCCACACGGTATCCTTACTCGTGAACCTCTTCGGTTTCGGCTTGGTAACAACTATCTGGAGCCGCAGCTCGAAGATTCCTTGCTCTCCTGCTCTGCCAGGAAGAGGCACCTCGGTGGTTGTGCCACCGAGGGCAACCTTGATGGCTGGTGCTCCCGCTTCGCCTTGTGGAAGAGTTGGGTTGGGCGCGGCGGCAGTGCTCGGAGTGAGCGAAAATTCATTGTCGACGAGCTTGCCGCGGAATGTCACCACTAGTCTCTGGGTGCCTGGCAGGGGCTCGAAGGGGCTCGCGTCGTCAATCTCGAAGAGATGCACCGCAACTTCATCGGCGGACTTCCACTCGTCGCCGGAATCAAAATCAACTTGAAGAACCTCACCGGTGTGGATGATGTTGGGCGTCAAGCTGGCGTGGAGATCATCCGACATCGTTGACTCTGCTCCCGTCTCTTGAGATACTTGCCTTAGGTTGTTTCCCTGAGGAAGAGTCCCCTCATCACATGAACCACTGGGGCAGCTCCCCGTGATCGCGAGGGGATACCGCTCTCGATGCCTTCAACTTCAATGACGTAGTCACCTGCTCGTACGTAGAGCTCTGATACCAACCCCTCCCCGTTGGTCATGCCTTCGCGCACATCACCGTCCAGATCGATTCGGTACTTGCGGTTGGACAGTGGGACGCAACCTGAGTTCGAGCGCAGCCATGCGACGATCTGCGAGCGCTTGGCCTTCGCACTCACCATCGCCTCCACCGGCCTCCTCACGTACGCCCCCGGCAAGTAGAGCTCCGCGGAGTCGAGCTCGACCTCCATCGCCGCAAAGTCTGGCACCTCCCCCTCGTCAAACATCAGGATCTCGACGCGCCGGTTGGCTTGGCTGCGGTATTCGTTGCGCCCCAGGTTGTCGATCGGGAAGCGCTCGCCGAAGCCCATCGTCATGTGCTCCGGATCGGCCCAAACGAGCAGATCGCGCAGCGCCTGCACGCCGTCCTTGTCCTCCCCCAACTCGTCGCGCAGCCCAACTTCGTAACAGTCGAAAATGGCCGCGAACAAGGCCACATCCTCGGCCGCGGTTACCGGCTCGGGGAACTTGGTCGCACCGTCCACATCCGCAAACATGCTGTCGAACGCCGCGTTGTACGCGTTCTTGAAGCGCTTCACGGTATTTGCGTGGGGCCTTTGGTCGCGGACGCTCGGCTTGCAGTCGAAGCCGTAGGCGTCCGCCACCCAGTGGAAGACCTGGGTCAAGTCGATGCCGTCGTAGCGGTTCATGCACAAGGAGCCGAAGGTTCCTCGGTAGTCGGGCCCCATGACCAGGCACAGCACGACCTCGGCGCGCTCACGGCTCAGCGGATCGTTGTAACTGTCCTGGCCCTTCGTGTCGGTGTGGCCGGCGATCAGCAACTTTTTTCTTACCGCGTTGCCCGAGGCGTCGATATGGTCCGGATGCTCTTCATTGTACCTGAGCAAGGTCGCCACCAACCCGACGGTGGTGAGCGCTCGCCCGCTCGGGCTCACGGTCGGATCTTCACCTTCCGGGAGCACCATCGCGGAGTTGGTCCGGAACAAGACGTCGTGCATCTCCACGAAGGTGACGGTCCGAAGGGCCGCGTCGGTCGTCCAGTCTTCGACCCTGGCCCACTCTCTCCACGCTAGATACTCGGGTGCGGCGGGCGCGGAGATGACGTTCGCCGGAGCCGGCAAGATCCCTGTGTTCCCGTCGAAGAAGAAGAACTCTACCCGGCGATTCCGCTGCTCGCTGAAGCGCTCCCAGGCTGCCCCCGTCTCGGGCTCGGGGATCGGGAAGTTGGCGCCCGCGCCGTGCACGCCGATCCGCATCCCCGGCGGCAGGGTGGTGCCGTCGAGGTTCATGTAATCGCCGATCAGCTGGGCGCGGGTGAGCGGCCCGAGCTCGCCATCATCCTCGAGATACTCCCAGTTGCGCGCCCGCTGATCGGAGGAGAGCGCATTGTGCCACTCCTGGTAGGCCTTGACGTCAACCGAGGTGAGCCCCTGCTTTCGCGCCACCAAGCCCTTTATCATCAGGCGGTCTTCGCCCTCACCCCAGACCGCTCCGAGGGCGCTCAGCGGATCGTAGCGAAGCAACCAACTGTCCACGTCGTCCGAGAGGAAGGCGAGCACCGCGAGCGAGCGCTCGAGGGAGAGGATGTCGGTGTCGTGCCGAGTCTCCGATGGATCGGCGTGACCCACGACCAAGAGATGCTGGTTCGGGTGGGTTTCGTACAGCTCCCGCAGCTGCCGCATCGCCGGCAAAGCCGTGGGCAGAAGGAAGCTCTTGTTTGTGTCGAAGCCCAGGCCGAGCAGACGCACCAGAACCACGTCGGGCTGCAGGCTCAGGGTCAACGGTTGACCCGGCGTGACCGGGCGGCTCTCGAAGACTTCGTGTTGCCCGGGCTGGTCCGGCAGCTCACGCAGCAGCGAATCGTCGCGAAGAACGAGCACCTCGGTGCTCTCGTCCGGAGTGAGCCAGCTCGAGCGCTCGGCCCCGAAGGGTCCCTTCCACTTGGCCCGGAGCGCGGTCGCCACCATGGCGGGACTCTCGAAGCTGACCGTCGGAGGCGGCCCGAAGGAGCTCGGGTAACGGGCGATGCCGTCGCTGTCCGTCACCACCAGCTGCTCGTGGCGGCCGCCTTGGAAGCGCAGCCACACACCGGAGAGGGGCTGACCCAGCGGATCGACCACGCGCACCTCCGCCACCTCTTCGTCGCTTTCGGGCGGGGGCTCGGCTTCGCCCGGGGTCGCGAAATCGAGCAGGACGATCTCGGCGTCCCCTGCTTCTTCGAAGCCCGTGACCTGAAACACCCCCTCCCGATTGGTGCGGCCCTCACGGACACTGCCGTCGGGGAGCGTGATGCGCACCCGAGCGCCCGTCACCAGCTCGCCGTCTTGATCGACCAGGCGCACGCCGATGAAGGTCGCGCTCCGGGACTCTTCGCGCATCTCGGGCGGCACCGGCAGATCGACGGGAGCCACCGGCAGAGGCCTGGTGCGCGGCTCGGGCATGCGCACGACCGTCACCGTGCCGGTGCGAAGACCGCGGACCAACCAACGCGAGAGCTCTTCGAGCTCGGCGCGGGAGAGCTCAGGGCTGTTCGGGACGGTGTAGCGAGGATACTCTTCTTCCTGAAGCTCGAGCACCGCTGCCAGGAACTCCGGCTCCCGCGCCATCAGCCGGCACTCGGCGAAGAACGCGATGCGCCAGAGCAGGGCAGCATCTTTGACCCGGAGCTCGCTCCGAAGGCCGCGCTCCGCGAACCGGAAGTGTCCGTCGGGAGTCGCAAGGATGACCAACCTGCCCCACATGCCGCTCGGAACCTAGCAGAGGCGGCGGGAGGCGGGAAGGTCGGCCGCGTGTTCGCGGCGCAGCTTCGATACAAATGGAGCAGGCAGAGGCAGCCGTTCAGTCGCGTCGCGCGGCCAAGAGCCAAGGGAGTAGATCCGGTTCAACGCGGGCGGCTTCGATCGCCGGCACATGGTCAAGCCCCTCATACTCCAGATACTGCACCTTCGTGCCGCCCGCATCGAGGATCGACTGGTAGATGGTGCGCGACGACGACACGGGGCTGATGCTGTCCAGGCTGCCGTGCAGGATGGTGAGCGGAGTCTTGGCCATCTCGGTTGCGCCGGTGTCGAGGGTGTATCCGGCCACGGCTACTGCCCCGGCGAAGCGTTCTGGTCGATCGACGAGCAGGCGGAACACACCCTCACCACCCATCGATTCGCCGTAAAGGTACTGACGCGAGGTGTCAAAACCGTACTCTTCGATGACCAGATCGAGCGCAGTCAGCGCATCCGAAAGGCCCGGGCGCATGGTCGCATCATAGGTCCCACCCCAAGCCGCACACTCGGTGCTCTCTTCGGCGGGGCGAGAGGGCAGCAGCACGGCCGTGGGCTCGATGGCGTTGAGGCTGTCGATGATCCAGAACGTCTCGAAGATGGGGCTGTTGCCGCAGGAGTGGAGGAACAACACCACCGGAAGCGAGCCCTCGGCCTCTTCCGGGACGTAGAGACCTACCGGTTGTTCCTCATGGGTGAAGGTCAGAAAGCCTCGCTCGAGCTCGGTGCCCGTCGAGCCACCGGCATCCGTCCCGCCCATGGCTTCGGCGCCAGCCGTGCCGATGTTACCTGCGCTGCCCGCGACCGCCGAGGTGCCACCAGCTCCGGCGCATGTGCAATCGTCGTCGGAGCAGCCGAGAAGGCCGAGTACAACCGCCACCAGACCAACCGTGCCGGCACGTAGGATCATCACAGAGAAGCAAGAAAGACGCATCACGACTCCTTTGAGTCCCCAATCATTCCCACTTGTATGACGGCTGATCACGGGATTGCCGAAGACTTAGCCCGTGGTCTTGGCTGGTGCGATCATCTGCAACTTTTCCATCTGGTCTATGCAGTCGATCAGCGTCTGGTCGAGTGGTCGATACTGGAGTCCGAGATCTCTCTTGCTCTTCGAATTGTCGATGCGAAGCTCGACTCCGACGCTGCGGTGCACGTACCGCCACGAGAACCCCTGGAGAGGTCCGAAGAGGTACATCAGCCATTTGGGGATCACGGCCGAGGGGATGGGATAGCGATTGCCATAATGTGCTCTGAGCTTGGCGGTAAGCTCGGGGAAGGAGCACACCACGTTCGACACCAAGTGGCGCCCCTCGGCCTCGGGCAGACTGGCCGCCAAGACATGGGCCTGGGCCACATCGCGCACATCCACCACCCCGAGCCGCATGTCCGGAACGCCGCGCTTGGCGCGGCCGTCGACGAACTGCATCATCAGATCGGTGCTGGTGGCGTCGACCCGCTGGGAAAGGGTGGGACCGATCACGAAGCTTGGATTGATGGTCACGAGCCGAAAGCGGCTCTGGCCTTCGGCAAGCTTCCAGGCCTCGCGTTCCGCGAGGGTTTTCGAATAGGCGTAGGGTTGATAGTTGAGCGAGGCGGTGTCGTTCCAGAGCGACTCGTCGAGGGCCCTCGGTTGGTGGTCCTTGGCATCGGTGTGGATCGCCACCACGCTGGAGGTGAGCACCACTCGCTCGACGTCCTTCGCGCGTTCGACCGCGCGAAGGACGTTGCGCGTACCCTCGAGAGCGGGCCGCACCAGCTCCGCCTCCGGATCCTCGAGCTTTCCGATCCGGAAGGGTGAGGCCACATGCATCACCACCCGGCATCCGGAGAACGCGGCGTCAAACCCCGAAGGCTCGAGCAGATCTGCCTCGAAGAGCTCGAGCTTTCCCGGTAGCGAACGCTGCATGTCGTGCAGGTGAGCGAGCTTCGGTGTGGCTTTGCGCTCGCGTACCGTGGCGTGAACCTCGACTCCGGCCTCGAGCAGCAACTTGACGATCCACGAGCCGATGAAGCCAGAGGCTCCGGTGACAGCAATGGGTGAGGGGATGTTCATGGGGTTCTCCAAGGCATTGTCAGGTCTCGACGCGGATTCGGAAACGGCAAAATTGCGCGCCCCTTCCCTCGGCTTGACCCGGTAGCCGGTCACAGGCTCTCGAGGAATGGTATCGTTTGTAACTGGATGTGAGATACTGCGTGAAGTTGGAGGAGGAACGGTTCATGGGTGGTTGGGATCTGGGCTGTCGGCTCGTGCTTCTGGGGATTCTTGGCGTTGGGTGCGACTCGAGTTCCGCTCAGGGAGCGGGTGGTCGGGACAATCTCTACGCCGAAGCTGGCGCTGCGGGCGTTGCAGGCGCTGCCGGCGCCCCAAACGTGTGTCCACCAGAGCTGGTGAACAGGGCCCGAGTCCTTTCAGAGGGCGCCACCGTGCTCACCCGAGCCGCAAGCGACATGCGGTACAGTGTGGCCATGGCCTGTCAGGGATTCGCCTCGGCGCTCTCGACGGGAGGACAACTGGTGCCGGTGGTTCCAGACGGTCAGCTTACGGATCAGGCACTGTTGGCAAGCTGTGATGCCGCAGTGTCGGCGATCGATACTTGGCGGGCGAGCGGAGGAAGAGTCCCAGCGATTGCCATCGAGGGTTGGCGGTGTACGGTCGATACGTCATCCCAGATGGCCTGTGAAGCGACCTGTGCGGTTCTTCCCAATTGCAGTCCCCGCACGGTTTCCCAGCGCTGCGATCCGGGCCAGCTCGCGGGTGCCTGCACGGCCTGTCTTCCCGGCGGGGCTTGCGAGGGCAGCGCTCAGCTCCCGACTGCGTGCGCGGGGGACTGCGAGGGGATTTGCCGGGGCACCTGCGCTGGTACCTGCGCTGTCCCGGCCGCCGATGGCTCTTGCGCCAGCGTGTGCACCGGGACCTGCACCGGGACCTGCACTGGCAAGTGCGTCCTGAGCGGTGCCTCATCCGTCTTCTGTGGCGACGGTGTGTCGTGTCTTGGTGGCTGCTCGGCACCCACGGAGCCTCTCTTCTGTGAGGGCCAACTCGCTCCTCCTTTTTGTGAGATGGATGCGGACTGTTTTCTCGGATGCGAGGCTCTCGGTGGCTATCAGGCTACGTGTTCGCCGCCGACGGTTGTCGCCGTGACCCCCACGGGAGAGAGAGACGCCTACGCTCTTTCGATCGAGACTCATCTCCCCGCACTCCTTGTTGCGTATCGACTGGGAGAGCTGACGATTGTTCTCGCAGACGAGTTGCCCCTCGCCCTCAGCACCGTGGTGGAACAAGCCTCAACGGTTGCCCCCTGTGCAGCCGAGATCGGAGTTGCCGAGTCGCAGCTGGCCTCGGCCGCGACCGAAGCTCAGGTTACCGAGTACGTCGCGGTTGCCGCCGCCGCAGAGCTTCTCGAGAGTGTGTTGGGCGAGCTGCCATGAGTGTGGCGGGGCCGTAGCCAAGAGCGAGCCGTTCCACCTTTCTCTGCCCCGGTGCGCTCACTCCCGCAGCACAACGATGATGCCGCCGAAACGGCTCTCGTCAGCCCAGCAGGGCACATTGTGCACGAAGCACTGGTGGCTCGGGTAGGGGGTACCGTCGGCGTACTCGGCGCGGAACCCGCCGCTCAGTGATTCGTTGAAGAAGCGGAGGGATCGACCCGTCGAGTCTCTGGCCTGAAGAACGCAGGCTTGGCACAGCGCGCGCGGAGCACGCGGGTCCATCGGTAGGGAAGCTCCACAGAGCGGGCAAAGAACCATGCTGTCGACCTGCGACGCACCCCTGTCTTTGAACCTAGCCCGAAGCGGAGGCTGCCGCCGAGCCCGAGTGAGTCGCATCAGTCGAGAGCTCTGACCTAGGCGGGAGTTGCGAAGGCGGCCGTTGCGTCGCTGCGGGAGGGGTGCTACGAAGACTCCTAAACGTAGCACGATATAAGTAAAATACTGAAAAGGTTATGGATTCTGTCTTGCCGCCGGGCCCCAAGAGGCCGCGCTGGGGGCGCCTCGGGGTAAGCCTCGCGGTGGTTGGGCTGGTTGCGGGTACGGCCCGGCCAGCACTTTCGGAGCTGCCTGCTGATCCGGTCAGCCTCCCCAGCGTGGTGTCTCACACGGAGCCTCGCTGGCCCTCGAGCGAGACGGGCCTCACCGAGGTGGTGGTGGTGCTGGAGGTGACCGTCGACGTTGAGGGTGGGGTTCGGTCGGCGGAAGTGGTCGAAGGGGTTGGCGAACCCTTCGATGGGCTTGCTGTGGACACGGTTCGAACGTGGCGCTTTGCGCCAGCGCGTGTCGGGGGTGAGGTGCGTGCCGCACGTGTTCGCGTCCCCGTGCACTTCGTGAGGAAAACGGTGTCAGCCAGCGCCCCGTCGGTGCCGGTCACTCCTCCGGTTGCATCACCTCCGGTTCTTCCTGTTCAGGCACCGACCGCGAGCGTGCCGGTCGAGGTAAGCGTGGTGGGGCGCGCGGTGCCGCGGAGCGCAGGTGCCGTGACTCGAGAACGAGCCGTTCTCGAGGCCGCGCCCCACCGCACCGCGAGTGATCTCTTGCTCACTATCCCGGGGACCTTCGTGACCCAGCACAGTGGTGAAGGTAAGGCGCATCAGATCTTCTTTCGTGGATTCGACGCGATGCATGGGCAAGATCTCGAGATCTGGGCAGGGGGAGCCCCCGTGAACCAGGTGAGCCATGTGCACGGTCAAGGCTACGCAGATCTGCACTTCTTGATGCCTGAGGTTGTCGAGAGGATCGACGCGTTGCCGGGTGTCTACTCCCCCGCCCAGGGAGATTTCGCGATCGCCGGTTCGATGCACTATGAGCTTGGGTACGAGGAGCCCGGCATCACCGCCCGTGGAACTCTTGGCTCGTTCGGAACGCACCGTGTGTTTCTCGCAGCACATCCCGAGGGCCATCCGGCCGCCAACTTCGCCGCCTTCGAGGGCTACGAGTCCGATGGATTCGGTGTTGGACGGGCGTCGCGCCGGGCCTCGGGAGTGGCTCAGTGGGAGCATCAGCTGAATCAGCAGACACACCTGACGGCGTCGGTTGCGAGTTACGCAGGTCGCTTCGGCTCAGCCGGTGTGATCCGCCTCGATGACCTGGAGGCGGGGCGCATTGGCCGTTTCGGTAGCTACGACACCCAGCAGGGTGGATACTCGGGTCGGACGCAGCTCGTCGTTTCGCTCGAGGGAGCCGAACCAGAGTACCGCTACCAGCTCGCGCCGTATCTGGTCCTGACCAACCAAACACTTCGGCACAACTACACCGGCTATCTCGACGATCCGGTGCATGGCGACGCGCTCCAGCAGTCGAATGCCGCCACCACCGTGGGGTTTCGGGCAGAGTTCGAGCGCAACCTTCGGCTGATCTCGGCACGTGACAGCGTGACCTTTGGTCTCTCGGGGCGTCACGACGTCATCGAACAGGCCGAGCGTCATGTGCACGGCACCACGCCGAACGTGCAGGAAACCACCATCGACGCTCGGATCCGCGCCACCAATCTGAGCGGCTATCTCGACGCGAAGCTCCACCCCATCCGCCGCGTGCTGCTCCGAGGTGGGGTCCGCTGGGATGCTCTCGGTTTTCTAGTCGAGGATCGGGTCCGGGAGGGTGGTCAGCGAGGCGCAGCCGGCACTCACCTTGGAGCGCGCGCTACACTCGACGTGGTAGTTCTTCCCGGTCTCCACGCGCTCGCGTCCTACGGTGAGGGCTTCCGCTCCCCCCAGGCACGGAGTCTCGGCGACGGAGAACGGACGCCGTTCACCCAGGTGTCAGCCACCGAAGCTGGCCTACGGTACCGCGAGCGCCGAATCGAGGCTGCGGCAGCCGTGTTCTACACTCGGCTGAGCGACGACGTTCTCTTCTTCGAGACCCTGGGGCGCAACGAACGGGTGCCGGCGACGGAGCGTCGAGGTGTGGTGGTAGACTTCTCTGCCCGGCCTTCGCCCTGGCTGACCTCGGCGCTCGGTTTCACCTACACCCGGGCCACCTTCCGCGAAGCGTCGAGCGACTACGCACGCGGCGCACTGGTTCCCTTCGTGCCCGAGCTTGTCGTGCGCTCGGACCTGATGCTGCGTCGTCCGGTCATGAAGCTGCTCCGTCGTGAGTTGGTGGGAACCCTTGGGTTCGGCGCCACCTGGGTGGTGAAGCGCCCCATCCCGCTCGGTGAGACCGGCCGGGATGTGCAGCTGCTCGATGGGCGGGCCTCGCTTCGGCTAAAGGAAGTGGAGCTGGGTCTCGAGACCTTGAACCTGCTCGACCGAGAATGGAACGACGGGGAGTTCGTGTACGCGTCGAACTTCACCCAGAATGCGCGACCTTCTCTGCTTCCAGGTCGACATGTCTCGGCGGGCGCGCCGCGCACCGTGCTCGGCACCTTGACCCTCTACCTGTGAAAAGGCCATATGTGGACTAACAGACGTTCCCTTCGATATCTTTGGGCTAGCTCGTTCGGTGCGGCTCTCGCGGTCTTTCTACCGGCTGCCGGTGCCCTGTTCTCTGCTTGCAGTGAGGCTGTGACCACCACCGGTGAGCGTGTGGTACTGGCGACCGAGATCAGGCTCGCTCCCAATGCCGCAGAGCCCTTCACCAACGCTTTCGATTTCGAGATCACGCTCGATGCGGTCTTTCTCTCGGTGGGTGAGCTACGGTACTTCGCGGGGGCGCCCATCGGACGGTATGAGCCCTCCCGTTTCCCAGACCTGCTCGGACCTCGGCAGGCCTTCGCCCACCCAGGTCACTACGTGGCAGGCGACGTGCTCGGTGAGATGCTCGAACCTGAGAGCATTGAGCTTCTTCAAGGAGGCTCCAAGCTCGCGGACGGAGCTGGGATCACCGGAGAATACCTCTCTGCCTCCTTTCGCTTCGAGGCGCCTCCGGCGGGAGAGCTCGGGGATGAGCTTCTAGACGCGGTGGTGCGAGTCCGGGGCAGCGCGCGCGGGCCCGAGTTCGAGTTGGAGTTCGAGGTTAGCGCCACCGAGAACGATGTGCTCGACACCTACGGGGAACCTTTGGTGTCAGGCTGTCCGTTCTCTGAGGGCTCAGTGGATCAAGACGGCACGGTCACTCTCGAAGTCGATCCAGCGCTCTGGCTCGACCAGGTTGACTTTTCTCGTGAACCCGAGGTGAACGCGGAGGGCCGTACCATCCTCGATTCTACGGGCGTACCCCACGAAGCCTTCGTACGTGGTCTGGTCAAGGCCGCGGCTTACTCTTTCTCATACACCCCAAAGTCTGGAGACTCCTGATGAAATTCAAGAACATGGCTTTCTCTGCCCTGGCCCTCTCTCTTTTCTCTGCCTGCAGCTCCGACGACTCGGATGCGGTAGGCAGTGGAACCGCCGAGTTCTCAGTTTACGGTGAGGACTTCATCGAGCAGGGGATCCCTGCCGAAGAAGTGGAGGATGGCTGGGACATCACCTTCGATCGGTTTCTGCTCGTGCTCGGGCCGGTGGTGGTCGCGGACTCAACGGCGGGCGAGGGCGAGACACTTGCTGCCCGCACACTCTACGACATGACCGGGGAGGGCCCGCACCAGGTGGGCACGACCGGAGAACTCGAAGCCCGTGGTTGGGACGAGATAGGCTTCGACATCGCGCCCATCGACGACGACACGGAGCGGCATGCGAGCGCGAGTGCGGCGGATCAAACGCTCATGGAGGAAAACGGCTATGCTGTGTACGTGGAGGGCTCGGCGAGCCGGGGTGACGTGACCAAGACCTTCCGCTGGGGTTTCTCCGAGACCACCGAGTATCGAGGTTGCACCGAGGTGGACGAGGCTGGACAAGAGGCTCGAGTTGGCCTCTTGATCACCAACGGCGGGGTGACCGACGTCCAGCTCACTATCCACGGCGATCACTTCTTTTACGACGATCTGACGGCTGCCAACGCTGTCCTCAGGTTCGATCCGATCGCGATGGCGGATGACCTTGGCAACGCCGACGGCGAGGTCACCCGGCAAGAGCTGGACGCGGTGCAGCTGGTCGACGTCAACACCGGAACCTACGGCACTGGGAGCGCTTCCGACGTGAACACGCTTGGTGACTTCGTAGTGGCGCTGACCTCGACGCTCGGACACTTCCAGGGTGAGGGACACTGCCACTCGCACCGTGAGTGAGGGGGAGTCTGCCGGTGGTGGGGGGCGTTTTGGTGCGGCCCTCACCCTCGGCTCCTCGAGGTCGGCGGACTTGACCTCCCAGATCCTGCCCGTGCGGTAGCTGCAGTCGGGGCCGATCAGGAGGCCTCGACCGCTTCGAATTGGTTGCTTCTGGGGTGACAGGTGAGCCAGGCCAGGTCTAGCTTGGTGAAATCCCTGCCGCTCCGACTCCACGGATCTGCTCCATGATCGATGTCCTTGCTGAGGTGAACTCGCGCAGGGATCTGTCCACCACGAGCAAGAGGGTTGCTTCGGAGCGATGACCGGCCATGGGATGATGGCTGACTTGGGCCAGCGGGCCGGAGGCGTGCCTGATGGGCGTGGCATGCCACGCCCACTGCCCTCCCGCTGGGCCACAAATCGCGGATCGGCTAGCGTCCTTTTTCATCCACGGAGTGTCCATGCCCGCGCCGCTCAACTACCATCAGCTGTACTACTTCTGGGTGGTCGCCCAAGAGGGGAACATCACCGCGGCCGCGCGACGCCTGCGAGTGAGCCAACCTGCCATCAGCAGCCAACTGCGGAAGCTCGAGGAATCGTTTGGTGAGCCCCTGCTCGCTCCCTCGGGTCGACGGCGTGTGCTGACGCCCTTCGGCAAGACCACCTTCGAGTATGCAGAGCGCATCTTTGCTCTCGGCCATGAGCTCTCGCGGATCGCCGAGGGTGCCGGCCCCAGCCGTACCCTGCAGCTTGCGATCGGCGTCGGGGACACCTTGCCGAAGGTGCAGGTCGCGCAGCTCCTCGCCCCTGTGTTGCGTCTCGAGCCGCGGGTGCACGTCGCACTCCGACAAGCGCGCTGGCAGCGGCTGATGGGGTTGCTTGGGGCTCACGAACTCGATCTGGTACTCGGGGATCGTCCCGTGCAGAAAGAGGTCGATCTCAAGGCGCGCTGTGTGCTGGTTGCCGAGAGTGCCATCGCGTTTTATGCCCCGCGGGCCTGGGCCACCGCGCTCCGACGTGGTTTCCCGCAGAGTCTCTCGGACGTGCCGTGGTTTCTGCCTCCTCGTGAGACCTCGCTCCGGCGCGCTGTCGAGCGCTGGTTCGAGGAGCAGGGGTTGAACGTCGAGTGCGTTGGTGAGGTGGACGACAGTGCGCTCACCAAGGCGCTCTCTCACCTCGGGCTCGGGGTGTTCCCTGCACCAGCCAGCATCGAGGACGATCTGGTGAGCCGATTCGGGGTGCGACGAGTTGGAGAAGCCAGTCTTTTGTTCGAGCGCGTGTACGCGATTTCGCGGGTCGAACGCCGCGAGCATCCGGGGATCACCGCCTTGCTCAAAGCCGCGGCCAAAGCGGGGCAGAGCGGCCCTCCCCCGAAGCGCAAAGCATAACTAAAAATTATAGCAAGACCCACAAGAATGTATTGGTTGTGAGGGGGCGGCGCACCTAGGTTATCCGGTGATGACCACAAGTGAGCTCGAAACCACCTTCCGTGAACCAAGAACCGCCCCGAACGCTTCCGAGAGAATCACGCTGAAGAAGCCGGCAACTCCGGCGCTGAAAGACACCAAGGCTGCACTCGGCGCGCTCGATCTGCCTCGGGACATCCTCGAGTTGCTCCGGGCGGCACCTTCGGTCACCGTCTTTCGCTCCAGCGACGAGCTGCTCGCGGCGGCGGCCCCGGAGGGGGAGTCGATCCACGAAGTGAGCTTTGAGGTGCCTGGGCGAGGGCGGGTGGTAGAGGCGCGGGTGTGCCGGACCAGAAATGGGCTCGCGGCCAACTATGTGGAGCCGTACATGCGGCGGCGCGACCCCGACTGCATGTTCGTGGGTGACCGGCTGCCGACGGACAAGCCCCGCTTCGAAGAGACCTTTGGGCTCTCCTTCGAGCAGGTGCGCGACGAGTCGCGGGAATGGTTGGCACGCCAGCCCCTGGCCGTGTTCTTCTTCTTCGCGGGCAAGCCCGAGATGGGCGCGATGTCGATGGTGATCGCCCCGGCCAACGCAGCCTTCTTTGCCTTTGGGCTGAGCCTGCTGCAAGGCATCCTCGATCCGTTGGCGCTCACCGAGCACACGCGGATCCAGGCCTTCGTGTTCGTGGTCCCACCGTTTCGGCACTCGCATTTCGACGGCAAGCAAGTGGTGGTGCACCACCGCAGCGACGAGCGCCACGAACTCTTCAGTTACAACCTGTACCCGGGCCCGAGCGCCAAGAAGGGGATCTACGGGGTGCTGCTGAACCAAGGTGAGCGCGAGAACTGGCTCACAGCGCACTGCGCGGCGGTCCAGGTGATCACGCCCTACGACAACCAGCTTCACATCATGCACGAAGGGGCGAGCGGCGGTGGCAAGAGTGAGCTGCTCGAGCACGTGCACCGACAGCGCGACGGGCGGCTGCTACTCGGACAAAACAGCGTTACCGAGGAGCGCCGGTACATCGTGCTGCCGAGCGCCTGCGAGCTCAGACCGGTCGCGGACGACATGGCGCTCTGCCACCCGAGCCTCCAGAAAGGTGATGGCAAGCTTTGGATCGAAGACGCGGAGGATGCCTGGTTCGTACGGGTCAACCATATCAAACGCTACGGCACCGATCCCGATCTCGAGGAGGTCACCGTGGCGGCGAAACGGCCGCTCCTCTTTCTGAACCTGGACGCGCGTCCGGGAGCGACGACGCTGATCTGGGAACATGTGCTTGATGAGCCAGGCCATCCATGCCCGAACCCACGCGTGGTCATCCCCCGCTCGGTGATCCCCGATGTGGTGACTGGTCCGGTGCCGGTCGATGTGCGCAGTTTCGGTGTGCGAACGCCTCCCTGCACCGTCGCCGCACCCAGCTACGGAGTGCTTGGCCTGCTGCACCTCCTTCCCCCCGCGGTGGCCTGGTTGTGGCGCTTGGTCGCGCCTCGTGGCCACGACAATCCCAGCATTGTCGGCACCAGCTGCCTCGAGGCGGAAGGTGTCGGCTCGTACTGGCCGTTTGCGGTCGGTCGCCGCGTCGATCAGGCTAATCTCCTGCTCGAACAGATCATCGCCACCCCACGGGTGCGCTATGTGCTCTGCCCGAACCAGCACATCGGGGCCTGGAAGGTGGGGTTCATGCCGCAGTGGATCATGCGAGAGTTCTTGAGCCGTCGTGGCGGTGCGCGCTTCCGCGCCGACCAGGTCGAGCGTTCGGCGGCGGATCCCTTGCTCGGCTACACGCCAAAGCAAGTGGTGGTGGAGGGTCAGAGCATCCCGGGGATGCTGCTCCGCGTCCAGTTGCAACGCGAGGTCGGTGAAGAGGCCTTCGGCAAAGGTGTCGCACTCCTGCGAGACTTCTTCATCGCAGAGCTCGAGCAGTTCCGCTCTCCTTCGCTCCACCCGCTCGGGCAGAAAATCATCGACACTTACCTTGCCGGTGGCTCGCTCGAAGAGCTAAAGGACCTGGTCGGACACCCTCTCTTCGAGTGACCGCCGCTGCCAGGACCAATGAGGTCAATCATGTCAACCGACCTCTGTGAGGGTTGGCGGAGCGTGCAAGCCTTTGGAACCAAGTACCTTCATCGGCAGACCCAGGCCGGTGACGATGTGTGGCTGACAGAGCTCGGTTGGCACTACCGAGAACACCTGGCACCGGAGGCGTGGCTCGCCGACGACGCCTACACCCGGCTCGGGCATCGACTCTCGTTCAGCACCGGCCACGTCTATCGGGTATCGGTTGCCCAAGGCAGGCGGCGGCTCAGCTTCGTCGCCAAGCTATCTCGGGTGGGGCAGCGCCTGTGTGCCTGTGGTCTACTGGACACAGGGACGGAGCCGCCGACCAGCTTCATGTCACCGTTTGAAGAGGTGGCGGCGCTCAACGGCTTGCGACAGAGTAAGGCGCCGAGCGAGTATCTCTTCACCAAGCGACCGCTCGCCATTGTGAGTCCCAGCCGGCGCATCCCGGCTTGGATGCTCGATCGCGTCGGACACGAGTTCACGCTGGCGACCCGGCGGCTCAGCGTCGATGCCACGCTCCATCCAGAGCTCCCGGGCGTTACCCTCGAGCCCGATCGCGACTATTTTACGCTTCTTTCATGGGTGCACGGCCACAACCTCGAGGAGTTGGTCGCGATGGGCCGGCTCTCACTCGAGGAGATGAGAGCCATCGATCGTGAGGTGCGCGCGCGCTTGACGCGGGTAGGCTTCTTGGTGGCAGATCACAAGCCCAACCACATCATCGTGCGCTTGGATCCCTCGGGAGCTCCACGACGTCGCCGAGGCAAGCTGGTGGTGGCTTTGGCAGATTTTGAACTGCTCGGAGTGGCACAAGAACACGAAGGGCGCCCAGCGACGAACACCCCATAGCAACACGTGCCGTCGACACCTACCCTCGGATGTCCTACGGCGCTTGGTCGAGCAGATCCGTCAAGGCCACAAGTCCGTTGCAGTCACGGCCCGAACCGGTTGCTGGGGAACCAGCCGAGAGAGCGAAGTCATCGTCGTTCGGAGCGACGCAAAGAACCCCCCGTTTCGACGGTTCGCGCCTCTCACGATGCCATCGCAGGTTCACACCAGGGCAGTGCCGGACATGGCCATCTCGTCGGGCGACCCTGCACCTGCCCCGTTCCCCCACGGGATGCCGTTGTGAACACGTGTGTCAATGTTCACCTCTCGGAATTGGATCGCGCTCTGGCTCGCGGCCCCGCAATTCTCGTTGAACGTGCCGCCGCCGATCGCCCCACTGGACCATTCACTCGCCACCACTCCGGATCCAGAGTTGTCGAGGTCGCGACAGCTCTCCATGGATGCCAGCCCAGAAGAACCGAAGTCCACCCCGCTTTGAGCGTTACCAATCTCGGAGAAGGCATCATTCTCCCATGCCGCCAGACTCTCTGCCTGCCCGTTCCAAGAACCGGCTTCCTTGATTGTGACTCGCCAAGGCGCCAAGGACGTGGCATCGAAGCCTCTGCGTGAACCAGAAGTCCGGTCCCCAAGAGCTCTCGAGGCAGAACTCCCGTTGGCGCAGAACCTCCGGGTGGGTGTGTCGTTCCGGTGCGGTGTGCCGTCGGTACACGGAGTCTGTCGAACGAGGCTTCCAGAAGTTTCGGAGCGCCGCCATTCGCCCGCCGGCTCGGCTTCTCGAGGTGGTACGGAGGCACCTGCCCAGCGAGACACAGTACCTGTTCTTTCTCACGCTCTTGGTGGGGGCGCTCTGTGGCTTGGCCGCAGTGGCCTTCCACTTTGCGATTCGGTTCGCCGAACACTTCATGATTGATGCCGCAACCAGCGCACCGAACGGTCGTTGGATGGTCTACACCATAGTCAGCCCCACCGTCGGGGGACTGCTCGCCGGGATTGTGCTAAGCTGTGTGGTTCCTGGCGCGCGGGGTTCGGGGATCCCCCAGGTGAAGCAGGCCTACGCCACCGAGGGAGGAAGGATCCGACTTCGCGATGCGCTCGGCAAGTTCTTCGTTGGCTCCTTCCAGATCGGCTCTGGGGCGTCTCTCGGTCGCGAGGGGCCCACCGTGCAGATCTGTGCCGGGGTGGCCAGCCTGGTTGCGCGCGTCACCGCACTTTCTCCAAGCAACATTCGCCGGCTCACCCCAGTGGGTGTGGCCGCCGGGATCGCGGCGGCTTTCAATGCTCCTGTGGCCGCAGTGACCTTCACCATCGAAGAGCTGGTTGGAACCCTGGACCACGGTGTCCTCTCGGGTGTGGTGATCGCGGCCGCGATCGCGGCCGTCATCGAGCGCTCGATCCTCGGCTCCAATCCCGTGATCGCGGTGGCCCAAGACTATGCGCTCGATCATCCCACCTCACTGATGCTCTACGCCGTACTTGGAGTTGCGGCCGCGCTGGTTTCGGTCGCATTCACAGATGGGCTTCTATCTACCCGCCGAGCTTTCCGCCGCCTAGGCTGGTTGCCGGTCTGGGCGCACCCTGCGCTGGGTGGACTGGTCACAGGGATGCTGGCCGTGTTGGTGCTGCGAAGCCTCGGTACCACCGGCGTGACGGGTGGTGGCTATGTGGAGCTTGGCCACGCCCTGGAGGGCGAACTCTCGTTGATGGTGGTGGCCGCCCTGTGCGTGGCGAAGCTCCTCGCCACCGTCGCGTCGTACTCGAGCGGTGGCGCTGGGGGGATCTTCGCGCCATCGCTGTTCATCGGTGCGATGCTCGGTGGTGTGGTGGGACACCTGGATGTCCTTTTGCTGGGCCACGGGTCCACCCAACTCGGCGCCTTCGCTCTGGTTGGTATGGGGGCGATGTTCGCTGGCGTGATCCGCGCCCCCATCACCTCGGTGTTGATCATCTTCGAGATGACCGGGGCCTACGGGCTGGTGCTCCCGTTGATGATCGCCAACATGACCTCGTATGTGGTGGCGCGACGACTCCGGTCAGTTCCCATCTATCGGGCGTTGCTCGAGCAGGATGGTGTGGTTCTGCCACAGTATCAAGCTCCGGTAGCCCCACCTCAGAACCTTCGGGTGTCCGATGCGATGAGTGATCAGCTGCGAGAGGCAGAGTCTGACACTCCTCTCGATGAACGGCAGGCGGTTCGAACCGACGATCCCCTTTCCTTTGCACTGCTGCGTATGAACGAGCTCGAAACACGAGTGCTCAGCGTGGTCGATGCAGCGACGGGCGTCTTGGTCGGCACACTCGCGATGGGAGACGTGGTGCGGGCGTTTGCGAGCCGTGGACCTGCACGAACCGTTTCGGTTGCGCCGCCGGAGACTGCTCTGGTTGCTGCGGTGGTGATGATACCGGCCGTACAGGTTGCTTCCGCAGCCCAGCTCCCTACTCTAGCGAAGGCCTTGCGCGCGGGCGAAGTGCTAGCGTATGTCGTGGGCGAGCCAGCGCGAGCCGTCTTGATGGTCGAGCATCTCGAGGAGGTCCCGCCCGACGAGGAGTTCGAGCGGATGCTGATCGCGGCCGACGTCGCACGTGCCGCACCAGCCATCAGCTACCGGGCGAATCTGCCCCAGATGGTCGCCAGCTTTCGGGATTCGGAGTCCAACGCGCTGATCGTCTTCGATGCATTCGAGAAGCCGATAGGCGTGGTCACCCGAGGCGCGCTCGGCCTTTCTATGCTAAATGCCTATGCCAGCGCGGCTGGCCCGGTTGCGATGAGCTAAACAGGTCCAGGCAGTTGCTGCAATAATATCTTTCCATCGGGCCCGAC
>CAYNEY010000063.1:0-26643 GCA_964396375.1 uncultured Polyangiaceae bacterium | reverse complement strand
GGTGGTGTGGGAGGGGTCTGGCGGGGAAAAGCCCGCCACCCCTATCCCGATAACTACTACTTCTACTGCACATGATATCCGGATATTGGCTGATCTGCATATGCGGATAATGGAGACGTGCTGAGGGCAGGGGTGAGGTCTAGGCATTTCGAAAATGCTCAGGTTACGGCTTGCTGTGATAACGGATAACGGTAGTTCTGGGATATCGGATAATGGTAGCGGTGGCGCCGCTGGTCTTGGCTGGGGCATGCGGTGGAGAAGGTCGACCCTCGCAGAACGTGATTGACGACCGTGGCGTCCGTCACTCGAGCGGGCTCCGTACACCGAAGGGACCCTGGGCCACGACGTGGGTGTAAATCATCGTGGTCGAGACATTCCGGTGGCCGAGCAGCTTCTGAATGGTACGGATGTCGTAGCCGGCCTCGAGCAAGTGCGTGGCAAACGAGTGACGGAGGGTATGGCAGCTGGCGGTCTTCGCCATCCCGGTCTGGCGCACCGCTGCTTTCACGGCCCGCTGCAGCGCCGTCTCGTGTCGGTGATGCCGACGAACCTCGCCGGTTCTCGAATCCACGAACGTGCGGGATGCAGGAAAAACCCACTGCCAACCCCACTCGCGCCCGGCGTTTGGGTACTTGCTGGCGAGGGCGAAGGGCACTTTTACCCAGCCGGCACCCTGCGCCAAGTCGCGCTCGTACTGTGCACGCACCGTCGCAAGGTGCGCCCGGAGCTCCGGAAACACCACAGTTGGGAACAGCGTCACCCGGTCCTTTCGTCCCTTGCCGTCACGGACCACCACCTGCCTTTGCTCGAAGTCCAAGTCCTTCACCCGCAGCTGCACGCACTCGAGGAGTCGCAGTCCAGATCCGTAGAGCAGTGAGGCCATCAGCCGATCTGTGCCGTGTAGGGCAGAGAGCATGAGCTTCACCTCCTCTCGGGAGAGCACCACCGGCAAGTGGTGTGAAGCACGGGGTCGTGCCAGGTGCTCCAGCCATGGCAGCTCGATGCAGAGGACCCTCTTGTGAAGAAACGCCACCGCGCACAGGGCCTGATGGCAGGTGGGGGCACTCAGATTGTTGGTGACCGCAAGCGTGTCCAAGAACCCACGCAGCTCCGCTTCGTCGAGCTGACCGGGGTGGCGTCCCCCACAGTGCTCGATCAGCCTGCGAATCCAGCCGATGTAGACCCGCGCCGTCCTTTCGCTGTAACTCACAACCCGTGCTGCCCGATAGATCGACGCCAAGAGTTCGCGAGGCCGAGTCTCGATCTCAGGCTTGACAGACTGGGGGCCCTCGGCTCCGACGGGGCGAGCCCTGGAGATACGAGAGCGGTTCATACCCCTGGTCGGCCGCGGGCAGCCCCCGGTTGCTCGGAACCGCACTGGAGCCGCCCGCGGCTGCTCGGAACCACGCTTTTTGGAGCCACTCGCCGTTGCTCGCGGAGGTCTCTCCGAGAGGGATGCCACCGGAAGGCGAGGCTCTCCAAGAGGCCTCACCGGCGGCAGCAGGTCTCCGAGCGTCAGAGGGGTGCCACCGAAAGGAGCGGCTCGCGCGCGGAAAGCCACGCCGAAGGGATGGTGACCCCTGGGCTCGAGGAGAGGATCCCACCGACGATGGCACAAGTGGTGTCTCGATCTCCCAGGCCCGCGACGGTGAAGAAGAGTGCCTCTTCGTAGGAGTGGAGGTGGTGTGCGGCACAGAAGAGCGCGAACGGGACGGTATCCTGGGACAGCACGCGGGAGCCATTGCCGAGCTCTGCGACCGCAGCCTTGACTGGGGCGTTCGCGGGGAGTGCTCGGGCTCGCTCGATGAGCCTCCGGGTCTCGCTCCCGGACGTGTGCGCGAGCACCACGGCAAAAAGCTCGTCTGCAGACGGAACGCCGGCCGCCACCACCGCGGCTGCCACCGCCACCGCCATCGCTCCCGCTTGACCTTCGGGGTGGGCATGGGTCACCTCCGCGCTCCGCGCGGCCTCCCTCGCCGCACGCCGGAGATCGTCATAGAAATATGCTCCAATCGGCGCGGCGCGCATCGCACCACCATTGCCCATGGAGCCCGCACCGTCGAACACCTCTCCTGCCACGACCGCCCAAGGCTCACCGAGGGCGAGGCGCTGCAGGATCCCGTGTGCGGTGCCACCGTAGCCCCGGTGCGGCTCGGCGAGGTAGCGACGACCAAACAGAGTCGCAAGGGTGCCTTGGTGGATCTCGGCATGCTCTGCCAACACCTCCACGATGGACATCGCCATCACGGTGTCGTCGGTCACGGGCCAAGGAGCGGGCGGAAGCTCACGCCGTGCAAGCCGGCCACGCACGCGCTCAGGTGGGCCGAAGAACTGCTCGCCGAAAGCGTCGCCAACCGAGAGCCCCTCGAGCGAGGCCCGAGCGCGCGCCAGACGATCGGTGGGGGTGAGGACCATGCGTCACAGTGTGCCAGAAGGCGGGGACGCCGTCGCGAGAGTGCTAGCGTGACTTCACCACGAACGGGCCGAGATCGCGGAGATTTGCCACCACTCTGGGATGGTGACGGGCTCTTTGAACCATAGTTGAGCCAACCAAGACGGCTCGTGATCGAGAACCCCCGAACCCTGCCACCTCCGCCCCCGAAGGGCGAGCCTGTGGCAGCTCATGGCTCGGGCTAGGGCAGCTCGACGGAGCCGAGATCGCAGGAACTCGGATCGCGTGGTTCACCACGCTGGTCCAGAGCTTCACATCCCGTCCCGCGCCCGAGCACGGCACTCCCGGCTCCTGGGAGCATGGTGAGGGTGGGGCCGCCGTTGTCCGCTGGCTCTGCCAGCGCCGGATCTTCTGCCAGCACCTCTGGGACGCAGAGATCGGAGCCCGCGTCGCCAAACTCGCTCACCCATTGCAGCACCTCGGAACCCTCCCCGGTGTCCGAGCAGCTGTACGCCTGCGCCCAGGGGTTCCCGGCTGCATTGTCCACAAACACACTGTTGTGGATCTGCCAGTCGCTGCCCCCGAACAGCGCGCCACCGTGGCCGTTGGCGAAGTTCCGAGCCAAGGTGACGTTGTTGAGCCGCAGCCGATCGCCAAAGATCGCCCCGCCGTAGCCATCTTCCACCCGGTTGCCGAAGAAGGTAGAATTGGTGATGGTGCAGCTTGGTTCGCAGTCGAGGTAGAGCCCGCCGCCGTGGGTCTCTCCCTGGTTCTCAAGGAAGCTCGAGGCACGGATCACGATCTCTCCGTTGCTGACCCGCATCCCCGCCCCCAAGGAGAGTCCTTCACCTCCCCCATCGCGGTCGAGCAGGTTCCCCGTCACGGTGGTTTGCTCGATGAGCACCAGATCGGGCGGATAGACCCAGATGAACGCGGCGCCTCCCGCCCCATAGGCCTGGTTGTTCTCGAACTTGCTGCCGCAGATCTGGACGGTGCCGCCGGCCGTGTCCACCCCGTCCACGGGGTTGCGGTACTCGGGATCGAGAGCGCCGTCCGTGCCGATCGCGCCCCCGCCGTGATCGACGAAGGTCGAGTTGTCGATAAACTCGGAGTTGATGACGGAGAGCGGCGACCACAGGGTGTAGAGCGCGCCGCCGTAGAAGGAGTGGTTGCGGAGGAATCGACTGGCCACCACCGTGAGTGCGCCACCCGTCCACACCCCCACCGCGCCGCCGCCGCGACCCGCCGAGTTGTCGAGGAACGTGCACCCCCGCACCTCCACCTGACTCCGGTACTGTCCGGCGATCGCGCCTCCGATCCCGTCGGCATCCTCGCTCTCGGGGGCCTTGCCGTTCACCAAGGTCAGGTTTCGCACCGACAGCCGATCGTACACCGTGAGGATCTGCGAGCTGCCGCCACCATCCAGGGTCACCTTTCCCTCGCCGTCGATCATGGTCTCGGTGCGGATCTCGAGGGGTGCGGTGATGCGGAGGGTGACCGGTTCGACGCCGCAGTCGAAGCGGACCAAGCCCCCTTCGCCCAAGGCATCACGCAGGCTCTGTTCAGTGCAGCTGGCCTGGGATCCGTCGCCGACCACACGGGTTCCGCTCGGCATAGACCAAGGTTCCGGCTCCTCGCAGACCGTGGGAATGGGTGTGTTGGGCTCTTCCCCACGGTTCCCCGCCTCACCGCCCCAGGAGTTCATACCAGCACCTCCTCCCCCTGTGTTCGCTTCACCCGAGTCATCGGCTGGCTCGGAGCACGAGAGGGGAACCATCAGCACCAGAAGGATCAGCCATCGTGGGGTCATTTCGTCCTGTCATGCGTGGAGGGCACCTTGCTCACCTTGGCGTGCGCTGGGGCGAAGCCACAGCAAGGATTGTCAACGACAGTGACGGATTGTCGACGAATCAGCACTGTGGCTCGGCAACGCGGTCGTTCCCACGAGAGCAGGGTTGATTTCCGCAGCAAACCCGGGAAGGCTAGGGGTCCGCGGAAGAGGTCAAGATGCTCCGTTCCATCACGCTTTCAATCACTCTGTCAGGATCCTGGACCGCCCTTGCCTTCGGTCAGGCGGCGGTTTCGGAGGCGGTTCCAGCCTCCTCTGAGACGGAGGCCCCCACCCCTTCGGTCGCCGCCACGCCCACGGAAGCCACACCGGCCCCCGTAGCCCCTGCGCCCGCCGAAGCCAGCGCTGAAGTTGGCTTGGGCCTTCCCGCACCAAGCTTGGTGCCTCTGGAGGAGAGCGACCACGCCTCGGTGGTGGGGCACCTGGCGATCGGGTATCTCGGCTTCACCCGAATCCCCGTCGGCGTGATCCCTCCGGATGCGCTGAGCGGAGCCACCGCGGGCGCGCCCATCGTAGGTGTGCGGTATTGGTTGAATCGGCGAATGGGGATCGACGCGGGGCTTGGGGTGGCCTGGGTCGGCGGCTCGAACACCACCGAGGTGGAAGACGCTGATGATGTCGAAGTCGACGCGGGAACGCCCTCAGCGCTGCTCCTGCACGGTGGCCTCCCCCTCTCCCTGGCGGCAGCGAGCCACTACAGCTTCCAGATCGTGCCTGAGTTCAACCTTGGCTTCTCGGGTCGCGAAGGCCAGGATGAGGACGGCAACAACCTGGAGGAATCAGGCTTCCTGCTCAACCTGGGTGCCCGCGCTGGCGCGGAGATCCACTTCGGCTTCATGGATCTACCCCAGCTCTCTCTGCAAGGGTCGATCGGCGCCTTCCTCGCCTATGTGTCCGGCACCACCGAGACACGCGGTGAAGGGATCCCCACCATCACTGAGCGCTCCCACCGAGTAGCGCTCTCCACCACGCTCCACGAGAGTCCGTGGAACATCTTCGTCGGGAACGTAGCTGCGCTCTATTACTTCTGAGCGAGCCCCGCACAAAAAAGGGACACGGTGGCACGAAACAACCGCGTCCCTTTGGGATGTCGGAACTCTGCGGTCCATGACCGCCGAGTATCAATCGAGGGAGAGCACGCCCTTTTCGCAAGTGTCGACACAGGCACCGCAGTCCGAGCACTCGTCCTCGTTGACGGTGATCTTGTTGTTCTCAACCTTGAGCGCCTCGGTGGGACACGCGTCCACGCAGTCGCCGCAGCCATCGCACTTCTCGAGATTTGCTTTTACAGCCATGTTCTTCTCCGGGATGGGCTCCTTGGGACCTCGCCTGAGCCTCGGCTGGGTCGGAGTTCAGCAGAATGATGAGGGCCTGCAATGACAAAATGCCAGATGCGACCGTGTGCCGAGAGAGGTGGGGTGTGGCAGCACCCACCATTGGGTCTCTTCGCCCTCGTCCCGTGGTTCGGATCCGCTTCAGTCGGCCACCCGCGGCCGGTCATCATGACGTCGCTCGTAGAGCCAGTCCTTGAGAAAGCCACCCATCTGCCCCTCGCCGACGCGGAGCACATGGCCCGATTCGAACATCCGAGGGTACCAGCTCGCAGAGGCGCACCAACCGGTCCAGCTCAGTCCCAACTCCTCGACGAACTCACGAAATGGCTCGCCGTAGCTGCTGATGGTGCCATCAACGATGTACTCGCTGCCCTCTTCGAAGCCCCACTCGGACATGAACACAGGGTGGACGGCAGCTGCAGTGGTCACCTCCTCCCGCAATTGTGAAACACCGAAGTGGTAGGGATACATGTGCGAAACATACGCAATGTTCGTCCCCTGGACCGGATCGGTCGCGGTCCAAGCGATCTGCTGCGACCACTCGGGTCCGGCGACGAGGATCAAGTTCTTCGGCGCTGCCCCACGCACGATATCGTACCAAACCTGCATGTCCGCGCGCACTGTCTGCCAGTCGTCGCGATTCACGGGCTCGTTGAAGAGTTCGAAGATGACGTGGGAATCATTGGCGAAGCGTGGAGCGATGTCGCGCCAGAACGCCGCCGTGCTCTCGCGGCGCGCCGAGGTGTCGTCGATGTCGTGCCAGTCGATGATGGCATACACACCGCGCTTACGGCAGTGGTCGACCACGGGCCGCAACACCGTCTCGTAGTACCGGTCGTCCCCATTTTCGTATTGATAGGGGCTCGAGACACCCGCCTTCGAATCACTCGGATAGATGGGCAGCCTGAGCACCGTCGGATACCAGCCCGGTGAACTGCCTTGATCGTCGTTTGCATTGGTGAGGCGGTTGATCATCGTGATGACGCCACCCTCCTCAGCTTCGGTGACACCCAGATCGATGAGCGAGACACCCCGCAGCACAACTGGGGTACCGGTGGGATCGAGGATCTGGTTGCCCTCGACATGAAGCCAGGGCAGCTCTTCGAGGATCGGCGGGTTTTCGAGGATCGTCTCCTCGCCTCCCTCTCCCCCAGCGCCGTCACTGCCTGCAGCTCCGCCCGGGGGTTGGTAGGTTAGATCGCCCTCGGCGCAGGCAAAGAGGAGGGCCGGGAAGAGAAGGGCAAAGGGATGCTGGAGGGGGAGAAGAGGGAGCGGTCTAGGCATGGGAAGGCTGCTCGACTCGAGAAGGAAACGAGAGGAAGAAGGTGGAGAGGAGGAGGAAGTGTAGGACCTCGGGGCAACACCGTATCAAAGCACACCCCACAAACGACCATCGGCGTGCCACAAGCTCACCATCCGAGCTGTCTCACGCCGACAATCGAAGGAAAGGGCTCGCCGCTCAGTACACGATCGAGTCGATCTGCACCGAGGCCGCCTGCACCGTGGAACCCTCGGGGACCACGCCGTTGTTGCCAATCGACACGCCGATCTGACGCACCAGCGCCGGATCGTAGCCCTCATTGACAGTGCCACTCGGATTGCTCACATCCAGGCTGACCTCGACCCACTCGTTGTCACTGATGTTCATCCACTGGCTGCCGCCGTAGACCCATTCCTCACCAGTCTTCACCACCAAAACAACGCCTCCGGGAGCGCTAGCCAGGTTGTTGGAGAGCATGCCCGAATTCAGGCGCACCTTGGCGGTGATGATCTTGCCCGAGAGATCGATGGGTGTGGGCAGATTGATACCCACCTCGACCCCCTGCTCGGGATCCGTGAAGGGGATCTCGAGGAGCAGCGAGCCAGGATCGGGGTTGCCGCTGTCGTTGTCGAAAGACAGCGTGGTGCCCGCCTTCAGTGTTGCATCCTCCACACCGGTCGCGCCTGTCTGCGCCCAACCAACGCTCCAGCCCTGGATGGTCTCGTCGAAGGTGTAGCCCTCCTTGGCGGGAGTCCCCGTGTCACCGGCCGCACCGGTGTCACCGGCTGCTCCCGGATCCGAACCACCTTCGTTGTCGTCGACAGAACCCGCGCCGCCCTCTGTTCCCTCGCCGGTACCCTCGTCCGATCCCTCGGAGCAAGCCAGCGGAGCCATCAGCGCGAACCCAGTGATGAGAGCGAGGCCCAAGCCTCGATTGGAAAAGATCATGGTACTTCCTCCGAAAGTGCGATGACGACGGGCTCGAAGGACCGAGTCCGATCGGCGGCGAAAGGCTAGACCGGCTAAATCGCTTTAGCAAGGAAGGGGAGGCACGGAACCGTTTCCCCGAAGCGGAGCCATTCCACCTTGGGGTGGAAAATTCGAATGGGGGCTGGAACTGGTTTGGGGAGAGCCCACTGTGTCACAGCGAAGAAAGGCTCGGTGTGGCCCGACGTCGCAGGGGTCCATCTGGAGCGAGATCGAGCCGTTCGAGACCGGCAAGCGGTTCGGCCAGAGTCAGCAGCTCATCAATGGTCTGGGCGCCGAGCAGGCGTGGAGCCAGCTCCTGTTCGACCTCGATCGGCAGGGCGTCCGTCAGGTAACGGATGTGCTCCTTGAGTCCACCAACCACCGTCGCTTCCCGTCGACCGATTGGCTGCCCGAGGAGGCGAGCCAGGTTGTGAACGTGGTTGAGGAGATCACGCCCTTTGGGGATGAAAGGCCGATGATTCGCCAAGCGCGCCGCGATCTGCCCAAAGATCCAGGGATTGCGGAGGGCTGGGCGGGCCAGCATCACGGCGCGGCAGCCGGTCGCGTGCATCAGCGCGAGGGCATCGTCGGCATACCAACAGTCACCGTTGCCAACCACGGGGATCGCGAGGTTCTCGGTCAGTACTTTGACCCAGGTCCAATCAGCCACACCTGTGTAGCCCTGCCGACGCGAGCGGGGGTGCAGCACCAGATAGTCGACGCCTGCCGCTTCCGCGAGCTTTGCCACCTCGAGGCACGCTTGGCCATCCTCGAGGCCCACCCGCATCTTCACGCTGAGGTGTCCCCGTGTCTGCGCTCGCACGGCTCGCAGCAGCTCACCCACGCGCTCGGGTTCTGTGAGCAACCCCGCTCCCGCTCCCTTTCTCACCACCTGCCGCGAAGGACACCCTAGATTCACGTCGATCAGCTCGGCTCGCGCCTCCGACAGGATCCGCGCGGCCTCGCCCAGGTTGTTGCGATCGACACCGAGCAGCTGGAGTGCCGTCGTGTCGCGGTGTTCGCGCGGCACCAGGGCGGCGAGGTGGCGGGCAACCGGTGGATGAGCCGTGATGCGCACGAAGGGCAAGCAGCACACCCCGATCGGGCCATAGCCGCGAAACAGCGCGAATAGTTCCTCACTGCCGATACCGTGCAGCGGTCCAAAGAGGGTTGGAAGGACGGCGAGAGAGTGGGGAAAGCTCAAGGAGGAGGGTGCGCCGGGGTAGTGGTTTGACGTGGGTCGCGGCCAGCTGGTAGCACCGGGTGACCATGCCGTCGCCCCTCTCCTTGGTGCTCTTGGTCGCGGCGACGGCCTGTTCGGGGGCAGCGGCGCTCACCTATGAGCTGCTCTGGTCGCGGTCGCTGGTGGTGGTGCTCGGCAACGCCACGGACGCCACGGCGGCGGTGCTCGCGGGCTTCATGCTCGGGATGGCGCTCGGCGCGACTCTGAGTGGACGCTTGCGGCTCTCCGCGCGAGCTGGGCTGCTGGTGTACGCTGGGCTGGAGGTGGTGTTGGCTCTGTTCGCCCTGGTGGCCCCCGAGGCGATCTCTGGTCTGGGTCGAGTCGGCACCGGTGGGACTCTGCCCTTCGGATACCTCGTGAGGCTGCTTGGCGCCGAGCTCCTGATCGGCTTGCCCTCTCTGCTGCTGGGAGCGGCGCTTCCGCTTCTGGTGCGAACGCTGGCTCCGCGCCACCAGAGCTTGCCCGGGGTGATCGGGGTGCTCTACGGCATCAACACGCTCGGAGCCGTGATGGGCGCGCTCGGGGCCGGGTTCTTCCTGGTGCCGACCTTGGGGATCGATCGCGCGTCGACCCTGGCGGGTGGCGGGAGCGCTCTCGCCGCGGTGCTGGCCCTCTTCACCTTCATCCTCACCCGAGCGCCGAGCCAGGCCGCGAGGGAGCCCGAGCCTTCCCACGCCGAAGCCTCGGTGGAGCCGCGTTGGCTCCTCGTCGTGCCCCTCGTGCTCACGGCCACGAGTGGTTTCGTCACCCTGGGCGCCGAGATCCTGTGGGCGCGGCTGCTCACCTTCGTGTTCGGTCACGATGGTCAAGCCCTGTCGGCGCTGCTGGCGCTCGTGCTGATCGGGTTGGGGCTCGGCGGGCTTCTGCACCGCCTCCTTCATCGCGTCGACCAGCTGAGGCTGGCCGTGGCCTTGCTTGGCCTGCAGGGTCTCACGCTCTTCGTGTCCTTCGTCGTGACCGCCGAGTTTGTGATCGCGCGGGGCCGCGATCCGTTTCATCTGGATGCGAGCGCACGCTTCGCTGATTCGGCCTGGCTCGAGCTCAGCCGAGCGCTCGCGCTCACCCCGCTTCTGATCCTGCTGCCGGCATTGCTCGCTGGGATCGCCTTTCCTGCGGCCTGCAGCCTGTACCGACGGGGGCGGGGCTCGGCGGGTGACGTGGGGGACGTGACCCTGGTGAACGGGCTCGGCTCCGCTGCAGGTTCGGTGCTGGTCGCGCTGTTCGGGGTGGAGCTGTTCGGTCTGCGAGGCGGTCTGGTCGCCCTGGCGCTGTTGCCCACCCTGGTCGCTGGCCTTGCCTTGTTCATCATCGAGTCCCGCCGCGGGCTGGTGCGAAGGCTCGGCGCCGCCGTGGCTCCAGTGCTCGCTCTGCTGGGCCTGCTCTCATTTTGCCCCACCGATCAGCCCCGGCGCATGCTGCTCGCGGTGGTGGGACCGCACCACCAACAGCTGCTCTTCTACGAAGAGGGTCGGGTGGCGACCGTGTCGGTGCTGAAGAACCGCATCAACGGCGAGCGCCAGCTTCTGGTCAACGCCGTGAACGAGGTCACCACCCGCTTGGTCCACGATCAGAGCTTCAAACTGATGGGACAACTGGCGCCGCTCTTGCACCCCGCACCCAAGCAAGGCTTGATGATCTGTCTCGGCGCGGGGCTCGCCGCGGGCTCGGCCCTCACCCACCCCCTCGAGCGCCTGGATGTGGTGGATCTCTCGGCCTCGGTCGCCCGCGGAGCGCGGTACTTCGCCGTCGAGAACAACGGGGTGCTCGACGATCCACGCCTGGCCTTGACCATCGGCGACGGCCGGCAGTACCTGCTCAACACGCGGAACCGCTACGACGTGGCCATCGTCGATTCGACCCATCCCAAATCGGTCGACTCCTGGATCCTCTACACCGAGGAGTTCTACCGAGCACTCGGGGCCCGGATGAACCCGGGTGGCATCATCCTCCAGTGGTTACCTCTGCATGGACTCTCCGAGCGCGAGTTCAAGATCGTGGTGAAGACCTTCCTCCACGTCTTTCCCCACGCCACCTTGTGGGCCAACGTCGGCTTCGAGACGTACGGGCAAGTCGCCTACGCGAAGCTGGTCGCTCGCGTCGACGGCCCCTTGCAGATCGATCGCGAGCGACTCCGCCGAAGGCTCGCAGAGCCCCGGATCCGCGCCGATCTCGAGCGCTACGGGATGGCTGAAGAAACCGCGATCCTGGATGCGCTTTTGGCAGGTCCGGTGGGGCTCGCACAATGGACGGCTGGGCTGCCGCTCCAAACCGACGACCAGCCATTTTTGCCCTACACCACCCGGTACGCCACCGGTCGGCGCATGCTCCCGAACCTGCTTTCGGCCGTGCACGATCCCGGAGAGGTCCTCACCCTCGACCCCGAGCTCGCCCACGCCACTCGAGTCACCCGGTTGCTGCTCGGCGGTCACCTGGCTGCCGCCCAGCGCCTCGCCCATGACTCGCTCAAGCTCCGGCTCTTCGACGAGCAGCAGCGCACCAGCCTGCCGTACTACCGCGCCCTCGCCGAGCGCTCCCCGGGTGATCCGCCCCGACTCTTCGAGGCGGCGCTGCAACTCGGTCAGTTCGGTGACCCGGACCGAGCCCGTGCTCTCCTTCATCAGTTGGTGGCTCGAAACCCTCAGGATTTCCGCTCCCGGATCAATCTTGGCTTCGTCTGGCTCGGGATGAATCAGCCCGCCCGTGCCGCCCAAGAGTTCCAGAAGGCCGCCCGCGAGCTTGGCCCCCAACCCCATCTGCTGCAGGGCCTAGCCGAGGTGGCGCTCGCCGAAGGCGAGCCGGGGCTCGCGCTCCGTCACGCCGAAGTGGGCCTTGCCCGCGCCCCTCACCACCTGCCCCTCCGGCTCACTCAGTTGGAAGCAGCCCTTCGCCTCCGCGACTTCGAGCGTGCGACCAAGCTCGCGCAGCAGCTTCAACGTGACGAGCCCTTCCTGCCCGAGCCAGACCGTGCCCTCGGTCTCGCCCTGCCCGCGGAAGGCCGTCTGAAAGAGGCCCTGATGGCCTTCGATCGGGCTGTGAAAAAGGATCCCAACCTCATGCTCGGCTGGTTGGATTCTGCGACTGCACACCTGCAAGCCGACCAGCCCGAGACCGCGTTGACGCGGCTGGCGAAAGCGCTCGAGCTTTTGCCCGAGCACCCCAAAGCCCGCGAGCTCGAGCTCACACTCTTGGCGCGCTTGCAACGTTGGGAGGCACTGAGCGACAGAGCGACCGCACTCCTCGAACTCTCGCCCAACTCAGCTGTGGCGGCGCGCGAGCTGGGGCGGGCGCTGCTCGCGCTCGGGCAAGAGACCGCCGCACGCGAGGCGCTCTGCCTGGCTCACCGTCTCACGCCGCGGGATCGGGAGCTTCAGGCGCTGAAAAAGAGCCTCGGTGAGCCGAACGAACTCTGCCGCTGAGCTCGCACCCGAGGAAAGTCCCGCCGAGAACCCTCGACCTCGGCCCAGCGACGCATGACTGTCACTGCAACAAGGAATCATCTTGACAGATCTGGGGGGGGGGGGGGCCACACTGTGGTGATGCGGTGGCTCGGGGTGGGTCTCACAGGGGGCGGCATCTTGGCGAGTCATCCGAGAAGGAGACGACGAGATGTGTCACTTTCAGCCTTGGTTGTATCGATTGCTGCCAACGGGGATGCTCGCGCTGGCCGCGGTGTCGTTAGGATCCGATGCGCATGCGCAGCCTCCGCGTGGTGGTATCGAGGTTGTTGGAGTCATGGACGACCCGGGTGTCCTTGATGTGGTGCTTGGTGCCGACGACGTCCATGAGTTCACCATAAGCACCACCATTCTCTCGGAAGGAAGACCTGTGAGCGGTCCTCTTCTGGAAACGGTCACCGTCCTCAGCTCTGAGGACGTTCCCACTGAACTCCGGGCCACAGTGCCCAAGGGCAGTGTTGTGGCGGACAAGGGGCATTGGCTGTCGATCCGCAAACCCCATCCCATCACCCTGGATGAAGGGATCTACGCTGAGTTCATCACGGTTTCGGTCCAGCGGCGAGATGAGGACGGTCCGACAACCATGGCCGGCTTCCGATACTATGAAGTCACCAAGAAGGGACGGCGGGCAATCGACGCCAAGGAATACTCGAGTCGGGTTGAGCGGGTGTTCGAGATGAGCGGAGGGTTGCGGGTGATCGCGGGTGTCTCCGGGGAGCCGGATTCCGGAGGCGACAAGCTCAATCCAGCCACGCCGAATGGAGACATCAGTCTTCGCCGTCGCTCCATGACCCCTGATCTGTCCGAGGCAGGTGAGCCATGAGACACGGAACGATGGTGTCGTCGAGGTTCCTCCTGTTCGTCGCCGCGCTGACGCTCTCTCTGTTCGGCGAGCCTCTTCGTGCTGCCACCAGAACGGTGTGTTGGCAGCTCAAGACGGTCGACACGGTTCGGGCGGAGTGCCCCAAAGCGTCGGAGAATCAGCCAGGTGTGTCACGTCCCTGCCGCGGTGTGGCGGATGCGCTTGGGTTTCGAGTGAGCCTCTACGACAAGGACGGTACGGCCGCGACCGATGATTACATCGGCACCTGGACACACTCGTTCACGGGTTGGAACTGCGCCACGTTCGAGTGGGAAAATTCCAGCGTATCGGCCGGTGAGGCGGATCCTGACGTCTATGTCGTCATCCACCCTGAAGTCACGCGAAGCGATCGCGATGGCAGTCAGAAACGCATCGTCGCGGACGGGTATCCGTCGATAACCTCTCGCAACGGCTCGGCCTCTGACCCCAACCTCTTCGTAGCCTCCAACTGCAAATCGGGGACCACCTGCAAGATCTACCCTTCTGGTTCTCTGTACGTGATGAGCGACAATTCGACCCTCACGTCTCAGGCGTACCTTGCTCTTGACTCGGCCCAGCGCTTCATACAAGTGTACTACGATGTGATGGACACGGCTCCCGTCTTCATCGACTACCCGGTCGAATACGACGAGGAAACCGGCTCCTGCAACGCCGGAGCGGCACTCAACCGGTACCGGATCTGTCTCCCTGGGGACAGCCAGGGAACATTCCTGCACAATGGGGCGATCAATGGGCGACTCTTGGGACATGAGCTAGGCCACGCGTTGCACATGCAGTTATTCGAACAAGATTCCCTCTATACTGACTACACGCTGAGCGGTGAGGGTTGGGGGCCGGTCACGGTCGAGCATCAACGCGCTGCGACGGCCGAGGGTTGGGCGGTGTACACAGCGGCGGTTCAGTGGTGGGACCCAGGGAATTCGCTATCGAATCCGTTTTCCTTCGGCTACCTGCTAGAGGAAGCGAGGCCATTCGACACGAGTTCGTGCAGCAGCGCCACGAACGCGGGCCTCGCGCTGCAAGTGGCGAAGGCGTTCTGGGACCTCGACGACGCGAACAACGAGGCCGCTGTCGCGCCGGCGGCGTACGCTGACACGATGACAGTCAGCTCTCAGGTGCTTGCCCAGAAGTGGGACCTGTTCCCGGATGGAACGGACAACCGGCAGGATCGCGAGATGACCAAGGTCGGGCTCCTCTGGTTCGCCGACCCCGATGGCGTCAACATGGTAGACTATGGCTACGTTGCTGGGATCTCGCATCAGCAGGTGCGCGGCCATAACTGTCTCTACGGCCAGACTGGTGAGTGAGCAGGCGTTGAACAGGAGGATTGCGATGAACACGATAGTTCATGTGATGTTGGTGGGATGTCTCGCTGTTGCTTGCCAGTCCCAGACTGAGGACGACCAGGGTGCGCAGGGGGCCTCTGGTGGTGATGCCTCGGGACCGGCGGCGGGCGCGGTAGCGGGCGCTTCCGGCGGCGCCACCGAGTGCGAAACACCCGATCTCTCCGGTGTTGGGGGTGCGCCGGCGGCAGAGCAGCTCGTATCGATCAATCTGGTAGAGTCTACGCGGTGTGATGACACACTGTCCTGCCCATGTACGAGCTTCGGGCTGACCCTTCCCCGCTCTTTTTCGGTGGGCAGCTGTGACAACAACCTCCACTGCGGAGATGCGCCGGTGGAGCTGACCGACGAGGAGGTTTCGGAGGTCGTGTCCCTGGTGACGAGTTCGGAGTTCCACCTCGCCCAGCTCGATCCCTGCCTCTGTGCTTCCATCTCGTCACCTTGGGAGACAAACTGGCAGGTGAGCCTGGTGCTCTCCTCGTCTTCCGACCGTCCCGGGGGACTCTGTCTGTTGCCGGCGGCGGAGGGGGAGTCGCACCCCACAGCCAAGCTTCGAGCGCTGTTCGCTGCGCTGCAAGAGAAGTACTGCGAATGAGGGATACCGCGCCAAGGGACCGGGGCCACCCGCTGTTCCTCCCTTGCGCGTCGATGCGAACCCGGGCCCGGTTGCGGCGGGCGGCTTGACCAGGCCTGATGTCCTTTGAGATGCTGCCGGTCCGATGTCCACGCCGACCCATGGTTTCCCAAGGTTCGTTGGTTGGCTCAGCGTGGTGTGCTTGCTCGGATCCACCGTCCACGCCGCCGAGGATGCCTCCGTCGAGGCCCAGAGCTCCACGGCCAGGCCAGCGCCGAGCATTGCTGCAGAGAAGGCTCCCCCTGCTCCTCTCACGGCGACGGAGCCCCTGCCCGAGTCGTCGACGCCAGCGCCTGAGTTTGGACCGCCTCCGCCTCTCGCCGAGAGCGCCCCGGTTCGGGTGAGCGAAGGATCCGCGCCGCTCCCTGCCCCTCAGCCGAGCGCGTCCAGCCCGAGCCTTCCCCCAAGCGCCGCGCCGAGCGCTCCTGCCCCCGTTGCCCCTGTCGCGCAGATCCGGCCAGTCACAGTCGAGCTGAACGGCAGCACGCTCTTCTCGCTCAGGCTCCCCGACGGCAAGCTCCAGCCGAAGGAGCGTGCTCGCAGGGTCGAGCAGATCTTGCGCGAGGTCGCTGATCGCGCCGATCCGGACACGGTGCGGTTGGTGCCTCAACTCGATCGGGCGATCGTGTTCGTGGGGCCGCGTCCCCTCCTCGAGCTCACCCGGGCCGACGCCGAGGCTGCAGGGGAAGGGTCGCTCGACTTGTACGCAGCCTCAGTCGCGGATCGGGTTCGGGAGGCGCTCCGGAACGAGCAGGAGAGGAGCGCCACCCTGCGCACGGTGCTGAACGTGATCTTGATCGTGTTCTTGGGTGTGCTGCTCGCCTACGGCCTGCGCCGGATCGGCGCGCTGCGCCAGCGCCTCCGGCTCTACATCACCAGTCATCGCGAGCGGATCGGGGCCTTGCACGTGGGTTCGGTGGAGCTGCTCGGACCTCAAACCGTCCATGCCGTTCTGGCGGGGTTCGCGGTTGGGCTGTTCTGGCTCATCCAACTCGGGCTCGCCTACGGATGGCTCTTGTTCGCGCTGTCGCGCTTCGACGCCACCCGCGGCCTGAACAAGCGCCTGGCGGAGCTGGTGCTGGTGCCGCTCTCCGCGCTGCTCGAGCGCATCGTCGGGTTCTTGCCGGTGCTGTTCCTGTCGGTGCTCGGCGTGCTCGCGGTGCTGGTGCTGCTCAGGTTCACGCGCTTGTATTTCGAAGGGATCGCCGAGGGACGTCAGGAACTCACCTGGCTGCCGCGACGACTGGCACGTCCCACCAGCCTGGTGCTGCGGACCGCCATCGTGCTCCTCTCCTTGATCTTCCTCACCCCGATCATCACCGGCAACACCGAGAGCGTGCTGACCGATGTTGGGCTTCTGGCCACTGCCGCGCTGGTCTTGGCTGCAGCGCCGGTCCTGATCAACGTGGTGGCTGGGGTGAGTGCCCTCTACACGGGGGGATTTCTGGTGGGTCGCAGCATCGAGCTCGGCTCGGCACGTGGCACCATCGAGCGGATCACCTGGCTTGCGCTGGTGCTGCGCGACCCGGAGGGCAGAGAGATCCACGTGCCGCATCTGCTCTGTCTCTTGAGACCGGTCAGCCTGGACGCCGAGCGACTCCCCAGGCTCGAAGTCACACTCCGCGTGTCGGCGGATGCCCCACAACGTGAGGTGCTCGAGCTCCTGCAGGAGGTGTGTGCACGTCACGCTGAGCGGTTCGAGATCGAGCTTCGCTCCGTCAGCCGCGCTGGCGCCGAGTACCTGTTGTGCCTGGCTGGCGAACCCAAGCAGAAGAATATGCTCATGCTCGATGCCACGGAGTCATTGAAAGCTCGGGGATTCGAGCTAGCTTGAGCCTCCCCTGATGAACCCTGCGGTCTTCGGCCCCTCCCCGCTCAGCTCCGAGGCTGCGCCTCCTTACGTGAGCGTGGTGTCCGATGCCGATCCCTACCGAGCTACCCGTGAAGCGATGGGTCAGCACGCTCTTTTGGCCCTGTCTGGCGCCCGGATCTTGGTGAAGCCCAACGCGGGTCGGATCGCCCCGCCAGGAACCGGGATCAACACCAGTCCGACGGTGGTCGAAGCGGTGATCGACGCCCTACGAGAGGTCGGCGCCGAGGTGTCGGTGGGGGACAGTCCCATCGCCGGCGTTGGGCCCATGGCGGCGCTCGAGGCGAGCGGCATCGCCGAGGCGGCCCGTGCCCGCGGGGTGCCCCTGCTCGATCTCGACGCTCGCCCACCGGTCACGGTGGCGGTGCCGGCGGGGCTCGCCATTCAGAAGTTGAAGCTCTGCGCCGAGGTGCTGGAGCATGACCTCATCGTGTCGGTGCCGGTCATCAAGACCCACATGCACACCAAGGTCACCCTGGCCCTCAAGAACATGAAGGGCTGCCTGTGGCGCCGGAGCAAGGTCACCTTGCACATGCTGCCAGCCGTGGCGGGGCGTCCCGAGAAGTCGCTGGATATCGCCATCACCGATCTGCTCTCGGTGCTGCGGCCTCATCTTTCGGTGATCGACGGCACCCTGGGGATGGAGGGGCTGGGGCCGAGCGCCGGTGTCCCGAAGCGCCTCGATTGCGTGGTGGTGAGCCCAGATGGCCTGGCCGCTGATGCCGTGGCCTGCGCGCTGATCGGAAGAGCTGCCGCAGAGGTGCCACACCTCGCGCTGGCGGCCGAGCGCGGGTTCGGCTGTCTCGAGCTCGACCGCATGCGCATCACCCCTTTTGACTGGCAGCGCCACCTTAGGCCCTTCGCCGAGCCACCCTCGGACATCTCCCTCGAGTTTCCCAATATCCGCGTGCTCGACGCGAACTCTTGCAGCGCCTGCCAATCCACCCTGCTGCTCTATCTGAAGAAGTACGGGGACGCGCTGGTCGAGTATCTGGGCCAGGATGGGCGAGCCACCGTGGCGATCGGCAAAGGACACCAGACCATCGAGCCCAACACGCTGTGCCTCGGCAACTGCACCATCGCCCACAAAGACCACGGGGTCTTCGTGCCCGGTTGTCCACCCGTGGTCAGCGCCATCCACACCCAGTTGAGCGGCGGGCCCGTGAAGGACGATGAGCGGCGGTAGGCCCGGGTCAAGACATGGCTCACGCGCATCAACTCCTCGGTTCGATCTTGCTCCCTGCAGCGATCGCTTGCGCGGCTCCCACACCGCCCGCCCCGCGCACCGCGCCGCAACCACCTGCTGTTGCCGCTCTGCCCGCGGCCTCCACGACAGCGGTCGAGACCGCACCCCCGCCTTTGCTTTCGCTCATCGTGACTGACAAAGGGCTCTTTTACGAAGAGAGCGGCCTACCAGGGCGTTCGGTCGATGACTTCCCCTTCGAGAGCGCAGACTTTCCGACCGAGGGGAGGCTTACGATTGCCCCCGAGGCAACCCTCACCGATGTGGCGCGAGCGCTGGCCTTCACCCAAGCAGTGGGCCTTTCGTCACTCACGCTGAGCCAGGGACCAGTGACCGTTCGGTGGCAGAGCCCCGAGGTTCCACCCGCTCCCGCCCGCACCCTTCAGCTCCGCGTCAGGCCGAGCGAGCTCGAGCTTGTGGACGGCGACACCACGGTGCGCCTTCCCTTTGCGAGCCCCGAAGACAGAGTGGCGCTCAAGGATTGGGTCGTGGCGCACTGCACCACCGCCGCCCCCTGCCGGGCCGAGCTCGATTTCGAGCCTGATGGACCCGTCGCGGAGCTGTTCGAGCTCGCGGCGCGCCTGTTTCCACCCGCCGGGGCGTCATGGCTCACGGCGGAGCCAAGCGGGCCGAGGCCCCCCGAACCACCCGACGAGGGCACCGCGGAGAGCGCGCTTTCGCCGCGCGCCATCGCCTATGTCGTGAAGCGTGCCCGTGGCCCGATCCGCCGTTGCTACGAGGCAGGCCTGCTCCAAAATCCCGAGTTGACCGGGCGCGCGACGCTCAGCTTCGAGGTCACCCTCGACGGGAAGGTGCGTGGCGTGTCGGCGGAGCTGGTCGAGCTCCCCGATCCGGCGGTGCTCGACTGTGTCACCGAGGTGTTCCGCGGTCTGCGCTTCCCTTGGCCCAAAGGGGCTGCGGTCACCGTCAAGACGCCGCTCTGGTTTCAGTCGCGGTGAGCTAGGCCTCGATGTCCCTTCCCATGAATGCTCCCTCGTGATTTCGGCTGCCAAGCAGGAGCTTACCACTTGGTGCTACTTCAAGCTACTTCGGCTTCCTGCGGATTCGGGTACCTTCAACCCAATAGATGTGTCGCTCATCCTGGGTCAGGTAACGAATGGGGTACGGATCCGCGTCGTGAAACAGCGTCATTTTTGTTGTGGCGAGACTCAAGGTCCACGCTTCTCCCCCCATGTCCCAGTACAGCCGCTGGCGCCGCTCATCGAACACCATTGAGGTGATGTAGTGGGAGCGCTCGGCCTGATACAAAAGTCGAGTCACGCCGTTCGACCACTCATAGATGGCAGATGGGAGTTCTCCGCTCTGAAAGGACCCTTCAGCGTAGTACACGGCGCTGTCGCTCAAGGCGAGCGCGTTGATCGACTTGCCTCCTTGGGCGATTACCTCGTGAGCTGTGCCGTCCGCCCGAACGCGGAAGACCTTGCCCCCCCTCGCGCAGTAGGCGTAGGAGCTGTCAGCAGCCACGTCAGCTCCAGAGCCTTGCCGCTCATACTCGGGCAACTGCCTTTCCCAAAGCTCGACCCCATTCTTGTCGAGGGCTAGCATCGACTCACAACTGGCATAGGCGATGTAGATGGCATTCGAGCTTGCCGCGATTCGGAGGCTGCGCACCGTCGAATACCGCATCGGCAGCTCTTCGAAGCTGGCTGTGGCATCTGAGTACTTGATGACACTCTGCTGATACGGCCAGTAGACATACTCGCCGTCGGTGGTGATATCGGCGACTCCAACTCCATCGTAAGGTCCCGTTTTCTCCGCTTCCCCGCCGGATGGTCTGACGCGAAAGGCTCCTCCCGGCGTCCAGAAGTGCAGCCAATCCCCCACCCACTCTGGTCCGATGTCGTCGACGCCGGGGTTGTAGCGGTAGTCCTCGTAGTCATCGTAGACCGTCTCGACCCTCCCCTCGTCGTCGGTACAACCAGCGACGAGGGGGAGAAGAGCAAGACTGACGAGGAGTGGGAGGGCGTTTGCGGTCATGGCAACCACGGATAGAGGAAGGGCCGCACGGTGACCACTGTGCCCGCGTAGGCCTCGATGTCCCTTCCCATGAATGCTCCCTCGTGATTCTGGCTGCCGAGCAGGAGCTTACCATGGGGAGCCAGCATCGTCGCGCGGAACGGCGACTCGAGATAGGCCGTTCCCGAGCCGGCCGAGCCCTCACCGCGGCACGAACAGGTAATGGTGTGTCTTCGAGCGAAGCTCGAGGAGATCGGTGAGATAGACCTCATCCCCTACCTCGATCGGGCTCTCCGCGACGGCGAAGGACTCGATCGCTCCCCAGTCGATCTGCAGGGCGAAGGTGGTGGGGTAGCTCTCCTTCGTCTTCTTGTAGCCGAGCGTACTGTCGGTCAGCGGACCATACTCCACCCCCCGCTTCTCGAGACGTTCCCGGCTCTCTTGGTCGAAACCCATGCGGCTGATCTGCTCTCCCTTCACCTCGAGCGTGCCGGAAAATTGCTGATGGTCCAGATCGGTGAAGACGAACGTCCTATCTTCTTTGACCTCGAGCATGAGCTGCCGGTACTCCGATCGGAAGCGATCGACCGAAAGCGTCTCTGGGGTGGCAAGCCGTGTGATGGCGTACAGCGACCAGGCGTGCTCGCTCATTCGCGAGTACGGGAAGCGCTCGAGGATGTAAAGCTGTGTGGGCGTCGAGAGTTCGAGCCGATTTCCCCTGAGCGCGAGCTCATTCACCTCGAGGTAGTTGACATTTTCCCTCTCGAACGAGCAGGCCTTCAACGACCCGTGAACATTCGAGATCCGAAACGTTGCACCATCGTGTCGGTAGGTGCCACGAAAGCCGTTGCAGCCGTCGGTCCAACCAATACCCCCTCGCCTATCGAGGGTGATGCCGCTCACCCGCTCCGGCACGAAGGAGGGTCGGCCGTTCTTGTAGCGCACTTCCTTCAGTTCCCACCGAAACCAGAGCTGCTCCGGAGCTGGTGGTGTGGGCTCTTCGGGTGCAGCCGTGGCCGCGCTTGCCACGCTGGCGGTGGCTTTGGGTGCTGGGGTGTCCTCGACCACGGCGCGAGCCGGGGCGCTCGCACAACCGCCTCCCGCAGCGACCCACAGGCAGAGCAGGACGGTCGCGGCCGAGCGCCACGGGCTCGAAGAGCGGCTGCAGGGCAGGTGGGGAGGCGGGTTACCCATGAGCGCATCGTACGCTGGAACCTGCCCCGCCGCTTCCTCGGATCCCATCACACGGCCGACGACCACTACTTCAGGTTCTTGGCCCAGCGCGCTCCCCACTTCTCGAAGGGCTCGAGGATGTGGAAGAGCTCGCCGCCAAGTGGGGTCAATCGGTAGCCATTGACCACCCGCTCGATCAGGCGGGCCTCGAGCAGATCTTTGATCCGAGTGCTGAGGATGGTGGGCGAGATGGACTCACAGCGGTCCTCGAGCTCACTGAAGGAGAGCGGGCCCCGGGCAAGCTGCCAAAGCACTCCCATCGCCCAGCGCCGGCCGAGCAGATCGAAGACCGCCATGACGGGTGCGCCGCTGGTTGAGCCGCGCACTGGCTTGCCCGGTTTTGGAATCGCCATCTAGTCTCGCTCCATGCCACCCCCCGGACCCGGTGTCACCTGGCAGCTCGAAGCTCCTTGATGGATTTGCCGCCGACCCCAATGTTCTCGAAGGGGTACTCACTGATGAAGACCGTGAAGTTCTGGGCTGGGATGTGGGTGACTTCCACGGCTTCCGCTGTGAGTCGGCCGATCAGCTCGCGCTTCTGGTCTTCGTTGGTCATTCCAAGTCCGAGTTCGACGTGAATATTGGGCATGACAAGCTCCTTGGCACCAGGGGTAGGTGGTGCACTCGTTGACTACGGAATCTGTAGCTCACTACAGAATCAGTAGCAAGGGAAATCGGTCGATACCGAGGTGGAATCAAGGCAACGGATCCGGTGGGGATAGCGCGGAGGATGTTGAACAAATGACTTGAGTGGCGGTGGCTCCTGAACCTCACCTCATTGGCTGGACACCTTCTCCCCCTGTCAGTACCAGACGGACTGGCAGCCATGTGACACAAGGCCGAAGACCGCCCGAGCGGTTGAAGCCCGGCGTGGTCGCGCTGCCCCCACTAGCCCATCAGACTGAGCCGCTGCAAAGGAGCGCTCGGCCCGACGACCACCGCAGAATGCTCGGCCTCTTTGAAAGATCCGAGCCCTCGGAGCCGATGCGCTAGAGTCTCGACCCTTGGGAGAGTACCAATGAAGCCACTACGCCAGCAGATCCTCGAACTCGTCGAGCAATTCCACAAGACCGAGTACGCCACCCGGTCCTTCGATCCCGATCGAGACGTGGTGCGCTACGCGGGGCGCGTGTTCGATCACGAGGAGCTGGTGGCGCTGGTCGACTCCTCGCTCGATTTTTGGCTGACCGAGGGTCGCTACAGCGAGTTGTTCGCGAACCAGCTCTCCGAGCTGCTCGGCCTCGAGCATGTGCTGCTCACCAACTCTGGCTCTTCGGCGAACCTGCTCGCCATCTCGGCGCTCACCTCGCACAAGCTCCGCGATCGGCGGCTTCGCCCCGGCGACGAGGTGATCACGGTCGCCGCAGGCTTTCCCGCCACCGTGACCCCCATCCTCCAGAACCGCCTGGTGCCGGTGTTCGTGGACGTCGAGATCCCCGGCTATAACATCGATCCGGAGGCCCTGGAGGCGGCCATCTCCGAGAAGACCCGGGCCATCTTCCTCGCCCACACCCTGGGCAATCCCTTCAACCTCGACGCGGTGATGACGCTGGCCGCAAAGCACCGGCTCTGGGTGGTGGAGGACAACTGCGACGCGTTGGGCAGCCGCTACCGTGGCCGCTACACCGGCACCTTCGGGCATTTGGCGACCCACTCCTTCTATCCCGCCCACCACATCACCACCGGTGAAGGTGGTGCGGTGGCGACCAACGACGACGAGCTGGCTCGGCTGGTGCGCTCGTTCCGTGACTGGGGTCGGGATTGCTACTGCGTGGGTGGAGAGAACAACACCTGCGGCAAGCGCTTCACGCAACAGTTCGGCACCCTGCCGCAGGGCTACGATCACAAGTATGTCTACTCGGAGATCGGCTACAACCTGAAGATGACGGAGATGCAAGCGGCGATCGGCACCGCGCAGCTCAAAAAGCTCGCACACTTCTGCACGCGCCGCCGCGAGAACTTCGCTGCCACCACCGAACTTCTGCAGAAGTTCGCGTCACATCTGATCTTGCCCGTGGCCACCGAGGGCTCGGAGCCTGCTTGGTTTGCCTATGTGGTCACGGTGCGCCCCGAGGCACCCTTCACCCGCAACCAGCTGGTCAGCTTCCTCAATCAGAACCGGATTGAAACGCGCAACATTTTCGCCGGCAACATGGTGCGGCAGCCAGCGTTCACCAATCTCGATCGCAGCGCGTACCGGGTAGCAGGCGAGCTCAGCCGCACCGATCTGGTGATGAACGATACCTTCTTCTTGGGTACCTACCCAGGGCTCACCCCGGCCATGTTGGAGCTGACCGGGCGACGCTTCGCCGAATTCATGGCGGGGTTCTGATGGCCATGGTGAGAAAGCATGAGGCCGAGGTGAGCGAGGTGCGTCGCCTGCTCGACGATCTGTACGTACTCACCCTTTTGACCTGTGACCGACCGTTTCGGTACCGTCCGGGCCAATTCCTGCATCTTGCCGTCGAGCCCTACGATCCCAGTCGCCCCTGGCCGGATTCGCGCTGCTTCTCCATCCTCTCTCCCCCGAGTGGGAGCGCACAGCAGCTCGATCTCGCGTTTTCCGTCAAGGGAGCGTTCACCACGCGCATGGCCACCGAGCTTAGCGTTGGGCGCCGGGTTTGGCTGAAGATGCCCTATGGCGAGCTGTTCGCCGACGACCATGCCAGCGCTCCCTGTGTGTTTTTGGCCGGCGGAACCGGGGTGACGCCATTTTTGTCGCTCTTCCTCGACGACAGCTTCGTGCGCTACCAAAATGCGGTCTTGTACCTGGGTGTGCGTTCGCGACCCTACCACGTGTTCGCTGACCAGCTGGCTCAGGCCCAAGCCAAAAACCCGCACTTCTCCGTGGAGGTGCGGTTCGAGGACGAAGCGGGCCGTCTGGTCCCCGAAGAGCTGGTGACGCGACACGGTGTTGATGCGCAAGTGTTCCTCTCCGGACCGCCTGCCATGCTGCGTGGGCTGAGAGCAGAGCTCACCTCACTTGGAATACACCCCAAACACATCCACTCGGACGACTGGGAGTAGCAAGCTCGGCTCAGGGTCTGCTGTCCCCTGCAACCCTATTGGTCCGGGTGTGCAATCAGCGCTTGCGCACGTTCGTGCTGATTCGGAAACAGATCGCTCGGCACACCCTCTGCCCCCAACACACTTTTCACCTGATACCGAGCACAAGCCAACTTGTTGCCCTGGCAGTAGCGGCTCTTCATCAGCGTTGCCATCTGGGGCATGCTGGCCATGCGATCATTGAAAAATGGGCACTTTGGAACGCACTCACAGTCCGCCATGACAGTCTCCTCGGGGATGCACCACACTGCAGCCCGCTTCCCAAGGCAACGGCCGGCACCAGGAGTTCTTCAGAGTAGCTTTTTCTGGCACGGCCTGAGCTGAAGCCGAACTCCTTAGTGTTGCTCGGGTTTCTAGGAGCCAGCTTGGCTCAGGGCTGGCTCAGGGCTGCCTTGACGAAGCGACCGGACTCGGTGAGATCCGCGTCCGTCCAGGGGCCAGCCATGCTCACTCCCGGCACCAGCGCAGCCGAGGTCTCCCCCTTGGTGCTGAAGTTCCAGTTGGTGTAGGAGAGGTGACGCTCCTCGATCCAGTTGAGCCACAGCTGAGACTCCGCAAGATCGGTGATGTTGTTGGTGCCCCCCGTATAATCGCTGGTGCCCCACTCGCTCACGAACAGAGGAAGACCGAGCCCGAGGGCCGTCTCGGCGCGCTGGCGGTGCTCCTCCCGGTGGGCTCCCGCGTAGAAGTGCAGAGCGTACATGACGTTGGCGTCGTTCGGCAGCCGATCTGCGGCCGCGATGTCCACGTACTGCGACCAGTTGGGCGTCCCGACGATGATCAGGTTGTCGGGATCGATCCGGCGGATCTCCGCGATCACCTGGGTGGCGTAGCGCTTGATGGTCGACCACTCGACGTTCTCGGGCTCGTTGCAGATCTCGTAGATGATATGGGCGTTTTGGCCGTAGCGGGTGGCCATGTCACGGAAGTAGGCGAGGGCCTGGTCGGTGAAGTTCTCCGGATCGTTGTGGATGTGCCAGTCCACGATCACGTAGATCCCGACTGCCAAGGCGTCGTCTATGGCTTCGATGACGCGCGCCTGCATGTACTCGGGCTGCGCCAGGTATCCGCCCCAGTAGGCGCCGTCCTTGATGTCCTCGACATACATGGCAGGTCGGATCACCGAGATCTTCCAGTCGAAGGCCAAGCGGGGGATGGTGTGGCCGGGAACCGGGGGAAACCACTGCAGCCCGTGGGTGCTCATCCCCTTCAGCTGCACCGGCTCCCCGCGCGAATCCACGAGTTCAGTCCCGACGACGCTGAGCGCGCCGTGCGTCGAGACCGGCGACACGTAGCCTTCCGGAGCGGTCGGCGGTACCCCCGGACCCACCGTGGGAGGGATCTCGGGTGGGTTGGTGGCGGACACGACGTAGAGGTAGTCGAGGTTGAAGTTGCCCCCGAGCTCCACTCGAAGTCGATGCGTGCCGGAAGCCAGCGCTACTTGCCCCACCGTTACGTCCTGCCAGTCTTGCCAGGCATGGGTCATGGGCACCGCCACCCAGGGCTGTGCCTCACCCTCATCGATCGTGATCTGGATCCCAGAGGGGCTGCCGAATGGGGTAGCAATGCGCGCGATGACGTTGAAGGTGTCCTGCGCGTCGACCAAAAACTCATACTCGAGCCACTCCCCAGCCTCGATCCAGGCGACATTGAAGCCACCACGCGCGCAGGACTCGATGTCCACGTCATCGGTCCGATAGCAGTTTCCGAGGTTTCCAGGCGTCGTATCCGAGAACGCCACGTAGTCTTCCGCCTCGAGCGTGATGCCCTGTCCCGGTGCGCCGCCCAGAGATGGAGAGCCGCCTGATGCGATGGCTCCGCCTACCGAAGACGCGCCGCCCAGAGATGGAGAGCCGCCTGAATATCTGTCCGGTAATCTAATGCCAGTGCCGGAATGCGACCATGTAACTGC
>CAYNEY010000062.1:25499-27823 GCA_964396375.1 uncultured Polyangiaceae bacterium | reverse complement strand
CGGAGGTGGCTGGTTTGGTGTCGCGTTGCTTCAAGGTGCAGGCATCCTACCCTCGCGGCGGACATGACGTGCTGCTGCGCAACGCGATGGCCTGTCCCAAAGTCATGAAGTAGCTTTGGCGGTCATGGTTCGGCGTCACGCTCGAGCTCAGGGGCGCGCTCGGTGAGACTCTGAAGATCACTCTGAACCATCTCCTGCACCAACTGCTCGAAGCTGATCTCCGGCTCCCACCCCAGAACACGGCGCGCCTCCGTCGCGTCACCCAGCAGTGTCTCAACCTCTGCCGGCCGGAAGTATCGAGGATCGACCCGAACCAAGACACGCCCGGTGGCAGCGTCTACGCCGTGTTCACTGACGTCACTGTCGCGCCAGGTGATCTCGAATCCGAGCTCGCGAGCTGCCAGCTCTACGAACTCGCGGACGCTGTGCTGCTGCCCGGTCGCGATCACGTAGTCGCGGGGTTCTGGCTGTTGCAGCATCAACCATTGTGCCCGAACGTAGTCGCGGGCGTGACCCCAGTCACGACGGGCGTTCAAGTTGCCGAGGTAGAGAACATCCTGCAGGCCGAGCTTGATCCTGGCGAGCGCGCGCGTGATCTTCCGAGTGACGAAGGTGGCGCCGCGAAGCCTTGACTCATGATTGAAGAGAATCCCACTGCACGCGAAAAGGCCATAAGCTTCTCGGTAGTTGACGGTGATCCAGTGGGCGTAGAGCTTGGCCACGCCGTAGGGACTCCGAGGATGAAAGGGAGTGGTCTCGCGTTGTGGGATCTCGCGGACCAAGCCGAACAATTCCGAGGTCGATGCCTGGTAGAAGCGCGTCTGGTCGCTAAGGCCCAAGGTGCGGATCCCTTCCAAGAGTCGAAGAGCGCCAAGGGCATCCGAGTTTGCCGTATACTCGGGCTCCTCGAAGCTGACCGCGACATGGCTTTGCGCGCCGAGATTATAGACCTCGTCTGGCCGTACCTTCTGTAGGACGTGCATCAGGCTGGAGGAGTCAGTGAGATCGCCGTGGTGAAGGAAGAACCGGCGGTGCTCCTGGCTCGGTTCCTCATGGAGGTGATCGATCCGTGCGGTGTTGAAGAGTGATGTCCGTCGCTTGAGACCGTGGACCTCATAGCCCCGTTCGAGCAGAAACTCCGCCAGATATGCCCCATCCTGACCCGTGATCCCCGTAATCAAAGCTCGCTTCTTCAAGGTGCCTCACGAGCAGCATACCACCTCGGCCACCTCGTCCACGCCAACGGAAATCGAGAGAGCTTGGTTTCGGAGCGAACAGGTGGCCGAGATGCTCGGGAAGACTAGCGGCGAGCTGCAGAGTGGCGTCGGGTGACGACGAGGACTCCCACAAGCGCAGGCAGGAACAAGAGCCCCGCCAGACCCAGAGAGAGGGCAACGACGGAGAGGTCGTAGTCTTCCCCGCTGAGCACGACCCAAAGGCCGAAGATGAGGAAGAAGAGACCGAGCGTGGCCACGAACCCCTGCCAACCGAGATCGGTTCGTGACCGAGGCGAGGGCTCCGCCGTCGTTGAGGTGGGAGGCGAGGGCTCCGCCGTCGTTGAGGAGGGGGGCGACAGCGGCAGGAGAACGTCACCTGCGTGAAGTGTGGAAGTGGGTCATCCGCTGACGGTAAGCGCTACAGATCCCTCAGTGCCGTCAACGGTGTGGGCGCCTTGTCGACGGAGGATCGCTCCCAATGAGGCCACGTCGTCGATGGCTGTGATCGCGCCGGTGCGCTGGAGTTGCACGCGCTCCTTACGGTGTAAAAGTCGATCTCCGCGCAACCTGCCGTGGATCAACGCCTGCCCTTCACCATGCTCAGAACACTGCGTGACCTCGATCGTGAACTCATCCATTTCCGTTATCCAGGCCGGCGAGACTACCGCAGCCGGCCTGCCGAAAAAATGCTTGGTGCCACGCGAAACTGGAAACGATATTCAGCAGCCAATCCGAGATGCGAGCGGCGCAGCGTGCCGCGGCGCGAGATCATCATCCACGATAGTGGGAATGGGCCATTTGGAGTGGCTTAGCGGATATGCTCGCCAACCTGAGATACGCATATGAAATACCATACCCCCAAGACCCCGTTGCTGTTGGTGCTCTCCCTGATCATGCCCGCGTGTGGAAGCTCCGACGAGGGTTCGGGCGCCGACGCTGTCTCTGATGCGGGAGCTGGTGGAGCCACGAACGCGAGTTCGGGGGGAAGCTCGCTGCTGGCTAGTGGGGGGATCACGCACAGCGGTGGTGCATTGGGTCAAGGTGGAGCGCTTGGTCAAGGTGGAGCGCTTGGTCAAGGTGGAGCGCTTGGTCAAGGTGGAGCGCTTG
>CAYNEY010000062.1:20157-25266 GCA_964396375.1 uncultured Polyangiaceae bacterium | reverse complement strand
GTGGAGCGCTTGGTCAAGGTGGAGCACTTGGTCAAGGTGGAGCACTTGGTCAAGGCGGAGCGACCGGTGAAGGCGGAGCGCTTGGTCAAGGTGGAGCACTTGGTCAAGGCGGAGCGACCGGTGAAGGCGGAGCGACCGGTGAAGGCGGAGCGACCGGTGAAGGCGGAGCGACCGGTGAAGGCGGAGCGACCGGCGAAGGCGGAGCGACCGGCGAAGGCGGAGCGACCGGTGCTGGCGGCTCGACCGTCGTCTTGACACCCAACATCATGGTCGACACCAACACCCGGTATCAGACCATTGATGGCTTCGGCGCTGCACTGCCGATGTGGGGCAGCGCGAGCAACATGTGGACCACCGACGAGGTGCACAAGTTCGTGGGCTTGGGCGATGAAGAGCTTGGCATGTCCATCGTTCGGACCATCATCGATCCAGATTCAGGACGATGGTCGTATGCAGTCGACAATCTCAAGGAGGCCAAGTCTTACGGTGACGGTGTGCGGATCCTGGCCTCGCCCTGGTCCCCTCCCGCCACCATGAAAATCAACGAAAGCACGACCTGCGGCGGTGCCACCAACGAGCAGTGCAAGCTCAAGACCGATTCGTACGCGGCTTACGCCGCGCATCTGAATGATTACGTCGAATACATGATGGGTCAGGGCGTTGCGATCGATGTAACGTCGATTCAGAACGAGCCAGATTGGAAGACCGACTACGAGTCGTGTCTGTGGAGCGGCACGGATTTCGCGAACTTCATTCGCGATCATGCCTCGGCCATTCAGAACACCAAGATCATGATCCCCGAGTCCCTACAGACCACACGGGCGTACTCGGATCCGACGTTGAACGATGCCACCGCGGTCAACCTGATCCACTACATCGGCGGGCACCTGTACGGTGCGGAGGCTGGAGGGAAGCTGAGTCCCTATGCGCTTGCCGAGGAGAAGGGGAAGCCGGTGTGGATGACCGAGTACAATTTCCACGAAGCGGATGGAGACGGAGCTGCGATCTGGGGTGGTGCTGGTGACAACGAGGCAGTCTGGAACGAGACCTTGGAAGAAGTGCTCGACACCGTGCACAAGAGTCTGGTGTCGAACTGGAGTGCGTACATCTGGTGGTGGGGGCGTCGCTTCTACTCGTTCATCGGTGATGGTGAGAGTGCCTACGGCACCACCAAGGGCGCGGTCCTGAAGCGTGGCTGGGCGTTCTCACACTATTCCAAGTACGTGCGACCTGGATACGTCAGGGTAGCCATGAGTACCGACGGCAGCTTTGACAGTGCGCTCAACATGACGGCGTACGAAGGTGACGACAGGCTCGTGATGGTTCTGCTCAATCGGTCCAACTCAGAGTACCGGGATGTGGTCATCGAGACGCCGTACCCGGTGGTGGACGCGGAGGGTTTCGTGACCACGCGCACCGTTGACCGGGCTCCGCTCGAGGTTACCCCTGAGGGCCCCTACGCGACAATCTCCACGGTGGCGGCTCGGGCGGTGGTCACGGTAGTGTTGGCGCATTGAGCGCGAGAACGGGTGCAATGCTCTCGCCCAGACGATCCGGGGCTTGCGCTCTTCGCTCGCCTCGGAGATGCTACGCCGCATGCGGCGGGTTTTTGTGTCGGGTTGCTACGATATCCTTCATGCGGGGCACCTCCAGTTCTTCGAGGAGGCCCGTGCCCTCGGCGACCATCTGACCGTGTGCTTTGCCTCGGCCACGGTGCTGTGGGAGCACAAACGACGCAGAAGCTCCCTCCCAGATCAGCACAAGTTCGAGCTTCTGCGCGCGCTCAGGATGGTCGACGAGGTAGTGATGGGCTGTGACCCGGGTCTTGGGCTCGATTTCGAGTCGCATTTCCGGCGCATCGTTCCCGCGGTGCTTGCGGTCACCAAGGATGATCGCTACCAGGTCGCCAAGCGGCGGCTCTGCGCCGAAGTGGGTGCCGAGTACCTCGTGCTCGAGAAGACGCCGCCCAAGTTTCCCTCGGTGTCCACGACCTCGATCGTTCGTCTGATCCGCGCTCCGGAGACTGCACCGCTGCGCGTCGATTTTGCTGGTGGATGGCTGGATGTGCCGCGGTTCTCTCGGGAAGGAGGGTTCGTTGTCAACTGCGCGATCTCACCGACTGTGAGCTTGGTCGATTGGCCCTACGCGCGCAACGCAGGATTGGGTGGGAGCGGCGCCTGGGCGCTTCTCAACGGTCACGACGGAGTGCTCTCGGAGTGTGAACTTGGCGTTGGCTGGCAGGATCCAGCCGTGATCGCGGAGACCGGCTTGTGCGTGTATCGAAGTGGCAAGGTTCCGTGGCTCTGCTTCAAGACAGACGGTGAGATGGTGCGTCAGAAGATGGCACTCTTCGATACGGGTCGACAGCACGACACGCCGAGCCTCGTCACGCGTTGTCGCGACTACGAGCGAATCGTCGAAGCCTCGCAGGTGGCACGGGTAGCAGTGATGACATCTGACCTTGCACTCCTCGGACGCGCCACGCACATGTCGTATTGCGTTCAATTGGATGAGGGCATGGAGCCGCTCGTCGAGGATCTGCCAGGGATACTCGGGTGCAAGTATTGCGGAGGTGGATTTGGAGGCTATGCGCTCTACCTGTTCAGGTCTCGCGAGGACCGCGACGCGGCCTGTGCCGTGCCTGGCTTTCGTCCCATCGAGCCCTTCGTGCGTCACACACTCGAGGAGCGCTGGGGCTCGACCACTGCTTGACTTGAGATGACGAGGCAGGTCACCACGTGCCTGGCTCCGGCTGGAACTCGTCTCCGTTGGCGGGGTTGTCTCCAAGTGCGAAGAGAGCAGGGGGCCGTCGCGCTAGCTTCACCGTTTCCGGTGATTGGTTTCTAGTGTTCGTAGCGACGGAAGAAGGAGTCATTGGCAGTTCGCTCTGGGTCTGACCCGTCGGCAGGACGGGGTGGGACACTCGGACCGGTGTCACCCCGACACCTACGCGAAGGCGTCGGGTTTCCTGGTGCTCCGTGAGCCTTTTCACCTGTCCATGCAGATCGAGGTCTTGAATTCACCTTCTCTTGGAGTCTCACGTGAAGAACGCGATCATTTCCCCTATTGGCCTCGTGTGGCTCCTAGCATCCGTTCAAGCTTGTTCGACATCGACCCCAGCGTCTCCGGATCCCGTTTCGACTGGTGGAGTGACTTTCTCTGGAAGTGGAGGAGAGGGTGTAGCCGGGGGGCCAATTGGCCTCGGGGGTTCGGTTGGTATGGGTGGACAGGGGTCTTCGGCAGGGGCAAATCTTGGTGGTGGACCAAGTGACGGTGGGGGAGGTTCCACGTACGGTGAGGGAGGGTTTGTGGGGTCTGGTGGGGGCACCGCGCTCGGCAGCGGTGGCGCTTTGGGTGCCGGTGGGGAAAATCTTGGTTTCGGTGGTTTGGTTGGGAGCGGAGGTCAACTGGGCCAGGGTGGTTTAGAATCAAGCGGTGGCTCGGTTGGCACGGGCGGAGCTGGACTGGGAGGTGCGCTGGGGCTTGGCGGTATGGCCGAGATGGGAGGGGTTCTCTCGGAGGCTGGGACCCCTGGTCTCGGCGGTGACGGTGTGGGCGGAGAGGTGGAGGAGGGCGGTGCGTCGGGCCTCGGCGGAGAATCGACGGCGGGTGGGGCTGTTGGTGCTGGTGGTTTGACGGAGACCGGCTCCGGTGGATCCTTCGGAGATGTGCCCGCATGCGAGACGAATCAAATCTCGTCATGCTCAGGAACCAATCCCATTTCGTGCCACTTCGGTGGCGAGCCTGGTGACTATCGAGTTACGGTGGAACTCGGTGGGGTGGTGCCGGGTGACACGATCATCGATGCTGAGGCACACCGGCGGGTCCTCGGCCAGGTGGTGACATCTGCCGGAGAGACACGGAGGGTTTCCTTTCTGGTCAATGTGCGTGAACCAGAGGGGCAGCCCGTCCAAGACGTACCCGCTGGAACCCCTGGTCTCGACATCATTCTCGGTGGCACTGCCCCGCAGCTTACCGCCATCTGTTTCGAACCTGAAGAACCAGCGCCCAAACTCTGGGTGGCGGGGGACTCTACGGTCTGCGATCAGAGCAGTCTCGACTACGCTGGCTGGGGCCAGCACCTTCCGCAGTTCTTTCGTGCCCCAGTGTCTGTGGCAAACTACGCCGATTCGGGTGAGAGTAGCGGCAGCTTTTTGGGGAACAGTCGACTGTGGGGCGCCATCAAAGCAAGGTGGTCGGCGGGCGACTGGGTGCTGATTCAGCTCGGGCACAACGACAAGACCGTGAGTGCAGACTCTTACCGTTCGAATATCTCCTCGATGGTGACCCAGGCCAAGTCCGCCGGATTGACCCCAATCCTCTGTACTCCCACGTCACGTGCCGGAACCAACCTCGAGAGTCAGCATGTGAACTCGACGGGGGCAAACCTGCCGGAGATCGTTCGTGAGATCGCGGCTACCGAACAAGTGCCGCTGATCGATTTGACAGTTCTCACGTACGAATGGCAAAAGAGCGTGGATTGGTCGGACTACTTTGCGCTCGGCACGGACCGAACCCACACCAACCATGCAGGTGCGGAAGCGATCGCCGTGATGGTGCGCGATGCCATCGCCGAGCAGAACCTAGGATTGGCGAGTTATCTCAGGTAGCTGCGCTGTTTCCGTGGAGTGGACTCTGAGCGGCGACGCTGTGTCCTGGTGAAGTGAGGTGTGGTGCGGTGTGGTGGCAAGTTCGAATCCTGCGCGATTGCGCCTGGATTGTCGAAATGTGCCTCGATCGGAACCTCTGAGGGCCGAGGGGTGGGTGCCCGTGTGTCATGCAAAAGAAAATGCGTGGTCGCGCCTGGGCTGAAAGCCCTTCTGCGTCCAACGGAGAACACGCCCAGTTCTTGGCAACGACTGATGACACGCCGGAGAGAAACCATGCGCCAGAGTCGATGGCCCTTTGTTCTTGTGATCTCAATGACCGTGGCCTGTGGCTCAAGTGAGGGCAATGAGTTCGGACACAACTCTGCCAGCAGCGGAGGCTCGGCGATAGGCGGGGGACTGAACTCTGCGACCGGTGGAGCATTGGGACTCGGCGGTTCGCTGGGCGAAGGCGGTGTGTTGGCGCTGGGCGGCGCGACGTTGGCGGAGGGTGGCGCGGTGG
>CAYNEY010000062.1:0-20057 GCA_964396375.1 uncultured Polyangiaceae bacterium | reverse complement strand
GTGTGGGCGGCGCGACGTTGGCGGAGGGTGGCGCGGTGGGTGTGGGCGGCGCGACGTTGGCGGAGGGTGGCGCGGTGGGTGTGGGCGGCGCGACCGGTTCGGGTGGTGTGGTGGGTGAGTGCGCGCGCCCGGTGGGTGCCTGCACCACTCCAGAGGTGGTGGTGACTGATGTCGAGCTCGGGATCCCGGTCACCGGTTACGGGAGTGAGTGGGACACCCAGCCCTTCCCGATGGCGATCGCGGGCATGCCGTCCGGAGGTTCACGCCTGGCCTGGCTGGGCACCGACGACCATGTCTACGTTGCCACGCTCGACTGCGATGACACGCTCGTTGGCGAGCCATTTAGCTTCCCCGCGGATGACCTCCAAGACATCTATGCGGATGATGAGGGGGGGGTGGTCATGCTGACGCGTGATGCCACCAACAGCGGTACCGATAACTGCGGTTCTGGCACCCTCTGCGGAGGCGAGTCGAGCCCATGCCAAAACAGTTGGTTGGTGCGCTTCGACAATCAGGGACAGGTGGCCTGGGAGGCCAAGGTTACGAACCTGACCGACAGTTTGGCTGGGTACGATGACGGCGCGATCTTCACCTGGAAGAAGTACCAACACCACGGGAGAATCGCCTTCGACGGTGCGAACTATGCGGCCTACTTCTCGGCGGCGATCACCGTGTATCGGAGTGGCAACAGCGGCTGCGTAGATATCCATGAGGGCGATCGGATGCAGGTGGTAAGCCCCACAGGGCAGCTCCTCAGCGGACACAACAGTTTTCCTTGGGGCTGCAGTCACTCCTGGACCACCCGCATCACCTGGGATGAGCCCAACGGTGCCTTCGTGATGACCTGCGCGACTGATGCCAACGACTGCGCGATCAAGCGTCCCGATACCGGAGCGCTACTCTTTCAGGCAACCTGCTCAGGCCAGTTCTTCAACGGTGACTTGATCAACGCAAGCCACGGTGGCTACTGGTCTGCCTGGAGTGATCTCGGGACCATCCGCCTGAACCATTTCACGTTCAACAACACCAAGGGTGCGGCAGTCGACAATGCCGGGAGCTCTGAGCATCCACATTTGGTGGCCTATGGAGCCAATCATATGCTGCTTGCATGGGAATCGGGCTCCTCGATCACCGCCCAGGTGCGGAGCTCTGGTGCCGCCCCGGATACCGTTGGTTCACCGTTTACCATCGCCGTGCCTGACCACGACTTCGCGTCTTTCAAGCCGTATTCCGACGGCAGTGTGGCGTACGCCGGCTCCGGTGCCTCCTCGACGTCAATCCGTGTTGCACGTGTCATGCCCTGTCAGTAGTCTTGGGGCGGTCAGACTACAGTTGCCGATGAGGGCGATTGTCCCCAAGATCGGAGGACCATGAAGCTTGTCATCGGCAACAAAAACTACTCGAGCTGGTCCCTACGCGCGTACATGGCGCTTTTTCACACCGGGATACCGTTCGAAGAAGAGAAGATCTCCTTCAACGATCGAACCTGGAAGAGCAGGGTCGGCTCGCGCTTGGTGCCAGCCAAGGTGCCGATCTTGATTGATGGTGAGAGGGTGATCTGGGACACACTGGCCATCCTCGAGTACCTCGCTGAGAGCTTCCCGGAGAGTGGGCTCTGGCCCACCGATGCCCATGCCCGGGCGGTTGCGCGCAGCGTAGCGGCGGAGATGCACTCGAGTTACATGGCTATCCGAAGACACCTGCCCATGAACGTGACAGCCCGGCTGCCGGGTTTCGGCTGGAACAACGCGGTTGAAGACGAGGTTCGGCGGATCTGTGATCTGTGGGGCGAGTGTAGGGAGCATTTTGGTGTCGGGGGCCCCTTCCTGTTCGGCCGTTTCAGCAACGCAGACGCGATGTTCTCTCCGGTTGTGTCACGATTCGTAACCTATGCGGTGCCCTTACCTCCGCTCGCCCAGGCGTACGTGGAGGCGGTCCTTCACACCGAAGCGCTCGCCAAGTGGACCGCGGACGCTGCACGCGAGGATGACTTCGTGGCCATGGATGAGCCCTACCGAAGACCGGCGACACGATGAAGCGATGAAGAGATGAAGCGATGATGGCTGGGACGATGGCTGCGGCGTGAGGGGTTGGTGCGCCCCACCACCCCGGGACCTTTCTCGTGAAGTCGGTGGGTTCTCGAGGCGAGTCGGCGCGCAGGCAGGGCAAGCCTCCGGAAAGCGGTCGCTTCGGCCGCGCGGACGGAACCTTCGGAAGCTGGGAGCCCGCCCTGCTCGAGCGGACAGGTGTTTCGAGAGCGGAGAGTCATGTTACGGTCCCTGTTCGCATGCGCTCGGACGATGAAGTGGACGTGTCGGAGTTGGCTGCTGGTCAGGCGGGAACGACCGAACTCTTCACCCATCGGCACGCCACTCCAGCTGTGGTCAGAGTGTACCACCTCACGGCCGTGGAGGGCCCAGAAGCGGGTTCGTGCCACACCTCATCCAGCAGTCGATTCGCCATTGGCTCGCATCCGTCCAACGATCTCGTGCTCGATGACGGAACGGTATCGCGCTTCCACTGCGAGATCAGACTTAGAGACAGCCGAGCATGGTTGGTTGACCTCGACAGTCGGAATGGCACCTTGCTCGATGGCGTGTCGCTCGGCGTAGGTGGTCTGCGCGAAGGCAGCCTGATCCGACTTGGACGTGCCGTGCTCCAATTTCAGTTCGGGACAGAACATGCGGCGGTGGCCGTGTCTGAGGCTCACAGCTTCGGAAGCCTGGTGGGGCGCTCGGTCGCGATGCGTGCAGCCTTCGCCCTTCTGGAGCGTGCGGCTCGGAGTGACGCCACTTTGCTCGTGGAAGGGGAGACTGGAACGGGCAAGGAAGGAGCCGCCGAATCGGTGCACCAGGCGAGCGCGCGTCAGGCCAAACCCTTTGTTATCGTCGACTGCTCCGCCATGCCTGGGAACCTCTTGGAGAGCGAGCTGTTCGGCTACGAGCGCGGAGCCTTCACGGGGGCGAATACGCGGCATATCGGCGCATTCGAGGAGGCGGATGGTGGCACGGTATTTTTGGATGAAATCGGCGAGCTCTCCCAGGAACTCCAACCGAAGCTGCTCCGCGTCCTCGAGCGCAAACAGATCCGTCGTCTGGGCTCGAACGGCTACATTCCAGTCGATGTGAGGGTGATCGCCGCAACCAACCGTGATCTTCGAGCTTTGGTCAACGAGGGCAAGTTTCGTTCTGATCTCTACTACAGGCTGGCGGTACTGCGGGTGGTGTTACCACCGCTCCGTGAACGCCCAGATGACATTGTCGATTTGCTCGAGCGCTTTCTGCCCACGCTTGGTGTCGAGCCCGAGGCGGCTGCACAGCTTTTCGGTCGGGAGTTCCTTTCGCGGATCGAGACTGCTACCTGGCCTGGAAACGTTCGAGAGCTGAGGAATTACCTCGAACGCTGCGTGGCGCTCGAGCAGGCCATGCCACTCGGTGATGTCGCTTCTCCCGCCCCGACGGCGAGTCCAGTCATCGATCCGCGGATCTCCTACGCTGAGGCCAAACGTGGTGTGCTGGAGGACTTCGAGCGGCGGTACTGTGAAGCGCTGCTCGAACTCCATGAAGGTAATGTCTCGCGAGCGGCGCGAGCCTCAGGGATCGATCGCGTTTACCTCCACAAACTCCTGCGTCGACATGGTTTCCGTGGCTGAACCACCGAGTGGTGTATCCCCGCTCAAGCGTGGCTCCCGGATCGGGAAGTACACAGTCCTGCGACTGCTCGCGACTGGGGGATTCGCCGAGGTCTACTTGGTGCAGAGCCGAGGTCCGGAAGGCTTCGCAAAGCTTCTGGTTGCAAAACGTCTCTTGCCCCAGCTGGCCAATCAACCCGACTTCGTAGAACTGTTCTTGGATGAGGCGCGGCTCGCGGCGAGGTTCAGGCACCCGAACCTCGCGCAGGTCTATGACTTTGGTCGGAGCGAAGCGGGTCATTTCTTGGCCATGGAGTACATCGAGGGTGAGAGTCTCGCGAACGTGATCCGAGCCGCCGCACAGAAGGGGCGGGGCATGTCGCTCGTCAACTCGCTTCGGGTCGTGCAATCTTTGGCCGCTGGCCTCCACTACGCGCATGAACTCCGTGATCGCGACGGTAGCTCACTCTCTATCGTCCACCGTGATGTCTCACCGCAGAACGTGATGCTCACTTTCGACGGGAACATCAAGCTCCTCGATTTTGGCATCGCCAGTGCCCGGAGTAGCCGTGCCGTGCCAACGCCGCAGGTGGTGCGAGGCAGTTTGCGCACCATGTCGCCGGAGCAGTGTGCCGGCAAACCATTGGACAGACAGAGCGATGTCTTCTCACTCGGGGTCTTGCTCTTCGAACTCACGACGGGCACGCTCCTTCACCGCGAGACCGACGAGTCTAGCATCAGGGCGCAGATCTTGGACGGTCCATGGCCCTTGCCGTCGACGCGTCGTCCCAACTATCCGCGTGAACTCGAGCGGATCGTGATGAAGGCGCTGGAGCGGGATCGGGGGCGCCGCTACTCGACCGCGGAGGCACTGCAGCTCGAACTCGAAGCTTTTGCTCGGGTCGAGGGGCACGTCGCCTCGAACATCGGCCTCTCCGAGTTCATGCGCGAGATTCTGGGAGAGCCTCCCGCCACGGGCGACGAACTCGAACCAGAACTCGAGGCTGAAGCTTCGGAGGAGAGGGTCACGACGGGTTTGGGAGCCGGCTCGAAGACGAGACTCAGAGGGTATGGACCCAGACTCGCCATCATCGCGGCACTCGTGGTGGCAGTGACGCTGCTTCTGCTCGGTCGTGTCTGGCGCAGCCAAAGAGAAGGGTCAATTGTCGAGACGGGGCCGAGTCGATCAGCTCCGACTCCCCGAGCTGAACTCCCTTATCCCTCGCGAGCCACGGCACCACTGGCGGGCAGTCCGGTGGTCAGGGCACACGACGCTGGGTTACCTTTAGCCTCAGTGGCGGTGGCCGCTCCACCACCGCCGAGCACGGCCCGTCACCGAGCTTCGCGGCCGCCGGTTTCCAGAGCTGGACCACGTGAGCCGATTCCTGCACACTCGAGGCCGGGGCCGTTGGCCCAGCCTTCCGCATCATGGACGCTCGACTCGCCGCTGCCGCCTTGAACCTTGCTCGAGTTGCCCTGCCGCTTCTGATGATTGCGGTTACCGAGCAACCTCGTGCTGAGGAGCTGTCTTTCTCCCCGGGGGAATCGCCAGCAAATGAGGCGAGTGATGAGTCGTCTCACCTGAACCGCGGTCTTGAACTCTATCAAGAGCAGCGCTACACCGAAGCTGTCGAACAGTTCAAGGCTGGCCACGCCAGCGCAAAAGATCCACGATTTCTCTACGCGCTGGCGCAAGCGCTGCGCATGGCTCAGCGCTGCGAGGAGGCGATTCCCCACTACCAGGCCTTTCTGGCAGCCTCACCCACGTCCGCACAGGAGGCGGCTGCGCTTGCCAATTTGGAGCGCTGCCAGATGATGGTTGCTGCGGAAGGAACCGAGGTGCGGCAAGGCGCATCGGGCGAGCCCTCGACCGCGCCGACACCAGCTCCGAATCCAGCGCCGACGAAGCTCACCAGCATTCCGGTGCCAAGTCGGTCCAGCCCGCCGATGCAGGTCGAACCCAACCAGGTTCCTCCTCCCTGGTACGCCGATCCGCTTGGTCTTGGCTTGGTGGGCGGAGGGTTGCTAGCCACCACAAGCGGCGCGGTGTTGCTCTGGCTCTCGAGTCAGAAACTCGACGAAGCCGAGCGGCTCGAAAGTGGTGCCAGCCAAGGCAGCTACGAGGAGCATCGGGAACGGCTCGAGCTCGGGCGTACCGAGGCGCTTCTCGGCGGGGTCGCGCTGGGCGCAGGTCTTTGCGCGGTGAGCTTGGGGGTGCTCCGCTATCATCACGTTGTGGCAGAACAACCGCTCACGGCCCGCTTCACATTTCGACCGGGTGCGGCCAAAATCACCGTGGGGAGGGCATTTTGAAGCACTTATGCTGGCTTCTTCTGGTGCTGTTCGCCTCAGCGGGCTGTGAGAGCTTCGAGATCCCGTTTGTGTGCGCCAAAAACGCTCAATGCGTGGAAGGGCACACGGAGGGCACCTGCGAACCAACGGGGAGCTGCAGCTTCCCCGAGCCAGCCTGCCCGTCAGGACGTCGCTACGCGAAGTTCTCCGTTGACCGATTCAGCGGGCACTGCGTACCCGCCCCTGAACTCATCGCACTTGGGCATGGTCAGAGTTGCGCGGTTCTCTCGGGGGGTGAACTCAGGTGCTGGGGACGACCACCGCAGGTGACGGGCGATGCGCTCGTGGACATGAGCTCGGGCCTCGAAGGCTTTTTCGTGTTCGCTCTTCGCTCGGTTAGCAACGTCGCGCTAGGCGAGGAACACGGCTGCGCGATCGCCAATGGTGACGTCTGGTGTTGGGGAAGCTTCGACGATGGGGGACTCGGGGACGACCAACCGGAGACGCTCGGGCCACTCGAAGTCGAACTCGTGTCTGGATCGGGTACCATCGAGCAGATCGCCGCTGGTCGACGGCACACCTGCGCGCTGTCCCGCGGTGCGGTGGAGTGCTGGGGTGACAATTCCGAGGGCCAGCTCGGGCGCCCGATGTCGACGGGGGCCCTGCCACCAGCATTGGCGGGTGCGTTGCCGACCGACGTGGTCGAGCTGCGAGTCGGCGGGAGCCATAGCTGTGCCCAGCCTGCTTGGGGAAGACTGCTGTGTTGGGGTTCGAATCAGTTTGGACAGCTCGCGGCGCCCCTCTCTACGCCCTTCTCGAGTGAGCCGTACGAACTCCTCTTCTACGCTCTGGATTTCTCCCTCGGTGGGTCGCACTCCTGTGCCATCAATACCTCGGGAGAGGTGCTGTGTTGGGGCAACAATGCTCTCGGTCAGCTTGGTCGGCGTCCCCTGCCCGAGGCCAGCTCTGACAGCCAGAGCAGCCCTACCCCACTCCGCGTTGCCATCGACGGTGGTTCCGACTGGATGAAGGCCACGCACATCGCCTGCGGCTGGGCGCACAGCTGCGCGATCCTCGAAGATGGCGTGATCGCATGTTGGGGCGACAATCGCGCGGGACAACTTGGTCCGGAGGCGGCGTTCGTGCCTGGCGTCAGCACGCCCGTTACCGTCGAGCTCGGCGCGCGCGTCATCGAGCTGCGCGCTGGACATGACCACACCTGCGCGCGGACGGTGGATGGGCGCTTGTACTGCTGGGGTGGCAACCAGCATGGTCAGCTTGGAAATGGCTCGACGACCGATTCGCCGGTTCCTGATGCGCAAGTGAGTGAGAGGCTCGGCACACCGTCCAGCCACCTGTAGCCTGGCCGGCTACAGGTGCCCTCCTCCTGCTGTGGTTTCGACTTCTACGACTCACTGGCCGCGCCCGCGAAATCCCACGAATCTTCCACAACCTATACTTGGCACTGTTCGTGCTTTTCGTTCGTCCCGTGAGTCGTGGACGAACATCGACTCGACTCTTTGGAACCATCCACATCCTCGAACGTTACGGAGCACAGGTAACCATGAAGACCCGAACAGCCCTGATCGCAACTCTGACCTTCGTCCTCGCTGCCTGCGGAGGCAGCGACGGTGAGCCCAGCGACACTGTGGATGGCCTGACTGACGAGCAGGCTGCCACCCTCGAGCAGTACTTGCAGGCCATTCCGAGCGAAGAGCGCGTCACCGCGGCAACACCCATCGACGCGAATGCCGATGGGCTCCCCACCACCGGCTCGGCTGAGTTTGCCAAAGACTCGATCGCGGCAGCTACGGCGATCAACAGCCCGGCCGTGGCCATGGTTCAGCTCCTAAAGCAGATCACGGCATTTCCCCCCAGCGTCTTCAACTCCGATACCCGCGAATTCGTGTGGGGGCCCGGTGACAACGAGGATGGAGTAGGCCAGATCCTATTGTACATTCGCGAGAACGAGGCAGGCGCGGATTTCAAGTACGAGTACGCCTTCGTTCGACTCGTCGATCGCGATATGGCGACTGCGTCGCCCGTGATTTGGGGTGGTGCCAATCCCGATCCCGCCGAGACTGGCAAGGACGCCGGGGTGACGCTCTGGGATTTCGACGCCAGCAACGCCTTTGACGCCCTTCACGATCCCGATTTTGCTCTCGTACAGAAGACGCAGGGTCGTTTCGTTATGATGTATGGGGCCGATCCGGAGGCCGAGGCTGATACTCGCTTCAACGTGGCTGTCTTTCGTAACTTCATCCCCGAAGACGCCACGGGAGATCCGCCGCAACCCTTCGATGCCGAGTACTTCTATGGTCGAGTCGTGGACGCCAACGGCCAGCGATTCGACTTCTTGGATTGGCAGCTGACGGGTGATCTCTGCGACACCGATCCTGACAGCTGCTTCGACAACAACGTCGTTGCCGACCAAGACGAAGCGTTCCGGTTGATGACCGTCTTCGTCGACAAAGGCATCGGTCGTGCGGAAGTCAACGTGTCCGGTGGAGATCTCGCGAGCGATGTGGCAGCAGTGGAGTGCTGGGACGCGAATCTGGACCGTACCTTCGTAAGTATCAGCGCGGACGGTGTGGTGTTGGCGTCCGAAGGCCAGTGTGAGGGCGTCCTTGGTTCGACGTTGGGCGAGCTTGGCGTACCCTCCGTCGACGATATCGATCCTGAGCTCTTGGCAGCCCTGACCTGCGTTGCCGATCAGGGTCTCGACGGCGACTGCGAGTAGAGATCCGAAGCCCCTCGTCCAGGAAATCGGGCCGCCCGAGAGCGTGTTTCGCTCAATCGGACGGCCCGGTTCTCGTGGCGGTGCACCGCCAGGTAGCTCAGGGGAACAGCGCGTCGACCAGCTGTGTATGCCAGGTGCCGGCACTCGAATCGAAAAGGCTCATGTTGAGAGGGTCCTCTCAGATCGCCCAGCCAATCCCGGTCCTCTCGCAACGTTCTCGCACCACAGCGATGAGCGCCGCTCGCCTCGAGCGCTTTTCAATGGCGTGGACCGCCATTGATTGGCTTCGCCAATGCGCTCTGTCCTTCCCAAGGTGGGGCACCTGCCCCTTATGACTCGCTCTGCTCGTCAATTCACCCCGTATTCGCTTTCGCGCTAGAGCGACTTTCGTCGAGATGTTCCATCTCTGTGAAAGCCGCTCTGGTTTCGTCAGCACCATCTGTGCCTGTCCCTCCGCTGTTGGCTCCGTCCTCGGGAGCGCCGCCGCTTCTGACGCCGCCTTGTGCCATGCTCCTGCCCGCAGCACTGTTCAGCCCAGCTGTGCCGGTGATCGTTCCGCCCAGAGACGAGCCACACGTTCCCACAGATGGTCCACCACCCAACGGGTTCGGTGTGTATTCGTTGGCTGGTGTTGCGTCGCTGCTGCAACCAGCGAGAGCTCCAAGAAGCATCACCAGCGAGGACAATCGATCGATGAGGGTACCCTGCATGCTCATGCATGACTGTTGCCTCGCGCGGATCCCCGAGACTTCGCAGTTTGTGCGTTGGTCGGTGCGCGACGATTGAGAAGAGCTTCTGCTCATGGCGATAACTTGCAACCAGGGCAAAATCTAAGTGTGTGTTTGTCGCCTTGTGCTCTCCACGCCCAAGCGGAGATCGGCGCGAGGTTCCAAAAGAAGGGTTGGGTGTGTTCGGCGTGCCGAAGTCGAGGCACGAGAAGGGTGTGACGAACGGTTCAGGGCGTGACACTCGCTTGGACTCGGTTCATGGCGAGGCGCCCGAAACGATGAAGCGCGCACGTGCGGGTCCGCTCGTGTGCCATCCAGGGTGCCGTCTCTGTCGGAAAAGTGCACTTCTCACACCTTCTGGGGGACACGCGAAGTGGCATCCTGAGCGTTTGCACCCTAGTCTACCTGAGTCTTCACCACAGACTGACCAGGCCAAAGACCCCGAAGTCCGCTCAGTTTTCCACCAAGAATGAAGAGAATGATCTCAATCCACGCTTGTGCCCATTTCCGGATCCGGAGCTTTCCCATACTGGCTATGTCTTGGTCGTGCTTGGCGGCTTGCGGCAGTGACACGGCTGAGCCAGGCGAGGAAACAGCGACCGCGGGAAGCGGCGGTGCGCTGATGGGAGCCGGCGGCACATCGGACGGAGCCGGCGGCACATCCGTGGGCGTTGGAGGGATCTTGGAGGGCGATGGTGGTACGCTGGTTGGAATTGGTGGAACGTTGGTGGGAGCCGGCGGGAGCTTCGAGGGGTATGGCGGCGCCTTGGTGGGGATTGGCGGTGAGCAGCCCAAGGACTCCCTCACGCCGAACAACGCCATGGACTGCGAGGCCCCGGCCCAAGTGGGGCTGCGGCGCATCGAAGCCGAGTGCGCATTCGGACCGACCACGGGTAGCTGTGATGGAACACCTGGAGGGCACCAAGGTGCAGAAGTAGAGAACGACGGCACCACAGTGGGCTACCTCGAGGGAGGTGACGTCCTCTGGTACGGCGGGGTGGAGATGGATGGGCTGACCACCCTGGTCCTCCGCTATGCGAAAGGGGTCGAGGGTGGAGGCCTCGAGGTGCGTCTCGATGGTACGTCGGGCACGCTCCTCGGGACGCTCTCCCCGAGCACGACCGGCGATTGGGCGACTTGGTCCGAGGCCACGCTCTCGCTCACGGCTGCCACGGGAGTGCACGACCTCTATCTGGTCGCGACTGACTCGAGCGAAGGGATCCTCAACCTCGACTGGCTCGAGCTGTCGGCGGGGCCAAGCACGGCGACGGAGAGAGCTTCGGCGTTTCACCTCAACCACCTCGGTTACGATACCCTCGGCCCCAAGCACGCTGTCGCGGAGGGTCCAGCCGGCCTCACGCGCTTCTCGGTGGTGGATGCGACGGGGAGAGCCTTGTGGTGTGGAGATCTGGTGCCCCAGACCTTCACTGCCTGGGGTGGCACCGACAGCTTCTACTCAGTCGACTTCACCGAGCTTACGGTGCCGGGGACCTACACCTTGCACATCGGGAGCACCGCATCTCAGAGTTTCTCGATCAGCGCTGCGCGACACTTTTCTGAGACGGCGGCGAGCGTGGTGTCCTATTTCCATTCGTCTCGCGCGGACGACGCTGCGGTCGTGGCTGTTGACCAAAACGCCCCCATCTACGGCGGCTCCTCGACCCGCGACGTCCATGGGGGATGGTACGATGCCTCCGGCGATATCTCGAAGTACCTGTCTCACCTGAGCTACGCGAACTACTTCAATCCCCAGCAGATCCCGCTGGTGGTGTGGGCCCTCGCCGAGGTTGCCACCAATGGTGGAGGCGCGCTCACCGAGAGCGGCCAAGCTGCAGCCATCCGTGGCGAGGCGCTGTACGGAGCCGACTATCTGTTGCGGGTCCTCGATCCGCAGGGCTTCTTCTACATGACCGTCTTCGATCAATGGACTGGCGAGATCGAGAGCCGTCAAATCTGTGCCTTCGAAGGACAGACAGGAGTCTTCACCGCCGACTACCAGACGGCGCTTCGGGAAGGCGGAGGGATGAGCGTGGCGGCCTTGGCACGGGCCGCCAGTCTGGGAGAGAACGGCGAGCATACCAGCGGTGAGTATCTCGCGGGTGCAGAGCGCGCCTTCGCCTATCTGAACACCAGCGGCGTCACCCACGCCGACGATGGGCGAGAGAACATCATCGACGACTACACCGGTCTTCTGGCGGCCACCGAGCTCTTTGCAGTTACCGGAACGGCGACCTATCTCGACGCGGCGCGGACACGGTCCGCGTCGCTGCTCGGACGTCTGGGAACGGACGGGTACTTCATTGCTGACGGCGGGAGTCGTCCCTTCTGGCACGCCTCGGACGCAGGTCTCCCGGTGGTGGCACTCGCGCGCTACGCGATGCTCGAGCTCGATCCGGTTCGTCGCGCGTCGGCGGAGCAAGGCATCCGTCGTCACTTGTCGTATCTGGTCGCCGTGACGCGGGCGGTCACCAACCCCTACGGTTATGCCCGCCAACACACCAGCGCTACCCAGAGCAGCTTCTTCATTCCGCATGCGAACGAGACGGGCTACTGGTGGCAAGGCGAGAACGCCCGACTAGCCTCGCTGGCCACTGCCGCGCTGATGGGAGCGGAGGTGCTCCGAGCGACCGGCACCGAGTACCTGGATTGGCTCCGCTTCGCAGGACACCAACTGGATTGGATCCTTGGCAAAAACCCCTACGATATCTGCTTTTTGCATGGATTTGGGAGCAACAATCCTCCGGCCTACTCGGGTGAGAAGCCCGAGAACGGCACCTGGCCCGGGGGGATCGTGAACGGCATCACCGGGAGTGCCGACGATGGCAGCGGGATCCTGTGGATGGGCGCACCCGCCGACGAACCCTGGGACAACTGGCGCTGGAATGAGCAGTGGCTCCCGCATTCCACCTGGTTCTTGCTGGCCGTGACCGCGCTTTCGCGTCAGTAGGGAGTGGCCCTGCGCCGTCTGCTTCGCCGAGCCGCAGGCTCGAGCCTGCCTCGCCCCGAGCATGTTTGCAAACTCGGGTGTTGCTTCTTGCGTGGGAGTGCTGCCATGGGGATACTGCGCGGCGCAACGCTTGGAGAACCACGACACATGAAGACAAATCCTCTCCGGTGGGCACTCTTGCTACTCCTCGCCGGCTGTTCCAGCACCGATCTGGGCGAGCCACCCGACGCGACGTTCGTCGCTTCCACGTATCAGGGCGTGGCACCCCTCTCGGTGAGCTTTTCGGTGACGGTTGCTGAGGGCACGGACTACACGATCGACCGCTTCGAGTGGGACTTCGAAGACGATGGCACGGTGGACGCTACCGATCCGACCTCGCAGAGTCAGGCCACCCAGAGCCACGTCTACACCACGGCTGGTGAGTATCGACCACGGGTGCGCATTGTCTTCAATGAGGCTGACGCCTATTCGCAGCCCCTGTTCGGGGAACCGGGCCAGCGAAGCATCGTGGTGACGACAGCGCCCTAGCCGGCTCGCGAAGAGCATGCTTCCGCCCAAGTGCAGGTGAAGGGGGCGGTGTTCCAGGGTATGATGGCACGGATTCGCTGGGCCAGGAGCGGGGTGATCGAGAGTTGATGGGCGCGGCCCGTGATCGACATGGTATCGGTCGAGGCATGAGGTTTCTCCACACCATGCTGCGCGTGCGCGATCTCGACGCCGCGCTCGAGTTCTTCGTCCACCAGCTCGGACTCGTGGAAACGCGGCGCCACCGGAGCGAGCCGGGCCGCTTCACGCTGGTGTTTCTCTCGAGTGGCACCGAAGGGGACTCGGCCGAACTCGAGCTCACCCACAACTGGGACGAATCCGAGCCCTACCCCACGGGGCGGTTCTTCGGGCACGTTGCCTTCGAGGTGGATGACATCTACGCCACCCGAAGGAGGCTGATGGCGGCCGGTGTCACCATCCTTCGTCCGCCGCACGATGGTCGCATGGCCTTCATCAAGAGCCCCGATCAACAACCGATCGAGCTTCTGCAGAAGGCCGCTCCGCTGGCCCCCGCCGAGCCTTGGCTCTCGATGCCGAATATCGGCAGTTGGTAAGGGTGAATTGCACACACCAAAGGCGGTGCGGGAGAGCTTCAGGGCCTGATCCTGAACGCCATGCCAAGCGAAAACGGTGAGCATGGCCACAACTTCGGCGGCGGAAGTCGGGACCACGGATAGCGGCCTTTTCTCGGCCTGGTTTGTCCCAGCTGGTCGCTTGCGGAAGCATATCCCTTCCGGATCCCGGCGGTTGGAGGTCACGATGAGCTTTGGGCATAGCCTACTTGGTGGTGTTGGTTCCCGTCTCTTGGTGCTCCTGGCAGCCATGCTGCCAGGCCTCGCCTGTTCCACGGCGGAGTGCTCGTCATTGCCTGCCGTGGCGCGCGCGGAGCTCTCGGCGCAGTCGAGCATGATTCAGTCGAGCTTCGGTCTCGTCGGCACCGGTGCAAGGTTACGCCTCCTCGGGTCAGTACTTTCCAACGGTGGGCTTCGACGGCACCAACTACTTTGTGCTCTTCCAAGACGCGCGGGAACTCGACACGAATTCCTTCAAACTGGCCGGCGCGCGGGTGAGTTCAGACGGGAGCCTGCTCGATCCCGGGGGCATCGAGGTTGTGAACCGGGCCACCTACGAGCAGCCTCCAGCGCTCGCCTTCGACGGCACCAACTACCTGACGGCCTACCTCGATCTGAACGGCAATGTGCACATCAATCGCTTCACTCCCGAAGGTGTCACCCTCGCCGGGAGTTCCGGGAGCGTGGTGGCGACCACTTCCAGCTATGTGTCCAACGTAGCCCTGGCCTTCGGGGCAGACAGATATATGCTGGCTTGGCCCACGCACGAGAACGGCTCGCGCCTGCGCGGACTCCTGCTCGACATGGACGGCGCGGCCGTGGGTGAGGAGTTCGCGATTGGCAGCCCGGGAGTCTCGAGCGCCAACCAGCTCAGTCCAGCTCTCGACTTCGATGGCACGCAGTTCGTGCTCACCTGGTCGGACGTGCGCTCGACGCCGCAGTCGAGCATCTACGGAGCCCGCATTCTGCCGGACGGAACCCAGCTCGATCCCTCGGGGTTCATGATAATGGACGGGACCCTGGTCGGTGCGAACTACATCCTTCCCAGCGTGGCCTTCGATGGCACGAATCATCTGGTGGTCTGGCAGGCGAACGGTTCTGGCTCCTACGACGTGCAAGCGGCACGTTTCACCCCGGAGGCAACGATCCTCGACGCGGCACCCATCACTCTCGGTCAGGTCCCCTTTTCGCAGACCAATCCCAGGGTGGCCTTCGACGGCACGAACTACCTGGCGGTGTGGACGGACGCGGCTTATCCGGAACAGCCGCTCCAGATGCAGCGCGTCAGTCCGGCGGGAGAGCTGGTGGATCCGGTGAGTATGCCCGTCTCCACCCGTACCACCGCCGGTACGACGCCGGCGCTCCACTGTGGTGGCGACTCGTGTCTGGTGGTCTGGGGCGACTTGGACAATGATGTCTTTGGTGCGCGCGTCGCCGACGGGGCTGTTCTGGATGCTGAATCCTTGCATGTGAGCAGCGCCGCCAGTCGCCAGAACAATCCGATGGTCGCCCGGGGGCAGAACGGCTATCTGGCGGTCTTCGAGGATCATCTGACCGGCATGGACTCCCAGATCATGGGTAACTTGGTTGATGATCTGGGGGCGCTCGGGACCGCGGATGGGTTCCTGATCTCCGGTGCCGCCTACGGTCAGACCAACCCCAAGGTGGCGGCCAGCGACAGCGGCTATTTCGTGGTGTGGCAGGATGAGCGCAACAGCGGCGCCAACTTCACCTACTACGACGTGTACGGCGCACGGGTGAGTACCGCGGGGGAGCTGCTCGATCCGGACGGCATCGCGCTCACCACCGACCAACACGAGGACTACTACCCCGACGTGGCCTCGGACGGCACCGATTACCTCGTGGTGTTTCGCGATCACGCGGCGGAGCCGGCGGACATGCTGGTTGCGGTGCGCGTAGCGGCTGACGGTACCATCCTCGACCCCACGCCGCTGGTTCTGGTCACGGGTGCGGAGAGCAGCAACTACGCGGTGACGTTTGGTGGCGGCCAATATTTCGTGGTTTGGTCGACGAGCGACCAGGAGCTTCGGGCGGCCCGCGTCACCCCAGACGGCACGCTGCTCGACGCTGATCCGGGGATTTTACTGCGGCCAGCCGCCACGCAACCGGACGTGGTCTACGATGGGACGCAGTTCGTCGTTACCTTTCGTGAGTGCACGTCGACCTGTCAAAGTTTCGCGATGCGGGTGAGTGTTGACGGCACCGTGGTGGACGGGCAGGGGCTGTCGCTCTCGGATTACCTGCCCATGACCTCCGCCTCATTCTACGGCCGTTGGAGCGCAGTAGCGAGCTTCGACGGCACGGACACCTTCGTGACTTGGGCGAGCGATCACGCCAGAAAGGAGATTTACGGGGCTTGGTTCTCACCCGAGGGTGAGGTGATTGGCAGCAAGGTGCTGCTCTCTTCGACCACGGGCTGCTACCACTCGCCAGCGCTCGCGAGTGCTGGCAATGGTCGCGACAACCTGCTCACGGTCGTGCACGGGGATCTGACGCCCGGTTACCGCGCCTATCGGGCCGAGGGCTCGCTGCTGGTCGCCGTGAACGAGGGTGAATCCTGCGAGGATGGCACGGACTGCAAGACCGGGTTCTGCGTCGACAATGTCTGTTGCGACACCGAGTGCAGCCTGTCTACCAGCGACTGCCACGCCTGCAGCGTGGCCGCGGGGGCCTTGGTCGATGGCACCTGCAGCGCACTCTCGGAGAGCGCCTGCGGGGCTACCGGAACCTGCCATGAAGGCGTGTGCGAGGGTGACACTGGTAGCGGTGGCACCACGGGCTCCGGCGGTGACAGCGGTGAGGGGGGATCCCTTTCCCTGGGAGGTTACCTCGGTCTTGGTGGCTCGTTCGGCGGCTCAGCGCAGGCGGGGAGCACGGCCGAAGCCGGTAGCTCGGCCGTGGCGGACAACACGGGTGAAGCGGGGAGCACCGGCGAAGCGGGGAGCACCGGCGAAGCGGGCAGTGGTGAGGCCGGAACCACGAGCGGCGACGGAGGCAGCGCCGAAGCGGTGGGTGGCGCCACGAGCGCGGCTGGTGGTGCGACTTCTCGCGGTGGCGCCACCGGGCAAGGCGGTACCGCATCCCAGGGTGGAGCAACTTCTCGCGGCGGCCAAACCAGTGCAGGTGGGAGTCCGACGGCAAGCGGTGGCACCACGGCCTCCACCGCGGCAGGTGCGCCAGCCGCTGGGGGGCTCGAAGGCGTTGCCGGTGCGGAGGCGGAGTCGACCTCGAAGGCGGGCTCATCGGACAGCGGATGCGGGTGTTGGCTCCCGACCTCACCGAGTTCGAGTGGCGCGGGCCTCACGGCAGGGTTGCTCTCGGCGCTTCTCTTCCTCAGTCGCCGGCGTCATGCCGACGGCCGGGCAAACCGAGGATCTCAAGTTTCAAATCAATGAGTAGCGGGGGTGAAGCGCGCGGTGGCTGCAGGCGAGAGGCATGAACACCATGGGCCGAGGCGGAAGACCCCGATGGGCGTGTAGAGGTGTCGACAACGACGCGACTGATGGCCGACGACGAGGAGTCTTCTTGAGATTGGGCCATCGTCCCTCAAGGGCGCGCAAGCGACGTGACCGCCTGGCTACGAGACACCGAACCACCACCCAACACCATCAACTAGGAATTTCAGCCGATTCCCGATCGGCTGTTCCCGAATCGGGATCGGTCATTTAGCTGAACTCGCCGATGATATCTGGCAGTCCCCCCGTGTTGCGTAACCCCTGGATTGCCGGGATTTGTGGTCGATGCTTTGCCAGATGGCTCGAATCGATGCCATACTGCTCAAGTTGCCCATGACGCTCACGATTGAGTTCGACCAAGAAACCGACGGACGCTGGCTCGCAGAGATCCCCCAGCTTCCTGGGGTGTTGGCCTACGGCGAGACTCAGGAGAAGGCCGCCCAGCATGTAAGGGCGCTCGCGTTTCGGGTGCTGGCTGATCAAATCGACTCCGGCGAGGTCGATGCCAGCGCAGTTGCCAGCGTGTCGTTTGCTGCCTAGGAGCTCCTCGTGCCAGAGTGGTCCTCGTCGCGAGCGAATGCCGTTCTCAATGCACTGCTCCGCATCGGCTGGCAAGTAGCCAGACAGACGGGCTCGCACCGAGTCCTCGTGCGTCAGGGCTGGCCGAACTTCAGCTTCGCCTTCCACGAGCGGGAAGAGATCGGCCCGAAAATGCTCTCAAGGATCGCCAAGCACACGGGTCTCACACCTTCGGATCTCTAGCCTTCGTGCGTTGAACGCCTGCCCGAAAACGAGTAGAAAGGGCAGGCCTTCTGGCGTCAGCTTTCGGCTACCAGCCGCGGGAATCGCCATCTTCAGGCGGATCTAGTCAGCCATCGACAGGAGGTGGCTGTCGTCCTGAAGGTCTGCCGGGCCACGGTCTACGCGATGATCGAACGGGGGGAGCTGGAGTCGGTGAGGGTCAGCAATGCGATACGGGTGGTGGTAGGGCATGCCTCGTCGGAGCGAATGTCCAACCTTGGCTACGAGTCAATGCTCAGCTCTTCGAAATGGCTGATCGCCCGTTCGACGAGGTTCAGGAAGGCGCGCCCGCCCGGTTGCGTCAGTAGCTGGAGTGATGGGAACGCGTAGCGACACGGAGCGATCACCTCAACGTCACGCTCCCAGGGGTATTCCGTGTTCTCCGGAACCGTCGTGCGATCGATCGCGGGCGCCAACTTTTCGATCTCACGCGCAATCAGTCGATGGCACTTGATGAGTCCCCGTAGTTGAGCTTCCTTGCCGCGATACTCGTCCTTGAGCACGGTGCTCAGGAACGGGCCGACGAATCTGGCGAAGCCCGTGTGTCGTGACACGAGAGCGTCGACTTCTGCCTTGCTGTCACGCAATCGGTAGGCCTTTGCCAGCTTCTCACAGGCCATTTGCAGGTAGTGTAGCCCGTGGCAGACCGGGAACTCGAGACGCTCAATCAGGTGACGGTAGACGCTCCAATCAGAGCGGGATTGGGCGATGAAGGCCGTCGCAAATGCCAGGCGGCGCTCATGGTCCATCATGCGGCTCGCGGACGCTCGAACAACTGTGCGTTGGCCAGAGACCAGCCCCGAGGGAGCCGGAGTTCCTCGCAGCGAATGCGTTCGTACTCCTCGGGCGTCACCTCCGCGATGACGGTGCGAAAGGGTGTCGACACCGATGGAGCGAACGCGAAGAACTCGATAGTGCCGGTGGCCACTGTTGCGGCGTTCACTTCAAGCAACTTGATCGGCTCATCGGGCGCATCTTCGTTCTCGGAGACAATGCGGATCACCCGAGACAGATCGGGTTCAACGCCGAAGTGCCATTCGACCAGCTCGCGAGCAACCTTGTCCTTCGAGGGCTCCATCAGCACGAAGATAGCACGCGCACCCCGGGACGGTTCCGGTGGCTCGGGGCTCGGCCCCGAGGCCAAGCGCCAGATGTGGACGATGCAAGCCTGGCGTGACGGAGCGATGACAACTTGCACGGTCCGGTCGGGGACACACGCGGTAGATTTCCCAACATGAACCCCGACGAGGTTGACCATCGGATCGACGCAGCATACCGGGTCGTCAGCATCGGCAAACCGGGGCAGGCCCTCGTTGCCGCACGGTAGCTTCTTGCGGAGTGTGGCCACGACGCGACCGTACGGTTCAGTACCGCTGGCATCATGATCGACTCCGGTGAGCGACTTGACGATGAGGTTGCCGTTCGTGACGGTATCCAGATTCTCCAAGCGTTGTTTGATGAACCATCGCATCGCACGGAGTGTGGCGATAACTTGAGGTACAACCTGGCAAATGGGAGATGTTCGTTGCTCCACATGGAGCACCGGGGTGGCGAACACCTCTCTCGCCAGATGCGCGACATCGTTCGAGCGGAGGAGGTCGTCCGCCTGTACTACGACAGTTTCCGACCGACTCCGATCAGCCGATCCACGGGTGGTGATCAACTGCGCTTCAGTGCTGCGACTAGAAGGAAGGCTCTACGAGGCGATAGACCTACTCGATGGAATTCTTGTCTTCGCGGCTGTTCGCCAGCTCTGGAGCGTGTTCGAGGAGGTCACCTGGATCCTAAACGCTCACTTTCGGCTGGAACTTTCGGAAGACGCGTGTTCCTTTGCCAAGTTGTTTGTTCCGCCATCCAAAGAAGTACGAAAATGACTCCGACATTGGGCCGAACACCGAAGTCCCGGTCCCGCCATCAATCCCGATGATGCATCGTTCTTCCTTGGTATTGCCCGAGCCGCTATTCTGCATGCTGTCGACGCAGTTCTCTGGGACGGTTTCGAGAACACTCGCCAGTCGAATGGCGTGACGAGGAATTCGCACCTGAACTCCGCCGCGCCGCGACCGAACCACGTTTCGACGGCGAACTTTCTGTCTGCTTGGTCTGTGCTGGTGACACGACGCAACGAAATCGAGGGAGGTGTGTGGTGCTTCCGCATGTTTCCGAACGGATTGGCAGTGGTGCCACGCAGACGTGCTGCCATCACAGTTGGGAGCGGCTCCTTTGCGACCGACGGAATTGCCGAGCAAAGGCCTACTTGATGCGGCGAAGGCGCGGCGTGGGGATGGGGTTCGGGATGGTGGCGTTGGCGTAGAGAGCGACGT
>CAYNEY010000061.1:0-29519 GCA_964396375.1 uncultured Polyangiaceae bacterium | reverse complement strand
GCCAACCTACGTCAGCCTGCCGCGCGTGTCGCGGGCCCGTCAGTGCACTGGGTACAGTCGTTCTTCGCGCCGGAGCGCCACCCGCTCACGGCGCTTCCGGCAGGCGCCGGGTCACTGCGAAGTCCCGGCTCGGATCACGTACCTCCACCGCGCCCAGGCTCGCCAGCTCGGGGCCTACGCTGGCAGCGTCGCCCGCTATCACCACCACCGCTCCCGCGGAGGTGTACGGCTCTCGTCCCGGGGCGAGGGCAAAGGTCGTAAGCTCGGCGATCTCCCGGCGCAACGTGTCGAAGTGGTGATCTTCGAGCCCCAACACGCGGAGTTGGATGAGCGAGCGGGAGAGCCCGTCGAGGGACTCATAGCGCATGGCCGCGCCGTGCACCAAGGCGGCTTGGGCGGTCGAAAGCTCCTCTTCGGTGACGGGTGCGGTGCGCACCCGCTCGAGTTGTTCGAGCAGGCCGAGGACAGCGGCCCGCGTCTTCTTTGCCTCGGTGGTGGCGACCAGCAGCACATTGCTCGGTCCGTCCCGGACCTCGAGGGTGGCCGAAAAGGTGGAGTAGGCGAGGGATTTCTGCTCACGCAGCTCGCGGAACAGGCGGCCACCCACCCCACCCCCCACGATCTGCTGCAAGACCGCCACCTCGGCGAAGCTCTCGGCGGTCCTTCGAGGACCGAGCACACCGAGCCACACGTCGCTCTGGGCGCTGCCCGGTCGATCCACCACGTAAAGGCGCGGTCCCTCGACCCGATTGGGCTCGCCCAGAGCAACCCGCTTGGGGGGTGGGCCGTGAAATCCTGAGAAGGTCTGCCGGACCTGGGCCAGAAGGGCGCTCTTGCTCACGTCGCCCACCACCAGCAGCCGGCTGTTGCCCGCGGTGACGTGGTGACGGAAGAAGGCCACACAGTCCGCGCGGCTCAGGGTTTCGAGCTCGGACGGAAGGGTTTCGATCGAGGCGTAGGGATGGACCCCGAGTGGCTGCGAGAAGAGCTCGCGGACCAAGAGAGCCTGGGCCATCGTCGCGCCATCGGTGCGAAAGAGCGTGCGGGCGCGCTCCAGCTCTCGCCGCTTCAGCTTCTCGAATTCGGTGCCCTCGAAGCGTGGGCGCGTCACCAGCGTGGCGAGGAGCTCGAGAGCTTCGGGCAGGCGGTCGCTCGGGACCGCCAGCGAGAGCGTGAGGGCGTCGCGTGAGACGGAGGTCTCGAGGCTGGTCCCGAGCGCGTCGATCCGCGCTCGGAGTGCCTCGGCGGTGTAGCGCCCCGCTCCGCCGTCACGCAGGTATTCGACCGTGAGCGGGGCAACCCCGGGACGGTCGCCTTCGTCGGCGCGCCCGGAGCCGATTAGCAGGGTTACCTTGACGATCGGCAAGAGAGGCCGCTCGATCAGATCAATCGTGAGCCCGTTGGGACCGGCCTGGCTGGTGATGGTCGGAAAGGGAAGGAACGCCGCGGCCTGCGGGGGCGGCGGCTCCACGCGCTCCACCACTTGGGGTAAGGCCGCGGGCGGCGGGGCGGCGTCGACGACCAAGGGGGCACGACCGGTCACCGCTACGGTGGCGGGCGCGCAGCCAAACAGCGAACAGGCGAACACCACCCAGACTCGAGGGCTCATGATGGTTCCTTGGTGGGCAGGGTGGCATGGCTCGGCCGCATCACGACCAGATGGCGGAGGTTCGGCTGGAGATGGGCGCTGACTGCCTCTCTCACATCCCCGGCTGTGACCGCCATCAGCGCCGCGAAATCCTCGACGAACAACCCGGGCCTTCCGTACAGTACGGCGTAGTGACCGAGCAGGATGGCGCGGTTCTGGTTGGATTCGAGCCCGAACAATGTGCTGGTCCGCAGGCGCGCGCGGGCGCGCTCGAGCGACGCGGCGGGGGGGCCGAAGCGCGCCAGCCGCTCCAATTCGTCCAAGATGACCTGCAACACCGGCTCCACCTCCACCCCCGGCTTGTGTTCGACGAAGATCGTGAAGACGTCGACATCCCGTAGATCCCGGGTCCAGACGGCGACGTCTTGCGCCAGAGAGCGCTCGTGCACCAGCCGCTCTACCAAGAGCGAGGCCTCCCCATCACCGAGGAGGCTCGCGGTGAGCTCGAGGGCGAAGTGGGCCCGGGTGCGAAAGGCTGGGATACGGAAGCCGAGGGCGGTGCCGAGGGTGCGCGCGTTTTTGTCCTCGAGCACGATGGGCTGGGGGTCCTTGGTGTGCGCGGGGACCAAAGGCGGCGCGTAACGGAGCCCGCGCCGCCCTGGGATGGGGGAGAAATGGCGCCTGATCAGCTCGAGCGCTTCTGGTTCTTCGAAGCCGCCGACCACCGAGAGTACTGCGTTGGTGGGGGTGTAGTGGACCGCGTGGAAGGCGGTGACCCAAGAAAGTGGGGCGCGCTCCAGCTCTCCCAGATCACCGATGGTGGGGCGCGCATAGGGGGTGTAGGCGCCGAAGACCGAGGCGTCGAGCTGGATCAGCCCGGGTCGATAGGGCGCGTTGGTGACCCGCATGTGATACTCCTCGCGCACGACCAACTTCTGGTTCTCGAAGTTCTCCGCCGAGACATCCAACCAGCGCATGCGATCGGCTTCGAGGAAGAGGGCGAGTTCGAGCTCGTTGCGTGGCAAGGTCTGAAAGTAGTTGGTCCGATCGTTCGAGGTCGTGCCGTTGGCTTGTCCCCCGCGCCCGACCACCAGCTGAAAGTGCTCCCCCTTCTTCAGGTTGCGACTGCCCTGAAACATCATGTGCTCGAACAGGTGGGCGAACCCGCTCTGTCCCGCGGTCTCGTTCCGCGAGCCCACATCGTAGGTTACGGCGACGCTCACCGTCGGAGACTCGGGCAGAGGCAGGAGCACCACCCGGAGCCCATTGTCGAGGCGATGCTCGCTGAGCGCGCCGGCGAGGCGCTCGAGGGAGAGCGAGAGCGGATCTTCGGGCTGTGCGGTGCGGGTCGCGGCCGGCGGAGGAACCCTCTGAACGGGGCGACCGAGAGCTGGGGAACCGGCGAGAAACAGGCCAACGAGGCCGAGCGCGAGACCAGACAATCGCATGGGCGTGTCCTATCACATCGCACGCCGGGGACACGATGCTCGTGGTTCCTCGGTTCCGAAGCGGCGACGGGCTTCCCCCATCGGGCGGGCACAAATCCGCTGAATGTCCGGCATCGGCAACGGATGGCCCGAGTCTCGGAGACAGCCTCGGGAAAATCGACTATGAAATGGGGCTGTGCCGCGCGTCCGTTCGCTCCTCGACATGACCCCCGGGCAGACGCTCGGGCGTTACGAGCTCCTCATGCCCATCGCGCAGGGGGGGATGGCCGCGGTCTGGGCGGCGCGGCGGCGCGGGGTGCACGGCTTCTCGAAGACGGTGGCCATCAAGACCATGCTCCCGGAGATCTCCGAGGATCCGCAGTTCGAGCGCATGTTCCTGGACGAAGCCCGGGTGGCCTCCCGGATCATTCACCCCAACGTGGTGCAGATCCTGGATCTCGGCGAGCAGGACGACGTCCTTTTCCTGGTGATGGAGTGGGTGGACGGAGAGTCGTTGGCCACCTTCCGCAGGATGGTCCCAGACCAGCGGATGCCGCTGCCGGTCGCCCTCCAGATCGTGATCGACGTGTGCGCGGGGTTGCACGCGGCGCACACCCTCTGCGACGAGGAGAACAAGCCGCTCGGTCTGGTCCATCGCGACGTCTCGCCACAAAACATCCTGATCGGGTATGACGGCGTGGTTAGGATCACCGATTTTGGCGTGGCCAAGGTAGCGGGGCGCACCGGTGAGACCACCAGCTTGGGTCGAACCCGAGGCAAGCCGCCGTACATGTCGCCGGAGCAGGCGCGTGGACGTCCCATCGACTGCCGCGCGGATGTCTTTGCCCTTGGGATCGTGCTCTATCAGCTCACCACCGGACGCCACCCGTTCCGAGGCGAGACCGACGTCGCCACCTTGCACAACATCCTCGGTGATCAACCGCTGGTCTTGCCGAGCTTGTTCGTGCCCAGCATCCCGAGCTCCCTCGAGACGGTGATCTCCCGAGCCTTGTGCCGCGAGCCCGGGTCCCGGACCGGGTCCGCGCGGGAGCTGATGCTCGCCCTCGAGGAGGTGATGGAAGAGGGTGGGTGGAAGGTGCGGCGGGAGGATGTGGCACGGCTGATGGGGGAGCTGTGTGGGGCTGAAGGGGAAGCGACCCGGCAGGCCCTGCGCGAGGCGCTCCGTCGGGTCGAGATGGAGAACCGCGATTTCGAGCCGAGCTCGGTGGGCGCTATCCCCGTCGCTCGCAACGGTGCTGGGTCCACCACCGGCACCGACGGTCGCCGGGAGGTCTCGGCGGGTGCGGTCGAATTGCCGGCCTCGCGTGCCAGCTCCAAGCGGAGATGGTTGGTGCCCGGCCTTGTGGCCCTGGCGGGGTTGGCCTCGGCGGTCGCGGTCGGCGTTGGCCAGAGCGCGAGGCCGACGGAGCAGGGCGCCCGAGCCAGCGTTCCCAGCGTCGCCCTTCCCGCGCCGAGCCAGCCGGCGGTGGCGAGCGTGACGGCTGTGTCCGCGGTGGCGAGCGTGACGGCTGTGTCCGCGGTGGCGAGCGTCAACGCAAAGGCGCCGGTGGTAAGCCTCGCCCCTGAGCCGTCCGCTCCGGTACGGCGGAAGCCCACCAAGCGTCGTGCGGCGGTGGCGGTGAACACCAGCGCGCCCGCGGCGCCGAGCAGCACCTTCGCGCGTCCTCCCCTCAGCAACCCGGGTTTCTGAGCGGCGCCTGCTCGACTACTCGGTGCGCGCGGACTCGGCGAGGTAGGTTGCCACCAGGGCCTGGTTGTCCAAGCGATTCACCTGAAAACCGCGGGGCCGAGCGTCGTTCGGGAGCGTGAAGGCAGCGGCGAGCAATCGTGTGTCGAGGGTGTGCAGGGGTACGGACGGAAGCTCGGTGGGGATCGGGAAGGGGGTGTGTCGGGCCAAGACGAAGCCCCAGTCGCCGAAGGATGGCAGGTAGATCCGGTACGGATGCGCGGACAGCCCTACCTCGCGGACGGTGGCGAGAATGCTGCCCATCGCACCGGGGGTGAGTCGGGGCGAGGTAGCTTGGATCCCGAGCGCGCCGCCGTCTGCCAGGCGCCGCGCCACCCAGGCATAAAACACCGTGGAGTAGAGCTTGCCGACCGCGTAGTTGTTGGGGTCGGGAAAATCCAACAGGATGACATCGTACTTCGTGCGGTCTTGCTGGACGAAGCGAAAGGCGTCGTCGTTGATCACGGTGACCCGCGGATCGAGCAGGCTCCGCTCATTTTGCGCCAGCAACCGCGGTTCGGTCATGGCCAGCCGGGTCATCTCCGGATCGAGATCGACCAGCACGATCTGCTCGAGCCCGGCGACCTTGAGGAGTTCGCGCACGGCGAGGCCATCACCACCACCGCCCACCAACACCCGCCGCGGTGCTTTGGTGCTGGCCAGCACTGGGTGGACCAGCGCCTCGTGGTAACGGCGCTCATCCGCTGACGAGAACTGTAGGTGACCATTGAGCCAGAGCTCGAGGCGCCCCTGATTGTCGACCAGAAGCAGCCGTTGATAAGGCGAGGTGACCGCGCTTACGATCCGCCCGCGCTGATAGCTCTCGCTCGACTCGACCAGCCGTGGCACGAAGACCAGGGCCAGCCCAAGCACGGCGACCACCAAGATTGCCCGGAGGCGCGCGTGCCGAAAGCGGCGGCGATCGTCTGGGTCGTCGGGGGATTCCAGCAGATAGGTCGAAAACAGGGCCGCCAGGGCTGACAGCAGCCCGGAGACCACGGAGGCCCTGGAGAGCCCGAGGTGTGGCACCAAGACCAGCGAGAACCCAAGTGAACCGAGCAGCGCGCCCGCATAGTCGAAGGAGAGGGTGCGTGAGACCAGCTCCTTCATGCTCAGACGTGCCTCGAGGATCCGCATCAAGAGCGGGAGTTCGATCCCCACCAGGGTGCCCGTCAGCAGCACCAAGAAGTAGAGCAGGAGCTCGAAGGAGAGGCCGTAGCCAAAGGCGATGAAGAGCAAGGGAGCGGACAAGCCGCCCACTAGGGCGGTGCCCAGTTCCACATCGACGAAGGCCAAGCCGAGCTCGCGCTCGATGAACCGCGAAAGGTACGCGCCGAGCCCGAGCGCGGAGAGGAACAACCCGATCACGATCGAGAACTGCGTGATCGAATCGCCGATGACGTAGCTTGCCACGGCCGCCATCGAGAGCTCGTAGACCAGACCCGCGGTCGCGATCACGAGCACGGTGGCAAGCAGGCCGGGAGCGAACCAGCGCGCGCGGCGGGTGGCGGCCGGCGACGGGGCCCGGCTAGCCGTGGATGGCGGCGGCGATGATGATGCTAAGGCCAAGCAGCACGCACCCGATCACGATCGCCAAGGCCACGTTCTGATCGTCTTCGATCTCTTTTCGGATCGAGAACGGCGCGACCAAGCGGATCAAGAGGAACCCGACGGCGAACACCGCCATACCGAGCAGCGAATAGACGAGCGAGACAAGAACGGTTTTCAGAAACGGCATCAAGGTCAGCATCGTGTCCCCGAATCAGTGGCAGAGTTACGCGTGGGCAAAAAGGACCAGGGTCTCGAGGGTAAACAGACCCCGAAAGAGACTACCAGAGTCTCCCCCAAAGGGGAATAACAGCACTATTACACGGGCACAAGGAGAGGACCTGACGGTGATTGTTGCCGATTTGGCAGAAAATCGGGCCGTTCTCGGTTGGTGGGGGAACAAAGCTCTGCTAGGTTTAGAGATGGCGGACTCACAAGCCCGCTCACCATGCTGGTCCTACTGAGCCCTGATTTCTCTGGCAGCGATGACGACCTCGCCGTGGTGGCGGAGGTTTCGGGGCTGACACCCTATGATTTGCGGACGCGGTTGTGTCGGGGGGCCTACAGCGTGGTGCGGGTGCTCGCCGATCCTGCCCAGGCCGACGCCCTGGTGGGTGCGCTCTTGGCGCGGGGGATCCGAGCGGTGTCGATCGACGCCGCTGTCGGGCAGGATCCGTCCCGGCGGGTGGTGTACGCCCGCGGGCTCGGCCTGGGAGATGGCGTGATGGTGCTGCGCTTGCGCGAGCGGGAGATGACCATCCCGTTCCCAGCGCTGCTTTGCCTGGTTCGAGGAGAGGTGCATCTTGGTCGCACCCCGAGGCAGGCGAGGATCGCCGGCCCGAGCGGTCAATACCGCCTCTCTGCCAGCAACATGGCAGCAGCCGGCTCCGATCCGGCCAACGCCCTACCCCAGGAGGTCTTCGCGGCGGTCGATCTCCACTTCGTTACCGTCACGTGGATCGCCCGGATCGACGCCCGAGATTTCGACTTCCCGCGGGGAAGAGGCGGAGCTCTCGGCCTGGCAGAGCAGCTCGATGGCCTGGTGGAGGAGCTTGCGAGGGCCACCTCCGCCCGTGTCGATCGCCACATCCGGACCTCGAGTCTTTCGTCGTACACGAGCGGCTCGCAACGGCACCTGTATGGGGCCAGTGCTGGCGTGCCGAGCTCCCAGCGCCTGGCGCAGAGCAGCGACGATCACTTCGACGCCTATTCCAGGCTGGTCGCTGAGGCCGAGCGGCATGTCCACGCGCTGGCGAGGTAGGTGCGGCTCCCACCTCGCTGACGTGGTGGCACATCTTTGCCTGTCCACCGCCCGTCCCCGCGAACGGATGCTATGCTGCGCGCCCATGGCCGCCCCCACCTCGCAAAGCGTCGGCGGGCCGTGATCCGTCGCGGTTCATTGGCTTTCGTACTGCTCGGAATCTTGGTCGCCAGCGGAAGCGCGAACGCCCAGACCGAGGCGGAGCTGGCGCGCGCCCGCGCACAGTTCGACGAGGCGCTGAGCCTGGAGGTGGCCGAGGATTTCAAGGGGGCGCTCGCCAAGCTGAACGAGGTGGCGAAGGTGCGCCTCACCCCCCAGGTGCGTTTCCACATCGCGCGCTGCAAGGAACGCTTGCAGAGGTACACCGAGGCGCTTGGCGACTATCAGTTGGCCGAGCATGCCGAGCCGAGGCTCGTTCCCGAAGAGCTGGCGGAGGTGGTGCGGGCGCGGGAGTCGTTGCAGAAGAGGATCCCACAGCTAACCCTGCTGGTGCCGAAAGGCGGTGAGGGTTCGAGGGTCGAGCTGGATGGCGTCCTGCTCGGGGCTGCACGGCTCCGGGAGCCGGTGTTGGTCGATCCCGGGAGCCGTCACATCGTGGTCACCAACAAGCACGGCCGGCTCGAGCAAACTCTGGAAGTCAGTGAGGGCGAACGACTCGAGATAAAGCTCCGCGTCCCCGAGTCCGCAAAGCCGCCCGCGCCGCTCCCTCCCCCACCTCGAGAGACGGCCGAGAGCCCGGCGCCGACCTACGCGTACGTGGCCGGCGGGGTTGGACTCGCTGGCGTGCTTGGCGCGGTCGTTTTTGCGTATCTGCGGGCGGATGCTGAGCAGGAGCTCGACGACGAGTGCCTGGCAGGGGTGTGCCCCGAGCGGCTGCGCTCCACCCAGACCATGGGAGAACGGGCGAGCGTGCTCGCTCCTTTGTCGCTGGGTGTCGGGTTGGTTGGCCTCACCGTGGCAGGCTATGGGTTCTTTGCGCCGCGTGGGGCAAAGGAGCAGGCCAAAGAGGCGGGCGGCGGCTGGGTGTGGTCCGTGGACGCGACCAGTGATGCAGTAGGAGTAGATGTGCGTGCTCGGTTCTAGGCCAAGACTCAGCTGGTGTGCACTTCTGTCGGGCCTTGGGCTCGTCGGGGGCTGCAGCTTTCCCTCTCATGAGTTCGTCTCGGACGCCGAGTTCGAGCGGCGGCAGGCGGTGGGTGGCGCGCCGACGGGGCAAGGCGGCTTGGGTGAGGCTGGCCTCGGCCTCGCTGGCGGTTCCTCCACCGACACGCCCACCGGGGAGATCTGCGACAACGGCCTGGACGACGACGCGGATGGGGATGCGGACTGTCTGGATGCGGACTGCGTGAACGCCGGGTGGGGCTGTGCGCCAGAGGTCCCGAGCGATTGGATCGGTCCGCTCGCGCTGTTCAGTGGCACCACGGGAAGCGCGGTGCCTGAGTGCCGCGACGCCGGAGCTTACCCCGTCGCCGAGTACGCGGGGTTGGTCGGTGAGTTCTCCACCGAGACGTGGAGTTGCCCGAGCTGCAACTGCGGGGCGCCGGCGGGCGCGAGCGCGACCGTGCGGATCAGCTATCGCTCGGGGGGGTGCACCGGAGCCTGCGCCTTGGGGAGTGAGCTGTGTGGGGCCAGCTTCGGTGTGGGTTGCAACGCGCTCGTGCTCAATCAGACCAGCCTAGGCATGGGCGAGCCCCTTTGGCTCACGCTGGACGCGGTGGACGTCGAACCAGGGAGTTGCGAGGCGCTCACCGAGGGCGCTCTCACCCTGCCTCCTGGATCGGGTTACGCGAAGACGGCTCTTGCCTGCGCCTCCGGGCGAGGGAAGGGGGTTTGCGGAGCAGGGGGGATCTGCGTGCCGCGCCCCGCTGCCCCCTTCGCACAAGCGCCGTGCATCGCCCACCCGGGAGATGTGGAGTGTCCGAGCGGGTATGCTGCGCGGCGGGAGGTCTTCGCCACCGCACTCCTCGATCAGCGCGGTTGTACTGCCTGTGCCTGTGATGTCGTGGAAGGCGTCTCCCGGGCCGTGCAGGTGACCGATTTTTCGGGTGATTTCGGCTGCGATGGGGCCTCCCTGGTTCTCGGTGAGGTCAACGGCTGTATTCAGCCGGGGATCGAGTGGGTCTCTGGTCTCGATCAGCGCCACTTGCGTGTGGACGTCACGAGCGAGGGTGGCCGCTGCACCCCGCTCCCCAGTACCGCGACCGGGCAGATTGGTCCGAGCGGTGAGACGCTCACTTTCTGTTGTACGACCCCATGAGCGGCCGGCGCGGGACACTCCTCGATCGACGAGAGCTGCTCACGCTCTTGCTCGGTGCGCCCCTCGCCATCGAGGCCTGCCGGAGAGCGAGCCCGCGCGAGGTGCCGGGGCGCGTGGTGGGCGGCGCCCTCGAGCTTGGGCATCTGCTCCGTGAGGCGCAGCGACCGGGCGACGCTGCCCCGAGCCGTGAGCTCGAGGTGGCCATCATAGGCGGCGGGATTGCCGGTTTGGTCGCCGGACGACGCCTGCTCGAACACGGTATCACCAACTTCGAGGTCTTCGAACTCGAGCCCCGCGCTGGGGGCACCGCCGCCTACGGCACTGATGGAGTCGTGCCCTATCCGTGGGCGGCCCACTACGTTCCCGCGCCGAGCGACCCCAAATCCCCGCTCGGACAGCTGCTCTTCGAGCTTAGGGCGCTCGAGACCGACGCTCTGGGGCGGCGCGTTCCGCGCGAAGACGTACTGGTGCGGGCGCCGGACGAACGCTTGTTCGTGGCAGGACGCTGGATAGAGGGAGGGATCCCGCATCCGGTGATGACCGAGGAGGATCGGCGGCAGCTGGCTCGGTTCGAGGCGCTGGTGAACCATTGGGTTGGCGTCCGTGATGGTCTGGGGCGCCGCGCTTTCACGCTGCCGGTCGCCGAATGCTCGGTGAGCCCGGAACTCTACGCTCTCGATCGGGAGAGCGCTTCGGACTTCCTCCGTCGGCACGGCCTTCACTCGCGGCCGCTTCGGGTGATGCTCGAGTATGCGTGCCGTGACGACTACGGCACGGAGCTTACGACCACCAGCGCCTGGGCCCTGCTCTTTTATCATGCGGCGCGTGTGCCTTCTCCTGCGCAACCCTCGGCGCCGTACCTCACCTGGCCGGAGGGCAATGGACGGATCGTGCGGCATCTCACGGGGCAACTCGGCACGCGCCTCAGGCTGGGGGCGCTGGTGATGGACGTGGTTCCGAGTGACGACCAGGTGCGGTTGGTGGTGCTCTCGGCGCGGGAGGGCCGCGTCGAACACCTCCGCGCCAAGGCCGCGATCCTGGCGGTTCCCACCTTTCTCCGGCCGCATCTGGTGCGCCCGCTCCGCGAGTCGCCCCCGGACTATCTCGGGGCCTTTTCCTACGCGCCCTGGCTGGTCGCCAATCTGCACCTCCGCGGTCGCCCGAAGAGCCGCGGGGTGCCCCTGGCTTGGGACAACGTGATCTTCGGGGGCGCGTCGCTCGGCTACGTGACGGCCACCCATCAAATGCACGAGGACGACGGCCCCACCGTCTTCACCTACTACCAGCCCTTCTCCGACGCCGAGCCGAAGCGCGCCCGGGAACGCTTGGAGGCAGCCCATCACCGGGGCGCGACCGAAGCCGTGTTCGCCGAGCTCTTGCCCGCCCACCCCGATCTCGGCCTGCACCTCGAGCGGCTCGACGTGTTCCGCTTCGGCCATGCCATGGTGCGGCCCACCGTGGGCATGTTCTCCGATCCGCGGCGCCGAGCGGCGGCGCTGCCCCTCGGGCGGCTGCATTTCGCGAACACCGATCTGTCGGGAGTGGCGCTGCTCGAAGAGGCGTTCTTCCACGGTTGGCGCGCCGCCGACGCCGTGGTCGAGCAGCTACGCCCCGCCCCCCAGCGCGGGGAGCTCGGGGTCACCGAGCCGCGCGAGACAACGCTCGATGGCGACCGGGCTCCGATCGATGCCCAGCCAGCGCCGTCCGAGTTGGCGCGCGGCGACCAGGGTCGTGCCTGAGCCGCACATCGGATCGAGCACGGCGTGACCAGGGCGGCTCGCCGCTTCCACGATCCGCGTCAGCAGACTGAGCGGCTTCTGGGTTGGATAGCCCGTGGCCTCGTCGAGCAGGGGGGTGTTGGCGGTCATGGCGGGGCAGTCGGTCCAGACGCTCCCGCGGCGGCGCCCTTGGTCGGCGTAGTAGCGGTACACGCGCCCACCCAACTGGCGCTCGCGGTAGGCGCGGCCCTCGGCGTCGACCTTTCGAAAATGGGTCTTCTGGCTGGTGTCGGCGTAGGGCTCGCGCAGGCTCGGATGGTCGCCGTTGTAGATGTAGTCTCGGGAGGGCGCGTACACCAAGATGCTGTGGTGGGTGGTGGGAAGGCCGCGTCGGCCGCGTCCGCCGTTGCCCGGCACCCAGATCACCTCACCGCGGAACGCGCCGCGGCCGAAGACGCGATCGCAGAGCACCTTGGCGTCGTGCACGGTGCGGTGATCGAGGTGGAGCCACAGGCTGCCCGGCTCCGCCAAGACCTCCCGCACGGCGCCGAGGCGGGGCTCCAGCATGGACAGGAACCCGTCGAGGCCGCCCCAGGTGTCGCGGTAGGCGAGCGCGCCCTCGGCGCGTGCTCCTCGCTCGGTGCGGGCGCCGTGCTGCGCCCCGGTGTTGTAGGGAGGATCGAGGTACGCCAGATCGAAGCGCTGCGCGGCGGGGAGCTCACCGAGCCAGGTCAGGCAATCGCCGAACCAGAGCTCGCCGTCGGGGAAGCTGGTGGTAGGGGGTACGGTCAGGGGAGCGTCCACGGTGACACCTCGGCCAAGACCTCTGCTTCGAGTGTGGCGGGGAGGCTCGGAGCCGGCAGCAACCAAGGCCAGAGCGGCCCCCCTGACAGGCAACCAGCGAGTTGTTCGGTTTCGGTGCAGCCGATCCGAACGTGGAAGTGGTCGTCGTGGTTGGCGCTGTCCCGCGGCTCGTGCAGCACCTGGACGGCGCGAAACAAAAGCTCCGGTGGCTCGCCCCGGGCCAGCCCCTCCCTCAGCAACAGCTTCTTGATGTCACGGCTCACGAACATCCAGACCACGTCGGTGTCCGGATCGGTGAGGAGGTGCCGCACCACGGTCCAGTTGCGCACCGGATCGAACCTGAGATAACCCCCGCCCGGGGCCCGCGCCAGGCCATCTGGGCCGAAGTGGAGGAAGCCGGGGGTGGTCACCGGGCGTCCCTCGAGGGTGGTCGAAAAATAGAGCAGATCGACGTCGCGGCCACTCCGGTGCGAGCCATGCCCCGAGAGCTTTCCGCCGCGGCGCGCCGACAGATCCCCGATCACGAGCGGCGGTCCCCCGGGGAACTGGGCTTCGAGCTGTTGTCCCAGGCGGGTGAGGGCGCGCACCAACCCTTCCGTTCCGTAGTAGCGGGGAGAATGCGGGCGATAGCGTTGAAAACCCGGGCCTCGGACGGGTAGGAGCACGGCCTCGGTCAGCGTGCCCTGGTGAGGGAGGCCCACCGAGCCGTGGAGCTGGGGAGCGAGGGGCGTCGGGGTCCCGAAGCAGCCGCTCGCCATCAGTGCAGCGGAAAGCGCGAGCGCGGCTCTCACGAGCTCGGGCCCTTCAGCCAGGCGGCGACTTCTGCTTCCAGCGCGGACAGGGCCCCCTCAGCGCGTCCCGCCTCGGTGAGCTCGAGTTGGTCAGACTTGATGGTAACCAGGCGCCGCTCGGCGAAGCTCTGCCAGGCATTCTCGAGGATGGGTCGGGTCACCGCCTCGCGGCGTGAAAGCTCCCCTGCGAAGAACATGCGGTTGCCGAGCAGAAGGGCCCGACGGAGGAGCTCCTTCTCCTCGAGGGGTGCCTCCTCCAGGAAGACCAGAGCCCGCGCTGCCAACCGATAGCCCTCCAGATAGTTGCCGAGGATCGCCCCGAGCATATGAAACCAGTGTCCGGCCAACATCCCATCGTGTCCCCTGCCCAAGCGCAGCTCGCCGAAGCTTGTCTCTTCGAGCAGCTCCAGCTCCTCGAATTCGCGCTGGGTGGAGGCAAAGAGCGCACGGGCCTCGTCTCCGACCGGCACCCGAAACTCGAAGGCGAAGAGCCGGCAGAGCGCGAGGAAACGGCTCTCGACGTCGGTTGTCTGAAGCGGCGCGGGGCCGGGCGCAAGTAGGCTGAGGGCGAACAGCGCGCGCGGCACGAAGAAGTGGATGACGATGTTCTTGCTCGTGTCCAAGCTGAGGCGCTTGTCGTCGGTTACGGTGTAAAACATCCCGGGACCTGCCTGGGAGGCCCGGGTGACCTTGTGCTCCTTCGCCGTGAGCGGCTCCTGCGGCGCATGCAGGGTCAGCATGTCGCCGTCGGCGAAGAGCTGCAGCGCCTGGCGGACCGCCTCCGGTCGGAGTGTGCCGGCGGGGGTGGCCAGCGCCGGCGTGAGGCGCGCTCGGGAGCGGCGCAGAAACTCGAGCAGGCGCTCGGCGCGCGCTGTGATCTCCTCGTGGCCGAGCCCCCGACGATCGTGCGAAAGCAAGATGAGCGCGGTCAGCGCTCCCGGGGTAACCGCCGTGATCCGGTTGATCTCGTCCATCACGCGGTTGCCGAGTCCGACCACCAGCGCGCGGCGCTTGGCGGGGCGGAGCGTCTCGGTGGTGGAGAGACCGAGTTGGGTACGGAGTTGCTCTAGGGTCAGCGCCTCGCCAAACTGAAGGTTGATCCGTCCGTAGCGGTGGGCGAGCAAGCGCCGTGAGCGCAAGAGGCCCGCCGCGTCCTCCCTCCGCTTCTCCCCGCCCGTGACCTCCCGGTTGTAGCTCTCGGCCTCGAGGATCCGCTCGTAGCCGATGGAGATGGGCACGAAGAAGGTCTTCTGCTGCGGCTCGGCCAGGGTCGCATCGACGATCATGCTGAGCAGCCCGAGCTTCGGAGCGAGCAGCTTACCGGTGCGGCTGCGCCCACCCTCCAAGTATACCTCGATCGGGAAGCCATCGCGGATCAACCGGCGGATGTAGGCGTCGACCACCGCCGCATACAGGCGATCGCCACGGAACGAGCGGCGGATGAAGAAAGCCCCACTGCGCCGGAAAATCGGCCCCATCGGGAAGAAATCGAGGTTGTCACCGGCGGCGATGGTGGGAACCGGCAGGCCCAGGCGGTTCAACTGGTAGGAGATCACCAGGTAGTCGACGTGACTCTTGTGGGAGGGAAGCAGGATCACCGTGCCGCGCCGGGCGGCCTCGCGCAGGTTCTCGAGGTTCTCCTCGTTCACCTCCACGCCGTCGTAGATCCGGCTGAACATGAACTGCACCACCCGCCCCAGCGTCATGGTGGTGTGGTACTCGGGAGTGGCTTGGAGTTGCTCGAGCATCGAGAGGGTGCGCGCGCGAAGCGCCGTGGCTTGCTCCGGATCGCCGCCGGACAAATCCTCGATGAGCTCCCGCAGCCGCGGCGAGCGGGCGATCTCGGTCCTGATCCGCTCTGGGGCCTTCAGCACCGGTCCGCTCACGCTCCGCCGCTCCCGCGCGAAGCGCCGAAGCAGCGCGTACACCAGGCGCCGCACCAAAACTTCGTCGGAGAGCTCGCGATTGTGAGCGAGGAACTCGGAGAGCACCAAAGGCTCGCAGGCGCGCAGCCGCACCGCGGAGGGTGTGGCGAGCAGATGAGCGAGCGCCCACGCGGCCGAGGGTGCATCCGGCGGCCCAAACAGCCAATCCCGCGTGCGGGGCGCGTCCCGCTCGGGCTGCTTGGTCCACACGAAGAGTTGCGGCACCAAGGTGATGGGCACCGAAGAGGCCCGCTGCAACGCGAGCAGCGCCCGCACCAGCTCGTCGCCTTCCTTCGGCTCCGGCGCCCGCATCAAGGGCCCCGAGGTCGCGAGCTCGACCATGGTGGCGCGTCGCTTCAAAAAGAGCGCCGCCGAGCCCCCATCCAGGGCCGCCGAGAGTTCGTCTCCCGGGCGCCTCCGCCGCGGCAAAATCGCGTTCAACCAGCCCTTGCCCATCGGGTTCAGGATCCACAGCCCCGGATCGTTGACGTAGCGGATCCGGGCCAGCCCCTGGGTCTTCGTGATGTGGTCGAGCGCGAGGAACTCGACGAAGTTCACGGTGGGGAGCACGTGCACCACCGGTCCCCGAGCGTGAAGCTCACGCTGCCGGGGCAGCCAATGCGGCGCCACCTCGATCTGCGCGAACAGCCGGCGATACAGGGTCGCGAGGAGCGGGTTCGGCTGATACGGCGGCGGGAGATCGGGCTCGCTCATCGAAAGCTCACCGAGCAGGGCTAGCAGGGAAGCCTGCCTCTCGGCAATGCGTTGGCAGCCCCCGGCGCGGATGGTAGAGGAACTCTCTTCCGTGCCCTCATCGATGCGCCTCCGAACCACAGGTCGGTCCTTGCTGCTCCTCGCCGTTTTTGCCGCCGGTTGCAGCAAGAAGCCGGCTCCGACGGCGGTGGATGGGGGGGTGCGCCCAGGCGTTCCCGCGCCGGCCACGTCCCTTCAGCTCTCCTGTGTGGAGAAATCCCCGGAGCGCACCCTCCTCCTCGGGCGGGAGACCAACGTCCGCGATCCCGAAGATCAGGAGCTGAGCGAGCCCTTCGGGGTCACCCTGGGGTCGGCTCTCGACCAAGGGGATGGCGTCATCGTGGCCGCCCTCGAGTCCCGCGGCAACGCCACCCACGCCATCCTTGGCCTCTTGGGACACAACGCCGATCAGGGACGGTTCCTCGAGCTTGGCCGTGTCTACGGCGACGCCGAGCCCCCGCGCTTGGTCCGCGTGGGGCACACGGTGGTGGTCATCCTGCCGGACACCGATGCGGCCGGGCCCACTCTGCGCCTCGGCACCCTCACCGAGCAAAATGGCGCGCCCACGGTGGCCTTTCACTCGACCACGTCGGTCGGTCGCGACGAGTCGATGGTGTTCTCTGCCGTCGCCACCGAGGGCAAGCTGATGCTGGTGTGGGACGAGCTGGACGGCAAGCGGCGCTCGGTGCTCCGCGGCTTCGTCACCGAGCCCCGCCATCCCCACCCGAAGCCCGAACTCTTTGGCGCCAGCCCCAACGCCGAGTTCGAGGGCCCCCGCGCGAGCCCGCGTCCCGGCGGAGCATGGTTGGGCGCGCTCCGGCTCTCCGCGAAGCCCTCCACGCCGAACCCCACCGACGACGAAGGCGAGCTGCGCCCGCTCGCTCCCGAGCACCGCAGCCTCGAGCTCTGGGCCCTGGACGCCGCGGGTCACCGCCTGGGGAGCCCCATTGCACCTCTCCCCAACCACCAGCACATCGTCACCTTCGAGCTCGGGACGCTCCCCGACGGCACCGCGCTCATCGCCGCGCGCGACGAGAACGCCTCCCCCGGTGTGGAGAGCGGCGCGCTGCTCCTTACCCGGGTCCATCACGACGGCACGCTCACCCACACCGAGCTCTCCGACGAGCGTCTCGGCGCTGGCGGCCCCAGCTTGCTCGTCGATCCCAAGGCTCCCCCCGAGCGCGCGGTGCTGCTCGCCATAGCTTCGCTGACCGGTCCCACGTTGCTCGTCTATCTCGACGCCGAGGGCAAGCCTCGCGGCACCCTCACCGAAGCACCCCGGCTGGGCGCCGCCGAACCCTGGCTGCGCCGTGACACGGAGCTGCTCGTGGCCCGCCCCGTCGGTGGTCAGGAAGAGCTGGGCTGGCTCACCTGCACGCCCCAACCCTGAGCCAACCAAGCCGATTTTTGTGCCGGTGCGGCGCGGGAACGTCGGGTGGCGGCCGGCTCCCGAAGACGATAGACTCCACGGGTGAATCGGCCGTTGCCACCCACGACGCCGAGCCTCCTCGAGCCCGAGGCGCGTCCCTATTTCCTCTGGTGGCTCGACTGCACGGTGCGGGAGTTCCGCGAGCACTTGGCCTCGCCCGAACCCGACCGGGCGGGCTACTACTTCGGCGCGCTGCTCCGCGAGGCCAACAGCCGCGACATCTGGCTCTTCACCACCCCCGACGAGCTGCGACGCCGCTGGCCCGAGTACGCCCGGTACCTCGGCCCGAGCCGCGCCAAGTGGGCCTGGCTGCTCGAAATCGGTGACGCACAGAGCGAACATGCGCGATAGCTTCGATCGCCGAGTGGTGGGGGAGGATGCGCTCCGCCTTCTTCACGCCGCGTGCGAGGTGGCTCCTTGTCGGCTTGGCGGCGGTGCGGCTCTGGCTGGCGCATGGCTCTCTCACAGGCTTTCGCGAGATCTCGATCTCTTCTTTCGAGACCGGGAGGCGCTCCGCCGCTTGGTGGGGGAGCTTCCGACGCTTGCGGAGCGAATCGGCTGCAAGACGAGCCTCCTGCGCGACAATGGGGGACATGTTCGGGCAGAGGTGAGCTTCCACGCAGTCCAGTTCGAACTCGATTTGGTCCATGAACCGGCTCCAGATCTGGACGCGGAGCTTCCGGTCGTGGAAGGTGTGCCCATCATCCCGTGGAAGGATCTGCGCGCATCGAAGCTGACATGCCTCCTTTCGCGGAGCGAGCCCCGGGATCTGATCGACGTGCTGTTTCTCGAGCGGTCGGGATACCCTCCCGAGCAGGATCTACCTCTGGCGCTCGCGAAAGATGCGGGGATTGATCCGTCGACATTGGCCTGGCTTCTGCGCGACTTCCCCCTCAGCCCCCTGCCCACGATGCTCGAGCCGCTGACGGCGGATGACCTTCTCACCTACCGCGACACGCTGGCGGAGCGATTCCGACGGCTGACCCTGGTCACGACCGGATAGGCGAGCTGACGCTCTCCGCGAGTTGGTGCAGCTCTTCCAAAAACCTGCGTTCCCAATGCCAAAGTCCGGCCATTTGACCTCCGAGCACCGGCTGGCGAGGGAACATGTATACTGCCCCACCGGAGGTGCTGCCGTGTCACGGACGCTCACACTCGTGTTCTCCATTCTTCTCGGCTGCGGGGGACCGCCGCCCGAGCCTGCCCGTACGCCACCACCGCCGAGCGCAGCTCCTCCGGGAGCGCGGCTGGTCCCGGCTGCACCGGTGGTCACGACCGTCGATGCTCCCGCCACCGCGGCCAACGCGAGCGCGACGCTCCTCGTCTCGTCGACCTCGGTGGAGCAGAGCGAGGTCATGGTCAGCGGTCGCGTGACCATCCTCACCGTCCACGCGAACGGTGAGTACCAGCTCGAAGGCCGTCGCTGGGGCACGGGGGCCAGCTCCGAGCCCGCCTGGAAGCGCGGCTGCCGCACGTTGAGCGGCCCTGAGCTCACCGAGCTCCGACGCCTGGTAGACGGCGCGCTCGCGGTCATCGACGCGCCCAGCTACACCACCTCGGCAGGGCCACCCCCGAGCAGCAACTACTCGCGCTCCCTCACCTACCACTTCGCCCCCGGCGCGCGTTTCCCCGAGGTGCAGGTGGCAGGCTGGGCGGACCAACCCGAGGCGCTCGCGAGGCTGAGCGGTGAGCTCGAGCGTTACCGCGCCGCCTGCTCGCCGTAACCGTCACAGCTGGCAGTCAAGGCCGCCGGAGCCGGGTGAGCAGAGGCCCGGGTGGCCGAGGACTGCGGCGAGCTCGGGATCGGTGAAGGCGTCGCAGACGAAGCCGGTGGCGGAGCAGTCGTCGTTGCAGTCGCAGAGGGGAGCGCAGAAGCCCACATCGCCGACACCGCCCTCGACCGACGCGTAGGCACAGACATCTCCGAGTTCCGCCTCGGCGCAACGCTCGCTCCCTCCGAACACGCACCGATGCGAGCAGAGCCCGATGCCGTCGCCGAAGTCCAAGCACAGACCGGCGCAGGAGCTGCTTTCTGGTGTGCAGCTCTCGCCGAAGCCAAGGCCGCTGCTCGAAGAACTGGTCTGGCAGGTAGACGTAGCGCGATCACAATGTCCCGAGGCACAGTCTTCATCGAACACGCACAAAGGTCGGCAGAAACCCGAACCGGTGTCGAGCAGGGGTTCGCAGGCCGTGCCCGGAATGCTCGCGCAGCTCTCTCCGTCGTCATCCAGTGTGCAGGCAGGGAGGCACAGCGCTCGGTCTGAGTCCGAGGAAGAGAGGACGCACACCGCGTTCGAAAACTCGTCGCACACCGAGGCATCGTCCGAGCAGTCCGCCACGCAGAAAGACTCGGGTGGCGCACCGCCCAGCCATCGCGTGTCCGAGCGCACGAGGCAGCTCGCCGCGTCTGGGCAATCTTCATCCGAGGTGCACTCGGTGCCGAGCGCGGCGGGCTCGGGGGTCGAGGGTTCCTCTTCATCGGATTCGCACTCACAGGGTGACCAGTCACCGTCGCGGCATTCCTCGAAACCTGCGCAAGCGTCGATGACACAGTCTCGACGCTCTCCCGTTGCGCAGGCGCGCGAGCCATCTTCGGAACTGCACCCGAGAAGAAGAAGGAAGAAGAGGAGGCAAAGTGCGATGTCAACCTTCATGGTCAGCTTCACTTTCGATTTACGATCCCGGTTGAGAAGAATCCGCTCACACAGAAAACCACGCGTCGTCCATTTCCGAATTGACAGACCGAAGGCGTTTTCGATAAAGGGCCAAAGATAGACGGGACGCATACGTAACACGAGGTAACTACCATGGTCGACGCGGTGGGTGAGTCGAAAGGGCGGAGCATGCGCAAGCATGCCTCAGCGGGGATGGTTTTTGGCCTGTTTTGTGCGGCAAACACCGCAGTTTTGGGCTGCGGTGACGGCGAGTCCTCGCGGTTCGTCACGAATCCGAAGGCCATCGAAGCCACGGTCTCGGTTAAAGAGGCGCGAACCACGGTGGGCTTCGTGCGCGGGCGCGCACGAGTCATCGAAGAGGTGGGGGACTTCGCCATATCGACCGTGCCCGTCACACGAAAGCAGTATGAATCCTGCGTCAAAGCCGGGGCATGCGGGCGCACCTCGCCCGCAGAATGCGGTGATCGCGCGCTGGTAGCCGCGGCTAGAGCGGGCAGTGACGAGAACGCAGCCGTATGCGTGGGAGAGGAGAACGCCAAGAACTTCTGCCGCTGGGTGGGCGGGCGGCTCCCTACGCTCGCTGAGTGGCTCACCGCAGCTCGTGGAACGGATGTGGTGGAATTCCCTTGGCGTGACGGACATGCCACCTGCGCGCAGCATCCGCGCAGCGTCGAGGGTGAGCCCCATTATCGAGGCGTTGTGGAAGCTCTGGAAGGGTGTGAAAACGATCCCAAGAAAGTGCTGCGAACCGGGAAACACCCGGATGGCGCTGCCCGTGGCTCGAAGCTGCAGGATGTCCTGCTCACACCGGCGGAGCTGGTGGTCGGCTCCGAGAAGTCACCCTTCACGGCCTGCAGCGCCGGGCAGTCGTGTCTGGTCCACGGCATGAACCCAGGCGGGATCGACGGGGTGCGCTCGTACCGCTCAGGCGGTGGTGGGTCGCTTGTCTATGGATTCCGGTGCGTTGTCGAAGGGTAGGGGGAGGGAAAAGCCATGATCTCGAAGCTCACTGCATCTCTGGGTTTGTTCGGGTTGTCTCTCGCGTGCGGTAGCGTGGAGGACCCACCCCTCGGCTCGTCCTCGGACGCGCTCTCTGCATCGTCACCAGGCTCGGTGGTGATGCCGATCAAGGTCTCGCCCAATCGGCCCTTCAGGCCTGTGATGGACCCGAAGACCGGCGGATCGAAGTCCGCCTGGGATGGCTCATACCTGGAAATCCTCTTGGCGGATGCGTACGGACTCTGTGTGGCTGAGGTTGCCGGGCTCGAGGTGCCGAGCTTCCTCAATGGCAATGAGTACCCAGCGTTGAGCCAGGCCATCGTGGGTTTCGAGGGGGTGGAGGCCAAGATGGGGGAGAGCCCTTGCCCCGTGATTGGGGCACCCGGGTATGACTTCGATGAGTCGGGGATGCTCGGAACGCCCCCGTCGCCGGTCGAATGGGCCTTCCGACGGAGTACCTCCACGTGCAACGAGAATGCCGAATCCGGTACGCAGGGTGCCGCGTTTGAGTTGCCAGCGACGAATCCGGTGTCACCCGTGCTCGATTTCGTGGATTGGGCGAATGCTCAGACGAGTTTCACGTTGTCCGAGAAGGACGGTGAGCTGGAAACCAACAGTGAACTGACCCAGTCGCTGGCCTACCGCCGAGTTCACCTAGCTCAGGTTAGTCTCTGTGTCAGCCAACGGTTGGACGCCCTGCTCGATGATGGGGCGATGCTGACCGCCACTACCGAGGAGCACGTTCTCCTTCAATCGCTGGCACATCAGACAGCCCAGACTGCCATGGTGGAACTGGGCAGAGTTCTCAATCTCAGCACCAAGTCGGGTTCTCCTCCGGAGGGTAACGAGGGTAGTGTTGCCGTTGGAGCCTATCTTCGGCACTGGATGGACGACCACGAAGATGTGGTGTCCGTGATCGAGGCGAGCTTTCACCGCGCGGTCCGTCTCACAGCCGTGACGGCCATGGATTTCGCGCAGTACTTGGAGCGACAGGCCGGAGCTCGCTGGACGACAGCCTCAAACCAGACAGCCTTCAATCGAGACTGGGGCTATCACTCGGCTCGCGGCCGCTTGATGAACCTGGTCTTTGGCGGCGCGGTCCTGGACGATATCTGGGGTAGCGCCACCAACGAGGCACCGGAGGACTACTGGTTCACGCCAGTGAGAGCGCAAAGTGGCGATCCTCGTGTTGCCGTGATGTTCACTTTGGCGCGGGCGGCGGACGCACTCTACCTCTCATTCTTTCCGAATGTCGGCGAAGGACCGACAGGCCTGAATGGTGAGTCGGGTGAGGAAATCTACTACTTGACCGAACTCTGGTCGAGGAAACGCGGCTGCTCCGGCGATGTCACAGGCTGCAGCGAAGCCGCCATCGCCGCCGAAATCGCTGCCATAGAATCGGCTGAGCAGTATGACCTCTTCAGGCACTACGGTGTGTCGATCGACCATGCTGATGCTCTGGCGCAAGCGATCTTCGATTCTGCTGTCTTTCCGGAGATGTCGGGCGAATCTGACGAATCGGGTACGGGCGTATTCCACCTATCCGGTCAACACGAGTTCGTGGCGCACAGGGACAGGGATGGCGCAACGTCGCAATGGCTCCACATCGATCCCAACACGGTGCGCTTTCCCTACTCCTTCGCTGATCGGGCGGAGCTGGGACGCAGCTTCTGCAGCAACCGCGTTCCTGACTGGTTGGGTGATCTGGGAGACTGCGAGTTGCCCAGCGGTGTGGTGACGTCTCAGAGGGACGCCTGGCTTGGTGCTGTGCCAGCCTTGGCCTTCGCGAAGGAAGTGCTCTTCGAGCTGGGGAAGGACGGTGCCACGAGCGCACGGAGCGAAATCCGTGCACTTCTCGACACTCTGTTAGGTCCGGTGACCGCGATCCAGCGGCCGGACGCCCTCGAAGTAATCGTCTCGAAGACCAGCTCCATGCCAAGTGTCGTTCATGCGAGTGGTGCTCTCGCCCGACACGAGATCAAAGCAGCAGCTCGAGACAGGTCTTATGTTGGAGCAAGGGGAGTCAGTCGCGAGGAACTGGATGAACTCCCTGGCGAGACGGCTGATCTGCTACTTCAGGGCGAGGGTTCAGCTAGCGCCTGGAAGGTGGGAAGATGGGAGAGTTCGGCGGTTGCCGAAGGGACTGCAGCCCTGCTTCGGAGCACGGATGGAGCAGCCACCAGTTACATCTATCTTGCACGACGACCTGAAGCTTCAGGCGGTACGGCTGCATCTTGGGCCAGCGCTACCGTCGTGACCGGCGGCTGGTTCGTGGAACTCCTTCGTCGCGTGACGGCAGTAGAGCAGGACAACTGGGAGCGTCCGAAGTTTGATGGGTTTGGTCTGTCGACGAAGGCTGTCCCTCCCGCGGACGCCTCGCTCATTGGTGGTAGCGCGGGGGAGGAGTCCTACGCCTACCTGCTCCGAACCGCGCGCACAGCAGCCGACGAAGCGACTTCGGCAGTGAGCGCCGCGATCGAGACGCTCGAGGCTGAGGCGCGCGATGACGGGACGGTGGAGCAAACACGTGCCCGAGCCGACCGCGCTGCCGAACTCGAGCTTCAAGCGCTCTGCGGAGAGGATGGAGACTGTGTGCTCCCGATGTCGCAGCTCGACACCCGGTGGCCGGAGACGGGAATCGGTGAGGTCCCAGCGCCGTGCGAGGGGCTTGAAGATGTGTTAGCCGTCGAGAAGTGCGTTGATGCGATCACGTCGTTCAATCAGGTGTTGCCAAGTGCCATTCCGCTGCCGATGCACGTGGTGGGGGCGGTCTCGATTACCGGTGACGGCAAGACCACGTTGAGTTCGCTGCCCCAGCTTGTGCCTGGCTCGGAGCTTCAACGGGTTCTTCAGCGGCAGTGGAACGCGACCTATCTGCTATTCAACGCGCGGGACCAGGCGGGAGATATGGCGGCGGCGTACGGGGCGCAAATGGCGCAATTGGAGGCGGCGAAGGGCGCCGCGGGAACTGAGTATTCTGCGGCGGCCAGCCAGGCACAGGCGCTGTTACTGGCGTCGGACATCGCGGACCAGAGCGCCAAGGACGAATTCGAGGCGTCTTTCCGACAGGACCAGGCTGCTGGAGAAAGAGCAGAAACACAGCTTCGGAATACCACCTACCACTGCCGGGAAACTGAGAAGTACGGCGGGGACATCGATGCACTGGTCCTGGATTGCGGTGGAGGGGATTATGTCGACCATGCGGACTGTGGCGAAGTGTGGAACGAAGGCGACACTCAGTCAGCCGCATCGATACGGTGTCTAGGGGCGGTCCAAGGCTGGCTGGATGCCCAGACCGTGGCCGCGGATGCACATGACGCGTACTTGGACGCTTGGTTGCTCTACGAAGGTGGGGATGATCCACGAACGGCCGCTGTAGAGGACCTGCCAGGACAGTTGGACGCTCACAGTGCGCAGAATCAAGCCATCACCGACAGCCTTTCGGCGGCCGCACAGAAGAAGACCATATCGGAACTCCAGGCTGTTTCTGGGATGGTCCAAGCTCTGGTACAATTGGAGTCACAGACAGCCGTGCTTCGGCAAATCTTGGCTGAGTTGTACCAGTCTCGGGAGGAACTCAATCTCCTTCAAGCAAAGGCCTCCCAGGTGAAGGTCCGCGCTCTCCTCGAAAACGATCTCGCCGAAGATGCGCACGACATCAACGCCAAGGTCCGTCGCAACTATCGAAGTTACGATGTGTGGCGCGCCAAGGCGATGCTCGAGAATGCGCGCCGGATTGCCGTGTCAGCGCGACGTGGGATTGAGGCTCGGTTCGTCGTCGATCTGTCGACGCTTTCGGCGAACCAGTCTTCGGTGGACTCGCCCGCCAGTTGGGCAGACGAGGTGTTCGAGTCGGATCTTGATGCGCCGGCTGTGGTCGGACTGAGTGCTGCGCCAGAAATCGAGGGAGTGGTCTATCCGACGAAGCTCAGCGACTACATCGGGAATCTGGAGAAATTCGTCCAGGGGTATACGATGACGTATCCGACGTCCGTGTCGCTCCCGGACTCCGAGGTCATCACGTTGCCGGGGCCGGAGATGACCCCCAATACGACGGGGGTGCAGCCAACGCATCTGGATCCCGATTCGGAAGGCTGGCGGTTCTACTGTGCCAATTCCGGAACCTGGATCACTCATCCGGGAGTTGGCGAATATCCGCTCTTGGAGAGGCTGAGTACCGCCTGTGGTGGCAACCCACCGACGTTGGCGAAGCTTGGGTTCTGGCTCGACCCTTGGGGCATGCTTGGTGGATCGTGGACGCATCCGCAGTATAGCGACCGACACAACGTGCGGTGGCGTCGGCTGGCGGTCAACCTGGTGGGAACCGGGATCCGCGACTGCGCCAACGCGACGGACTCCACGGACTGCTTCACCAATCCCTTCCTCCGGTTCAACCTGCTGCACGCTGGGCCATCTTGGCAGACCAATCACGCGGGAGACTGGAGAACGGTCGACATCCCCACTTCGCACATCGAGGCGGGTAAGGCTCTCGCCGCTGAGGAGTGGCTGGAACCGGTCAATACGAGCTGGAACATGCCGTTTGTCGCGAATGTCGCTCGTGGTGAGCTGTTTGGTAGACCGATGGCGGGCGACTATGAACTCGTGCTCGAGATTGGGCCCGACACACGCCTCGATCGAATCGAACGGATTCAGCTTCTCGTGGAACAAGACTACTGGGTAAGGCAAACGGGTGGCGCGACTTTGGGCGAAGACCCACCGACCACCGATACTGAGCCTTCAGGTGTTGGGGGGGCCGCCGGAGTGGGGGGGGCCACGGGCGCGGGAGGAGAGTCCGGCAGTGGTGGTTCCGTCGGAACCGGTGGGGCGAGCGGTGGCGACCTGGAGGGCTCTTGTGTCGCAACTACTGGCTCCGACGATCGAATCGATGACTTCGAGGATGGGGATAGTCGGATCGGCACGTGGGATGGTCGCCTCGGCTACTGGTACGGGTTTCATGCCGGAACTACCTGCACTGCCGTTCCCGATACGGGGGATGAGCTCGTTCCGGAGGCACCAGGCTACAATAGCGTCTACGCCGGTCGGACCTGGGGGGACAACTGCTACCAGAGCGGCACGAATTCGTGGAGTGGAGGCGGGATAGGGTTTGCTTTCCTCAGCGAGTACTCGGACGGGAGTGAGACCGTGTGCGGCGGGACGAGTACGTCAAGTGGCTACGACGCTACGTACTGGAGTGGGATCGAGTTTGACATCAAGGGAGTTGGATACGGAAGCATCCGGGTCGACGTCTGCGAGGCGCGCGTGGTGGACGGAAACTGCCACGGAATCTGGGTGAACTTCTCGCCGACCTTCGCTCATCTCCAGGTCAATTTCTCCGCGATGTACCAAGGATCCGGAGGGACGCTCGGACCGCTCCAGAGCGATCAGATCAAGAAGATCGAGTTCGTGTCGCTGGCAGCGCCCTACGACTTCACCATCGACAACGTGTCGTTCTACTAGCCGCTCCAGGGGACTCGTGATGAACCGCATGGCAAAGGGGCTGTTCGGGTTGGTGGGTGCCGCGCTTCTGATGGCGGCACCTGCCTGGGGGACGACCGCCGCAACGCCTTCCGGGAACTCGGTGAGCGCCGAGTACTCGGATGAGGTTGAGCAGGAGTTCTCCTTGTCGGTGTTGGGGGGCGATGATGATGCCGATGGTTCATCGTCGGTGAGCGGTTCGGACACGGCGAGCGGCTCGAGTGGCGGTGTCACGCTGCCGCAGGCAGACGGTGGAAGTACGGTAGGCAGCCAGGGGATCTCGCTCCCGAGTGGAGCTGGGACACCGCTTGGCATGGGAGAGAGCTTCTCGGCCCAGCTCTCGACGGGCATCGCTTCCTACTCGGTTCCGATTGGTCTCCCCAAGGCACGGGGTACGGTGCAGCCTTCGTTGGTGCTCGGCTACAGCTCCTCCGGTGGTCCGGGTGTGGCCGGGGTTGGCTGGAACGTTGGGGCATCTGCCATCGTGCGGAAGACGGATCGAGGCTTGCCTCGCTACGACGATCGTGCCGAGTGGCATCCGAATCAGGATCGATTCGTCTTCGGTGGCGTGGAGCTGATCCCGATTTGTTTGGTGGCTGGCGGCGCCTGCTCGGGCGCTCTTCCGCTGGAGGCGATGCCTTCCTGGGCGGACGGCTGGCAATACTTCCGGATGGAGGTCGAGGCCGGGTATCTGCGCTTCTTCTGGTCTGCCGATCACCGGACTTGGCGGGTCCAAAGCAAGGATGGAACCAATCTGGAGTTTGGGGTTCCGCTGGATGGCTCCGGGTACGACGGTGCCCTCGAGAGCAATCCAAGTCGCCCGGAGGAGATCGTTCGGTGGGGGATCGTGCGCCAGTATGACTCGCACGGCGAGATCGACGAGGACGGAGTTCTCTATCCGTACAACGTGGTGGTCTATCGTTATCTGAAGGACGGCAACGTCGCGTATCTTTCTGATATCTACGACACGACGCCGGCAGAGGATCCGACCACGATCGATCTTTCGACTTATGCCCACCACACGCGGCTGATCTACGAAGAGCGGGCCGACAAAGTGGTGTCGTTTCGAACGGGCTGGAGGATGGAGCACCGCCTTCGGTTGGTGCGGGTGGATGTCACGAGCAAGCCCTTCGCATCAACGGGCGCGGCCCGCGAACTCGTGCGGCGATACCACCTCGGTTACGACTTTTTCACCCACGCTTCGTTGCTGCGGACCTTTCAGCAGGAAGGGCGCTGTGCGGAGGCGGTGACGGAGTCGGCCGGCGGTGAGCTCCCCGCAACGAATTGCCCTAGGCTGCCGGCCCTGGAGTTCGAGTACCAGCGCGTGGCTTCCGATCTGGCCCCCGCGACCGACTCGGAGGGACTCTCCTTCGAGCCCTTCGCGACAGGGCTGGAGGCGCTGCCGAACAGCCCCGTCAACTCCGTGGGTCAGATGGATACGGGGATCGTGGACGTAAACGGCGATTCGCTACCTGACGTGTTGGTGACCTCGGCCGCGCTCTACGACGGCCAACACGGGCTGTTCCTGAACGGGGAAGGTGGGCAGCTGGGCTTCTCGGCGGTCCAGCCGATGACGGTGACCAACGGCGGCAGTGTGGATGCTGGGATCTTGCGCTTCTCGAACCCCCGGGTCAGCGTCCTCGATCTCGACGCCGACGGGCGCATCAATCTGGTGCACATGCCTGGGGCCGGGCAATACTCAGTATTTGCGCCCACTTGGGACGGCAGCTCGTTCACCTGGCTCGGGGCGAGCGTCAACGCACCTTCCGGGCAAGACGTCAAGATCGACTGGTCGCAGCGCGCCAAGAACTCTGCCGTGATGGATGTGAACGGCGACGGACTGGTCGATGTGGTCTATGCGTCCTCGACCGAGCTCCAGACTTTCTTCTCCCTGGGGCGCTTTCCGGGGGGAGGGCATCAGTTTGGTCAGGCCGTGTGGACCAGCGCGACCACGGCAGAGATCTCGACGGAGCCGGTTCGCGCTTGCATCCCTTGGAGTGCCAGCCCGGTGAGGTTGGGTGATCCCGACGTGCGCGTGGCTGAGATGAACGGTGACGGGCTGCCTGACATCGTTCGGCTCCGAAATAACCAAGTCCTTTACTGGCCCGGCCGAGGAAATGGTACCTGGGGTACCGGTGAGCGTGACGACTGCCCGGCGGGAAGCTTTGGAGCGGATCGGGCCGTGGAGGTGGAGAATCCTCCGAGGCTGGGGACGCTTGCGACCAGCCAGCTCTTCGTGAGTGATGTCAACGGCGATGGCCTCGCCGATCTGGTCGAGGTTCGAGCCGACGCGGTGGATGTCTACCTGAACGACAACGGCCTGCGCATGACCGACCGCGTGCTCATCGAGAATACGCCGGTTCGGCCCAATGGCTCCAATCGAGTCGTGCTGACGGACATCGACGGCTCGGGCACCCCCGATCTACTCTGGGGCGAGGGACGCAACTATAGGTACATGGACCTGACGGGGGGGGTGCAGCCCTTCGTGTTGAAGAAGGTTCGGAACGGCCTCGGCGCGACCACCGAGCTCGAGTACAGCACCTCCACCAAGCTGATGCTGGCCGCCAAGGCAAGCGGCGAGCCCTGGACCTCGGTAATGCCGCTCTCGGTACCGGTGGTGGTGCGCACGACCGTCACCGATCATCTGGATGCCATCGGGCGGCCTCTGGGGCAGACGATCAGCGAATACTCGTACAGAAATCCGGTCTTCGATGGGAAGAACCGGGAGTTTCGCGGTTTTCGCGAGGCCTGGATCCGAACCCTGGGAGATCAGAACAGCCCCACGGTGAGAAAGCGCAGTGAGTTCTTGCTCGGGCATGAGAGCGACGAGACCAATCCGGTGGCCTCGACGGAGGAACAGCGCTGGCGCGAGGCTCTGAAGGGCCTGCCGGTGGTCGAAGAGGAGCTCGACGAGGCCGGCGTGGTGCGTGCCACGCACCACACCAACGTGGGTCTGAAGGTGCTCTACCAGGGTCTGGATGGGCGCAAGACCTACGCGCGCCCATTCACCACCTCGACCGCCTTCCTCTACGACACAGCCAACTTCGAGCCCTCGGGAGAGACGGTGGCGATGGTGGACTTCGTGCTGGACACGGGGCACCTCTCCTCGCGTCAGCTCCCCC
>CAYNEY010000060.1:9004-30469 GCA_964396375.1 uncultured Polyangiaceae bacterium | reverse complement strand
CGGAGCCTCTCTCGGAGCCCCCGACTCGGCCCAACGACCACCGATCGATGCTGCCAATCCCCCTCGAGCTCTTCACCGGCTCACCCCCTTCTGGTACTTGGGGGGCTGTCACCACGCACGGATTTACCTCAGGCTAGGGAAACAGGTGAGCGACGAAGAGCAGAAGGTCGATGCGCTCCCTCATGCTCCCGTCCTGGGACAGCGACGCGTGCCCGAGCAGCGGCGTCACCAGCACGTCGTGGCGGCGCCCGGTAAGCTCGAGCTTGGCGAAGCTCGCCTCGGTGGGGGGGATCACGGTGTCATGGGCGCCGTGCAGGACATAGACGGGAATCGGGATCTGCGCGAGGCGCCCCTGAGGCGAGAGCCCGGCGAGCTTCGGCCGCTCCCGATCGGCGATCAGCTCCAGATCGGGCCGAAGTTCGGACCACCTTCCCTGCTCGACCAAATGAAACAGGCGCTTGCCCTCGCCGGACAGGGTGCTCGCGAGACGGCGAGCCTCGGCCTGATCCTGGTGGAGCCAGGCGGCGAAGGCCTGTCGGGTGAGCGGGAGTTCGGCCTCTTCGACCAGCGCCTCCAGGTTGCCGTAGAGCATGACCGCCAGCCCATACTCGTGGGAACGCCCTGGAATGATGCCGGTCGGGGTTTCGATCTGGTTGGTGAGCAGGTAGTGAAAGACGCGATCGAGGTTGAGGTGACCGCCCACGCTCATCACGTAGCGGAGGTGCCGCGCGGTCCGGTTCTCAGTGGCAGCCACCAGGGCAAGGCCTCCCGCGAAGCTGAACCCAACCAGGCCAACGCGACCACCTGAGACCAGCTCACGCCGCTCCGCGAGGTGCTGCACAGCCGCGTCCATGGCCGCTACCGAACCTCGGGTGACCCGGAACTCACGCAGTTCGCTGAGCTCCGGTGTGACCACAGCCACCTTGGCGCGACAGAGGGCCCGCGCGAGGGCCACCAGGCGCGGCTCGTCGATGCCCAATCGATGAATCCCATGGGCGAGGACGAGCCCCGCGCCAGCCTCGGCTGCGCGAGGTCGATAGAGCCTGGCGCGCACCGTTCCCAACTGTCCCTCGAGGGTGAGCTCCTCCTCGCGAAGCTCGCTCTGCGATGCGGGGGAGCGCGGGAGGGAAAGCTCGGCGAGCACCTGCCGAGCCAAAAGGACGCGCCGCGCCGGACCGAGCGCGAAGATGAACGCCGCGACGACGAGCGCCGCCGATCCGAGCCAGACCGTACGTCGGGAGAACCTCACCCGCGCGAGCATCGCACGAACCCCCAAGCCTCCACAATCACCTCGGGAGGTGGTCTCAGTCGTGACACTCCGCACTGCTTTGCTCGGGCACCTCCACCAACTCCCCGAGGCTGGCCTGCTTGGCCCGCACCGCCATGCCGAGGGACAACGCATCACAGGGGGTCTCCGGGGCCACCGCGCCAGTCGAGAGCATGTCGGCAGCCGATTCCATGAAGGTCTGGATCACCGCGGTGCCGACCGGATCGGTCGCTTCACACAGGCCCAGACGGGCGAACTCGTCGAGGAGATCGCCGAGGCGGGTGGCTCCCGCCAGAACCCCGTCGTCACCCCGCCAAGCGCCATCCTCGCGATGCAGGCGCATGACCAGAAGGCCGTTTTGAATCGCCATGCGAACCACCTTCGGGATCTCCTGGTGGTGGCTGACCAGGCCAAGCGGGGTGTTCTGCGGCAGCTCGGCCACCAACCAGCCATCGTGCACGAAGGCGCTCGGATCGTAGAAGCGCGCGGAGCCGAGCTCACCTTCACCTGACTGGTCGACGTAGGCGCGATCGATCAGAAACGGTTCGGCATCGGTCCAACAGGCGTCTTCGTCCCAGAACTCTTCGGAACAGTCCACGTTTTTCAGCACCTCGAGTCCCGGCGACGGGAAGAGTTCGAGGTGCACCGCGGGATCGTTGGGCTGACCGTTGTACCCCGTGATGCGACCGAGCAGGTTGTAACCGCCCTGGCACAAGGCGCAGTTGAGCTGGCTTGCCGTGGCCATGTATTTGCCACGAGTCTGCTCCAGAGTGTCCAGTTTGTAGTCGAGCAGGCCCAGCTGATTGTCGCGGCAGTACTCCCCGTCCACCGCTGGATCGGAGAGCCGCGGGGCACAGACACGACCGGCCTCGACGCTGGTCGCCCCGCAGGTCGGCGACGAGGTGCACAAACCATCCAGATCGAAGCCCATGCGTGACCAGGCTCGAGGATCCAATTCACCCTCCGCGTTCCTGGCACCGAGTTGGATCCGATCGAACCCAAGGACGATCGGGTCGATATCTGCGCCCTCGGTGCTGGCCGCGGGACGCGCCGAGGGCGTGGGAAGCCCCGCGCTGGCACAGCGGAGGTTCTGGTCGCACCCCGACCACCAGCCGATGCCATTTTCGGGTTCGCTCGGGAGGTCGCAATCATCGGCTTCGGTCTCCCCTGGGTCGAATCGCGTGGACTCGATCCCGAGGAGCCTGTCGCAGCCGAGAGAGCAGAGGACAAGACAAGCCAAAGTGAGGTGCCGCATCGCGAGGCTACTTTCGGAGCGAATAGGGATCCACGGGCTCCTTGTGGGTCGAGCCCTTCTTCGGGGTAGAGAGTCGCTCTCGGCTTCGATTCGCAGAGCTCACCGCGGGGACGGGGCTACTCGAGGGAGAGGACGGCGTAGGCACGATACTCGGCTGCGGGAGCGAGGAAGCGAGCAGAGATGCATCCCTCGGCTCCGATGGGGTGGCGGGGCGCTCGGGGGGGAGAGCCGCGACCGGCGCACCCCCAGCCGCACGCGGGGTGGTCTGCTCTGGTCGCGGAAAGAGCGCAAAACCGGTGATGAGTATCCCCACCAAGGCCACCACGCCTCCGAGGACCCAGCCGCTCCGTCGGCGCGACGGGATGGGCACCGAGCGGTTGCGCTCGAAACTGGTTGAGGTGACGGCCACGCTCGGCTCGACTTCGGGAGGGCGCACAGGCTCGGTCGAGTCCGCGCCGAACAGGATGCGGTGACAGCGCTCGGCGGCCGTGGCCGCTTCGTCCGAGGCGAAGGGTCGGAGCGCCGAGGCGAGCTCGGCTACGTTGGCGAAGCGCTCCTCCGGCGCTTTCTTCAAGCAACGCTCAATCACCTCCGCCAGCCCTGGCTCGAGGGCAGCTACGCGCTCGGTGAGCACGACCGGTTCTGACTCCAACACCAACGCGCACAGTTCCATGAGCGACTGGGCTTCGAAGGGGTGAACCCCCGAAAGACTGCGGTAGAGGACGACACCCAGGGACCAGATGTCGGTGCGGTGATCGACGTCGCGGGCGGAGCGCATCTGCTCGGGGGACATGTTGAGGGGCGAACCCATCGAAACCTGGGTCGAAGTGAGGCTCGGATCGGTGGAGTCGTGCGCCGCCGCCCCCTTCGAGATGCCGAAATCCAAGAGCTTGAGGCACGGCGTGCCGTCGGCGGCGCGGGTCACAAACAGGTTGGAGGGCTTGATGTCCCGATGAATCACCCCTGCACGGTGCGCTGACGCCAAGCCTTCACAGGCCTCGAGGACCAGGTCGACCACCTCTCGACTGGGCAGGCGCTCGACTTGCTCCAAGCGCTCCTCCAGGCTCTCTCCCTCGAGATACTCCATCACGATGTAGGGCTCGCCGGTGTCGAGCTCCCCGATGTCTCGCACCCGCACCACATGCTCACTGCGAACACGCGCCAGAAGCTGCGCCTCGCGGAAGAATCGAGCGTGCACGCGCTGGTCCGCCAACACCTCTGGCAGCATCAGCTTTACGGCCACCCGCTCCTCTAGCAGAAGATGCGTGGCCTCGAGGACCACACCCATGCCCCCGCGCCCGAGCACCCGCTCGATCCGGTATTTCCCGGCGAGGACGTCCCCGACTCCGAATCGCTCGGTGGCGTCGGGGTTGGGCATCAGAACCCCCCCGAGACCGAGACGAACCGCGAGCTCGGCGTGGCGCCCAGCTGAACTGCGAGGGCAGGCTCAGCCTCGGCGGAGGGCTCGGAGAGCCAGACCACCAGCAAAGCCGCGCCGAGCAAGGCGCCACCGGCAACGAAACCAACAGTCGACACATCCGCTCGGCTCTGAGCGGTCTCGGCGCGGCGCTGGGCCGAGGCGGTGGGGCAGACCCCATCTTCGCAGCCCTGATCCCCCGCGTCGTCCCAAGCCAGCATGGCAGCCAGGCCATAGCCCAGGCCCACACCGACACCGAGCAATCCCAGGCCACCCATGCCATAAGACAGCGTGGGGATGGGGCGCGGCGGCGCGCTCGGGCTCACCTCAGCGTGGGTGAGGCGCGGTGGCTGGGGCTCCGGTGTGGCCCTCGGCGAAGCTTCGACGGGCGGGGTCACCGCGGGCTTCGATTCAGCGAGCGCCGGCACCAGAAGTTCGATGAGTCCGCCCTCGGCGGGCACCTCGAAGCTCTGCTCCCAGGCCTCTTTGCCGGGAGCCGACGCGGTAAGCTGGTGAACTCCAGGATCGATCGGAGCTGTGACATCGAACAGAGCGGCGCTGAGCGGGACCGTGTCGAGAAACACCGAGGTGGACGGCTCGACCACCCGAACCACGAGTTTGGAGAGCCGGGCCTCGAGGGCACGCATCCGGTCCTCGGCGGCGCTCGCGCGCGCGCCATCCCCGTCACGGGTCGCCCATTGGTAGGCCTCGGAGAACCGCGCCCAGGCGCTCGCGGTTTTCCCCAGGCGCTCCAGACAATCCGCCAGATTTAGCAGCGTGCCCACCCCTGGATCCAGGCGTTGACTGGTCTCGAACTTCGCGAGCGCCTCCTCGAGTCGGCCGGTCTCGCGGAGCGCGCGGCCATCGCGGAACAACTGCTCGGCGAGCGCCGTCTGCTGGGCGTCGGCCGCAACCGCCACGTTCACGCGAAGCACCGCCATCACCAACAATGGCAAGGTGGCACGAAGGAACGAGCCCAAGGGAGCCGGCATCGTCCCGAGCATAGACAACCTTCTGACCGATGGGGCAGCTCCTCGCTGCGGAAGCTGATGCCCAAGGCAAATTCGGCCCGTTGACCCGGTGCGCCCCACTCGGCTGGTCGCGGCGAAAATGCCTGAGAACCTCAGTCTTTCCGTGCGCTCGGACGGGCCAGAGCGGCGGCTCCGCCGTTGTCTGTCGAGGCCTCGGGCGAGAGTTCGGCGTTGTAGAATTCCTCGAGATACCGGTTGATGGCGGCACGCCCGGCCTCTCGTGGGACATCCTGGCGCTCCTCGAAGTGCAAGGTGACCTGACGCCGCGGACCGAAGATGAGGCCGCTCTTTGCCCAGCGCCGGAGCCCGCTCCGAAGCGCGCCGGTCACGGTTGGCGTGGTGCCGGAGGCGCGGCTGAACACGCTGCCGAAAAGGCCGGAGGTGCGCACCAGGATCACCCGCGCCTCTCGACAATGCTCGAGCAGGAAGGCCACCCCTCCTTGCTCGCCGATGACTTCGCGGGGGCCTTCGGCGAGTCGCCCCGCGGGATACACCAGCCATGCCTCCCCGCTTCTGACGGCGCGCGTGACGTCGCGCAGCACCGCGGCGACCTTGGGGCGACGGACGGCAGCACCCTCCGTGGCATCCGGGATCTTCTTCACCTGCACCCGACCCGCCAAGAAACGCACGAAGGGCCGCTCGATCTGCCCGCGACCCGCCAGCGGCCGCACCGGGAAGCGCCGGGTTACGACACAGAGCAAGATGAACGGATCGATCAGCGCCGGGTGGTTCGGCAGAAACAACATGCCCCGCTCATCCTTCGGAGGAAGCTCGGCGAGTCCTTCGACCACGATGCGATAGCGCAACCCAAGGATCGCCAGAAACGCGCGACGGAGAAGAGCGTTGAGCATGCGGCGCAGCCGAGCTTAGCGCCGCGGCGCGTCCGAGGCCAAAGGCGGCGGGCTCAGGCGTTGGGGCGGCTCGCCAGCAGCAAAAAGACCGGATAGGCGCGCTCCCCCTCGGGCCGCGACCGAACCACGGTGGTGGCGGTCTCGATGCGGAGTTCTTCGAAGCCCACCGCGCCGAACACCTGGAGCAGCTCCTCGGGTTCGAAACCAAAATGCTCGACTCCGGTGTTGTCTCCGTGAAAGCTCCCATCCTCAGCGAACAGATCGCAGAGGGCGAGGCGCCCACCGGGCACCAAGAGCCGCCACATGCTCCGCGCGAAGGCGGCGGTATCGGCGATGTGGTGCAGAGCCATCGCGCTCACGATGATGTCCGACGAGCAATCCCGAGGAGGCTCAGGGTCGAGGGTCAGATCCCAGAGGCAGGGCTCGATCTGAAAGAGCCCGGAGCCGCGGATCTTCTCGGACAACACCTCCAGCATGCCCGGCGATGAGTCGACGGCCAACACCCGCTTCACGCGGGGCGCGAGGCCAAGGGCGAGGGCACCGGTGCCGGTGCCGAAGTCGAGCAAGAGCTCATGGCCTCGAAAGACCACCCTGGCCTGAATGGCGGCCAGCAGCTCCTCTGCCAGCTTCTGCCGAGTCTGATTCTGATCCCAGGTGACGGCGGCGGCGTCGAAATCTCTTCGGGTCATGCAGGGTGCACCCTTTCGGACGCGAGCCTAGCAGAGCTGCCCGGACCGGCTACGTGGTGGGGGCTCGCTCCAACACCGCCGCCAGCGAGGCCTGGTTCGGGATGAGGAGACAGAGCCTCCGGCTGGCGCGAGTGAGCGCGGTGTAAAGGAGATTGCGATCGAGGAGCTCACTTTGAGTCAAAAGATCGATGGCGACCTCGTCCCACTCCGAGCCTTGGCTCTTGTGGACGGTGAGCCCGAACGCAGGCTCGTGCTGGGGCAACTCGGCCACCGCGATCGGCTGCTCGAGGCCCGGGAACACCACCACCTCTGCGGGACGCCCCGAGCCGCTCCCGAGCGCGACGCCGAGGTCACCGTTGGAGAGCCCGAGCGCCGGGCGATTCTGGCGAACCATGATCGGACAGCCATGGGGCAACTCGTGGAGCACCTGCGCGCTGCGGGTGTCGCAAAGGAGCCCGAGACCACGCCGATTCGCGCGCTCGACCCGAGCATTGTCCACACAAAGGAGCTGGAAGCGGCGTAGCCACTCAGACAACCCGGTGGACTCGCTGGGTCGCGAATCAGCCAGGGCGCGCCAGCGGGAGACACAGTGCGCCATGAACGCGCCCGACTCTCGGAAGAGCACCACCTCTCCCTGGGCGCGCCGGCAGGCTTCAAAGAAGCGCTCGGCGGTCCCGTCTCCGAAGGGACGGACCAGACGCGCAAGCTCGAGGATGTGCGGCGCCGAGCGCGCTCGGTAGCTGTGCTCGAGACGACTCACCATCCCAGGGAGCGCCGTGGTTTCGGCTCCGCCCGCGCTGCTCTCGACCAACGCCTCGGGTTCGCCGAGCCGCGCGCAGAGCTCCGCGCGCCGCGCCTCGGGTGCACGTTCCGAGCCGAGTCGGAGCAACTCGCTTAGCACTCCTCCCGTCTCCACACTCTCGAGCTGATCGGCGTCTCCGAGGATCCAGAGAGAAGCATCTGGGGAAAGCGCGCGCAGAAGACAGGTGAAGAGTTCGAGATCGACCATGCTCGCCTCGTCGACCAAGACCAGCTGCTCTCGGAGCGGATGCCTGAAATTCCTCCGAAATGGCCCGCCGCGCTCCTCGGGGAGCGGACTCCATTCGAGCGCACGGTGCAGGGTCTTCGGTGCCAGTGCGAGCAGAAACTCCCGTTCTTCGGGCTCGAGCGGCAAGCGCAGGGCGGCCGAACGCATCGCCTCACCCAGGCGGCACGCCGCTTTGCCAGTGGGTGCCGAGAGCAGGACATCCTCGACAGCAAGCTCGGGCTCCAGCCTTTTTCGGACCGCGAGCAGAGTGGCGGCCACTGTGGTCTTGCCCGTCCCCGGGCCACCGGTGATGACCCCGAGCCGCGCGTCCAGCTGGGTCGCCACCGCCCATCTTTGACCCTGGTTATCGAACAGCACGCGTCCCTCGGCGCTCCGCTCCGTGGAACGCGGCAGAATGGAGGCGACCGCCGCACGGATTTCCTTGGTGCCAATCTCGGCGCGTGGACGAGAAAACCGCTCCTTCAGGCGCAGCGTCACCTCGTCGAAGAGTGCCGCGTTGCGGGGCAGGAGCACCCGCGTGCCCCGGACCGCGAACAGCTCCTCGGGGGCGCCTTCGGGGACTTGGCACTCTGCCAAGGGCAGGCTCCCCTGTCCGCGGCTCGCGGCACAGAGCAGCTGCGCCAGAGGCCCGACTAGCTTGGCCCGCGCCACCGGACGCGGTGTACCCTCGAGGATCAGCGCAGCCAACGCCACGAACTCGGCCTCGGTGGACTTCATGCGCCCGCCCTCCGAAACAGCGCATCGAGAGCCAGAACGCTCTCGATGTCCTGACGCTCGAACCAGACGCCACGCTCGGGGAACCCGCGCACGAAGAGGTACGCGCACCCGCCCAGGTGGCGCGCGGGGTCGTATTCCTCGAGGTTTTTCTGGAGGTGACGGTGGAGCGCGACGGTGTAGAGCCGGGCCTGGAGCAGGTAGTGGTGCTCGAGCATGGCCTGCTCCAAACTCTCGGGTTCGTAATTGCGGAGGGCGTTGGTCTTGTAGTCGACCACCGTGAACACCCCGTCGTGGGAGAAGATGAGATCGATGTAGCCCTGGAAGAAGCCGGTCACGGGAGCGAAATCGAATCCAGCCAGCTCACGCAGCCACTCGCGGCGCCCCGCCGAGCCCGCGATCAATGGATCTTGTTCGAGCGCCGCCGCCAGAAGCCCAGGCTCGAGCTGCTCCACCGGGAGCAGCACATGCATCTCCGCGATCGACCGGTCCGCCACCTCGGCCAGCGTGACGCGTTGCTCCCCGAGCACGAGCGGGGTATCCATGATGGTCCCAAGGGCCCGCACCTCATGGGGCTCGACCTCGGCCGATAGCTCATCGAGAGAGATCCGATTGCCCAGCACATCCTCGAGCAAACCGTGGATCCGCTGCCCGAGCTGGCTGCCGGACAGCGCGAAGTCCTCGAGCAAACCTGGAGCGCGGGGCGCGCGCTCTTTCTCCTCGAAGTCGTGGTCGCGAGCCGCCGCTTGCTCCCCACGGATGAGCGAGGAGTAGCTGGTGCACCGGAGCTTCGGCACCGGCAGCGTCCCCTCGTGGCAGGCCTCGGCGAACCTCTCCACCGCTGCCGGCTCCAAGGGAGCAGGCGCGCTGTGGCTGACGCCGGAGTGCACCAGAAGCGGCAGCGGGCAGCGGCTCTTCCACTCGGATTTGTCCAGCCTGTCCAGGCCGAGCAGGCGCACCAAGGCCGAGCGCTCGGCGCCGTTGTCGTGCCGCGCCTCGCCGCGCTCACTGTCTGACGCCGAGATCGGGGCGAGCCCCAGGTACACGCGATGTCGCGCCCGCGTCAGCGCGACGTAGAGGAGTCGCTCCTCCTCCTCTTCGTGCTGTCGCAGCTCTCGTTGCAGGTTATCAAAGAAGCCCTCCGAGCCAACGTCCAGGATGGTACGCTCCGCCTCCCGCACCACCGCCACCGAGGACTTTGCCAGGCGTTCTCGGCTCTTTTTGTGCCAAAGGAACGGACAGGCCACGATCGGAAACTCCAGGCCCTTGGCGCGGTGGATGGAGAGCAGCTGGACACTCGGGGCATCCGTCTCCAGCCTCTGAAAGGCCGCCTCGGTGCGCTGCTCCTCGGTCGACCGCGCTCGCCCGAGCCAAACCAGAAGGTCGCGCGGCGAGGTGCGACCCTTCGCCCACTCGAGCTGGAGTAGGGTGGCGATGTGTCGCAGGTTGGTGAGGCGCCGTTCCCCGTCGCGACACCCAAGCCTGCGCTCCAACCGCTCCGCATCGCGGGCATGCGCCTGGATGGCGCCGAGCGGCCCCTCACGGACGATCCGACGCGCGTCGCTGAGCATTCTCCGCGTGAGCTCGGCCTGCCGCTCCGGTTCACCGCGCAAAGACCAGATTTCCTCTGCGGTCATGCCGACCAGCGGGGTCGCGGCCAACCCGAGCAAGGCCCCCAAGGGATCACTTTTGTCCTCCAGGGCCGCGAGCGCCAAGAGGTAGGCCTGAACGTCGAAGGCCTCGTCGCTGTCGAACACCGTTCGGTGGCCTCCCCCGCCCTGCTCGCAGGGGATCTGCTGGCGCTCGAGGGCGCGGCGCACCAACCCGAGATCTTCGTGGGTACCGGCAAGCACCGCCAGATCGGAGGCCACCAGCCTACGCTTGGCCTTCTCTGCGCGATCCCAGAGCGCGACCTCGGCATCGAGCAGCCGCCGGAACTCGAGCGCCAGCTGCTCCGCGAGTTCCCCCTTGGCGGCCGCACGCTCGGACTGCTCGGAGAAGAGCACCAACATCGGCTCGGGGCTCTCGCTGCGTGGATCGAACAGCCGCGACTCGGCGACCTCGGCGCGCACCGGCACGTAGCGGATCGGTGGCTGGCCCGCGGAGGCGCTGAACTCGGGCCGCGCAGCGTACAACTGATTCACGAGCTCGACCAGCGGCGCATCCGAGCGATAGTTGGTCTTCATCTCGGGGGCGCGCCGGCCTCGGGACAAGAGCCTCTGATAGCTGGCCAGATCTGCGCCCCGGAACCGATAGATGCTCTGCTTCGGATCGCCGAGCACCACGAAGGCCTCGGCGTTCGAGAACAGGCGCTCGAACACCTCGATCTGCACGCTGTCGCTGTCTTGACACTCATCCACGATCACGGCGCGGTAGCGCTCCGAGAGCGCGGTCGTGAGCGCCGCCCGGCGAGGACCTTGTGCGAGCGCATCCAGAATCACGAGCAGGATGTCGTCGAAGCTCCGCACCCGTGCCGCCAGCCTGCGCGCAGGGAGCTCCGTCCTCACCAGGCTAGCCAAGGGATGCAGCTCTGCCGCCCGGGCGGCCGCGAACAGCGCCCGCACCTGGTGCTCTGCCTCTTGAAACGCCACGGTTTCGTCTCCGAGAGCGCGCTCTTGAGCCGCGGAGAGGTCGAGCCGCGCCCCGCTCTCCCGCAGCGCGGCAAGCTTTCGCCCCAGCGCCGCCCGGGTGTCGCCACGCATCGCAAGTCCCGTGAGGAGCACTGCCAGCGGGTCGAGCAGAGCCGCGCTCTTCTGGACCAGCGTTTCCGGCGCGATGGGAGGGAGGAGCACCCCGAGCGGCTGGGCCGCCACCGTACGCGCCACCGTGAGGGCATCCTGGACCGGGACGATCCGCGCCTCGGCGTCGCGCATCAACGCGTCGAAGACCAGCTCCTTTAGCAACTGATCCACGTCCGGCACGAGCTCGAGCCCCGGATCGCACCCAAGCTCGAGGGAGAACCGCCCGAGCAGTGACTGACAGAAGCCGTGCATGGTGTGGATGGGGCAGAGATCGAAGCTGGAGAGCGCCGAAGACAGCGAGGCACCCAAGCTCGAAGCCGAGTGGGACCGAAGCAGCCGAGCCATGAGCGCCGCCTCGGGACCCGTCCCGCCCTCACCGCGGACCGCCGCAAGGGCACGCCGCAGGGTCGAGAGCAGCCGCTCCTCGAGCTCGGCGGTGGCCGCTCGTGTGAAGGTGGTGACCAAGATCTGCTCGACGCGCATCCCCCGCTCGAGCAACAGTCGAAGCCAGAGCAAGGCGATGGACGTGGTCTTGCCGGTACCAGCGCTCGCCTCGATGCTGAGGATCCCCGAGAGCTCCTCGGTCAAAGGCTCGAAGGCCTGCACCTGGTTCATGGCGCCTCACAGCTTCCGGCGTCCCAATCCGCGACGAAGCGCGAGAGCCGCAGGGCCAGGGGCAGCTCGGGGGACGGCAGCCAGGGAATGTCGAGTTCAGGATACCAAGTGAAGGGATCGGAGAGCCCCCGAAAGCACAGGCGCGTGGCGGGCCGCTCGGCATCGCTCGGCTCGTGCTCACGGCCGAACCGACGGGACCGAAAGGCCTGGTAGGCCGCCGCCTGCAGGGCACAGAGCTCGGATGGCGACAGGGCTTCGCAAAGACGCGCGCTCAGCTTTTCATGCGCGGCGGGCCAGAAGGGCAGCGGCAGGCAACGAGCCAGAGACAAGAAGTCCACCAGCTTTTGCAAGAGCTCCCTCGCCCGCTCTCCGGAGACCAACCTGAGCCTGCGGGGTTTCCGATCGCGCTGCCCGTAGAGATGAACCTCGGAGAGCTCCCGCGTAGCCGCGAGGACCAGCGCCACAATCCGCGCTCGCCGGAGGTGGCTTGCACTGGCAAGCGAACTGGCCGTCACGTAGAGCACCTGCCCGTCCGGGTCGCGGTACCAACCCTCTGGCACCCCGAGCTCCAGCACCACACCACCACCAAGCTCGAGCACGAGCTCCGTCTCGAGGGGCAGGAGCTCGGAGGTCATGATGGCCGGCACATCGCCGAGGGCCTTGTCGAAGGCCACCTGTCCGTAACCACCTCGAGGCAGGGCTCCCTCGGCCAGAAGCCGCGGCCGCTCCCGCTCGGGAGCCTCGGCCGCGAGCCGCGCACGGAGTAGCCGCTCCCGCAGCCCGTAGGCATCGAGTCCCGAAGGCTCGAAGAGGTCATCGTCGGAGAGCTCCTCCTCCTCGACCGGCCAGGAGAGGCCGAGCCGCCGCGCGAAGAGCCGACACGGCTCCTCGAACAGGTCGCGCAACTCCCGCGCGCGCAAAATGCACGCGCCCTCGACTGGTGGCAGAGGAGCGCTCTTCCAGAGCCCCTCATACTCATGGCTCCGAGCCAAAGCGCACAGCCGGGCCGCCGCAAAATCCCGCGGCAGCTGCGCGCAGGCGAAGGCCGGGCGCCCAGCTTCACAATGGCGAGGCGAAAACCCGTTCAAGCCATGTTCGACGAACACCGCCCGCGATGCTGGGGTTCCAGAAGCGGTCTTCACCAAGACGTCGATGGCCGAAAGCAGATCCGCCACCGGCGGAGAGAGCGGCCGGAGCTTGGTGTCGTCGTCGGCACCGCCCTGATACGTCAAGACCACGCGCTCCGAGGCCGAGAGCAGCGCGAGGAGCAGCGCGTGGCGATCCTCGGCGCGTTGATCGGGATCCCCGGGACGCCGGGTCGCTCCCAACGGATGCCACACCGGACGCTCGTCGCGCCGCGGAAACTGCTCACGCCCGAGGCCCACCACCGCCACCACCCGCGCCGGGGTACCCGAAAGCTCCTCGAGTGGTGCGACCAGGATCCCCGCCGCATTGGCCTGACTCGGCACGGTGAGCGCCCCGAGCGCACGACAGAGCAGCTTGCGGAAAGCGTCCGACGCGAGCCGGGTCTCGAGCGGCGCCGCGCGGACCATCGCCGGCAAGATCCGAGAGAGCAGCTCCGTGCGGTGCTCCTTCGCGAGTTCATCCCCCTCCGCCAAGAACCGTTCGCACCATCCGGTCAGAAGCTCCACCCACTCGGTGAGCAGCTTTTCCCGCGGGACTCCCTTCGGCGTGACCCAGGCCGCTTTCGCCTCCGAGAGTTCCGCGGCGAGCCGTGCCAAGCCGGCGAGCGGCGCGAGCGAAAGCCCCGTCGCCCGGGTGAGCGGCGCTGCGCCCTCCACCAGCCCATCGCGCAGCCGCTGCTCGACCACCGCACCGAGCCCCAGCCGTCGCAAGGCGAAGCCAAGATCCCAACGACCGTCCTCGACGTGCTGGTACGCCGCGCGGTGCGCTCCATCGAGGCCCCAGAGAAAGCGTGCCTCGGTGAGCCACGAGACAACCTCGGGAACATGCTCCGCGAGGCCGAAGCGCTCCGCGATCAGCGGCTGCTCGAGCAGCCCGCGCAGCTCCCGCACACCGAGGCGCCCCTCGAGGGCATCAAGCAGGGAGAGGAGCGCCGAGACCACCTTCGACGCTGTCCCGCGCCCCGTCAACGCGCCGCGCACGACCAAGGGCTCGAAGGCCGCCCCCACCAGCGGCGCCATCCCCTCGTGATCGACCAAGAGCACCAAGATCTCTTCGGGCCGCAGGCTCGGATCTTCACGCATCGATTGGATCAGCCGATCGCGGCACACCTCCAGCTCACGAAACGCCGAGCGGCACGAATGCACCGAGAACGACCAGTCCCCGGGCGCCAACAGATGAGGCTCGGCGCTCGTGCTCGGTTCCCGGCACGAACGCTGGAGTTGCCCCAGCAGCGAATCCGCCGCAGGCGCGCTCACCTGGGCCTCCTCCCCTGCTCCGCGACTGAGCCACCGCTCGGTGGTCTGCACGGTCAACTCCTCCAGGCGTTGCCCCAAGCACGAGAGCACGGGCCCCAGCACCGAGCCCTCCTCGGCGCTCGGACGTCGGCTCGTCCCCTCCAGGCACGCTGCCTGAAACAACACGTACAGCCGCGCGCGCTCCCCGAGCAACTCCACCAGCTCGAATAGTGCCAGGGACAGCACCTCCGGCAGGCTGCCGTCGAGCATCACATACAAACGCGGCACGCCACCGCGGCGCTCCCACAACGCCAGCCAACTGCGCGCCGCCTCCAAAAATCGCGTGGGCAGCAGGCGCGCCACGTGCCCGAGCAGCGCCTCCTCCACCTCCGGTTCTTCCACGATTTGCTGGAGGAAGCGGGCCTCGGCGAAGGGATTCTTCCGGTCGCGCGAGAGCAAGGTCTGATCGATGGCGTGGGCGAGCTGCTCGGCCCAGGCCAAGAGTCGCGCGTCGATGCGACCGCCCTCGCTCTTTCGAGCACCGGGCAGGCTCACCCGGTTTTCCGCGAGCACCCGCGCCACCGAGAGCACCAGCCGCTCGAAGGAAAACGGCGTGCGCCCGGGCATGGCCGCCTGCTCGATCACACTCCGGAGAGTCACCACCTGACTGCGCGAGGCGATGCCGGCCTGCTCGGCCCACCGCCTCTCCACCCACTCAGCCGCCCGCGGCGAGCGCATCACCAACCAATGCCGCGCCCAGGGATCGCGGAGCCGGGCCAGATCCGAGACCATGCGCACCATGAGCGCACGGGGGCTGTCACCTAGAATGATGGGCATGAGCTGCGCGGAAACGCAGAGTAGCAAAGGCGGACCCGGTCCGCCGGCTGAACCTCACGGCGGGAATCCCCTGCGCTCACGCGCGCCGCTCGGTGCTCTGACGGGTAGCCTGCATCGGCTCGATACCACAAAAACGGCCGCCCCACGCTCACTCGCTTCACCGCGAGGCCACCCGGTTCACCAGTGCCTCCACCCAGGGACGGCACGCCGAAGGAGTCCTCCCCTCGAAACGCTCGCCGGCGCGCACCCTCGCCGTAAACTGTCGTCTCAGAGCCATCATGGCACCGCCGAGCAGTGCCGTCGCACTCGCTCCAGCCAGAAGCGCGGCACACCTTTCCGGGAACCAGAAGAGCGTCACGGTGCCCGCGGCGGCCACTGCCAACAACAAGGCAAGCCCGGCACGCCCAAGGGCCCGAGGTGCCACGGCGCCAACACCGACTAAGAGTTCTGCCGGAGCGCATTGCGCGCACTCGGCCAGGATCTTCTGATTGGTCGGCGCGGCTGCGGCGATGCGACACCAGTACTCCTCGGTCCGCCCCTCGGCGAGTCGTGTCAGGATGAAGTACCGGGTCAGAAAACGCCACCGCCCACGAATCGACACGCACCCGATCTCTGCCCAGGGTACGCGAAGCGCCGCTCCCAGGGCTCGCTCCAGCACCGCACCGCCATCTCCCTCGAACCTGATCGCGCGCACTTCGAGCCGCTCTGGTCGAAGCGTTACCAGAACCGCTACGGCCAGTCCGAGGCCGAACACCGCCGTACCACGCCACGGATCGATGGCGAAGATCACCAGTGCCGCACCGAGTGCCAGCGCACTCTGGGGAACTGAGACGATGGAGTCTATCCACCCTCCGAGGGTGTTGTTGGGCACGGCGTAGCTCGAAGCCGTGGTCAGTGATGAGTCTAGCTTGTGCGCCATATCGTCCTACCGGGAGCCCGTGAGCCAGGTGTTGGTGCCGTACGCGCCCACAGTCGCGGGGGCCAGCGGCAACGACCACCCATACTGAACCCCGACGCCGACAAGTTCTCCGCCCACGAATCCGAAACTCAGGGTAACAAAACTTCTGCTTGCCTCGACCACACTCGCGTTCACGAAGTCTTCGCTCGATTGGTACCACCCAAACCCAACCCCTGCCCCAACCGTTGGGGTGGATCCTCCATGTTTCTCGACGCCGAATCCCCTCAAACCATCCGTGGGACCCCAGAGCGCACCGCAACCGCCTCCAGCGGCCACTGGCGTGGGTAGCGGCACCAGGGGCAGGACTGTCCCCTCCCCATCAAGTCCACCGAAGACTATCCATCCGCCCGTCAGCGGTCCATCACTGAGCGGCCCCGAGCGGCTCGGTGGTGGCTCCCACCCGATCCACGGGATCGAGCCCACACCACCGTTCACGCCTGGTCCCCAACTGGTTCCTGGACGGTTCGGCGCGTTGGGTAGGTTGCTGCCGTTGGCCATCGAGCCCTGAGTATACCCGGGCGAGCCCTTCGGTGAGCTCGACTGCCCGGCTGTGCCACCTCCTTGTCCTCCGCTTGGGGCGGAGCCCGCCACGCTTCCGCCCCTGAGAGCTGAACGGATCGGTCACGAAGGGGTCAGGGGAGACGAACCGTCCCACCATCGGATCGTAGAGCCGTCCGCGCATGTTCACCAGGCCCAACTCGGCGTCGTGCCGGTGCCCGGTGAAGCCCGAAGACACGGTCGTAGCGGAGAAGTCGAAGAGCGGCCCCCCAAAGGCTGTGAAGTCCCGTTCTTCGACCACACCTCCGGTCGAGTTCGTGATCACGCGCGGCGAACCGAGATGGTCACCATGCAGATACTGAAGCTCGGTGCCGAACGCAGCGCCGCGGATCGCGACGGCAACCACACGTCCACCGATCGCGATGCGGAAGCGTTCCGTCTCGCACTCGAGCACGCCATCTGGGTTGGCGGGGGTTTCGCCATCGCACTCATAGTGCTCCCCGATGGTAATCTGCGTCCTGTGCGGTCCTCGTTTGGTCGCTTGCTCAGGGCCATGCCCTCTCGCATCGGGCCTCCACGTCTCAACCACCAACACCCGCTCAGCTCACACCCCCTGGGTCACTTCTCGAGAGCAGACCCGGGTCATTACTGGCGAGCGCTTGGGTCCCTGAGTCGTTCTCGACGCTCCGGTGCACTAGAGCCTCGACCCAAAGGCGATAGGCCTTTGGAACCCCCTCCGAAGGTGACTCCCCCACACGAACAACGATGCGACGTCGCGGTTCGATCGCTAGAAGCAGGAGACGCACCAAGACAATCGCCCCCATTTCCAGGGCAACTAACGCATAGTAGAGCACGGGACGGTGAAGCACCACGATCACGGCAGAAGTCGCGAGATACGACCATGAGACCCATCCCAATAGACGCACGACCATTTTCCACGACGGCCGCTCTATACCAACTTGCATCTCCTTGGGTGCCCACAAAGCCAACTCGCGAGCTACCGTCTGGGCAGTCGGTCCCGTCAGAATCTCACTGTAAAGCTTGAGCCACATGCGATCGCCATCGCGCAAATCGACACAAAGCAACTTTTCTCCGCGTTGGCCCGCACCAAACACGCGGACGCAGCTGACTTCAGACCACGAGTAAACGCGCGGACGCTGCCAAACGAACCTAAGCGCAATACCATTCCTTCCATAGGCAATTTCGAAAGGAGCCATGCTCTCTGGTGCGAAGATGAGAGCTAGCGCCGCGCAAAATACGGTGGCGAAAAGATGTGTCCTTGCATCGACAGAAAATACACTCATCGCGATCGACGGGAATGCCATCATCGGTACCAAGACACCTAGCTGTGTAAGCAGGAACAGTCCCGGCGGCTTTCCGGTGTGCAACACCCTCATACCGAATTGTTCAGCCCAGTTAGCCATTAGCGTATGGTAGTAGTTGAATTGAATGCTCCCAAGGTAACCCCAAACGACTTACCTGGAGGGGACCATTGAAACCCAAGACCAACAGGTACGGACCCGACAAAACCCACCATTCCTGTTACTGATCCTACCAGAGGTGACCAATACACTGGACACTCCAACACCGTCGCGTTCATAAGACCATCGCCTGAGAGAAACAGTCCCCCACCCACACCCACCCCGGCCGTTGGCGTCGAAAGCCCATACTTGACGTAGTCGAATTCGAATGCGGTAGGACGGCTTCCGGAAACTGGCACCAACCATCCGCCGCCTGCACCGGCAGCAGGCTGGAATGCTGGGAGAGGAGGCGTTAGCGTCGCTTCACCATCTACACCAAAGAAGAGGAGGGGACCATTCAAGGGTCCATTGAGTGGCGAATCTTGCAATGGCCCCGAGCGGCTCGGTGGTGGCTCCCACCCGATCCACGGGACCGAGCCCACACCACCGTTCACGCCTGGTCCCCAATTGGTTCCTGGACGGTTCGGCGCGTTGGGTATGTTGCTGCCGTTGGCCATCGAGCCCTGAGTATATCCGGGCGAGCCGTTCGGTGAGCCCGACTGCCCGGCTGCGCCACCTCCTTGTGCTCCGCTTGGGGCGGAGCCCGCCACGCCTCCGCTGCTCGGTCCGCCACTCGCACCACCGTTGCCACCCGGTGCAGGTGGCGGGGACGGGTCCCCTGTGGGCGGGGCTCCAGGTGGGCTCGGCGCAATCGGTTCCGGCACACCCGCGGGCGAGGAACTCCCAACCGGACCGGTTCGGCGCCGTTCGTCGTCAGGACACGGAAAGACAAAAAACTGCGGGGGAGGAGGAGGAATCACCGACCCCATCGTTGGCGCGAAGGTGGCCTCACCACGGTTGATCGGGTAAGGATTAGGCACCACGAAGTTCTTGGCTCCACCCCCACAGGGACCCCCTTCTCCCGTGAATCCGCTTGGATCCACGAATGACAGGGGACGGTTCTGGACGTAACTGTATCGATTCATTCCCTGAGAGCTGAACGGATCGGTCACGAAGGGGTCAGGGGAGACGAACCGTCCCACCATCGGATCGTAGAGCCGTCCGCGCATGTTCACCAGGCCCAACTCGGCGTCGTGCCGGTGCCCGGTGAAGCCCGAAGACACGGTCGTAGCGGAGAAGTCGAAGAGCGGCCCCCCAAAGGCTGTGAAGTCCCGTTCTTCGACCACACCTCCGGTCGAGTTCGTGATCACGCGCGGCGAACCGAGATGGTCACCATGCAGATACTGAAGCTCGGTGCCGAACGCAGCGCCGCGGATCGCGACGGCAACCACACGTCCACCGATCGCGATGCGGAAGCGTTCCGTCTCGCACTCGAGCACGCCATCTGGGTTGGCGGGGGTTTCGCCATCGCACTCATAGTGCTCCCCGATGGTAATCTGCGTCCTGTGCGGTCCTCGTTTGGCCACTCGGTTCCGCCCCGCGTCATACTCGAGCTGCGTATCTCCATCGACTCCGCCACCAATAGAGAAGGGAAGGTCGAGTTCGTTGTACGAGAGAACTTGCTCCAGATTCGGAATGCCATCTCCGATCCTACGAACCTGGTTCCCTCGCCCATCGTACTCGAACGAGTCCCCGCCAGCGGCCCGCATCAGATGAGGTCGAGTCGGCTCGTACTCCGGATTGTAGGCCCACAACACCTCACCCCGTCCATTGGTCTTGGATTGAAGTGTTGGATCTCCACCAGGGCCATACTGCCAGTCCATGCGCCAGATGGGGGTCCCTTGGTACGCATTGTGCGCGTGGCTCGTGAGTCGGTTGAGGCCGTCGTATCCGTAGATCTCTCGGGACCGCCCAGAATCGTTGACGCCCACGAGGTTGCCAGCAGCATCATAGTTGTACTCGTAGTGCCGGATAATCTCAGGCAGTTCCATGCCTAGCCGAGTCGTTGTGAGCGTTCGAATCGCCCCAGGCATGCACATCTCGGAACCGCCTCCGCCACAGTCCACACCCGACTCACCAGGCGCATAATACGCGTAGGCCGTCGACACACCGTTCCCGAACGTCTCGTGCTGGATGCGGAGCCCTTGATCGAAGCTGTCGACACGCCAGAACAGCGTCGGCACTTCTCCCCGCTCGATCGCACTCTGGTCTGCTGCTGCCACAACCACACCGGTTGAATCGTACTCGAACCGGACGGCGAAGGGATCCCCTCCTACGCTCGGATAATGGACGGTCCGAAGCAGACTTCCGTCGTAGCCAAGCGTGGTCGTGAACGTTTGCGGCGCTCCTGGCACGTCCACCTCGACTGCCGCGATTCTCCCCGCGTTGGCAAGGACCTCGCTCGGCCGAGGCTCGTACCGGTAGCGCGTCGTGGTGCCCACGCCCGCCCCAGGACGGGCCTGCCGAAAGCTCGACACGAGCCTTCCGACCTCGTTGTCGTCCCATCCGTCGTACTCGTAGTGGGCAGCCACCTCTCCGAAGGACGAGCACTCCCCTTGCTCGCCGCGAATCTCGTCGACGATGCGTCCCAAGGAATCGTAGAAGGCGCAACGAGTGGTACCATTGCTGTCAGTCTCGCTACTCACCCGATCGAACTCATCGTACGAATAGGTCTTCGACCCGGTCGTCGGGTTCCTCAGTGCCGTCCGCCGTCCGATCTTGTCATGCTCGATGGTGGTCTCCTCTCCATCCGGATCGAGCACACTCGCAACCAGTCCGAATGGGGCATACCGATACCGATTGGCAGCCCCCACCGCGCCCGAGAAGGCCGGTCCGATATCAGCCGGCGATGCACCCTCCCACTCAGCGGTTCCCACGACCGCTCCGGATCCACTGGTGACGGTGACCCGCCCCCGACCCTCCGGCTCTCGGATGACGTGGGCCCACACCGCATTCTCGTCGGAGAGCGCATCGAATACCTCACCCGCTCCGCCTCGGGCCGACGTACGTGTCACGTGACTGTGATGCCGCTGTCTCCCATCAGGCAGAACCTCGGTACGTACTCTCCCCAACGAATCGTACTCTAAGGTGTATTCTCCTTGTGAAGAGTCAGCCAGCGCGTGCGGCACGTCGGCTCGGATTACTCTTCCCGCCCAGTCGCGATCGATCCGCTCAACGACCTCCTCACCGCCGGCCCCATCAATTCTCCGCCAAATCACCCTCCCATCGGGGTCGAGAACCTCCCTGTCCCACTTGGTTCTTCCTCCCCCGTGAGTCTGCTTCAAAATGGTGAGTCCACCGGGTGGCGCCTGCCCGACTTCCTGACTCTCCAAGTACCCCTTCTGGTATTGAGTGTCCACGGTTTCCACTGGCCCAAACTCACCCACCACGCGACCGAAATCGTCGTACCGCCACTGCCGTACAATTCGGTTCGGATCCATGGTCGTCAGGAGGGCACCGGTCCGTTGGTCGTGCTGAACCTCCGTGACATGGCCCATCGCATTCGTATGGGCCACCGGGTACCTACCCCGCATGTCATAGCGGGTCAGTTCTTCGCGACTCATGGTCGCCCCCATTACTCGGACTGTGACCACATTTCCGTTGCTCGGATCGCGCTCGTAGTAGGTTTCTTGCCGCAATGCCTCCTCGAACGGCTCTCTCGTCACGGAGCGCAGGAGCCCATTCTCGTAGTACTCGAACCCATCCACACGCACTTGCTCGTTCGCTCCATATCGATGGGATGTGGTGGTGGTGTGGGGCCGATTCATGTGCCACTGCTCGAAATCGTAGTCATAGATGGTGG
>CAYNEY010000060.1:0-8994 GCA_964396375.1 uncultured Polyangiaceae bacterium | reverse complement strand
GCCTGTCAAGCTTGGTCCCACCGAGAGCGGACGACTCTGCCACCGTCTCCGATGGATTTCCGTACTCGTCGTAGTCGACGGTGGTGATGGTGCGCTGTATGGTGTCAGCGCCGGTTCGAGAATCGGTCACAACACTGGACAGGACCGGATACGGCCAGAACGTGAAGGGCGACCATGCTTCGGTCCAAGTGTTCTCGGTCGTCTTCCACACCTGGTGAGTGGTGCCGTAGTCGTCATTCGGAATCTCGTCCCACACCTCGACGGTCCCTCGAATCGCTCCAGCCCGCCAATACTCCGTGTTGTGGAACTGGGTGGTGACGCGGCTCACGTACTCGGACTTGTCGTCGTACTGGACAGCCGCGATCGCGGCAAATCCCATCCAGCCGCGTCCACCGAGGCCAACATTGGCTCCAGTGTACCGGTACTCCCGATGACCGTTGCTCACGTAGCCGGCGTGGTTCACGTCGTCCCAGCGTTTTAGGTAACCATCAGCCACAGCGCTGACGAGCGGTCCCAGCCGCCGCAACCGCACGACGTCTGGGGGCAGAGGGTCACCGCCGAGTCGTTGATACGGAGACACTGAACCATTGGCGCCGGTTGCGTAACCGATCGTAGTAACGTTGCCGAGCCCGTCTACGACCTCAGAGAGGTGCCCAGCTTTCCAGAAGTCCCTGCCCCATAGAATTCGGTCGGACAGCTGGGTGTACTCGTAAAGCCAATCAGGGTTGGCATCACCGTCGAAATCCGCAACGATGATCTGTTGTGGATCATCCTCGCGATTGATTCCCGCCTGCTCGATGTCCATCCGACTCATCCTGTTGCGTGCGGAACCGAGGAGCACCGCTCCATCTTGCCAGCTCACCAGGTCATCGCGATTGTCGTTGTTGTAATCCGTCACCACCCACCGTCGCACCCGTTGCCCTAACAGTTCGGTACTGTTCTGCTCTGCGTCATCGAAGTAGCTCAAGGGCAGGGGTAAGGGGATCACGACGAATCCTCGCCCCGTACTCAGCCATCCCGTGGCGTACCGGAGATCTGCAATGTCCCGTAGTCCATCTCCGTTGATGTCGAGCACTTTCAGCACTGACCGCACCGGTACGAAGTCGCGCTTCAACGGCACGTACGCTAGCGGCAGTCCCTGGAAGTGTTTCGGGTTGCACCAGTAGTCATTCTCGAAACCATATTCCTCGCAAAATGGCGGCGCCGCCAGGTCCACGTCCTCGAATCCCGCATCCTGCCACGATGGCTCAGCTGAAGGCCTGCCTTCGGCCGTTCCGGAGAGATCCATCTGCTGCGGGCTGTCACCTGCCCAAATGATCTCATCGGCACCATCGCCATCGGCATCTACCACCAGTAGACGATGGCACTCCGGCGTCACGCCTCCGAGGGAAGTCCGGATGTCAGCGGCATCCGGGAAGGGTCGGACGCTTTCCTCCGAATAGTCGAACGTGCCGGTCCCTCGGTTGTACTGCACGCAGATCTGCTGCCTGTCCTCATCGCAGGAAAGGCGATCGGCACGACCATCTCCATCGAAGTCTCCCACCATTTGGTCGTGGGTTTGACAATGGCTAGTCCCGATTGACGCGGCGAGCCCCTGTCCAGTCGAAAGGAATATGGAGTAGTGGTCGCTGTCTTGTGTGGCACCAACAAGATCGTCCCTACCATCACCGTCCAGATCGATTGACAGCAAGTTGGGATTCCATCCGGCACCAATCCCCTCGAGCTCGGTTGGCGCATCCGACCACTCGAAAACCTCGGAGCCGTAGTCTGCACCGCGCGAGACCCCCACTCGGTAGTCCCTGCACCGAAGACCGTAGTGGTCGGCCAGGCGACAGGAATAGCCACACTCGTAGTCATCGTTCACCTCTCTGCAGTACTCCTTGATGGCCTCATCAGTCCATCCGTAGCGCTCGAGCACCGACTCGCGCCAGGCGTTGGCGGCGTCGAAGTCGGGCACCTGGCAAGAGAAGTCGCACGGCTGGTCAAGAAGATCATCCCACCCGTCCCAATCCTCGTCTGTGCAGGCGGAAGGTGTTCTCCGTGTCGGCGAACAGTGGGCGGTGAGCAGGTCGTCTCTGCCGTCACCGTTCACATCAAGCACTGCTGCAACGTGACCCCGGTCTCGGGAGAACGGAGCGGCTGTCACACTGCCAACACCTTCCAAATAGTCGAACTGGGTTTCTGGCAGGCACTCCACAGAGCCACACCTCCTCACGCCGGCGATGCGGCTGCCACCGTCTTCGAGGTCCCCGTATCGAATCACGTACCTGCTCGCCAGCGCACCAGAGACCTCAAGCGCCACGCTGGTCAACCGCTGGCTGGAGTACATCCACTCACCCAGCACGTAGTGATGCCGCGGATCCGGCCGGGGCTCATAGTTGAACCGCACAAGTCTGTCACTCGGAACTGCAAGCGCATTCGTAACGCCCGATGCGTCACGCTGCCCTCCGTACAGGATGCTGGTGGGCAGCAACTCTGTGGTGGTCCACCCAGTAGATAGCCACTCGCCTCCCTCGTCACCGAAGTTGGCGTACTGATACACCATGAAGTGACCAGCTTGATCCTCCACCTTCGAAAGCACCCACGCGCGCGCGATTCCGTCCGTACGGATCACTGCGTGTTGAAGGACCTCCGTGCGTCCAGAGTTGGTGGGTAGCGTTGCCACCCCATAGGTGAGGACTCGTCCGTCCTTGGTCCGAACGGTGAAACCTTCTGGGCCAACGTAGTCACCGTTCTGGTTCACCTCCGATCCGAACGGTTCAATGAGCGAGAAGTTCTCCACCTCCGTGTGGTACTGATGATGAGGCGTCCCGTCTGGGCCGGGATACTGCGTCGGGATTAGTCGCTGGCCATCAAGACAGAACTCATCATCAGGGGTCAACGTCACCGGACCGGCGAAGCCTCGCCCCGCTCCCTGTATCTTTCGGCAGCGCTCAATCGTCGAGAGCCCCGAAAGCTCCCAGCCAGCGCCCAATATTCCGTTGGCAGGCCCATCCACATGCCGCAGCCCAAGTTGCGGCTGGAATCCGTCCCTCCCTACCGGCACCTGGATTGGGATATCGTACTCGGCCGTGCCGCGCAGCGAGACCTGAAGCGTGCCGTCGAGCCTTCCGACAGCAGGTCCGCCGCCAACCAGGGGAGGCTTCGGCAGAGGGAACTCGGGCGAGTGATCGCTTGCAGAGTCGGACAGATCGACCAACTGACCTCCCAGACAGGCCTGATTCTGAGGAGTCGGTCCACATTCGCCGCCACAACCGTCGGAACCGCACTCCCTTCCCGTACAGTCGGGTGCACAGGTGGGACATGGCCCGCACTCGGCTGTACCAACACCACAGTCTGGTTTGGTCGGATCTTGCTCCCGACAGATGGTCGGAAGGCAGACGCTGGTGCCAATCGGCAAGCCCACCCGAGGACCGCCACCAGGGAAGCAGCTCGACGACTCGTGGCAGTCGAGGTCCGAGGTACAACCTGCTTCGCCGTCGCCACAGACGCCGCGACATGTTCCCCCGCAACCGTTCGACGGCTCATCACCACAGGCCTTGTCCTCGCACGAGTTCGGGCAGATGCACACGTGGTCTGATGAGCACGCGAGGGACGTGCTGCAGTCATCATTCCCGAGACACGGCCCCTCTCCCGCATCGCACGGGCAGAAGCTCGAGCACGGTTGCTCGGCCAAGCAGAAGTTCTTCGCGTCGAAGGGTAACAACGTAATCGTGGTAGCTTGATGAGCCTCGATCCTCCGAGCAAAAAACGCGCCCTGATGCCCCCTGGTCGACGTGCTTAGGCTCACCGGAGCCCGTGGAGCAACCAGAATGCCCCGCCAGGGACTCTCGATGGCGACGGGGTTCGTGGACGCCACCCCGACCAGCACGTTGGCGGTCGGACTCAACGTCTGCATGACGCCGCGGAACACAAGGGTTTCTGCGATGTAGATGAATACCGGACCGTCCTCGTTGTCGAGAACCAACCGCCCTCCCGGCTCCACAAACAGTGATCGGAACGTGTACGTTCCCGAGGAGAGCGTGACTCGTCCCGTCGGCTTCACCGAATAGTGGGCGTAGTGTCCAGGGGCAAGTGCTGCTTCCTCCTCTTGATGAGTCCAGGCTTCCCCAACATCGGGAAACGCGACGGACCACCTGACTGTTTGGAGAGGCGAGAGGTCTGCCCCAGAGCTTTCCTCGCCGTTGACACTCGCTCCGTTTTGTTTGACCACCTCACCTGAAGCAGCCAAGTCTCCGTACACAATCGCATAGTTGGCAAGCGTCACATCCCCGTCGCTCCACGCGCTTCCAATCTTGGCATTCACCCCCAAGCGAGCTAGTCTGCCCCCGTCTGTGGCCGACACCGTGGCAAATGCGCCGTTCTGTTTGATGACTCGAACCGAGTCGTTGAGGTAAAGGTCCCCACCCGTGGTGGCGAACGCAACCTGACTGCGCCGAACACCCTTGGGCAGACGGAAGAAGAACTCCTCCTCCGATCCGACCGGATCGATGGACAGGTCGGGCGGTTCTGCGGAATCTGTTCCACCAACTGAACTGGGCGACCCCGACCCCACCCCACCAGAACTGCCTCCCGATCCGGGACCACCACCAAGCCCGACCGAGGCACCATCAGCCACTGAGGCACTGCCACCTGCTGGATTCGTGCCCGGACTTCCCCCACTCAGATCGCCAGCACCACTCGTTCCGCCAGCTCCTGAGAGAACCTCGGAGCCGACCAGAACCAACTCCCTGATACCCACGGAAGCACTGGAATCGCATGTTATGTTCGTTAGCTCAATGCGAACGTATCGCGCGGTTCCACCAAGCGAGTTCGACTGGAGTTGCTCGGTGCTCTGATTGCCTCGTCTGTCCAGAAGTACCGTGAAGAGCACCCCATCATCTGAACCGGAGACGGTGTAGCCGTGCTGCTGCCCACCCAACTCCCACACCACGGTACTCTCCGCGAGTGCGTACCTTCCCTCCAAGTCCACCTGCCACCACTGACCCGCGGCACAGCTGCCAGCGCGCCAGAAGGTCCCATCGTCTCCATCGTTGCCGTGAGAAGCGAGATATTGGCCCTCTGTCGAGGACGCCAACACCGGTCTAGAGAGCGCGATGTTCGCACCCTGACCTGCGTTCCCACCAGAGCTCGCTCCGACGGACGAGCTACCACCAGCCCCTGCATCAGCGTTCGCACCGCTGCTCCCCGCATCGCCGTCGCTCTGTCCACCGGCTGTGGTACCTGCGCTAGACGAACCGCCCTCCCCGACTGCTGAGACGCCACCGCCGGCACCTGAATCACCTATCCCGTCTCGATAGGTCGCAAGCAGAGTCGGCGGATAGTTGGGGCCTCTCTTGCTCGCCTGAAAGCCCACAACTATCGAGGAGTTTGGCCAAATCGTCGCATTGTACTCCAGTGGACTGACCGAGACGGTTCCCTCGCTTCCGTCAAACACCCCGTTCCATGGGACGGGCACGATCTGTGAATCGTTGAGCTGAAGCACCAGCCGCCACGTGTTTGTGGGAACGCTCGTGGGATTCGTTATGGTCACCTGGGCGACGTAACCGCTCTCCCAGTCAGCAACGAGATCCAGGCTCGCCACGAGCGATGACTGTGTCAGGGCAAGCGCGGCGGAAGCATGTTCAGTTGCATGCGAATATTCCCCCCCCCTGGATCGCTGACGCACGCACCCGCTCCCACAAGCCCAGCAACAGTCGCAACCCACAGTTTCTGCAGCCCCATATCCAACCTCCAGCTCAGGACCCGATCGCTACACCAACGTGCTTGATGACGTCAACGACAATCCGAATCCAACCTGACACCCCTGGTCCTTGTTCAGCGAGGCTGGACAAACTGGCGGCAAGTGTGAGTTGGATCTGCCTGCGCCGTAACTGCGAACGAACGGTGTGATCGCGCTCGACTTCGCATACACGTGGCCACGTAGGACCCCATAGTGCCAGTGCGTCCACTCCAGAAGCACGACAGGCCACGCGGGACCGAGTCGGGTACAACTCCACTGACACGCCCGCCCAACACTTTCCACGAGTATCCATCCCTCTCCACTCCGCCGCCCGCGGCGAGCGCATCACCAGCCAATGCCGCGCCCAGGGATCGCGGAGCTGGGCCAGATCCGAGACCATGCGCACCATGAGCGCACGGGGGCTGTCACCTAGAATGATGGGCATGAGCTGCGCGGAAACGCAGAGTAGCAAAGGCGGACCCGGTCCGCCGGCTGAACCTCACGGCGGGAATCCCAGCCCGACGGGGCAGCGCTCCTCGCCCCAGGTTGGTGAGGGTCCACGCCCTTTGCTCAGTCGCCGTCCGCCTTCCACTGAACGGAGCGCCTCTTCTGCTAAATCACCGCGACGACCGCCACGAGGTCACTCACACTTCGCGACTGAGCTCGAGACGAACCTCGCTCCACGGAAATCGAGGAGGCATGGCTCGTTCACGAGCTACACATGAGGCAACGACAGCCATTGCCCCTGCTCGTCGCTGGACTGTCGTGCAGCGCCAGTTCGGCTTCGCGTCGCTTGGGATTGGCTCGGACGCTGCCCGACACCGTTCTGCAACTGCTCAGACGAGGTGCCATTGTCTCACCTGCCCGCCGCAGTGCAGAGTTGCCGGCCGCGACCCTCTGAGCGGCCATTGTCAACGCGGCGGACGCTCGAGGCACCATCCAACTGCAGCCGCCAACCCCAGGCGGCACCCCATCACCGGCGACTCAGCATGCGCCCCGTTGGCGCCGCGAACTTGGAGCCAAGGCTCGCGGCCCCCCGCTGGACCATCGCGTGGGGAGCTCAACATGAACCCAGCCAATGGGCCAGGCAGCTTTCCTCTGCCACTGATTTCGGATGTGGTAGAAACTCACAGCCCCTCGATGGTGAACGGCCCACGGACGTACAACACGGATGGCTACCGGAAGCACAAGCGGCCGGATGGGTGGGCATCGTTGTGCCCTGATAACCTTACGGAAACGCCTCAACAACTGCTCGAGACGGGAGTGTGCGTGGGGAGCCGAGTCTACAACGTCTCAGGGGACTACGCACTCTGCGCTCAATCGCATCGTCCAGGGCACTGGCACGGCTATCCCATTCCCTGGAGTCGCCTTCCCGCCGAAGCGAAGAATGCTCTCATCGGCGCGGGACGGCTGGACGCAACCCATTATCGAAAGGCGTTGCGGAAGGGGCTGGGCGGGGAGCTTGCGAAGCCATGAATCTGGTTGGTGACAAGCGGACGCTTGCGTTTGAGTTCCTCCTCACCGAGGACCCGGATTCCCAAAGCCCTCCCGAGGTTGCTGCGTCATGGGGACGTATGCGGGTTTGGGTTGCTGGTCGCAATCTGACCAGCGGATTGTCTGTTGCTGGCCAGGCGCTCGACACTGTCGAGTGTCCGCTTCTTCCCATTGTTCGATGGTTCATCGATAGCTGGGACCCGATCTTTCATGAAGAGCGATTGCCGCGACCGAAGTGGTCTACGTCAGCTGGGTGGCATACGCGCGCCTTGGCGTCGGCGTCCGCGGATGACGCCACCTTGGATAGACTCCTTGATGATCGGACCACATGGTGGAACCACCACGGCATGGGGGCCGCGCTCCCCGGCTTCAGAATCCCAGACGTTCACTTTCGCCGATTGGGCGAGGACGTCGAAATCTCGTGGAATGACCGTGAATGGCGAGGCGTGCCGGGAGGAGTAGACGCAACGGTTGAGCCCGGTGTCGTTACATTGCCCATAGACGGAGTCTGCACGGTCGTTCAAAAATGGTGTCGGGCGGTGCTCGACGTGGTGAGCCACACCTGCGATGTGCAGGTTGAGTTCGGTGCGCTGAGCGACCTCACATCGCCGACTCGAACCCGTTCGCGTCTGATGCTGACCGCGGGCCTCAAGAACCTGAAGGCCGTTGCGTCACGTATTCGCCAAGCGGCGGGTGTGTTCGATGGACCACTGGATGCTACGGTCGATCAGCTGCTTGGAATCGCGGGCCAACCGAGCGGGCAACTCTTTGCCAAGTTCACCGTTCCGGTCATGCTTTTCCGCTCAGCCAACCCGGCCTTGTCTGAGCAAGATCTCTCTTGCTTGTTCTCGATGTTGTCAGAATTCGGAGTTGGTGACACCTCGTCCTTCGTCGAGCGCCGGACCCCCTGCGACTGTCCTCTAGAGCCAGAAGAAGCAACTCAGGACGGATACGAACGCGCGGTTGCGTTGAGAGACGCCTTGGGTATTCCAGAGAACATGCCCCTCTCTCACCAGTACGATCTCGAAGGGGTTGTGCTGAAAGGCCTCGGGATCGCCGTCCAAGACATCACCCTCGACGATCGCGGTGTCGAGGGGGTGGCACTGTGGAGCCCAGAACGGATGCCGGTGATCGCAGTCAACAGCACCGGACATTTCTCGAGCAGGCGCTGGGGCAGGAGGATGACCTTGGCGCACGAGCTGTGCCACCTTATGCATGACGGTTCTCAGGAAGTGGGACTCGGGCTCGCATCGAACCCCTGGGCGCCACGGATGCTGGAGCGTCGAGCAAACGCTTTCGCTGCGATGTTCATCGCCCCGCCGGCCGCACTCGAGCTCCTGCTTGGGCCTCAACCACAGAGCTGGGACTCCAGCATCCTCTCCAAAGCCATGGCTGAGCTGGGTGTCGGCGCGACGATGCTGTGTCGGCACTTGCAGAACTTGGGCATGGCCACCACCGAGCAGAGCGACGCCTGGATGAACGACCTCGTGTCACGAAGGTAAGCTATCCTCACCTCCGACTTCACTCCCGGTCCTTTCGCCAGCGGACCAGCGTGGTACCGCAGGGTGCTCACTTCCCCGAGCCCATGCGCACCATGAGCGCACATGGGCTGTCACCTAGAATGATGGGCATGAGCTGCGCGGAAACGCACAGTAGCAAAGGCGGACCCGGGCAGCCTGGCATCCTCCGACTATTCTGCGCTTTCGGGACTTTCCGGCGAAAGAGCACGCGGCATCTCATGCTGGCCATGATGCTCTGCATCGGCTGTGAGAGCGAGA
>CAYNEY010000059.1:0-33143 GCA_964396375.1 uncultured Polyangiaceae bacterium | reverse complement strand
CCCGATCCTCTATCGGAGAACTGAACTCGGCCGAACGACCACCGATCAACGCTGGTCACCGGTTCGTACCGGTTGACATGTGTGGGGCCGACCGGTATGCCTCCCATCGGCCGAGAGTGGCCCCGAGGACTACGGCATGGCGACCTACATCACGAAGGACTGCATCAAATGCGGCGCTTGCGAGCCCGAGTGCCCCAATCAAGCCATCACCGAAGGGGACGATACCTACGTCATCAATCCCGATCTCTGCACCGAGTGTGTGGGATACTACGACCATGAGGCCTGCCAGGCAGTCTGTCCGGTCGAGTGCTGCCTGCCCGATCCCTCCCGGGTCGAGGACGAGTCGACGCTCGCCGCCCGAGCCCGCACCCTTCACTCGAATGATGCTGCCCTCCTCGTGCGTCTCGACAGCGGCAGCTTTCCTTCGCGCTTCCGCAAGGGTTGAGACAACGAAAGGACAGCCGCGGCCACGCTGGAGCTTGCCCCAGCTTCTCGTCACGAGTGTCGCTCTTCTGCCATCCTGCGCGGCCGACCCTCCACGACGACCCGAAGAGGCAGTGTCCCAACAGGCCGTGGTCACGGTGGAACGGTTGGTGAACGATGCTGCGGTCGAGCGGGCCAGCGCGCTCGCCGCCGTGTTTCGAATGCCGGCCAGCGTGAACCATGCGCGGGTGCTCAGCCTTTCCGGCATCCTGCCTGAGCTGCCATCCCCGGGAACCTGCGAAATACTCGAGCATGGCCTCCGGTCTTCACCCGCGCTCGGCAGCGTGGACGGCGTGGAGCTGAGCGACATCGGCGATGTCACCCTCACCGCGGGCACCCGCGCCGTCAAACTAGGACGAAAGGCCTTCCCTTCGGTGATTGGGCGGTTCTCTGGTGTGGTGTATTCGACTCCTGACCGCGACAGCGAGGCCTTGCCCGCCTCCGCGATCTATGTGCTGACGACCAAGGGCAAACCCACGGAGCTTACCTCGAGCACTCCGGCGGCAGCTCCTTCTCCCCTCGAGTCCGTCACGGTGAACGGTGTAGCGCTGGACGAGCTGACCCACCTCTCCCTCTCCGAACCCGTGGAGCTGACCTGGGCGGCGGGTAAGGCGGGGGATCTCGTTTGGCTCGAGTTTGGGCGCATTACCACCCCATTTTCCCTGCGCTGCGCGTTCGCGGACGCCGACGGACGAGGCACAGTCCCCGAGGGGCTGGCCAATCTGCTCGGGACCGGACGACTGCACCTCCATCGCCAGCGCATCGTGCCTGCAGTCATCGAAGGGACCTCAGGGCTGCGCTTCGTCTTCGATTTTTCGGTGATCCGGCGGCTCGATCTGGATTAGTTCTTCGGAGCCGAGGCGCTGGTGGTAGGTGCTGCCGTAACCGCCGCGCCCGCGCCCTTCGGGGCGCCACGTTCGACCAGCGCCACGGTCAGGATCCGCGGCTCGCCGTCGCGGAGAAGCTCCACCTTGAGCTCCGGTGCGGTGGGAAGAGCCTCGAAGACCGGCAAGAGGTAGTCGTAGTGCTCGACCGAAGCGCCGTTCACGTGGGTGATCACGTCACCGGGCCCGACGGAAAACCTGAGCCAGGCCGAGGCCGGGCGCAGCGCAACGATTCGATAGCCGACGAACTTCACACGACCGGCATCGAGGGGGGCCGTCACCGGTTCGACCTCGAGATACTGCAGGAAGTGCCCCATACCGCGGGCTACGGCCGACTTCACCTCGTCCCGAAAGAGGGTGTTCGGTGCTCGTGACGGCTCGGCTGCCCTCGCGCTTTTTGCCGGGGGAACCTTGGATGCCGGCGGAGGCGGAGGGTTCAAACCACAGGCCACGAGCACCAGGGAGGCACTGAAAAAGGAGAAAACTCGCACACACCGACTATGGCGAATCGATGCTGCCCTGGGCAAGTTCGTTCCCGCAGACACACGGCCAACAAGCACAAATCCGCCTGGGCTAGAATGCCACTTCGTCCCTCGACATCCTCGCATCACCCTCCCATTCTCCCCGAACCTCCACCCTGTCCCTATGGCGCACTCAAAGCCCCCTCCCCCCCTGGACTGCCTCTGCTGCGGCGCCTGTTGTGCGCAGCGACCGGGCACGATCCTGGTCACCGATGAGGATGTCGAGCACTGGGCCAAGCTCGGCCGCTACGACATCATCGCCAGTCTCGAACCGGGTCACTTCGGCCTCCGTGCCTTCCCCATGACCCCTGAAGGCGTGTGTCGCTACCATGGGATGCCAGGACAGCCCCACGCGTGCCAAATCTATCCAATCCGTGCAGCCGTGTGCCGAGAGTTCGAGGTCGGCTGCCAGCAGTGTCACGAGTTTCGCCGAGATCGAGGGCTCAAGTAAGCCCGAGTCGGGTCTCAAGCCCCGCCACGATCGCGGCGGTCACCTGGTCGACGGTCGCGGTCGCATCCACGCTCAGCCACGGGTCTTCGGGAACATAGCGCTCTGCCGCGGCGTATTCTCGGGCCAACCGAACCTGCAGATCGCGGTCTTCAAAGAGTTCATCTTTGCCTCCACGGGCGCTGCGGCGCCGCTCCGCGATCTCGACGGGAAGCTGGAGGATGAACGTGAGATCGGGGCGACGAGCGAAGCGGTTCGCCTCGATCACGAAGGAGAGAGCCAGCCCGGGCTCGCCGGCGGTCACGCTCTGATAGATGCGGCTCGACAGATCATACCGGTCGGAGAGCACCACAGAACCCTCTGCCAGCCCAGGCTCGATCACACTTCGCACATGATCGGCGCGATCTGCAGCGAACAGGAGCGCTAGGCACTCCCAGCCGAGCTTCTTGGGGCTTCCATCCTCGTTGACCAACTGGTGACTGAGCGCCCTCCGGAGAAGCTGCCCGACGGGTCCCGAGGTGGGCTCGCGGGTGGTCAGCACACGATGGCCACGCTCCCGCAACACCGTCGCCACCCGTTCAAGCTGAGTGGTCGTCCCGCTGCCGTCGATCCCCTCGAGCACGACGAAACGGCCACCGCTCATCCGGCACCCGGCTCCCCGAGCGGAGGAGGATCCTCACCGAGCACGACGTTGTCGATGAGCCGCGTCGTCCCCGCGAAGGCCGCAAGCGCAAGCAGCGCCCGCTCAGGAGCACGTCCATCGACCGGAATGAGTTCGAGGGTGTCGGGATCGGTGAGATTGACGTAGTCGACACGGAGACCCGCCCGGAGCAGGGTGTTTTCAACGACCCGCAGCAGCGCAGACGCTCCCCGCTCGCCCTTCTGATGCGCCAGCACCGCGCGGCTGAGTCCGTCGGGAATACTGCGAGCATCCGAGCGCTCTTTCTCACTCAGGTACCCGTTCCGCGAACTCAGCGCGAGTCCATCGGGCTCACGCACCGTCGGACAGCCCACCACCTTGACCGGCATGAAGAGATCGGTGACCATCTTCTCGAGCACGCGGAGCTGCTGGTAATCCTTGCGCCCGAAGAAGGCCAGATCTGGGTTCACGATCCCAAAGAGCTTGGCCACGATCGTCGTGACACCCTCGAAGTGGGTGGGGCGCGTGCGCCCGCACAATTCGCGAGTCAAACCGTCGACGCGCACGCGGGTGCGCTCCCCCGGCGGCACCATCTGTTCCACGCTCGGCGAAAACACCAGATCCGCACCAGCGGCGCGACAGAGTTCGAGATCTCCCTCCAGCGTGCGCGGATACTTGGCGTAGTCTTCGTTGGGTCCAAACTGGGTGGGATTCACGAAGATGCTGACCACGACGAAAGAGGTCTGCTCTCGAGCTCGTTCGATCAGGCTTCGGTGACCCGAATGCAAAGCACCCATCGTGGGTACGAGTCCAATCTTGTTCTGAAGACCCCGCGCCGCCACGCAGCTCGCGCGACACTCCGCGACGCTCGACACACAACGCAGTTCTCGTTCATCCACGGCTCACCGTTCCTTACCCGAGGAGGGCTCTCGCGGGGCGCGATAGCACTCCTCGGGCCCAGGGAAAGCCCCTTCGCGCACGTCATCGACGAAACGACGGGTCGCGCCAATCACCAACCCTCCGAGTTCCGCGTAGCGGCGCACGAACCGCGGCACCGGACCGGGGTCCAGACCGAGCAGATCGTAGCCCACCAACACCTGACCATCGCAGAAGGGCCCGGCCCCGATGCCAATGGTCGGGACTTGAACCGTCTCCGTGATGCGTCGTGCCAGCTCTGGGTAGACCCCCTCCACCACCAGTGCGTACACCCCCGCCCCAGCCAGCGCGGTGGCGTCGGCGATGATCCGCGCCTCTGCCTCAGGTCCCCGTCCCTGGACACGGAACCCTCCGAAGGTGTGCACGGACTGCGGAGTCATCCCGACATGCCCCATCACCGGAATGCCCGCGCGGACGATGGCGCGGACCTCACCAACCATCGAGGCACCGCCCTCCAGCTTGACTGCCTCGCAACCACCCTCCTTGATCAGACGCCCCGCTGCGAGTACCGCCGCCTCCACCGATACCTGGTAACTCAGAAACGGCAGATCAGCGACCAGGTGAGCCCGCGGAACCGCCCGCGCCACCGCACGGGTGTGGTAGATCATCTCGTCGAGAGTGACCGGCAAGGTGGTGTCGTGTCCCTGGATGACCATGCCGAGGGAGTCCCCGACCAGCAGGATATCCACACCGGCTTGATCGACGAGCCGCGCGAAAGTAGCGTCGTAGGCGGTGACCGCGGCGATCTTGACGCCGTCGCGCTTCCTCTGGACAAGCTCGGGTACGGTGATTTTTTCGCGTCGCAGCATGGCGGCGGGAGCCTATCACGACCACAGCCATTGGCCCCTTCCATCGACGGCGACCGCGAGCCACCGCAAGAGACGCGGACTATCGGCGGATTCGTCGTGCTCCGGAGCGGTGTGCATCCCCGACGACCGGAACCGCGCCCTGCCCCACCGCCATCGCCACGCCGAACGCCTCTGGTTCGAGCGCCTTCGTCAACGTCTCTACCAGCTTCGGGATCCCAACACCCTTATCGATGACCCAACCCAATGCCGAGGCGCGAGCAACGACATCTGGATCACGGCAGGCGCTGAAAAACACCACCTGCCGTACTCGCGATGCCTCGACCAACGGCTGGATGGCGTCCAGGCCGGTGCCATCGGGCAGCTCGATATCTACGCTCGCCGCGTCGAAATCCCCTTCGAGGAGGTGGGCCTGCCGCACCGTCATAACCACGGTCACGGCATGCCCTGCCCGTCGCAGAGTGCGGGCGATCGCCTGCGCAAGCGACGGATAGTCTTCAATGACCAGGATCTTTGCCATTTTGCCTCACGGGACGGGTGGGCGAGGCCCCGGCACACTCACAGGCTCATTCTTCGGCCCCAACCACACATTTCTTGACGCTCGGGCCAGGGATTGTCCAGGACTTCGCTCCCGGTTGGGGGTTTTGTCTCGTCCGCGGTTTCGTCATTGACTATGACTTGCAAGCTCCGGGCCAAATGACTCAAGAACTCCACCCCTCCTGCCCGTGGTTGCCCGCAACCAGCCTCGATACCCCCTTCGGCTGCCGGCTTGCCACTGCAAGCAGCCTGCCGCGACTCGACCTCGCCCGGCAAGTGCAGCTCGGTGATCAACTGCTGGCTGGCATGACGTTGGTGGTGGTGGTCGATGAGCCCGAGATGCTCACCAAAGCTCCACTTGCCACCTGGATTGGGGGGAGCGCCGCACCCGTCGGGCTCACCGAGAACCTGCTCTCCACCCCCTCGTCTCCAGGGCTCTTGCCGAGCCTGGAGGTGGCCCGAGGACTCTCGGTGAGCCTTGGAGGCAATCTCGTCGAGACGCCCTGGGGAGCAGGGGCAAGCTACGGACTCGGCTCACTCCAACTGCTCGCCTTTGACCCACGTGCCCCTGCGGTGCACGCCGACGCCTGGGTCGAGCACCGAGAAACAGCCCTCTTCGAGCTTGCCGCGGACCGTACCGCCCTTTTTGCGAGCCACCCTGCGCGCCCCAAGGCATCGTCCACACAAGCCTCGGAGCTGGCGGCCTTGCTCGAGGTGCCTCGGCTCCCGCCCGGCACACTACCCTGGCTCGGCCTCATGCTGGTGCTTTGGGCGGTGGGGTATTTCGTCGCGCTCAGGCGGCCACCGAAGCGCCCCTCTCGCGATCTTCTGACGCTTCTTGGCCTCTCGAGTGTTGCCGTGCTCGCCCTCCTTCTGGTGGTCAGCCTGCGCGGTGCACTCTCGCCCCAACACTCGGCGTTCAGCCCTCTTCGCAAACCCTCGGTCAAGGTAAGCTACGTGGAGGTGGGCGCCGGTCTCGCCCGTGGCCATGCCATCACGTGGTCCACCCCTTCAGGGTCCAAGAAGCATCTGGCTGAGCCAGAACTTGTGCGTCAGCAGACGATGGTCGACCTTGGGGGGAGTATCGCGCTTTTCGTAACCGACTCAGCAGTCCTCATCAACAACGACTCGACGCTCGACCTGCAGCACCTCTTCGTCTTCGATCCGAGGACCTGCACGGTGAGCTACCTTCCCGAACTTCGCTCCGGTACCAACGCTTCCCTCGCGTCTGCCCGTTCCCTGTTCACTCTGGTACGCGTCCCGCCGAATCAGACGGCGACCAGCCTCGAATTGTTCCGGCATGCTCGAGACCTCGGGGCGGAGGCCCGGGACGCGACGCTGCTCTACCAGGCCGTGGCCTCCGCACTCGGTCCCGTTGGCTGGTGGCCCTCAGACGTCCCCTCGCTGATTTCGCTCACGGATGGGGTGCACGCCAATCCAAACAGGGGAACAGCGTTCACCCTCACTGCGGGCCGCACCGTCTTCCGGGTGGTCGGGCAAGGAAGACAGCCGTGAGCCTACCAACCCTGATCCAGGTCGACGAACTCACGCACCGCTTCGGGAAACGCGAGGTATTATCCGGAGTATCCTTCCAGATTGGTACGGGCAACGTGCTCGGCCTGATCGGCCCGAACGGCGCCGGCAAGACCACCCTCCTCCGGATCCTGGCCGCGTCTCTGGCGCCGAGCCAGGGCCAGGTGCTCATCGACGGTCATGATCTCTCGGTGGACTGGGAGAGCGCTCGGCGCGTGACTGGCACCATGTTCGATCGGCCCGCGCTCTACCCAAAGCTCACGGTGTGGGAGAACCTGACCTTCTTCTCCGCTGCCCAATCCGCTGCAAATCCGCTGGCTCTCCCAGAATTACTGGAGCAGATCGGCCTCACCGAACTCGCGACGACGCCAGCCCGGACCTTGAGCAAGGGCCAGCGCCAACGGCTCGAATTCGGACGTGCCCTGCTCAAAAGTCCCCGGGTTCTGCTGCTCGACGAGCCCATGAGCGATCTCGATCCGAAGGGGCGCATCGCGATGCGGGATCAGCTCCTTCGCATGGCGAGCCAGGGCACGGCGATCATCATCTCCTCCCACATCCTGACTGAGCTCTGCGAGCTTTGCTCGGAGGTGTTGATCCTGGAGCGGGGACGGGTTCACTACCATGGTCCGGTCGGCGGCCAGCTCCCCACCGCCACCGAGAGCCCCCGACGAACTTTGGCCCGCTCACGGTTCGGCGTGCTCGGGGAGTTACCCGAGGTGGTGCGCATCCTCCGTGGTGATGCGCGCGTGATGGGAGTGGAGACGAATGCCAAAGGGGAACTCTTGGTCACCCATGAGGACGATCAGCACGTGGTGGCTGGGCTGGTAGCCCTTCTGGTCGAGAATCGATTCGGCGTGGTGACCGTGGGTCCCGAGCACAACCGCCTCGAGTCTCTCGTGCTCGCCCAAGACCGGGAGGTCTCCCGATGAATCTGGTGCTCTTCGAACGCGAGCGTCTGGAGCTTTCGCGGGGCGGCTGGCTCCCCCATCTCCTTGCCCTGTACATCGTCCTTGGCTCCTTCTGGCTGTTGGTGCTCGGGGCCTGGTTCACCTCCTTTGGTAGCAAAGGATTCGGTCAGGAGCTCTTGCTCGAGAGTTACATCGCCTGGGTCGCCGGTGCGATCGCTCTGGTGGGTGCGCTCACCGTCGCGCAGAGCTACAGCCTGGAGAGGAGCCAAGGCACCTTCGAGGCGCTGCTCCAGAGCGGACTCTCCCCGTTCCACATCGTAATCTCGAAGGCCCTGGTGGGGCTCGAACGCGGGGCACGTGTCCTCATCGGATTTTTGCCTACTTCCTTTGTACTTTGGCTCGTCGGTGACATCGGTGTGGTAGCGTGGGCACTCGCGCATCTGGGGCTGATCGTAACCTGTGGTGTCTTCGTCGCCCTGGGCAGCGTCTTCGGTGCACGGGCGGCGCAGCCTGGTTCGGCAGTGATCGGAGCCTTGCTCGCCACCGTCCTCGCCAGCCTGGCCAGCATCGGTGGGTCCGTCTGGCTCGGGGTGCGTTTGTGGGAGCGGTTCCCGGTTTACCCGAAGTACGCCCCCTTCTGGCTCCCGACCGCCCTTGGGAATGCTCCCTTCAGCCACGCTTACCTGCTCTTGCTCTGCCTCTTTCCGGCCATCGTCGTCAGCTTCGCGCTCTGGTTCGGATTGCTGGTCGCTCAGAATGGACTGAAACATCCGCTCGACGAGCGCACCTCGGGATACCGCCGCTTCTGCCTAGCCGCAACCGCAGCGTGGTTGGTTCTCGCCGTCCTGACAGAGCTCACCATTTCGCTCGATTCGGTCGGGTCTTGGGTGGCCATCTCGCTCGTGACCATGGTGCTCTTCTTCGGCGGCGCCCTGGTGCTCGCCGGTGAACCCACGGTGCCGACTGCGCGCCACCGTCACCTAGCCCAAGGCAGCTCGCCGCCCACCCTCGTTCGCTCTCTCGTGCTCGCCACGGCGATCGCCGCCTGCGTGACCTCCGCCCTCGGTCTGCTGGGGGTGGTCCGAGCCGGCACACCCGACCTCAGAATCACCATTGGCGGTGCAACTCTCCACACCCTGATCTGGCAGAGCCTCTGGTTTGTCTTGGCGGGCTGGCTCGTGCAGGTAGTTGGCGTCCGGGCACGACGCGGCCTGGTCGTGCTCTCGGCGCTCGCCGCCGGCTTGCCGCTGCTGGTCGCGGCGGGGCTGACAGGATTCAGCGCTCCGACACCTGGCTCCACACTGGCCTCCGTTCCCTCTCCGAGTTCGGTAGTCTTCTTGCTGACCGCCCCCTGTACGCACGGTGGTGAGGTTCTGCTGCGGTTCGGGGTCTCCCTCGGCGTCCCGTGCCTGCTCACCGCGATACTCTGGCTCGCCTTTCTGAGGCGCGCCCACGCCGTGCCCGCGGACACCCGCCCCGACTCGATTGGCCCAGATACCGACCCATGATCCGTGATAGGCTGGCGGCCATGGGAGCCCTGTTACTCGAGGTCCGTGGTCTCTCGACCTCCTTCACCTCGCGGGGGCAGCGCGCGGTCGTGGTCGATGACGTGAGCTTCGCGCTCCAAGAAGGCGAGATCTTGGCGTTGGTCGGGGAGAGCGGCTGTGGAAAGAGCGTGACCGCCCAGAGCATCCTCGGCCTCGTCACGGAGCCCGAAGGGCGGATCGAGGCTGGAGAGATCCTGTTCGAAGGAGACGATCTGGTGCGTATGAGCGAGCGTAGCCTTCGCAGGCTCCGCGGCAACCGAATCGCCATGATCTTCCAGGAACCCATGACCTCCCTCAACCCCGTGTACTCCGTCGGCGCCCAGATCGGCGAGACCCTCCGGATTCACCGCGGTTTGTCGCGCCGCGCCGCGCGCGCGCGCAGCATCGAGTTGCTCGACGCGGTGGGGATCCCCGCCCCCGCATCGCGCGTTGACGACTACCCTCACCAACTCTCGGGCGGGATGCGCCAACGGGTGATGATCGCGATGGCGCTGGCTTGTCAACCCGCCCTCTTGATCGCCGACGAACCGACCACGGCGCTCGACGTAACCATCCAGGCTCAAATCTTGGAACTTTTGCACAGCCTGCGGGAGCGCTACCGCATGAGTATCCTCTTCATCACCCATGATCTGGGCATCGTGGCTGAATTTGCCGACCGAGTTGCGGTCATGTACGCGGGACAAGTGGTGGAGAGCCGCAGCGTCGAACGCCTGTTCGCCCAGCCTCTCCACCCGTACACGCGCGGACTCCTCGCCAGCATCCCGAGTCGCGCACTCGGTGCGCCGCAGGGGACCCGCCCCACACGCCTCCCGGCCATCCCAGGGGCCGTACCAAGCTTCCTCGAACTCCCGTCCGGTTGTCGATTCTCCAATCGGTGCACAGCGCGCACGGAAAGAGGGCCCGAAGGCGAGCGCTGCCTCATGCAGCCCCCTCAGCTGCGCGGAGAGCTCTTCGACCAGGTCCGCTGCCATTTCTCGAGCCAGGCTCCGGTATGAGCGACACGTTTTTGCCGCTCATCGCCACCGAGGAGCTGACCCGGGACTTTGCCGCAGGCTCGGGCTGGCTCAAAAAGCAGCAGAAGCTTCAGGCGGTGGCGTCCGTTTCGCTGCGCATCGAGCGGGGAGAAACCCTGGGTCTGGTGGGAGAGAGTGGCTGCGGCAAGACCACCTTCGGGCGCATGCTGCTCCGCTTGCTCGACCCCACTTCGGGGCGGATCTTCTTCGACGGCACCGACATCACTCACCTCCCCGCCCGCCTGCTGTTCGCTTTTCGGCGCCGCATGCAGGTGGTGTTCCAGGATCCGTTCTCCTCGCTCGATCCGCGCATGAACGTCCTTCGGTTGGTCGCAGAGCCCCTCGATATCCACCGCCTCACACCAAACCCGAAGGAACGCCGGGACCGCGTGCGTGAGCTCTTGGCATCCGTTGGGCTGGATGACACGGCGCTCGAGCGCTATCCTCACGAGTTTAGCGGCGGTCAGCGTCAACGGATCGGAATTGCTCGCGCGCTCTCGGTGCAGCCCGAGTTCATCGTCTGTGACGAGCCTCTGAGCGCCCTGGATGTCTCTATCCAGGCCCAAATCATCAACCTCTTGGTCGAGCTCCGCGAACGGCATCGGTTGACGTATCTGTTCATCTCGCACGATCTCGAGCTGGTCCGCTTCCTCAGCCATCGGATCGCGGTCATGTACCTCGGACACGTCGTCGAAGAGGGACCGACGGACAGCGTCTGTGAGCAGCCACACCATCCCTACACAGAAGCCCTCATGAGTTCGATCCCTTTGCCTGACCCGAGTCGCAAGCGACGGAGACTCACCTTGCCCGGCGACGTACCAAGCCCACTCGCTCCACCCTCCGGCTGCCCTTTCCATCCACGTTGCGCGCGGTTCGAGCCTGGAACCTGTGACACGGCGCTCCCCGAGCTCGTGCCGCTCGCGGCTCATCCTCGTCATCGCGTACGCTGCTTCTTTCCCCTCAGCTCACCCTGAACGCCATGCCCTACGCTCATCGCTTTCACACCCCTGGGGACCCCTCGGTGCTCTGCTTCGAGCCCGTGACGCTCGAGCCTCCTCTCCCTGACCAGGTGCGCATCCGCCAACACGCGATCGGCGTCAACTTCATCGACATCTACCATCGGAGCGGCCTGTACCCCGTACCCTGCTTACCCTCAGGGCTCGGACTCGAAGGCGCCGGGGTGATCGAGGCAGTGGGACAGGAGGTCCACGACCTTCGGGTGGGCGAGCGCGTGGGCTACGTGGGAGGACCACTCGGAGCCTACGCCACCTCCCGCAATGTTCCGCGTCCACGCGTGGTCAAGCTCCCACAATGGTTGTCCTTCGAACAGGCGGCGGCGATTCTGCTGAAGGGGATGACGGTCGAGATGTTGGTGCGGCGCGTGGTCAGAATTGATCGTGGGCACACCGTACTTCTTCACGCGGCGGCAGGCGGTGTTGGGTTGCTCGCCTGTGCCTGGTTGCGACACCTCGGCGCACGGGTTATCGGAACCGTGGGCAGCGAGAAGAAAGCCGAGCTTGCGCGTGAGCACGGCGCAAGTGAGGTCATCCTCTACGACACCGAGGATTTCACGGAGCGCGTGCGCGAGCTCACCGAGGGGCGCGGGGTGGACGTGGTGTTCGACTCGGTGGGACGCACCACGCTGCACCGCTCCCTCGAATGCCTGAAGCGACGCGGAACCCTGGTTTCTTTCGGGAATGCCTCGGGCAAGCCCGAACCGCTGGAGGTGGGCAGTCTGGGCCAGCACGGCTCACTGTTTCTCACCCGGCCAACCCTGTTCGACTACACCGCAACGCCGGACGAGCTAGAAGAGGCGAGTACGACCCTCTTCAAGGTTCTGCTCGAAGGCCACCTCCCCATGCCGGCCCCACGCTGCTATCCTTTGGTGGACGCCGCGTTGGCCCACCGAGATCTCGAGTCGCGCGCCACCACCGGAGCGCTAGTGCTCACCGTTTAGCGCTCACCTTTGCCGATGAGCATCGCGGTGCGGAGCCGCTCCGCCAGGGCGGGTTTGCCCAGCACCGCCAAGAGCGCCAAGGAGAACTCGAGTGCCGTACCCGGTCCGCGGCTGGTCACCAGCTGACCATCGATGACCACCGCCTGTGCAACCTCGCGCGCAGCTCCAAGAGCCGTTCCAGGGTAGGCCGTCGCCATCTTGCCGTCGAGCACACCGGCCTTCGCCAGCACACCCGGTGCGGCGCAGATCGCCGCCAACACGCGACCTTGGTCCGCCTGCAGCCTCACCCGCTCGAGCACTCGATGGTCTTCTTCTAGATGCTTCGAGCCAGGCATCCCGCCCGGCAGCACCAACCCGTCAAACACCTGGTCTTTGACCTCGTCGAGCAGGCGATCGGCTATCACCGGCACCCCACGCGCGCTCACCACGGTTCGCTCGGTGAGCGCGGCCGTGACCACGGTGACTTCGGCGCGGCGCAGCACGTCGATCACGGCCATCGCCTCCACCTCTTCGAACCCATTCGCCAAAAGTACCAGTGCCGTTGTCATCGTGACCTCCAGAATCCGGCCGAGGTTAGCCGAAGAGCCGTCCTAAAACCATCTTGCCCAAATCGCGAACTCTGGGCTTGCGAGACAGACCGTGCATGGTTACCTCTTGGGCACGGATTTCCGATGGAAATGTCTCTCCTCAAGGCGCTGCCCTTCGGGCTGCTGCTCTTCGGTTTCATGGCCATGAAGGCCCTGCGTCGTCGCGCCGGCCGCGACCAGGCACGCCTCGACTACCCAGAGCTCGCCCAGCGCCTCGGGCTCACCCACCGCCCGCCGAGGGACCCAGCCGAGATCGGGCAGCTCACCGGCCAGCTCCGGGGCTTTTCCGTGGTGGTGGATCCGGATGAAGAGCGACGGCTGATCGTGCGCTTCCGCGGGAACCCTTCGGTCGATCTGCGAAACTACGTTACCGGCCGGCGGCTCTCCGCCTTACCTTACTACGACCACGACGATCCTCGGGTCAACCGTTTCTTCACCACCCGCCACGCCAGTGCAGACATCGCCGAGCGCCTCGACAGTGCCGATCTTTTCGCGCTCACTCAACCCTTCATCAGAAGCTTCCCTGGCTCTCTGAAGCAGGTCAACATCACGGAGCATGGGCTCACCTGCAGCTTCGACTTCGGCAATCCACACCATATCCCTGCCCGAGCCGTGGAGCAGCTCCTGCCAGTGCTGCTCGACTGGGCCGAACTGATCGAGGGCACCCTGCCTGCCCGGGATACTGCGGAGGCAAGAGGCGCCGATCCGTCCACAACTTCTGGCTAGAGTTCAGCTTCGATGCGAGCCAGCGTGTCCGCCAGATCGGTGGGGTTGTCGAGGCGCACGCCGTTCAGAAACCAGGTAGGAGTACCCACCACGTGGGTTTCCTGGGCCAGCTGCCGATCAGCCTCGATCTTGGCTTTGTGCGTGCCGTTGTCCAGCATCTCCTTGAACTGGGGGAGATCCAGCCCCAGCTGCTCGGCGTAGCCCACAAGCTGGCCAGGCTCGAGGGCGTTTTGATTGGCAAACAGCAGATCGTGCATCTCCCGGTATTTGCCCTGGGCGTGCGCCGCCAGAGCCGCCTCGGCGGCGAGCGCCGCGTGCTGATGAAAGTCGAGCGGGAGATGGCGGAACACGAAGCGAACCTGCGCTGGATACTTGTCGAGGATAGCCTTCGCGGTGGCGGCCGCGCGACTGCAGTAAGGACACTGAAAGTCACTGAACTCGACGATCACGACCTTGGCATCGCTCGGTCCCACTGCCGGCGGGTCACCTGCCAGAAGTGCCGCGCGCCGCTCGGGGCTCAGCGGTTGATTGGCGGCCTCCAGCTCCTCGAGTTCCTCGAGCACCTGATCGTAGCTTGCCAACATCGCTCGGCAGCGCTCCTTCGGAAAACCCTCGGTACTCTCTCGCACCAGGCTGCAGGTCCCCGTTTCACGACCGAGATCTGCGCACAGGCGATCCCGCAGGGTGGCGCAGAGCTCCCCACGCGCCTTGAGTTGGTCCACGATATACTCGGCGTGCTTTCGTGCCTCAGCGCAGGCCTCGGACGGCAAGAGCGAGACGCTCACCGAGGAGGCCTGACACTCCACCGATTCACCGCCCCCGCTGTTCGCACAGATCAGAGATACCACGGCGTCACAGTCCGCCCGCGTGGCTAGAAGCGGCGCGGACACCTTCTGGGCGCTCGGCGTCACCGTCTCGGCACAGCCCACGAAACCGCTCGTCACCAGCAAGAACACGCACAACTTGATCGTCACGCGGCGGCCATAGCAGAGCCTCACCTGGGCGCCAGAAAACACCGTAACATTGCCCTTTTACCCCAGCGCAGGAGGAGTGTCCGCGCGCCCTTGGGTCCAGCTTGCCTCCAGGCTCGAGCCTCGAGGCTCGAGGGGTTATCCCCCGCTCTCGGATCACCACACATCGAGTCCCCCGCTCTTGATCGACGCCAACGCGCACTCGCCAGAACAGGCTGCTGCGGCCCACACCCACCTGCAATAGACTCCTAGGACTATGCGCCGTGTCAACGCGGTGACACCCGCACAGCGGGCTCTTTGCCCACCCGCCCGCTGCCAAGGCACATCGTGAATCAAGCGTGAATTGTGCGGATTTGTGCCTAACCAAGGGGATAGCAATTGACGTTCCGCCCGTGCATGTCACGAGCAGGTTCGTGATACCTTCTGTTGGCTTGGCACGGAACAGGAGTGACGAGCTAGACGAGCGTGACGCGGCGAGCTCCCCACGTTCGGTCCCTCAGCACTCGTCGATCCGCGCGCTCGACCCGACACCACTCGTGCTCGAGATCCGCGATCCAAGCCGAATTTGGGCCACTTTGTCGGCATTGGTGGAGGCACATGCCCGCGGTCACGTGTCCGTGGAGAGCCACGGGCGCCCACAGCGCAGTGTGGCCTGTGTTGTCTCGGGCCCCCACCTGCTCACCACCGCCGAGTTCGCGCTCAGCTGCGCCGGAGAGGATTGGACGGTGTGTCTCGATGGCCCAGTCTCCGAGGTGCGCTTCTCACTCCGCCCGGCGGAGCGGGGGCCAACAGGTCAGTTCCATCCCCCGAACTGCCTGTTCGTGACCTTTCGACGGAGCGAGCGGCGCGTGCCTGCTCCCCCGGGCACAAGGGTGACCTTCCTCTTCGAAGGACGTGAATGCGAACGCCGCGTCCGCGACATCGGGTATCATGGCCTCGCCTTCACCCTAGAGCCGGGAGATGAGGCCCGCTTTGCCCCAGGTACTTGGCTCTCGAACGTGGAGGTGTCTTGGAAGCACGGCCCGACGCTAGAGCTCGATCTTCTGGTGCGCCACCTCACCCCACCTGGCGGCTGCGGCGCAGAAGCGCATTTTGGTTCGGCCAGCGACCGTCGACGCTACCTCACCGAAGTAACCTCCGTCCTTCACCCGCACACCATCGAGGGAGCCTTGGTCGACGCCGAACAGCTGTGGCAACTCTACGCTGCCTCCGGCTATTTCTCGCTGGGCGGGCGCGACCCGGTCGAGTTCGCGAAGGTGCGCGACGCCTTCGGTGGCGCGCTCGCTCGCTTGGCTCGAGCACCCGAACTTGCAACCATCGTAGCGCGTCCAGGTCGCGGGCGGATCGAAGCGTCCATGATCATGCTGCGCGCCTGGTCACGGGCCTTCGTGGCATACCAGGGGGCACGCTACGGCACCTCGAGCCCGTTTGGTCTCGCCGGCAATCGGGTGCTGCTCGATATGTACCTACACGCCTACGAGAGCGTGGAAGCGCACCCGGACTGGGACTGGCACGTGACGTATATCAGAAAGGACGCCCGTTTCACCGCGCTCGCCAATCTCAGCTTCGCCCAAGCCTTCACTGACAACCGCCGGGCGTCGGTCGTGCCGTTCCGTGCGGTCGAGATCGACACTGGGTTGCTCGTAGAGCAGGCTTCACACGACTTCCAGATCGACCGCGCCTCATCCGCCGAAGAACAGGACGTGGTGATGGCGCTCGAAGACTTCTTCCCTGCACCGATGCTCCACGCCTACCAGCTCTCACCCGCCGATTTCGAGCTTTGCTCCATCGGCCGTGTCTTTCGGCAACACGATCTGGTTCGCCGACGCACCCTGCTCGTGGTGCGCCAACGCGGGCGAGCCGAGCTGGCAGCGCTGGTGGATTTGGTGGAGCCAGGGGTGTACTTGGCCGGACTCCTGGACGCAGTGCATCTGGTACCGCTTGGTGCCAGAGCAAAAGAGGCCGTCATTCCTCTGATGGAGGCGGTGCGCCGCTTCTACCAGAACCGCGGTGTCGAGCGCTTCATGCTCTTCGACGAACACGACCACATGGCTCACCTCGCGCCAGGCACCTACCGCGACCTTGGGCTGGCCTACCAGCTCTTCGTGGCACGCGAGCTGACCGCTCCCTTCCTCGACCACCTCCACGCCATCACCGCTCCCCGATGGACCGCCAATCTTACCCCATGAGCCTCTCGCCCCGTCGCTATGCCCTACAACCCAGCTTGCTCGATGCGGCCGAGGCGCATCGGACCGGGCAGGTCACTTATCGCGCCGACGGTACCGTCGAGGTGCGACATTCGGTCGCCACCGAGCCCGAACTCTTCGCGCCAAGTCAGCAGTTTCCGCTGGTCCGTGCCACCTTCGACGATCTGAACAAGGCCCTTTCACGACTCGCCAACTCGCCGCTGCTCGAAGATGGCTCGACCCTCCGCGAAAGCTACGAGGCTGAGACAGCACGCTACGAAGAGCTCTCGGCACAGGCTCTGTCTGACGGGAAGTTCGAGCCCGACTACGGGAGCTACCTACTCGACCACGTGGCCCATAACCTCTATCTGATCGCGCCGGCATACTGGCATCGGTTGGCGCTGGTAACCAGTCAGGCGCGGTTGTTGACGGATCCTGCTGGCCTTGCCAGCTGGCGGGAGCTCCGGAAGCGCCTGGAGGGCGCGGTGGTGGGCTTCGCCGGCCTCAGCGTGGGCAGCAATCTCCTCGAGGGCTGGCTGCGCGAGGCCCGGCCCGCCCAGGTCAAACTCGCCGACCCAGATTGGCTCGAACTCACCAACCTCAACCGCTGTGAGCGCGCCTCGCTCCGTCACTTGGTCCAGAGTCGGGCCGCGCGCTTCGACCCGAGGAATCCCTACGAATCCTTGCGAGTCAGCAAAGCTGGCTGCGCTGCCTACGAGCAGAACCTGGTCGACCCCTACCTCGAGTGCTTCGTGGTGGACGAGCCACTCAGCTCGCGCAACGCCGAGCGTTTCTTGCTGGGCAACGGGAGCGACGAGCCGCGCCTCGACATCTTGGTGGAGGAAATCGACGAGCTCTCGATGAAAGTGGAGCTTCGGGAGCTGGCCCGACGGCACGGTATCGACGTATTGATGCTCACCGACTTCGGTCACCGCACGCAAGCACTCTGGAATCCCTTCCGTACCGACCCGCGCGCGAGCCTCGGTGTGGGTGGCGATGATCAACGCCTCAAGGACGCCCTCGTGGCCACCCGCAGCGGTGAGCGCGCCCGGATCTTTGCCTTCATCGAAGAGCTGTGCGGGGTCGACTTCGCGGGGGATCCCTTCGATGATTTCGTGCAGGGCCGCGGGGAGCAACCGACCGGGAGTCTGCCTCAGAGCGGAGCGACCACTCTGGTAGCCGGAGGGCTGGGCGGCAAAGAGCTGGCCTTGCGTGTGCTGGGACACCCCCGTGAACTCACCACCCGCGGATTGGTCTGGGATCTCATGGGTCGAGAGGTAAGGGAACGATGACCTCGCCTCGAGAACCGGAATCAAAGCTCCTCGAGCTCGCAGCAAGCATGCCCGGGCTCCCGAAGCGGAGCCCGATACGTGAAGTGTGCACCGATTGGCTGGAGTTTGGTCTGCTCGCCCCCACCACGCACAACACAGTGCCGCAGCGCTTCGCCTGGCGAGAGAAAGGGGCTCGCCTGACGCTGCTGGTGGACCGCGCTTTCGTGCTCCCAGAGTCGGATCCGTGCGGGCGCCAAGCGACGGTGAGCGTCGGTTGCGCGCTGTCGCAACTCATCCTCGCTGCCCTCGCAACCGGAAAGCGCTGTAAGCCAGAGCCGCTCTCGGTGCCTGGTTCCGCGACCACGCCTGGGCCATCCGAGGCCGACCGTTACACGGCTCTGGCCGACCTCCTGCTCGAGCCCGGATCACCGAAGCCCGGAGGAGAACAGCTGCTCACCGCCATGCACTGCCGCAAGATCGTGCGCGCTGAATACGATCCCTCGATCGAGCTCCCGAAGCCCCTGGCAGAGGAGATGTCCTCCATCGTCAGCACACTGCCAGGTCTCGAGCTTCACCTCATCACCGATCGAGCCTCGTTGAGTGTGATGGGGAAGTTCCAGGAACTCGCCGACACCACGGTCATGAATCGCTCCGCCTTCGCGCAGGAGCTGGCCGACTGGTTCTTGCCCAACGAGGCCACCACCCCGCTCGGGATGCGCGGTCGCGAATTCGGCCTCACCGATCAGGCGGCACGTCACTTCCACCTCGGGCTCAGGGGAGCTGAACGGCTGCTGCCGGACGAGGTCGCGGGCCTCGCCAAGTCCGCGAGCCTGGGCATGCGCTCATCCTCGGCAGTCGCGGTCATCACCACCGCGGACGACGAGGTACCGAGCCGCCTCGCGGCCGGTCGCGCCTACGCGTGTCTCGCCAACCTCCTCACGCTCTTCGGCTATGTCACCCACATGCACGCCGCCATGACCGAGGTGACCGCCGCCAACCTTGGTTTGCGCGGCCGCCTCCGCACCACCGCCCGTCCGATGGTGGTGTTCCGCCTGGGTAAGCCGTTGCGTGCCGCGGATGGAGAACGTCCGCCCTCGGTCCGCCCTGCGCTGCGCGAGCTCATGCTCCAAAACGTCGCTGTTGCCCCGGATCAAGCTCAGTGACCGCGCGTCGAAAACCTCGCACCGACCGTTCCACCTCGCTGCCCACAAACAACCGTTGGATCCGGGGGGCCTCGCACTCGAACCACTCCCCCACCTCGCGCACGTTCTTCCAAACCCGATGCGGGTAGGGTTGCTGAGCGATCAGGGTGAGCCCCGTTACCACACCTCGGATCCCCGCCGCCATGAAGCCGTCGCCCTCGAAGGCCACGCCGGAAATCACGAACTTCGTGCCAATCCTGCGCATCAGCTTGGCCATCGACTCGCGGGTGCCAGAGGCTGGCATCCGAGCGTTCTGCTCGATGATGGTGATCAGAGCCAACCCACGCTCACGTTCCCGCGCGAACTGCTCCAGGTGTTGGCTCAAGATCTTGACACCCTCGATGGTGGTGCGGTCACGCCAGAGCAACATGAAGAGTTCATCTTGGTGCGCACAGGCCATGTCCCGGTCGCAATAGAGGATGCGATGCGGAGTGGAGCGGAGAAAGGCTCCGGACGAGACAGCGGGCTCGATGCTACGAAGGATTCTCGACGACATGGTTCGCAGCTCATTGGCGGAGTTCACGGTATCTCCTCACGAACACGGCAGAGGAACGGATGCCAGGGACAAAGGGTGAGAGGAAATCGCCCAGCTTGGGTCAAATCTGCATTGCAGCACATTTCATCGGGCGGGCCGGTCCAGAGCCGTACCTGAGCCTCGGTCCGCCCCAACCGAGGAGTTCCTCGTCGGAGGATTTCGTGCAGAGCCGAAAAGTTGTGCTAGGTTGCCGGCTCCGGTTCTCAGAATCGCACCTGGCTGAGTGGTTTCCGGTTTCGTCGTCCCTGGGTGCTGGCGGTCCGCACTTCCTGCGCACTGCCGGGAAAGCCCCTGGTCCGATAGTCCGCTCGACCCTCACAGCCCAAAGATTGGCCTTTTCTGGGACCCTCAACGGGGTTGCTACGCGCCCCTCTCGCGGGACTTCACCCGCATCTCACCGCAACCGCCCTCGGCGGTCCCCTTCGTCCAGTGCGAAGCCTGGCCGATGCTGAAAGACATCCCTTGAATTTCGAAGATCTTCCTCTCTGCCCACCCCTCCTCAAAGCCATCGCCGACGCCCGCTACGAGCACCCCACTCCCATTCAAGAGAAGGCCATCATCCCCGCCCTCGAAGGCAGGGACGTGGTGGGATGTGCCCAAACCGGCACCGGCAAGACCGCCGCCTTCGCCCTGCCCATTCTGCAGCACCTCGATCGCGTCGCCGAGCGCACCCCCTGCATCCGAGCCTTGGTGCTCGCACCCACCCGGGAGCTTGCGGCACAGATCAGCGAGAGCTTTGCCATGTTTGGGCGGCACCTCGATCTCTACCACACGGTGATCTTCGGGGGCGTCAACGACAAGCCTCAGATCGCCGAGCTCAACCGCGGCGTCGATCTTCTGGTGGCGACACCGGGTCGCCTGCTCGATCTGATGAATCGCGGACACGTCAAGCTGGATCGGATCGAGATCTTCGTGCTCGACGAGGCCGATCGGATGCTGGACATGGGCTTCATCCACGACGTGCGCCGGATCACCGCCAAGCTCCCGGCTCGGCGCCAGACACTGTTCTTCTCCGCGACCATGCCTCCTCCCATCGAGCAACTCGCGCGCACCTTGCTCAATAATCCGGTCCGGGTGGCGGCCTGTGCGGTCGGCACACCCGCCGACAAGATCGAGCAAGGGGTGTATTTCGCGGAGAAACAGGCCAAGCCCAGGCTGCTTCTGGATGTGCTCGGTCAGCCCGGATGCCTGCGCACCCTGGTCTTCAGCCGCACCAAGCACGGCGCCAACCGCGTGGCTCGTCAGCTGGAAGAGCATGGGATCGCCGCGGCGGCCATCCACGGCAACAAGTCGCAAGGCGCACGCACCCGCGCCCTCGAGGGCTTCCGCACTGGGGAGATCCCGGTGTTGGTGGCCACCGACATCGCCGCCCGCGGCGTGGATGTCGAGGGCATCACCCATGTGATCAACTACGATCTTCCGAACGAGCCGGAGACCTACGTGCACCGGATCGGCCGTACCGCTCGCGCTGGAGCCGCCGGCAACGCCATCTCCTTCTGCAGCGCCGAGGAGCAGGCGTACCTCTCCGACATCGAGCGCTTGATAGGCGCCCGGATCAACCGTTTCGGCAAGGATGCCCCCGCTCCGAGCGCCGCGCCGCCACCCCGTCGCGCCCAGAATTCTGGGCGCGGTGGGCGGCCGCGACCCCGCGCCTGAGCGGGGACACGCCCACCCTCAGCCACGCCGAGTTCACCTGAGCCCGTCTCGCTCCGTCGTCGGGGCCTCGGGCTCGGGGCGCTCCTCGAGCCGCTCGAGGAGCGCTCTCGCCTCGGCCTGTCGGTAGCGTCCGTAGGCACCGTCCGCGAAGGCCCGCAAGGCACCCTTCGCCTCCTCGGTGCGCCCGAGGCGCAGCAGGCACAGCCCGCGATTGTAGCGGGCCTCCGGCACGAACCGCCCCGCCTCGGGCAGCGCCAGGTACTCGTCCCACGCGCGGAGCGCCAACGCGTCGTCCTTCGCGACGAAGTGGGCATGATGGGCTTGCTCGTAGAGCTGGAGTTCCTGCTCGAGACGCTGTGCCTCTTGCTCCGAGGCCGTGGCAGAAGAACGTGCCGCGCTTGACCCTGGCCTGGGGCCGGAAGAGGCCGAGACCGCTGCGCTCGACGCGCTCGACAGGACCGCCACCGATGGGCTCGGTTGAGGTGGCGCGACCTCGGGCTTCGACACCTTCGGCCGCTCTGACTTCTGAGGCATGGTCGCCGTGTTCGACGGCGGCTGCCCGAACAGCTCCCGCAGGCGAGCCAGGCCTTTCCCGGGCTGGCCACCTGTCATCGCGTAGGCAGCCGACCCCACCAGAATGGCGGCCAGCGGCACCAAGAGTGCCCAGCGTGAAAGGCGCCGCTGCCGTTCCCTCCGCACCTCGGCGAGGATGCGAGCACGGGTCAGGCCTTCTGCCTTCGATCCGCCCTCCGCGGTGAGGTCGCGCAGGGACCGGACCGCATCTTCCAAGGGAGCGCTCATATCGGACCTCCTGGCTGTTCGAGTAGCTGGCGAAGCTTCTTCTTGGCGTGGAAGAGCCGGGTGCGCACCGTGGCCTCGGGCGCGCCCACGATGCCTCCCACCTCTTTCGAGGTCCGCTCTTCGATCTCGCACAGGACGAAGGCCACCCGCTGGTCGAAGGGCAGCTCATCCATGGCGCGGTGCAGGCGCTCGGCCAGTTGCCTTCTTGCCGCGCACTGCTCCGGATCACCCGCGCCTTCGCCCGCCCCAAGTTCGCCACCGAACACCGTCAATCGCTCGAGGGCGCGGCGCCGCCGGACACTGCTGCGCAGATAGTGGCGCGAGTGATTGACGGCGATCGACATCAAGAAGGTACACAGGGACGACTCTCCACGGAAGCGGTGGATCGCCCGGGACAGCGAAACGAAGACCTCCTGCACCAGATCCTCAGCGATGTCCTCGGCACCGACCAGCCTGCGCGCGAAGGCCCGCACACTTCGGTGATGGAGATCGTAGGCCCGACCGATCGCCGCAACCTCCCCAGCTCTCAATCGCGCGATGAGCTCCAGTTCGGTCTCGGCCACCCGAGCTTTGAGATTCTGGTGGTCCACGAAGGCGAGCCCCAGGTTCACTTTACCAGCTTGCCTCTCTTTGGGTTGGGGAAGGTCACGCCTTGGGGAGTGCCCGGCATCGGCGGTTCCGTTCAGCGCCCCCTTCGATGGGGCCGAGGAACTCGCACCCGAGCTCACAGGAAGGCCAAGCCGGCCTGAAAGACCGGATGTAGCTCGACCGGAACCACACCGGAGACCGGGAGCCGCCCACCCGCGCCTGCGTACAGGTTGAGGAGCTCCGGTAAGAACTCGACCGAGGCGCGACCGATCAGATCGAGCTCATGAGCGCGATCGGTGGCCCCTCGGTCCAAATGCTCGAGCACCCAACCATAGCCGAACTCGAGGCCAAGAGCCACAGTGCCGAAGCCGTGCTCGGAGCCCAGCCCGAAGTGAGTCCGCGCCTGCTTTCTCGCCTCGTCGTAGCCGAGGCTGATGCTCCCGGTGGAGCCCGCCGACACCACACGGTAGCCCAGGTTCACGAAGGCCGGCGTCTGGACGAAGACGAGGGGATGAAGCCGCGCGTCCTTCGACCAGTTGAACAGCCCCACCGCGAAGCCATCCGCGTCGCTCTTCACGTTGACGAGCCCGAGCTGCAGCCCTTTGACCCGCGTCGACACGTTGACCGCGCCGAACTGTACGCCACAAAGCACCCTTGCCCAGTTGACGCCGGAGGTCAACTGGGCGCCGGTCACACTCCCATCCACCAGGTTGGCTCCGAACGAGAGCTGCAGCCCTTCAACGCTCCCCGCGCGAACCAGACCCAGCCCCGCAATCTCGGCACCCACCAACTCCCCACGCCCGTAGAGCCCGCCCCCGGTGAGCGAAAACCCGCGGAATGGGCCGCTGATCACCCCGAGGCCCGTCAGCTGCACCCCCGAGGACGGGTGGCTCCTCTGGGTCATCATCACGCCGACTCCTAAGCCATCGACCGCACCGACATGTCCATAGACCCCGTCGAGCTCGAGACGAACCCGAGCTCGGTGTGCCTCGGGATCCGTGGAGAGCCAGGGAGAGAGCAGCGCCGCATGCACGAAGCTCGTTCCGAGTGACTCGGTTCGGGTTGAAGCGAGCTCCACTCGTCCTGCTCTCAGGCTGGGCGTGGCGGCGCGAGGGACGGCGGGGGACGCAGGGGACTTCGGGGCGACGGAGGGCCGCTCCACTTCCTCTTGCTCGGTCGACACCACGTCAGCCAGAGGCGGCGGGGTGGCCCACCGTGCGAGCAGCGCAGATGCTTCGTTTCTCACCACATTTCCGGCAAGCCAGGCCACCACCTGAGCCCGCCGCACCCCGACGCCGGGAAGCGTGACCCGCCGCTCCAAAGGCACGCTCTCGGGGCTCGCTTGGTAGACGATGCTGGCCTCGGTCGCTCCGAGGACGATGTGCAGATTTCCCACGGGGAACTCTCGACCGAGCTCACTGCTCGTCACCACCCCGAGTTCGTTCTCGATGGCCTGCTCGAGGCGCGCCGACTCGTCTCCGTCGCGCGCCCCCTCGAGGGTGAGCCCCAACGACGCCTGTCCTCGGTCACCCGCGGCGCGGAGTTCGTGCGGGGTGAGGCCAACGAGCAGAAGCCCGAAGCTGACCGCCCTCACGACGAACCCATGAAGCCGGAGAGCTCGAAGCCAGGTCACTATCATCCTCGCGAGTGCTTCCTTGGATCTTCAACCGCTCACACGGAAATAGCACGTGTAGCGGATCCGCGTCGGAACCGCCTGCCCCAGCCGATCCCGTGGCACAGACCATACCGAGCCACGCAAGGCACCTGCACAGGCCGCACCGAAGCCCGGAGCGGACTCGGAGACGCGTTGTACCTCACGAACCGAGCCGTCCGGTTCGATCCGTGCCACCACCTCGGCGCGACCTTTGGTTCCCGTCCGTCGCGCCTCTTCGGGGTAGTTTCGGAGCAAGGCCTGGTCGAGGGGGGGCGGCCGAGGCTTGTCGCGGAGCTCGGCCAGGGCCACCACGGCGAGGGGCGCGCCACGACTCGTCGGTGCTGTCCTCGCCACCGCCCTCGGCGCCGAGGCCGCCTCGGAGGCCTTCTCAGGGGCAGGGACGCGGAGCGGCTCCAGCATGGGGGCGCCATTGCCAACCACCGTCGACCAGCCGTCCCCCGCCGTCAGGGTGACACCCGTCATGTCCACGGGGTTGACCGCCGGCGGAGCGTCGGGCTGCGTCGGTTTGGCCGGCGCCGCCCTCGGTGCCGCCGCGGGCGCTCGGGCCACCGCCACTTCCGGTTCCGCCGCGGGCGCTCGGGCCACCGCCACTTCCGGTTCCACCGCGGGTGCTTGCGCCAGCTGCGGCTCCGGCGCTTTGGGCGGAGCCATCACCGAGAATTCGACCGAGCTCGGGGCGTGCCGCGCGCCTTCCATGGGGGTGAACTCACCGAGCCAATAGAGCGTCCCCCCATGACACCCCAGGCTGAGAGCCCATCCGAGAGCCGTCCTTCGAAGGCTTTGCCACCTGGGAGCCAGCCTGGTCATGGTGAACCCGAAGAGACCGGTTCCGGTGCGACGTTGATCGCGAAGCGCGTGACGTTTTCCAGGCGCAGCGCGTCGATCACCTCCACCACCTGGCGGTGCTGCACCCGGCCGTCGGCGCCGATGACCGCCCGCGTCTCCGAGGACACTCGTCGTAGGTTTCGCACGCGCTCGCGCAGGCCCTCTCGGGTGACAGGCACGGCGTCTACAAACAGCTCTCCCGTTTCTTTGATACTGATCGCCAGTGTCGGGGCCGAACCTTCGCCCGTGGCTGCCCGCGGCAACACGACCGGGATCGCCCGGCTGGCAATGTACCCCGCCGTCACCATCAGCACGACCAAGAGCACCAACACCACATCGACCAAGGGTGTGACGTTGATCCCGGTGATCACCTCACCGCGGGCCATCGAGGACCGTGCCATGCTCACCTCGCCTCGTCGGTTTGGCTCTCGGCTCGGCCGTAGCTGCGATGATAGGCGAGAACGTCGTGCCCCAAGGCCTCCGCCCAGCCAAGCCGCGCCACGATCACCCGCTGAAATAGGTTGTAGGTTGCGACCGCGGGCAGCGCCACCAGAAGCCCGAGCGCCGTGGCCACCAGGGCCTCACCGATTTGTGCCATCAGCCCCGAGGACACCTCACCCTGTGCCAGACCAAGCTCATGGAAGGCCCCGACGATCCCGATCACGGTACCGAGGAGTCCCACGAAGGGAGCGTTGTTACCGAGCGTACCGAGGTACACTAGGCTCCGCTCCATCGAAAGGCGCGCCAACTGACTCTCGCTCGACATCCGCTCCCACGCGCTCTCGGCCTGCTCGGCGTCCAGGCCTGAAAGAACGATCCGCGCCTCGAAGGAGCGCGATGACTCGAGCCGCCGTCGGGCCTCGTCGATGCGTCCCTCGACCAAGAGCCGGCGCAGCTCTGGCTCCAAACGCTCACGTTTTTCCCGCGTCCAGACGAGGAGCAGCGCACGCTCGGCAATGACCCCGAGCGCGATGACGCTGAGAAGCAGCAAGAGCCACAGGATCCACGCGGTCCCAAGGTCGAGCAAGGCGTTGGCGATTCGTTCGATGTTCATTGGATCCTCCAGAGCAAACGGGGCATCAACCAGGCTCGACGCAGAGCTGGCGCAGCGTCCAGTCGAGTCCACCGCGACCATCACGGAGCACGAAGAAGAACCACACCGGGGCCCCCGTCGGCGGCGCTTCCGTGGGCAGAGTCCAGCCAAGCTCGAGCCCTTCGCTCTCATCCTGGGCGCGAAGCTCGCTGTACACGCGCTCGAGCTCACCTCCGGTGACATAGTGTGCGAGGCTGAGCGTTTCGGTATCCGGCATGGAGCCCGACTCCTGCTCGAAGCTCTCCGCGTCGAAGGCTCCCAGCGTCAGCACCAGTTGCCGCGGCTCGCTCCCCGCCGTAAGCCGCGGTTGATCAGGAGCACAGGCCTCGTCGGTCGGCAGCATCATCTCCCCGAGTCCCACACTGAGCCCCTCGAGAGATGGGTTCCGGTTGGTGCGACCGTCCACCTCGGCATGCGCCGTTACAGTGGCCAGCCGCGGCGACTCCCTCGGCTCTGGGCAGCGACAGCTGTCGATGTCCGGCAAGACACCCTCACACCTCGGGGTTCCGCTTTCGCAAAACGCTCCGAAGATGGCCACCTTCTCAGCGCCGTCTGGCATCACGAAGGAGAACTCGGGCAGAGCGCCGAGCTCCAGCTCCTGGCTGGCGAACACCTCCCCCGCACAGCGCGGGAGTCCCCGCGATACGGGCTCGGCGACGCAGGCCGCGCATCGCGCACCCACCAATGCGGGGCCAGTGGGAGACCCCACCAGCCAGCGCACGCGACCCGTCTCACCACCGCGGAGGGTCGCCCGCTCCGGAGCCGCCTCTGCCTCCACCCGCGCTCCCAGGAGCCGCGGCCCTGACACCAGTGCCGGATCGACCAGTGGCTCGCCGCAGGCCGAGAGCCAGCCGAGGCACGCCGTGCACGCGAAGCCTAGACACCTGTTCAAGGAATTCACATTTCACCTCGCACACCCAGGTTGGGCAAGAGCGGAAGCCCTGCGAGCGACTGCCGTCGTGCATAGTCGTAGCTGTACTCGAAGCCTTGGTTGTTCCTCGCGTTGTAGGCGTTTTGTAGCTCGAGATACACGGTGACCTGGGCCTGACCCAGCCTTTGGCTCTTCTCTACCCGCACATCCAATTGATGGAATGTGGGGTTTCGGGCGGCGAACGGCTGGGCGTTCACCGGTTGGTAGACGTCCGAGTTCGCGTCGTACACGGCGCCCCGGACCTCGGTGTACGGATTGCCACTGGTGAGACGAAACCTGCCTCCCACCAGCCATCCGCGCCCGAGCGCAGCATTCCCCGCCACGGAAAGAATGTGGGTCTGATCGGCCTCGAAGAGCCGCTCTGACTCGTCACGATCGCGGCGCAGGCTCCGGGACAGACTGTAGGAGAGCCAGCCCGAGAACACCTCTGTCGTGTAGGAGGAGGACAGCTCGGTGCCGTAGATCCGACCCGAACCGTCATTGCGAAAGTAGGGCGCGGTCCCCCCCGGCGTCGAGACCACGCGGTGCGTGAGGTGCTTGGCGTACCCCTCGAGACCGAGGTGGAGCGCCGCCATGGGCTGGAACTCGAGTCCGGCGCTGTAAAAGAGCGCGTGGTAGGGTTCGAGCCGAGGATTGCCGAGGCCCTCCAGCAGCTCGTAATACTGAGGGTTCTGCGAGGTGCGACCGAGCCCCCACTTGGCGAAGAGCAGCTCCGTGAGTTCGAGCCGACACGACAGGCGCGGATCGACCGTGGTGGCCTCCGAATTGCTGTAGTGGTCGACCCGCACCGAGGGCACGACCAGCAGTCGGGAAGTTGGATAGAGCTCGAGTTCGGCGTAGACCGCGGGAAAGAAGAGCCAGACGCTGCCGAGGCGACCGAGATCCACCGAGGCTTCGGTGGAGGCGCTGCCGTTTTGAACCTCTCCCTCCGCCTGGGGCGGCCGATTGCCGAGGTAGCTCCCGCGCAGCAGCTGGCTCTCGAGATCGTAGCCAAGATTGGCGACCAGGCGTTCACCCAGGCGAAGCCTCCACTCACCGCGGGAGAAGAGATCATGCTCGCGCAAGTCGATGCGCGTGGTCCCGAGGCGCTGCCGCATGCTACCCGCACCGTAGGTCAGCTGCAGGCGCTGTTCGACGGTTGCGCTGAGGTCGCTTCTGAGGGAGGCCTGGAGCCGGTGATAGTCGATGGCGTACTCCACCCGGTCGCGGAGGGCCGGATCGAAGTCGCTCGGCTGCGAGAACTCGAGACCGAGGCTGTCCCGGCTCCCGTAGACCAGCAACCCAAGCTCGTGGCGCGGCGAGAGTCGGAGCGCACCGACGCCTTGGTAGTCGTAGTAGACCGGCAGGGCGACCACGCTGAAATCGCCCTTGGGCGCCACCGCGTCGTAGAACCAGTCGATGTTGCTGCGCCGAACGGCCACCGCCACCGCGGCATTCGGCGAGAGGGGCGTCTCGGCGAGGAGCATGCTGTCGAGGACGCTCACCTCACCGAGCAGATGCGCTCGATCGCTCCTTGGAGCGCGCACCTCCGCCGCCACCACGCCCCCGACTCCCCTGCCGTAGGCGCTGCGCGGGTTGCTCGGGTAGAGCTCCACCGCGGAGAGGAGATGGGAGTTGAAGGCGCTCTTTACGCCTCCCAGGTGAAAGAGCAACGGCACCGTCGCGCCGTCGATGTAGGAGCGGCTCTCGTGCCAGCCGGCACCGCGCAGGAGCGGCATGGCCATGCTGATGCTGGTCCGCGCCACCCCGGGCAAGATCTCGATCGCGCGCAGAGCATCCCCCGAAGTGCCTGGGATCTGCGTCAACTCCCGGTCTCGGAGCACGTGCCGAGTGACCTCCCGCGCCGGCGCCTCCACTTCGGCCACAGCGACGTAGCTCTCGTCCGACAAGGGCTCGGTGTTCACCTGGAATGCTGCGTCAGCGTCCCTTTCAAGCTCACTTGGCGAAGCCCGCACCGCCGCGTCCAGAGCCTCACTCTTCGCTCCGGGCTCGGGCCCCGTCAGTGGTTCGGACGCGACCCCCGAGTCCATTTGAGCCGCGGCGACCAGCTCGCGAGGTGTCTCGAACTCGACGCGATAGCGAATGCGCACCGGCACTGCCACTTGGTCTTGCTTGGCCGGCTCGAACTCGAAGCCCGGCAGCGCCGCCAGGACGGCCTCGGAGAAGGCTTCTCCTGCGGACTCGAGCACGCTCACGTCTCTCACCTTTCCCTGCTCGTCGATGGTCAACTCCACCAGCACCGCCACGCCCTCACGGGGTGCCTCGCCGCTTGGCCAAGCAATGCTGACCTCGGTTCGCAGCTCCGGCCGCACCAGCACGGCACCGACCGACTCGGCTCTCAGCGCCGCACTTGCAAGTACGACGGCCACCACCACGGCTGCCACGGTGCTCAAGCTGCAAACGCGCTTCACGCCAGCGTCCTCTCCCGACCACGGCCCAAGTGCCATCGTCGGATCCGTGCGGGAGTGCCCGGACGCTCTGGGTTCGTTCAAGAAAAAGCGAACCCGGTCGCGCAGCCCAACACCACGCTAGCCCCGCCGCCTCACTCCCTGAAGAGCCCGCTTTGTCTACCCCGGCGCCCGTTCCGCCTTCCCATGCTGGCCATCGCCTAACCCGCGATGCGGGAGAACGACAACGAGAAGTTGAACGCTGCCCCCAACCGCCATTGTTCGTCGCCCGAGACACGCGCAAACGGCTCCACCAGCTCTTCGTCGTAGCAGTTGTCGACCTGGGCGCGAGCGAGCCGGACGCGCTGATCGCACGCCGGCTCGATCAGCGCACGGAGCTCGAGCTCCGTGCTACCCTTCGGGGTGTCACCGGTCGTTCTACCTTGGTTGTGACGGCCGGGATGGTTCAGAACGAGCTTGATGCTCCCCGCTTCGTGACCGCATTCCCCGGATAGGTTCCATGTTCCAATCGCTGGCTCCAGTCGTTTTGACCCGTGACCTGCCCGAACATGGCCTTTGCCGTGGTGACCTGGGAGCCGTCGTCGACACTCACGAGCCCGACGGGCTCGACGTGGAGTTCGTCCTCGCATCGGGGCGGACCCAGGCGCTCGTCACGCTTCATACCGTTGACGTTCGCGCCGTCGGTGATGGGGATCTGATTGCAGTGCGAGAACTCCGGCGGACGGCCTAGCCCCACCGCGATCCCCGACGGCGCTCCGCGTCGCGGCCCAACTCTCCGCTCTAGCAGACGGCCCGCGCCGTCAACCACCGTCGTCACTCACCGTCTCGCGCGCCCCGCAGCTTAGCGGGTGGTTAGCCACATGTCGTCGCGTGACGTGCTCGAAAGACTCTTCGGTACACGAGATCACGGGACATACGGGCCTGTCAGTCTAGCTCGTCCGAGCCACGGGACCGGAGTCAGCTCTGTCAACCGCACGCCTTTTTCTTGCCGGAATTCGCCTCGTATTTGACAAGACCGCACGAGCGTAATACTATCGTGAGCAATACGTAATACCATGGCAAATCCGATGCGAACCGTGTCCTTCAAGCTGCCCGAGACTCTCGATGACGCTTTGAGCGATCTCGCGCGTACACGCGGCTCAAGCAGGTCGGCACTTGTCCGCGAGGCGCTCGAGTCCTTGGCCAAGGACAAGCGACGTTCCGTCACAGCGCTTGCCAGCGACCTGGTAGGCTCTGTTGAAGGGCCCGCGGACCTGGCGACCAACCGCAAGCACATGGCCGGATACGGCAAGTGACATCGATAATCGTTGATACGGGGCCACTCGTTGCGTTGCTCAATCGGCGCGAGCGGCATCATGGTTGGGTGCGCGAAATACTCGATACTGTGGAGCCACCGATTTTCACCTGCGATCCTGTGCTTTCCGAGGCATCCTTCTTGTTGCAGGGTGTAGCGGGCGGTCAGGACGCTGTCTTAGAACTAGTCTCACGTGGAATAGTGAGGAGCGACTTTCGCGTTACCGCAGAGATCGACCCGTTGCGTGCTCTCATGAAGAAATTCGCGGACGTGCCCATGTCTCTCGCAGACGCATGCTTGGTTCGAATGACCGAGCTCGACGCACACGGCGTCGTCTTGACGTTTGATAGCGACTTCAGAATCTACCGGCGCAATCGAAGGCAAGCGGTTCCAACGATCTCACCCGGAAAGACATAGAACGTCGAGATCAGTGGCTAACTCTGCGTTGGATCCGACGGCGCCGGGGCCCAACTTACCGCTGAAGCAGACGGTCCGCGCCGACCATCACCGTCGTCACTCGCCGTCTCGCGCACCCCGCAGCTTAGCGGGTGGTTGGAGGGAAGCTGCCGGAACCAGTCACCGCAAGGCTCATTCTTTCGATCGCGACACCAGAACGCGCTTCCGTTCGCGCCGGATCTCCCGCCTCATCTGCTCCCTCCGCTTTTCCTCTTCCTCTACCGACAGCCACGTTTCGGCACCGCAGCGAAGACCGCAGTTGGCGCACTTGCGCACCGGCCACACTAGCGCAGCGTAGCCGTTACCAGACAAGCGCCAGAACGGTGCTTCGAGCCAGTGGTAGCGAGCAAATGACTTCTGGCAGCGAGGGCAACGGAAACGGTCCAATACTAGATGCGCAACTACTGTTGCGATCAGGCCCGTGACAAGGAGAGTTCTGTCCGATCGGTTGTTCACAAAGTACACCAATCCGCTCGCCAGAACGCCCTTGGCCACCCAACAGAACCACTCCCGCATTCGGAGAGCCCGCCAATAGTCGGGCGGAACACTGCCTCCTATTCCAGATCCGTGGATTCCCATTGCAGGTCCCTCCCGGATTTGTTCACGTCCCAACCGGCACCGAAGCCAACGCCAATGAGCCCATCGTCCGGATGCACCGTAACGAAGAACTCGAAGTATCCGACGTCAAGTGCCCAGTCTTGGGCGGCGTGGATATCCGCTGGTGTGACTGACTCCGATGGGTAGAAGTGGACCTCCACATCTGCGCCAATATCTGGAAATAGCCGACGTTGAAGCACCGAGCCAGCAACCACGCCGTCGCTCGAAACATCGATGGCAATCCCGAATCCGTCTTGGCCCAATCCGGGCGAAACCGCACCTTGTACACCGACGGTCATACCAACCTGACCCTCCGACGACCAGCATCCCATCCCACCGCAGGCAACCAGTGGCACACCCGCTCCGCTCGACGTGTCTTGCGCAAGCCAGCCTGACCAGCGCGTTGCCTGGATATAGCGACCAAGCGCAGCAGTTTTTGCAGCTGCCATGGCTCACGTCGTTCCCGCGTACGCCGCTCTCGCTGATTCTCCCGCGGCCTGCCCGCCCTCCCCTCCGTCTGACTCTGCGTCAACGGCAGTAACGTCTTACTGAGCGCCGCACTCGCAATCGCCCCCCCAAACGCGCTCGCGAAGGCGATGCCCGCGCTCTGCCAGGTTGGGTCTTGGCCCATCGCTGCCCACCCGAACCCTATTCCCGCAGTCGTTCCAGCGCCGGTGCCCGCCATCGTCCCGCCGAAACCTGCCCAGCCGCCTGCGTTGGAACCGGCAAGGATCCCCACTCCTCCGCCTACCGCTCCCGATACCGCGCCGAGTAGGGCGCCGTTGCCCACATCGGTCCAATCGCCGCCTCCAAGCGCAGCGCCGGTGGCTCCGCCCGCGGCTCCGCCGACCGCTCCTGCTGCGGCGCCACCCCAAAACGCGCCTAGCAAGCCAGTGGCTGGACCTGCCACCCCCATCCCGACCAGACTACCCACTCCGCCCGCTACCGCTGCCCCCAGAACGCCGCTCCAGCCCCACTCCCTCACTTCCCCGTGCACCGCGAGCTGCACCCCAATGCTCGTTCCTGCACCGATGAACATCGCGATCCCGACGACCGCGAGGATGGTGAACGGATCCCTCCCATCCGGATCGACGTAGCTGGTCGGATTCCCGTACCCGTAGCTATACG
>CAYNEY010000058.1:18416-33775 GCA_964396375.1 uncultured Polyangiaceae bacterium | reverse complement strand
TGTACGCTGACAACGACTTGGCCACGCTTTGACAACCAGATGGCCACACGGGATTTTCCGGGACGCGGCGGGATGTAGTGGGATGTCTCGGGGGCCAGTGGGCTTACTCGGGCGAGCGCGGGCCGCTGTGACGCGTTTTGGACCGGCTCTCGTGGGTGAGGGCCTGATTGGGTCCCGAAGCGTCTGGGTGGCCGCTGTGCGCCAGAACAGCCGGAGCGCCCTTCTGGGCTGATCGACGCCGTGCATCCAATATAGTGGAGAACACCGGGGACACCCCACAAATCGCAGGATAGTTGGGACGGTCGTGTGGCCGCCGCATCTATGTGGGAGCATTTCGCGATTCGGGCGTTTTCGGGGTCGGAGGTGGTGTTGGCCAAATGGGTGTCACAGGATTTCCAAAACCATCGAGCAAGTGCCACTTTGACCAGCGGACCGTAGGTGACGTAGGTGACGTTGGTAACGGACGGGGTCCCGCGGTGAGCACATCTCACGAACCAGCATCCGCGATGCTGCATCTCGCGCTGCCTCTGTTTTGTTGAACGAGCCCAATCCGTTTCACTCGGTGACACGGGACCCATCTTGGTTTCAGTGGGGCGGTACAAGCCGGGGCGGCCAAAGCGTCCGATTGTTCGAGGTCACCAAGGGCGGATGTGCGAATTTCTCGGCGTTTGTGTGGTGGTGGAAATGCCGACGAATCTGGGGGTTGTGACCGCGGCACAGTGTGCCACGCGACCCTGATCTGCGCCTCGTTGCACCGTCCGGGCTCGGGCTCAAACTGACCGTTGCGACCTCGGCGGGGAGACCCGCTCCACTGCGCCGAGGCACGTGTCGACGGCCACGCGGATCCTGGCCGTCGATGTCCTTTTGTGGGGTCAGTATCAGCGGGGAAATAGCAGGTACCCCTCCCTCTTCGAGTCGATGCTGGTCTTGGGGTAAGAGGTCCAGGCAGCGTACCCATTCTGGTCGCGATCGACGACCACCATGTAGCCACCGTTCTGCCCGTCAAAGAACTGGATGTACCGCTTCCGTATTGCGACCTGGCCGTTCTTGAGGCGCGTGGGCACGAGCCATATCTCCGCCGGGTGCTCGACGGTTGCTTTCGCGGCCGGGGCAAACGTGGCTCGTCTGTGATCGCCGGAACCAGCTTTCTCAATGAGGTGGTCGAGGTACCGCTGAGTGAACTTCGTCTGATCACCAGTCGGGTCCTTCACGGGCGCCTCATCACCACCGAACAACACTCGGAACTCGTCTTTGATGCGGGCCACGTCCGCAGTCGTGTGCACCTCGCCCCATCGCTCTGGAGCCTGGGGTCTGTCGGTGATGCGGCTTGCTGCTGGCCTGCCGTAATCTCGGTAGGTAAGCACAGCTTCCGTGGCCGGTGCTGACGATGGGCTCCACCCCATGCGCGCCTCTCCGACATTGTAATCGAACCCTGGCGAAATGCCGCGCGGGACCTGGCGCGTGATGCCGTTTCTGGTGTCGCGCCAGACGACCATCTCCGCGTCGGGAGCTCGTTCGGTGGGGAGGTATCCGTACCTCTCGAGATCGCGATCTGAGAGCTGCATCACCTTGCATCGGCACCCCCACCCGTTCGGCGGATAATGCGTCTTCCACCAAGGGTGATCGTACCGAAGCACGATGTTGTGCCAGGCCAGGTGCTGATCGCGGGTGCGACCATCGTCGATGGCCACGTAGCGCAGCCACGGACGCTGCTCGGCAGTGCGCAGGATGCGTTCCCACCGCCCAGCCGCGTGTGCCATGCGGAGATTGGTGGCGTAGATGGTGCGCAGTCGCCAGGCTGACCCGAGCTGCGCCACAATGACCTCACCGGTCTGAGGGTCCACCACCTCCTTTTCGCCCCACCATCCCTTCTGCTGGAGGAGCGGGCGGAGTTCCTTCCTGAACTGACCCAGGGACTGACCGTTCTCGATCGCGTCACTCACGGCCATGTAGATGTCTGCGAGGACATCCAGCTGAGTGGCCTTGGCCACAGTGAACGCCTTGGCGTGCTGCTCGCCCCACTGATCGCGCCAGTCGAAGGTAGGGGTTAGGCCCTTCTGGCGGAACCAGCGCAGCGCCTCCTCGGGAGGCAAACCGAATACATCAACCGTCGTCAAGGTCGTCCACTTCGCCACCCATCTGCCCGAGGGCGCGGGCCGCGAACATCATGGTGGCCATCGCTTCGACCAGCTCGAGCGGGTCAGTGAGGGCCAAGTCGCCGAGCTTCCTTTTGAGCTCCGGCAGGGTGCGACACCTGCTGACCAGCTGCTCGATCTTGACCACCTCTGGCCCCATCACCTTCTGCCACCCGTCCGGCGTGGAGAGGCGATCCGCAAACGATGGTCCCTCGGCGAAGCCGACAGCACTTGGTCCCGCTGCCCCAGAGCCAGGTGCAACATAGTCGTAGTTGTCGCCGTAGGTTGCGGCGATGTACTTGGCCTTCGGTTTCCAGCCGAGGCGGTTGAGGGCTACGTCACGCTCTGCGATGGCCTTGAGGTCCACGGACGCGGAGAAGTCTCGATAGATGATCGGCACCTTCGCACCAGGGAAGTTCCACTCGGTGAGCCATGTAGCTGGCCCGAGACGGAAGCTCTCATCCAGCAGGTCGGAGTCTGCCTTGCTTCCGGCAGTGAGCACCTTGTAGTGGGTCTCGCTCTGACTGTATGAAGACCCGTCATCGGTGGTCATCGTCTGGAGGAGGATGATCTTTGCGATGGCTCGGTCGAGTCGCTGGATGAACTCATCGAAGTCCCCAGTGCTCGAGCGGATGGCTTGCAGCAGCTCGATATCCACTCCGCGGGGGACAACGATCTGCCCTCCGTCCGTAATCTTGGCCAGTAGCTTGAGGAGCTTCGAACGCTCGGCTTCGCTGGTACCTGGTGGTACGACAGCCTTCGGGGTGGGGTTAGCGAACCGCTCCAGGAACAACGCCCAGAACTTCAGCCCGTTTCGCTTGAGCCAGACCGGCCAGTACAGTGCGGGGCCGAGACCTGTCCCGTACGGATCGTCGTCGTCCTCGGCGCCGCACGAGTAGGACCAGAACTTCCGAGCTGGCAGCGCAGTGGGTTGCCCTTGCTGCTTCAGCATGAGTGCCCGATCGGTTGCGCTGAAACAGAACCGTGCCGAGCGCCGGACCAGGAGCTTGTCGAGCTGCACCAACCCGTCATCACCCACCCTGAACATGCACTCACCGACCGCGTATCCGTACATCAGACCGGCTAGCATCTTGTAGCAGGTGCGATCCCACCCGATCCGCTGGAGCTGGGCCTTCAGATGATCGGCTGCCTGCTGGTCGATCGGGGCGTCGCCACCCGGATCCACCTTCCACTCTCGGGCGATGATCTCAGTGCGTCGCTGCCGGAAGCATGGGCGCACCTGATCATCGTCCAGGAGCTTCTCATAAACGGCGAAGTCACCGCCACCATGCACACGCAAGACCTCATCGCGAGGGGTCAGGATCTGGCCTCCGGCACTTGCCTCCGTCGCGGACACCTCATCCAGGAGAGGAGGTGGACCGACGAATCTGGCCACGGTGGAGCGGAGCTGTTGGATCCTGTCAATGAGTCTCATGTGTGCATGTCCCCGTCTTGGGTTCGTACCAAGGGATTCTGTGCGCGGGGCGTGGTTACTTCGCCTTGGTCTTCTTCAGTGTCGCGCTCACTGTGGCCTTGGTGGCCTCGTGTGCAGCGGCGGCAGTTGCGAGCCGTTTCAGGTAGCGCTCGGGGTCCTTGGCCTTGCTTGCTCCCTGTACGATGGTGAACAGGTGAGTGAGAGCGACCTCGGACAATGCCCCGAGCAGTGCGGTGATGGCACCGATGACGGCGGTCACTGGCATCGCGCCCAGGCCTCCAGTTGCCGGTGGTGCTCCTGCTCGATCTCACTCGCTGCCTCACAGGTCTCGAGAGTCTGACCTGTGCACGCTGCGAGGATGGTGCGCACGTAGTTGGCTTCGAGCTCGGCCAGGGCCAGAGTGGAGCAGGGGTCCTGCTCTTGAGCGACACCAGCCGAGTTGCCGGTCTGGGGCGAACAGGCGATCAGGCCCGCAAGCAGCAGTGCTGAGGTGACGGCCTTGGTGGGTGGCGCGGGAGCTGCGGACACCGAAGAACCAGCAACCGCGGCAGCGTGAGATTGCTGGAGCAGGGTGACAAGTTGAGCCAGTGCCTCGGCCGACCCAGCAGGTAGACTGGTCGCGGTCACCTTGGCCTTCTCGCGCGCTCGGTCCACGAGCCCTTCCACGAGCACGTAGAGGGCCGCGAGTCCAGCTCCCACCATGGTAGTGACTTTGGCCGTGTCGATGCCCTCGGCTTCTCCGCCGCCGAGGACGACGGCCACGACGGTCAGGATCGTGACCCAGAGTTTGCGGCTTCCCAGTTTGGACAGAATTGTTCCCATGTGCTCCTACCAATCAGGGCGCGGACATGCGCCCCCAAATGCTTCACCCGACACGAAGCCGCCGCCGACTGAGAAGTCGAGCGGTCCACCGTCGATGTGGGTGCTGGCGTACTGCGCCATGGCAGCCGCGACTGCGGCATCACCGTGGCGCTGGCCACTCGGCGCCTTGCGTGCTCGGTCTGGCGGTCGCGCCACCCCTTTCACCACCTCGAGCGAGTGGAAGTCGTCGATGACCTCCGAGTCACGAGGCAAACTGAAGGTGTCATCCTCGAGACCAGCGCGGAGACGCGGCATGTGCTCGCGGTACCAGCCCTCAGTGAGCATCACCTCGGCGACCATCTCGGCGCCGTACCGCTGGCGGGTGACCTCGGCGAGGTACTGACCGTTGCCGCGGGCGTCGAGAGCGATCCCGGTGCAACGTGGCAAGTGGTCAGCCAGGAAGAACAGCACTTGCTCCTGTTGGCGGAATGGCACGTTGCGGAGCTCGACCACGCACGGGGTCACTCGGCGCAGATCGGAGGTGATGAGCACGGGCCACAGGACCGTCAGGTCGCCGCTGCGGCCGAAGTCCTCGCCGAGGGCGCTGGAGCTGGCCGACAGTGTACTGAGGATTGGTAGCAGGTTGTCGGTGCACCACTCTTGACACACCTGGAAGCGCCGTTCCTCTGACTCGTCCACGAACCCGTCTGGCAGGGCCCAGCGCAACACGGGCACATCGGTCACTCGTGCCTCGAGCAATGTGCGCGGCAGGTACCGGCCGCCGCTCTGGCGCGGGATGCAGTCGAGTTCCTCGGCTGCACCGTCGCCGTAGAACTCCCGAATCTCGGTTTCCCACGCTGCCTCAGCGTCAGTGGTCCAGGTCTTGCCCTGGGTCAGGCAGATGCGCCGGAAGAGCCCGTCCTTCAGGGCGTCCGAGAAGGTGGTGCGGAGGTAGCCCCACTTCTTCTGGCGGCCGGACAAGACATCCTGCACCTTCTGGTTGAAGGGGTTGTCCACGCCGTCATGGGTGGAGATGATGAGCAACTTGCCGCCCCAGATGAGGAGCGCGAAGGCGGCCTTGAGCAGCTCGGTCAGGTTGTCGTGGAAAGCGGCCTCGTCGATGATGACGTAGCCCTGCTTGCCGCGCAGGGAGCGCGGGCTCGAGCAGAGAGCGACCAGCTCGAAGCTTGACGCGAACTTGATCCGGAATGCTTGGATGTCCCGGGTCTCCTTGCTGTCCATGGCCTCGTCGCGAAAGAGGAATTCTTCGACATCCCCCGCCGCGAGCTGGAATCGCTTGGCCCACATCGCGGCGTCATCGATGAAGCCGCGGGTCATGTCGCGGTTGTAGCCGATGTAGTAGGAGTGCATCCCGCCGGCTTGCCGGGTAGCCGCAGAGCGAAGGACCGCGTCCGCGGAGATGCCCCAGGATGCACCGATGCGCCGGCTCTTCTCCCAGATGGTCACCTGGTGTGAGCCGATGACTTGGATGGCGTGCTGCTGATAGGGCAGCAGCACATCAGGGAGGTGGATGGTGGCGGCCATGGCTCAGGCGAGCGCCACGATGGCGGCGAGGGTTTGGACGGAGACGACGCCCGATGGCTCGATGCCGCTCGCGAGCTGGAAGCGCTTCACTGCCTCTTCGGTGATGGGGCCGTAGTCACCGTCGTCGTCGATGTTGAGTCGCCGCTGCACCTCGGCCACCTCGAAGCCTCGTGCCCCGCGTCGCAGAGCGGGCACAAGACCCAGGCGCAGTTCCCATGTGAGAGCTGGCTCGGGAGGCTGGAGCTCACCGGCTGCCGCTGCCAGCTCGAGCGCTCTTATGAGCGGGACAACCTTCTGGATGCGTCGGTGCCCGATCCGTCCCCCACTGATCAGCCGGGCGCACTGAGCGCCACCGGGTTGGCCGTACTCGGCGGTGATGAGCACCGCGTGGTTGTGCTCCCTCACGACCACCACATGAGCATCGGTTCCGGTCTCGTTGCTCCACACGATCAGGGTATCGCCGGCCTGGTAGGTCTCGCCACTGATTGGGCTCCGCGCCGCTGGGCACTTCCACGCGAGCCGGCTGACGTTGGCGCCAACGCTCCACCCCAGGTGCTCGCGACGGTTCAGGTAGTCGGAGCGGATGCCCAGTCGGAACAGGAGCCAGTGCGCAAGGTCGCCGCACGAGGAGTACCTGGCACCGAAGTCGCGGTGCTCTGTGACGGCCTGGTAGACAGGGTCGTCCTCACTGCGGCCCCGCGCCCCGTTGGTGGCGGCCGTGAGCAGGGTGAGGGCGATGTTACGGAGTCGGTGGAGATCCATTGTCGGGGTCCTTGGGGTCTCTGGTGTCCCGAATGCCGAGGATGCTGGCTTTGATGGCGTCGACGGTGGAGCCGGTGAGGCCGAGCTCACGGGAGATTTTCTCGGTGGCGGCCGCCGCCTTCTTGAGCAGGCGGTCCTCCACCTTGGTGGTGATGTCGGCGTAGTACTTCTCGCTGCGCGCCACCTTCTGGTGGATGTCGGCGAGCATGTGAGCGGTCTCGACGCTCAGCTCTCCGCCCCGCGCCTCCTCCGCTGCTGCCTTCAGCACCGCCCCCTGGAGCATGTTGGTGATGACGCGCCCCAGGTCACTGGTGACCTCGAGGTCAATCTTCTTACCGAGAGCCTTCCCTATCTCGCCTGCATAGTGGGTGCACTCGTTGAGGACCTTCAGATCTAGTGCCACCCGCCCTACGGCACTCTTGCTCGTGCTGCCCTCACCGAGCGCGTTGATGTCTGCGGCGATCTGCTCGTAGGTCTGGTCGCCTCGGTTGAGTCGGCGCTCGACCTCGGCGCGAGCCTCGGGGCTGAGGTTGGAGAGCTTGCGCTTGGGCACCTAGCCGCTCCCTGGTGCAGGCACCTTCACGCCCGGGGTCCGCGCCATGCCCGTGGAGACATCGGCTCCCCGCTCTGTGATGGTGGCAATCAGGAGCCTGCCGTCGACGGCCTCGATGGTGATGAGCTCCTGCTCGCTCAGCCACTCCAGCTCGGTGCGCACCTTGTCCCGGCTCATCGTGTGACCGTGCTGCTTCAGGAGTTCCTGGAGGACAAACTCGTTGAGTGCGCATCCGGGGGTGCCACGGAGCATTCGCAGGACCACGAGCCGCCGGTCCTCTGCCAGTACCTGAGACAATGCAGTCATGACGCTTCCGTCCTCTCGCGCTCGAGCTCAGCTTCCTCGTGGAGTTCGATCCGGCGCGTGAGCGCGTTCAGGAGTCGGCCTGTGGATTCGACCTCGGTGGTCAAGCGGGTGACCGCGACCGTGAGCGCTGCCACCTCGGAGGATGTGGGCAGGTGAGCGATACGCTCACCGATGACGGCGACCTCCAGTTCCACCTTCCCCAGTCGGCAGTCAGTCCCCGAGCGGATACTGGCCACCCAGGCGTATAGCCCGAGCGCGGTCGTGATGAGCGCTGTGAGGATGAGAGCGACGAGCGGCCACGGTAACTGGTTCACCGGAGCGAGTCTGGTCTCGACCCCTCCCCTGAACTACGAGGTACAGTCCCATGATGTGCAGTGGGGAACCTCGAGCTGGAGAGCGGTGCTCAGTACGGGAGTTTGAGTTGCCTCGGATCCGCCGGCTTCGGCGCAGATGGGCACAACTCTAGCACACGTCGGACGTAGCGCTGGGTGACCCCGACCTGCCGGGCGATCGTGCGAGCGTCGATACCCTGCTCGGCCAGGGTCATGATCTGCCCTTTGGCGGCCGACGCGTAGGGATCGCGCGGGATCGCGATGCGCTGGCCACCGTGGGATCGGGCCAGTCGCTGAAAGAGGCTCATGCCGAGGACCCGAGCGAGCTCGTGGTCCTCTGTGGCCTGGACGGGGATGTAGTACTCGAGACCGCCCAGGTGCTCCACGAGGGACATCGCCCCGTCGACGCCGATCGACTGGGCGATACCCCGGAGAGTGAAGGGCCACTCCTCTGGGCGATGCTCACCGTGGTTGGGCTGGGTGGATTGCACGGGGCCTCGGGGGTTGGTGGAAGTGTCAACCGGGTGCGGAAGTGTCAACCGGTGGCTCGGTGTCGCCGGCGGCTGACGAGGGAGCCTCTTTGGCGGCGAGTCGAGCCGCCTCGAGCCGTCCTCGCCAAGCCTTCAGGCCCTCGATGACAACGTTGGCTTGCTCGGGTGTGAGCCACTCTGGATCGGAGCACTTGGTCATCCGTTCGACGAAGGTGCGGAGCGCCTGGCGACTGGCCTTCGAGATGAGACCATCGCGGCCCATGCCGCCCCAAGTGGCCCACACCTTGCGCACGTGCGGTTTCTGGGACGCCGCGAAACGACCACGCGGACTGTGGGTGGTTGGCGCCGCCGCTCCTGACTGCCATCCCCGAGCCCGGCAGCCCGCGACCACGCGCTCCAGCTCGGGGATGGTGAGCTCGCTGGCGGACCGCTTCCCGGCGACCGCCGCGAGCATGTCTCGGTAGGTGTCCTCGTCCAGCCCCAGCTCCTTCTTGGCGAGGTGTACCTGGGCGAGCAGGGCTCGCCGAGCGGGATGGGGCTGGGTGCTGCGAGTCACCTGGTCGTCCCTCCTGCCGCGACACCGGGCTCGGTGGTGGTTGCCGCAATCGTTCGGGTGACCACCTCAGCACCGATGGCAGCGTATCCTGCCACGTCCGCCCACGAGTCCACGTGCGCTGGATTGGCTCGCAACCGCGCCAGCTTGAAAGCCACCATCATGTGGGGCACGGCACCGGGACCGATCTCGACACCGAGCAGCTCGGACCAGAGTCGAGCGCACAGCTCACAGAACTCGAGCGGCTTGCCGTGGCGCCGGTAGCCTGCATCGATGGCACCAGCGGCCAGGGCCAGCAGGTGGCCGGCCTCGACCACCTCGGGAGCCTTGGTGGGGTGCGGTTCACCTTTTGCGACAGGCGGAGGAGGTGCCACTGCCGGCTCGTCCTCCGGTGGGTCGTCCTCGCCGAAGTGGGAGAGCACCTCCTGGATGAGCTCCCGTGCCTGCTCGGCGTGCTCGATGACCCGGTCGGAGTCTCCTGCCTTCTGGGCCTGGTTGGCCTCGTCGCAGTGGAAGACGATCTCGCCCAGCACCTCGCAAGTGGAGCGGAGCCTCGGCTTCAGCTCGAACGGTGCCGGGGGCTCGGTGTCGCGCTGGGACGGTGGTTCTGGGATTGGGTGGTCAATCTCGGTGTCGAAGTCGTGGGGCATCATGGTTCCTCAGTGGCGGGGAGCGGGACGGCGTTGGTGAGGTCGAGCGGGATCGGGACCCAGCGGTCACCGAGCCGCTCGTAGAAGCGCAGGTAGGTGGTGCTGGAGGTGACGGTTACGGCGTCGCCGATGGCGCGCATCGCCTCAGCCCACCGCGGGTCGTCGATGTTGAGCTTGCGGAGCCCGAGGACGCGGCCGGTGTTGATGCGCCCGGACTTGTCGACCTGGAACGCGTGCTGGACCAGCGCTCGGATCTTCTCGTTGGACCCCTGACTCCACTCGCGGACACAATCGTCGATGAGCTGCTTCGCGGCCTGGAGGCGCTCGTCGAAGGTGATGTGGTCCTGCACCTGCCGCAGCGCCTTGAGCCGGCCGTCGAAGCTGAGGAGCTGGACGTTGCCGCGGTCGCCTCCGGCGCTGGCACCATACTGTTCGATCGAGAGACCGATGAAGGCGTCGAGGGCTTGGTGGAGGCGCTCCCTGGCCTGGGCGAGGCAATCGCTCAGGATGCGGGCCTCCGCGACCAGGTCGCGGACGGTCTGGTCGCGGAGCAGGTCAACGGGCTTGATGAGCTCCTTCGGAACCCAGCGCCCGAACGCGTCCTGCATCATGTTGGCCGGGGTGCTCACGCTTCGGCTCCCAGGTTGTCGACCGCGGCTCGGATGCGGGAGAAGGTCAGGCGCTTGGCTGTGCCGGCGCCGGCGAGGCGGAGCACCTTCACCACCGAGCGCAGCGCACCCGGCCGGAGGGCGACGCGCTCGAGCAGCTTCAAGCTCTCCTCGTCCGTGACCTGCCAGTAGGCAGCGATGGCCGTCACGTCGTTGCGGTGCGGCCGGGAGAGGTAGAGCTTCATCCCGAGTCTCGAGTTGATTTGCGCGAACTGCGCCGCCCGGTTGCCGGCTGCGAAGCGGGCGTAGCTGACCTCGTTGCCGACCAGGGCCAGGCCGACCTTGGTGAAGTCGTGGATGCTCCGGAGCTCCTCGACCGCGGCCACCGAGAGGTGCTGGGCCTCGTCCACGATGATGAGCCCATCCCGCTCGCGGACCTTGGTCCTGATCTGACGGGAGATGCGCCGGGCACCGCCGCTGGGGTCTTGGATCCCAATAGCGTCGGCCACCTCCTCGAGCGCGGGGACGACGGCGGCCGTGGCTGGGGTGGCCGTGGCGATCCAAACGTTGTCGTACTGGGAGCGGTAGTGGTGGATGGTGCGGGTCTTGCCGACCCCGGGTCCGCCGTAGATGCTCACCATGTCCCGAAAGCTCTGGGCGTAGGCGAGGGCGGAGCAAATCTTCTCCGCGGTGCTGGTCTCGATGTAGGTCTCTCGCTCGCTCGGGTGCTTGGTGCGATTGACGGCGTCGCGCCGCTCGAGCCAGTTGAGGGCCGCCTCGTCGAGCTGCTTGGTGGTCTCCTCACCGGCGCGACCGCGGAGCCAGTTGCTGACGTCACCGTGGTCTGCCTCGAGGGCTGCTGCCAGCTGGCGCTCGGAGAGGCTGTCTTGGCGCATCGCCGAGCGGACGCGATCGATGGTGGTGACGGGCATGTCTTCCTCAGGGGTGGAGGTGACGAGCTTGACGTGAGGGGTCTCGGGTGTAGAATTGGTGTCAGTCATCGCTGTTCCGTTGTGTGAGACCCGGTCTTTCCAGAGGCCGGGTCGACTTATGTTGGGGGGTTATTCGTTGACGATCCGGCGGCGCGGGAGCGCGTCGCGGAGATGGGAGATTGAGGAAAGGAGATCGTCCTGGCTGAGAGCGCGAGCGTGGTCGGCGGGGGTGGGACCAACCTTGGGCGCCTTCGGGACGGTCGAGAGAGGGATGAGTTGGACGGCCGCTGGTGCGGGCTTCGATGCGTTGCCACGCCCCGGTCCCAGGTGCAGCGCAGCAATCTCTGCCGGGTCCAGTGTGGCCGTTGCCTCGAAGAACTCCCTCTCGGCCCTCTTGAACCGCGCCCCTCGCCGAGCAGCATCCCGAGCTGCCGCCTTGTCGTTGTGTCCGACCGCGCCGATGCGCTCGGCGTAGCAGAGGTGGTCGTTGCTGGTGGTGTAGACGTGAACACCTTTGCTCAGGTCGTTGGCATCGAACCGGATGATGACGTGTTCGCCACAGTGCTCAGTGAGCTCTCTGGCGTGGAAGCGATTCCCGAGGTACCAGATCGCGCCGTCCTGACCTCGGGTGCGCGCCACAGCCATCGACAGGTACAACATACGGGACTGATCATCGGTTGGTCTACGTACCGTCCGTTGTTGGTAGCTCTCAGCAAAAGCCTGGTCGAAGCTGAGGCGGCCACCGCATACCTTGGAGCGACGCTTCGTCTTTGCGTTGTGGGCTGCGATCTGGACGCGCGCCAGCTCAACAAACTGCGCGAGCGGCACGGTAGCGGTGCCATAGTTGGCGGGCTTGTTGGTGGGCGCGTTGCCGGTGTAGGCTCCGTGGCACAGTGAATGTTTGGCGATGCTGTCGCAGAGGTCGAGCCACGCGCGCTCGATGGGTTTGCTGCGCCCCGAGTACGGCTTGGTCCAGTGGACATCCACTCCTAGCTTGGTCATCACGCCGCACACCTCCGAGTCGGTGTTCTCCGGGAATCGGAACGGGTGGTTGAGTTGGCCGGTTATCTCAGCCGCAGCGTAGGCTCGTCCGTTGTCGAAGTAGGCGACCGATGGGATCCCCCACTCTGAGCACAGGTCCGCAAACGCGAAGCGGATCAGCTCGGTATTCTCGGTGCGATCGATGCGCCACGACAGGATCTTTCCGGAATAGATATCCTGGAACCCCACCAAGATGGGGCGCTCCACTTTGCCGTCGGGCCAGAGGACCATTGTGTCGAAGCGGTGACCATCGGAGTTGACAGCCTCCCCTGCCGCAAACACCGAGTGATCGCGCTCCACGGCTGGAACGAGCACAGCCAAAGCCTTCTCGCCCTCCCGAGCCAGCTTGATGGTGGTGGGCGATATCTCGGTCTTGAGGCGCCGGAACAGGGTCCGGTAGTGCGGAATGGGTGTCCACCCTTCGCGCGCTGCCACCGTGGATAGAGTCTCGTAGCAGACGGCCCACGACGGCCTGCTGGGGCGCAGGTAGTCGCTCACGATGAACTCCCAGGCCTTTGGGTGGCACGGGGCGTAGTGCGCCGGTTCCCCACCGCGAGGCATCAGCGCATCCAACCACTGGCTCTTCGGCAGGCTTCTGACTGAGCGTTCCCAACGTCGGATGCTGCGGGCGGAGTGCTTACCTTCTGTGTTGGACGCGACGCGCTCGTAGGCCTCAGTCGCGGATAGGCCCAGGCTCATCTGCCGATGCACGGCCTCTACCAGGAACAGGCGCTTCCGGGCGGCGCGCTCGAACGATGTCTCCAGTGAGGAACCGCCCTCGACGGTAACCTCACCGTCTCGGATCATGCGAACGAGGGCGCGTTGCGCCGGAGTTGGAAGAGCATCGATCGGGTAGGTCTTCTCGCTGGCGCGGTCATCGCGCTCCCGCACAATGAACCGCCATCTCTCCGTGTTGGCCTTTGCTCTGAGTCGCCGTGGTGACCTCGGCAGACCAGGGAGACGCATGGCCACCAGCTCGGCCACGGAGTAAGCTGCGGAGGTGACCCCACCACCATTCGAGATAGCACCTCTCCCTGCTGACGTGTTCTCCGCTTCGCACGACTGGTTGGTGCTCAGCGTACACAACGCCTCTGACGAATTGTCTCGGCTCAGAAGCTCGATCGAGCCGGGGTCAACCAAGTCGACCTGGTTACCTGATGATGAGTGGTACGATGGGCTATCGAGCTTCATTCATGACCTCAGCTACATGCGCGGAGAGCCTCGTCGGGTCGTATTACGGAACCTAGTTCGCAGGCTTGGGTCGCGTTTTGCGGCTCGGATGAGCATCCTGTTGCAGAACACAATTGATACCCTGCGCTCACCCGATCTGTTTCACCCTGCTCATGGTGGCGCAACTGCGACACTGCTTGTTCCGGCGCCGTACGCTGAACGCATTGACGCGCTACTGAGGCACAGGCGCCTAAATGTTGTTTGGGTGATGCAGGCGAATCTGTGGGATCCAAGCAAGAGTCACCCGTGGGACAAGTACGAGACAACGGGCGACGTAGATGTTCCCGTTGGGCCCGCTGGTTGCGGCGTTCGGCTTGTGCCTCCTCCGAAGTCAGAAACCTGACCGCCTTCTTCTGCTCATTACGCACGACCAGAACCACGATCTCCTTGGCGCAGCTGTAGCAGATCGCCCCCGTATCCCACTCGATCATGTAGTTACTGGACCGATGGGTTGTCCCGCAAACGGCACACACGAGCTCCGTGGTCACACTGCACCCCCATGCTCTCGACCGTGGTTCTTGGTGGGGCGGCTGAGATGCGCGAGCTCCTTCGCCATGGCGGCGATGAGCCCAAGGTACAGATCGGCGAACCAGTTAGAGGAGACCTGGGTCATCGCTTCACCTCGAGTGTCACCTGTTCGGCGACATAGAGGACGCCGGCCTCGATGGTGCGGCCAATGAGGTAGCCAGCCACCAAGAGCGCCCCCAGGAACATCACGAACTCTCGGGCAGTGGGGTGCATCATGCTGCATCGTCTCCGGCTGGGGTTGTGGGCGGCTTCCGTGTGACGACGAGTTCCACCTGCTCAGGTGGTGTCAGGCAGCGCCGTGAGTGCACCATCTCGGGCATGATCGCCCGCGCCCCCTCGGGCGGCTGGAAGAACACCTCGCTGGCCTTGTCCTTGTGCTGGGGGCACAGGTTGAAGGGGTCGTGCTCGGAGGTCTCGACCCCGGGCACCTTGGTTGCGCACTTGGCGCAGATGGGGCGGTCACAGGTCTTGCCTGCCCTCTTGCCCTGGAGCGGGTAGTCACAGAGCAGGGTGGCGGGCTTGCCGCAGCCAACGCACTTCTTCCGGACCTGTCGGCCGCGCGAGCAGACGATCGCTGTCCCGCCGCCCGGGAACCTGAAGGTCTCACAGGGCATGACCGATCTCCTTCTCGAGCCAGCCTGACTCGGTGCCTTCGGTCACGACCCATCCGGAGTCGATGAGGTTCCGGGCGAGCTGGACAGCTGCCTCGAAGGGCATGGCTACCGAGTCCCAACAGAGGTTCCCCTGGTGGCGCCGCAGACTGTGAGGGGCGATCTCGTAGCGGACCCGGAGGAAGCTCCGATCTGGATGGGTCACCGTGATGTCGAGAGGCCCAAACTCGATCTCGAGCGGGTCGCCCTCGATCGTGATGCTGATGGTGGTGTCGACCGTGCGGAGGCCAACCTCGATCTCGATGGCCTCGAAGGTGCCAAGGCGCTGGCCGCGGACGTCGTTGCAGTCGAAGTCGACGGTGCAGATCCGAGGCGGGTGGATGGTGTCCGGTGGTTGGTCGTGTTGCTGCTGCTCGTGGGCAGAGCTGGCGGTGGACTCCTGGCTCATGCTGCCCTCCTGTTGTGGTTGGTGGACTTCGTCCGGCTCGCGATGGCGGGGACCCTCGCGGCCTTCGTCTTGTCGGTGCGGCGCTCGGAGCGGATGCGGCGGCGATCGAGCGGCTTCCCCTTGGCGTCGTAGCGGTCCGGCCAGATCTCGTGAGCTGGCACCTCGAGCAGCTCGGCGATGATCCGCTCGAGCCGCGCGCTCTTTCGGTGGTGCACGACGTGGCGGGCGGCGTCGGGGTCGTAGCCGTGGCGGCGGCTCAGCTCGCGGAGGGTTGTGCCCCGCATCCGGAGGACGGCCTTGATCTCTTCCGGGTGCCAGCCGGTCGCGCCCAGGGTGGCCGTCTGTCCAGTATTGCCCCCGGCCCTGAGTCTGCGAATATGGGCGTTACCGTTCGCCAT
>CAYNEY010000058.1:0-18316 GCA_964396375.1 uncultured Polyangiaceae bacterium | reverse complement strand
GACGCGGGCGTCGACCTGCCCCCGCTCGAGCTCGGGCGGCTGGCTGCCGAGGAGCACATCGCCTTCGCTCCCCTGGCCGAGACCGAGGACGACCAGATCGCCTTGGCTCGGATGCTGCGGCAGAAGTACACCAAGCGCCTGACGGCGGAGTCGCTGGCGGCAAGGAAACGCGGGGCCTGAGGGCTGTGCTCCACCTCCTTATGTGGGTGGCGTCGGGGGGTCTTGGGTCCTGTTGGGAGGGCTGGCGGAGCGGCGGCGGCTGGCAGGCGATTTGAGAGGGGGGTCACCCTGGTGCGCTCCGTCGGACGCAGGCTCGGCGAGACCCATGTATGCACCCCTGGATAATCGCCGGAATCGGCCATCACCTGAACACCCGACACCCTGACAGGCGCTCAGGGGTCCGGTTGGGGTGGTTCGGGGGCTGGCCGGGCGTTCAGGTTGAGCTTGGTTGCCGGTTTGCTTCGTAGTCCGGAATCGGACATTTGACGGATGACGCCTAGGCCCAATGGCCCTAGGCTGAAAGGGAACGGGAACGCCCTTGTCCCGGTGGCGGAATGCTTTCGAGCGCCGCCTTGTTGAGGCAACGCGATGAAGAGGAATGCAGCGAACCATCACGGAGCGGTACGGGGTTGGTCGGGATGACGCAGTCTAGCCCATCGATCCGGTTGATATTGTGCGAGTACGCGTCGGTGTTCGCGGATGGCACGGTGACCATGATCCGAGGCTACATCCAGCGGTGGTCTCCACTGGCGCTGCCGGAGCCGATAGTCTTGTTTGTGGTGATCCAGTTGGTGGACCTCGATCGCGCCGACAGGGAGAGCGACTTCACTCTTGAGGTGTTGCACCCTTCAGGGAAAGTGGCTGTGGGGTGCAAGGGAAAGCTCCGACACTCGCATGACCATACCTCTCAGTTTATTATTCCTGTCCAGATGCCTGCTGACGTCCCCGGTGCGTACACGTTCTCGTTCACGTGTGAGGGCGCGGTGGGAACAGAGACTCTCACTGTCCAGCCACAGCAGGCGCCTGCTGAGAAGGAGGAAACAGCATAATGTTCCCGGTTGTCGCGATGCCATCGGATCTGCCCGGTAGTGTTATTGAGTGCAAGGCTCAGGTGCCAGGCAATGGCGTGACAGGCAGCGGCGCGTTCCTGGATCGGCCGTCTCGAACCATGGTGACGTGGCTCATGACCGCGCCGGCAATGGGCTGCAATCCGACCGCGGATACTGGCACGATCGACCTGATGAAGCGAGCAACCGTCTCGGCTGGTTCAGCTAGCATAGGCTCAATCCAATACTCCACCACCAACCGCGCCGCTGAAGGGCTGCCGGTTCGTGAAGACGATCCGGATCTTGTGGATCCTGCTATCTGGGAGAGGATGGCGCAGATTCGCGCGACGATGAAGACCGTCGAGTATGAGCCCGACTTCGACAACGAACCGGAGCCGCTCATCTAGATGGCGCATGGGTGGATCGCGGAGTGCCTCAACCCGGACGGATTGTCGCAGGGTGACATTGTCGACGGGTTGGTGTTCGGCACCTTCCACCCGATTACCTGGGTCAAGCCGGAGTCGGTGCATGGGAAGTCAGGGTGGCTCACCATCGATGCGCCATGGTTCGATGAGAACAGCCAGGTGCGCGTTGTCGCTAAGGTCCTGCCTTCGATGGGGCTCGTGCTTTCCCATAGCTGCGACATCGACAAGAAGAATCGGAAGTCGCGGGTGCTCACGGCGCCAGTGCAGCCATTGTCCTCGCTTTCTGTCGAAGAGCAATTGAAGGTCTTGGAGCGAAGACGACTGTCCAAGTTCCCTCTGGTGGGCACACCACAAGGTGACCTGGTTGCTGACCTTCGGCTCGCAATGGCTCTCGATCAGAAGCTGTTTGATCAGGACAAGCGCATCGCCTCCCTCTCACAAGATGGAGTGTCGAGCCTTCAGAACGTGTTGATTCAGTTGTTTGCGAGAGCCGCAAGCGGATAGCTGTCCCCGGGAACTCGCTTGCGCCTTTGCTGCCGATCGTGCACCCTGTCTCCCGGCGGGTGCGCCTTGGGGATAGCGTGGTCCAGTACCTCGGTGCCGTGCTGAGCGGATGAGTCCAGGGTTGGTTCGCACATGGCGAACCTCATCCGCATCTTCCGGGCCGGCCGTCACACAGACGCGAACGGGAACACTGTCGAGTTCACGAACAAGGACATCGACGACATCGTCCGTTCCTACAACCCCTCGTTCCACGAGGCGCCTATTGTCATCGGTCACCCGAAACACAACGCTCCGGCGTTCGGGTGGACTCGGGGCTTGCACAAGCGTGACGGTGAGGTGCTTGCCAGTGTCGATCAGCTCGATCCGTCGTTCGCTGAGGCAGTACGAAAGGGCCACTACAAGAAGGTCTCGGCCAGCTTCTACCGACCGGACAGCCCCAACAACCCCACCCCGGGGAAGTATCACCTCCGCCACATCGGGTTCCTGGGAGCTCAGCCGCCAGCTATCAAGGGACTCGGGGACGTGCAGTTCGCCGAGAGCGACACTCTCGAGTCGGGATGCCTGACCTTCGAGTTTGCCGAGGTCGACCTGAAGGGAGACGCGGCGGCGACTGCTGTGGAGACTGCCGACAAGGTGGTTTCCGAGGCGAGCTCGGCCATCTCCAAGGCAGTCCAGGAGACCGTCTCGAAGCTGCTCAGCAAGGCGCTCAAGGCGGCCTTCCCTGAGCTGGACGATACCAAGCTCACCGAGGCCATCACGACCGGTCTGGCTGCACCCCCTGACGGCGAAGAGAAGGGCTCCGCCCTCCAGTCCGCTATCGCGGCAGCGCTTACTGGTGCCGTCGAGGCCCCGGTCAAGGACGCGGTCTCGAGCGCTGCGGCTGACGCAGCCGCCCAGGCGGCGCCGCCGGCCACGGCCGACCATGCCGAGAAGACCATCAACCTCAAGGAGCGCGCTCTGCGGCGCCGAGAGGAGGAGCTGGCAGCGGCGGAGCGGCGCCACCGGGCGAGTGCCCACGTGTCGTTCCTGGAGGGGCTGGCCAAGGAGGGCAAGCGGTTGCCGTTCCAGCGGGGCCAGGCGCTCGAGCTGCTCGAGCAGCTCGGATCGGGTGCGCTCTCCTTCGCCGAGGGCGAGCCCTCTGCTCTCGAGCGCGTCAAGGCGCTGATGACCGCGCTCCCGAAGCTCGTGGAGTTCAATGAGATCAGTGGCGACGCAACCTCCTTCGCCGAGGACGATCCGTCGGCCATCGCTGCGCGGGCCACGAGCTATCAGGCGGAGCAGGCGACCAAGGGTGTGGTGGTCACCACTGCCGAGGCCGTGCGCCACGTGACCCACCGGTAACCATCCACTCACCCAGCAACCACAAGTCTACCAGCTGAACCAGAGGCAACTCAGATGAACCAGTTTCCGATCCTGCAACTGAACCGGACCGCCGGAGCCACGATCAACCCATACCGGCTCGTCACCACCGGCTCGACGAGTTCCGAGCTGGACCTCCAGGCGAGCGGCGCAAGCTCTCCCTTGATTGGGGTCAACGGCAACCGAGCAGCGGAGTTCGGGGAGCGCTTCGACTGTGGAGTGCTCGGCCTCTACCCCGTGGAGTACGGCGGCGACGTGGCGCGCGGGAACAAGTTGACGTCCGACGCCCAGGGCCGCGCGGTGGCTGTGACGCCTGGCTCGTCGGCTCAGGTCATCGGTGTCGCTTGGGAGGACGGCGACGAAGGCACCATCGGGTCCGTGCTCATCTCCCAGTTTGCCATCGTGATTCCTGGCGCAGGCAGCGTCGCAGTCGCTGATGCCGGTGGAAAGTTCACGGGCACGACCGTCGAAGCTGTCCTCGCTGAGCTCAAGGACGCCATCCCGACCACAGCCTCCAACATCGCAGTTGCTGATGCCGGTGGAAAGTTCACGGGCACGACCGTCGAGGCCGTGCTGGCGGAGCTCGAGGCGCGCATCGCCGCCGTCGAGACTTGATAGGTACCCCGTAAGTAGCCAACCCAGCCAAGAGAAGAGCCCCTGTCGGTGATCGGAGTTGCCAGACGTCCGGTCACCGGCAGGGGACCATGCCAGAGGAGCGTAAGCACTCATGTCCGATACCCCGTTTCCGCGTGACACCCACCTCACCGCCATCGCAATCGCCTACAAGAATCCGGACACCTCGCTCATCGCGGATGCGGTGCTGCCCCGGGTGACGGTCAACAAGAAGGAGTTCGGGTACTTCGAGTACCCCACAGCCGAGCTCTACACCGTCCCAGACACTCGCGTGGGCGAGCGGTCGCGTGTCAACCAGGTTGAGATCACAGGGACCCGGAAGACCGATCAGTGTGAGGACTACGGCATCGATATCCCGCTCACGGCAGACGATATCAGGGAAGCTGCGCCCGGCACCAACCCACGGGACAAGGCTACCGAGCGAGCGACCAACATCGTCCTGCTCGACCGCGAGAAGCGGGTGGCCGATCTGCTGTTCAACGCGGGCAGCTACCCCGACGCAGTGAAGACCAGTCTGAGTGGTGCCAATCAGTGGAGTCATGCGGACAGCAACCCCATCTCCGCCATCTTGGCTGGCCTCGATGCTGCCTACATTCGCCCCAATGTGCTCGTGCTGGGGCAAGAGGTGTGGCGCAAGCTGAGCACGCACACGAAGGTCGTCCAGGCGTGCCTGGGCACCTCCGCCACGTATGGCGTGGCGACCCGTGAGCGGTTGGCCGAGATTCTGGAGGTCCAGGAGATTCTGGTCGGGCCGGCTCGCGTGAACTCCGTGAAACCCGGCAAGACCCCCGTGCTGCTCCGGGTGTGGGGCAAACATGCGCTGGCCCTCTACCGAGATCGGACCGTCGACACGAGTGGCGGCATCACGTTCGGGGTCACCGCCCAGCGAGGCACCCGCTTCGCCGGCTCCAAGCAGGTCGACATGGGGATCCACGGAGGAGAGCTGGTTCGGTGCGCCGAGACGGTGAAGGAGAAGATTCTGGCCCCCTTGGCTTGTTACTTCTGGGCCGACGCCGTCGTGTGAGGTGCCCATGGCTGAGTCGTTTGCCACGGTGGCTGAGTTCTTACTGCGCTTCGATGCGCTGTTCGTGGCTCAGCTCACCAGTATCGACGACCTGGCCGCCAACGAGTCCCGTGTGGGCCTTGCTCTGGACGACGCGACCGCCGAGATAAGCGGGTTCCTGCCCCGCATCCCGGCGGCGCGTCGGCCAGATGCGGCTACCAGGCGCGTGCATTGCATCAAGATCGCAGCCTATCTCCTCGCGCAAGGGAGACCAGGTGGGGAGTTCGAGAGCATCCGCAACGGGTACACCGACACGATCAAGTACTACCGCGACCTGGTGGATTCGGTTGAGTCGAAGGATGCGAGCCCGCCCATCGAGGGATCGGCCTGTGCGCCGCCGCCAGTGTTTGGTTGTTCGCGTGCCTGGAAGGGCTTCGGTGATGGCTGAGGTGGCTGGTGTCAGTCTGACGATCCGCACCGAGGACACCGTGGTGCAGGGGCTCGGCGCGATCCATGGTCGACTCCGCGGACTGTCGCGAGCCCTGGACGAGATGGGCTCATCCCTGGTCACCGAGACCCAGCACAGGTTCGAGGCTCAGACTGGCCCAGATGGTAAGCCATGGGCAGGGCTGGCAGAGTCCACCCTGGCCAAGAAGGGTCGCTCGAAGAAGGGCAAGAAGCCCAAGGTGCTCCGGGACCAGGGCGATCTCTATGACTCCTTGTCCCATCAGACCGACAGCTGGATCGCGCTGAGGGTCGGGGTGACGCGGGTGTACGGGCGCATCCACCAGCTCGGCGGCATGGCAGGCAGGGGTCAGAAGGTCGAGATCGAGGCTCGCCCGTACCTGGGACTCACCGACGAGGGCCGCGCTGAGATTATGAAGGTTCTCCACGACCACCTGAAAGGCACAGCGTGATCACGCGACTCATCAGCGCGGTGGTGGCTCGGCTCAAGGAGCAGATGCCAGAGTGGTCGGTCGATGAGTTCCCTGACGCCCCTGATCGGTACAACTGGGCCGGAGCCCGGGCGACGCTGCTGGTGGCATGGGAGTCGTCGTCGTACTCAGACCTGGAGTCGCTCGAGCCTTTCAGTGCGAGACGGGAGCTGCGGCTCAGTGTGACGCTACTCGCTCGCTCCCTACGTGGCTCGCACTCGATCGCTACTGGGCTGGATGACGTGCTTGTTGCGCTCTTCGGGTGGGAGCCGGCAGACACTGCTGGCAAGCTCGGGTGTGAGTGCCTGCGACCGTCCGAGGAGAAGTTCGTCGGTGAGGACCAGGGGCTGTGGCGCTTCGTGGCTACGTACCGCAGTGCCACCGTGGCTGTGGCCAATACAATGCCCCTATCCGGTCCGCCTTTCAAGCAAGCCATCTTCAAGGATCCATCATGACGAAGTATCGATATCGAGGACCCATCACCTCCCTTGGGCGTGGCGCCACGATGCTGCACCCTGGTGAGAGTTACTCGCTTGACGAGCGAGACCCTCGGGTGGCGCGACTCGTGAAGCGCGGCCTTCTGGTGGTGGAGCAGCCTGCTCCGAGCCTAGTCGAAGCAGCGAGCAAGAAGGCCAAGGCGCCCAGCGTGATCGGTGCCGTTGATTCTACTCCCAACAAGGAGACCGTCCGATGACCGTAGCGTTCCTCCACGGCGTGGAGACCATGGAGCTCACCAAGGGGCCCGTGCCAATCCAACAGGTGCGCACAGCTGTCATTGGCCTGGTGGGCACAGCGCCGATTCATCACGCCGAGACCCCAGCTGATATCGAGGAGCCGGTCCAAGTGCTGAGCTCCAACGACAACGACCGGTTCGGTCCTGATCTCGAGGGGTACACTATCCCAGCTGCCCTGAAGCAGCTCCAGGCTCAAGGGTACGGTGCCGTGGTGGTGGTCAATGTGTTCGATCCGGACACCCACAAGACTTCGATTGCCGCCACCGACCTCAACATCGTGTCCGGTGCCATTGTCACCCATGCTGACCTGATCAGTGTGGTGGTGAAGGCCGAGGGTGGAGCAGGGTCAGCTCTCGCAGAGGGTACGGACTACGCTCTGGACAAGCTCACCGGCACCATCACCGTCCTAGCAGACGGCGCTCTGGCTGCTGCCAGCAAGGCTAATGTGGCCTACGTGCACGCCAACCCGGCAGCGGTAGCGGCAGCCGACATCATCGGCGAGGACGCTGGCGGTGAGCGAACCGGGATGCAGGCCTGGCTCAACTGTGCCTCCTTGTTTGGGTACAAACCGAAGGTGCTGATTGCTCCCGGGTTCAGTAGCGACGCGGCTGTCGCATCTGCTCTGAACGTCATCGCGCAGGCGACGAAGCTGCGGGCGGTGGCGCTGGCTGATGCTCCCGTGGGCACCACGCGAGATGAGGCTATCGAGGGACGCGGCACCGAGGGTGAGGTCGATCTGTCGGGGTCTGACCAGCGACTGTTCTACTGCTACCCCCACCTGAAGTACTACGACACCGCGGCAGAGGAGACGAAGCTCGGCGCTCTGTCCACCTACCTGGCTGGCATGATTGCTGCCACGGACGGGAAGCTGGGGTATTGGCACAGCCCCAGCAACAAGACGGTGCTCGGGGTCACCGGGGTCGAGGTGCCGCTCACCGCGGCAGTGAACGACCCGTCGTGTGACGTAAACAGGCTGAACGCGGCCGGCATCGTGACGGTGTTCACGGGGTACGGGTTGGGTGTCCGGATCTGGGGCAATCGCTCGAGCGCGTTCCCGGCATCCGCCGCCATCGGCACCTTCATGTCGGTTCGGCGCACCATCGACATGGTGGATGAGTCGATCGAGCTGGCGACGTTGGAATTCCAGGATTCGCCCACGGTGGACGTGCTCGTTACCGCCATCCTGGAGAGCGTGAACGAGTTCATTCGGACGCTCATTACTCGCGGCGCGCTGATCGACGGGTCACGAGTGGAGTACTTCCCTGCCGACAACCCGGCCTCTGAGATCGCCAAGGGGCACCTCACCTTCACCAAGACCTTCTGCCCGCCGCCGCCGCTCGAGCGACTGACGTACAAGTCGGTCCTCGACACCTCGCTCCTCACCAACATCTTCACCGGGTGATCAAATGGAAATCAAGCAGCTCCTCCACGCCAACGTCTACATCGATGGGACCAACTCCCTAGTCGGTCGGGCTGGCACCATCACCCTGCCTGACATCGCCGTGACCTCGGAGAGTCACCGTGGTCTGGGCATGATTGGGCCGGTCGAGTTCCCGACTGGGCTCGACGTGATGACCACGAAGGTGAAGTGGGCCGGTTTCTACCCGGACGCGCTCGCGCTCGGAGCCAACCCCTTCAAGGCCCACAAGCTCCAGGTGCGCGCCAACCTCCAGACCTTCGGGCCCGGCGGTATCACGGCAGAGGAGCCGGTGATCGTGACCCTGACCTGCACCTGGAAGAAGGCGCCCGGCCAGGGGCTCTCGCCGGGGGCGAAGAATGAGACCGAGGACGAGCTCGCCACCACCTACATCAAGGTGACCGTGGCCGGCAAGGACCTGGTCGAGATCGATATCCACAACAACGTCTGGAAGGTCGACGGCAAGGATGTGCTGGCGGCCTACAAGAAGAACCTCGGACTATAAGCCATGAATGACACTGCTCTATCCTCGGGTGTAGTACCACCAACCGGCGAGCCGCTTGCTGACCAGCGCTTCGAGCTCGAGCTGCCTAGCGGGGCTCGGGCTCAGGTCCTGAGGCACGGCAAGGGGCGTCACCTCGTGCGCGCTGAGCGCATGTGCCCGCCGGGCACGAATATAGGGAGCATGACGTGGACCCTGGCCGTCATTGCCGTGAAGGCGATGGTGGATGGCAAGTCGCTCACGCTCGAGGACGTCGAGGACCTTCCAGATCTGGATGTGCTGGCACTGACGGCGGCCGTGTTGGGAAAAGAACCATCGGCACCCGGCACCTTACCATCCTCCGGATAGACGGGCTCATTCCCCACGCCGAGCTGATGTCGGCGACAGAGGATGAGCTCATGCAACTATGGGACTCCTTCGTGGAGTACTGCGAGGACAGGAACGCCCAGATAGAGCGCCAGCTCGAGTCCAACCGTCATGGCCGATAAGCTGACATTCGCGATGCTGATCAGTGTGGTCGACAAGGCCACGGCGCCGCTGCGCTCGATCGGCACCGCGTTTGCCAACTGCGCGAAGGCTGGCAAGTCGCTCGGTCAACTGAGTCAGGTCCTCCACGATGCTCGCGAGAACGTCCAGGACTTCGCCGATCGGGGCAAGGCGGCGCTCCAGTCCCTCCTGGCACCATCTGCCTCCGTGTCCGAGAGTCTCGCGAAGGTCCAGACGGTGGTGACCCCGCTCGAGGGGACGATGACGGACGCGCTGGGGCGCATCAAGTCGGCAGCCATCGACTGGTCCAAGTCGCATCGCGACTCTGCCAGCCAGTTCATCGACACCACCTACATGATGATCTCAGCCGGCCTCGATGAGGTGAAGGCTGTCGAGGCTGTGCGCGTGGCCATGCAGGTGGCGCGGGCCACGATGGGTGACTCCACCGTTGCAGCCAACATCATCGGCGGCGCCTACAACACGATGGGTGACAAGGCGAAGCCTGCCGCCGCGGAGATCGGGCGACTGGGCGACGTCATCACCAAGACCCAGCAGACCTTCCAGTTCGCCGATCTGAACCAGCTCGCCGAGGGGCTCAAGAACTCAACCGCGGCCGCTCTTCAGACCGGACTCAGCTTCGAGCAACTCAACACCGTCATCGGTGCTCTCAACAGTTCACAGCTCCAGGGCGCGATGGCCGGCACCTCGCTCAAAGCCGCCATGCTCAACGTGCAACGCGCGAGCGAGGAGATGAAGTTCCAGATCGCCAAGACGAAGGACGGCAGCCTGGACTTTATCGGCACCGTCCGGAATCTCGAACAGCAGTTCGGGAGCCTGGCATCGATGTCGCCCGAGGTGCAGGCCGGGTTTCGGGCAGCATTTGGTGATGAGGGGTGGGCCGCTGTGTCACTCCTGATCGGCAAGTCGGGTGAGCTGGACGCCAACTTAAAAAAGGTGGCCGACTCAGCGGGCGCCGCTGCGGCGGCTACCGCGATCATGGAATCCACCCAGGCCGGCGGCAGTGAGATTCTGGCCAACCAGGTGACTGCGTTGAAGGTGTCGATCGCGGAGGGGCTCATGCCCGCTATCTCCTCGGCGTTGCCTCACGTGTCGTCGATCGTCCAGTCACTGTCCTCGTTTGCTGGTGCCCATCCGCAGCTGGTGGCAATTGGCGGCACCATCGCCATTCTGGCTGTCGGTACGGCTCAGCTCGTCGCTCCTCTGCTGTCGGTGGCGTCCGCAGCTGTCGGGTTCGGCGCGTCCGCCTTGACCGCGGCGGGCGGGATCGGGACGGCTGTGGCTGCAAGCTGGGCCTGGGCCGCTGCTCTCTTGGCCAATCCCATCACCTGGATCGTGGCAGCGGTGATTGCTGCGGTGGCGCTCATCGTCATCTACTGGGAGCCCATCAGCGAGTTCTTTCTCAAGCTCTGGGGGCACATCAAAGAGACCTTCTCTGCGGCCTGGGGTGCGGTGAAGAGCGTGTGGGGCAAGGTGGTGGCCTGGTTCCAGGGTCTGTTCGGTGGGATCCGAGATGCCTTCAAGCGCAGCTTTGTGGAAGGCCTGTGGAAGCTCTTCCTGCTGCTCTCCCCGATGGGGTGGGTGATCAAGATTTGGGGCGCTCTCCTTCCTTGGTTCGCCAGCCTCTGGCCCAAGGTGAAAGGAGCTCTGCTCCGTGGCCTGATCAGCGTGGGCGGTGCGGTCGTCGGCGTGGTCACCGGCATCTGGCAGAGCATCAAGGATGCCTTCGGCAAAGGGATCCTGACCGGCCTCGCGAAGCTCCTGTCACTCTTCTCACCGGTCGCCTGGATAGCCAAGGGCCTAGATGCGCTGACCCAGTACCTGTTCGGATTTTCGCTCGCGGACGCGGCCGGGCGAATCCTGGCGTCGCTCTGGGGTGGGCTCAAGTCGGCCGGCGCTTCGGTGTACGCGGTGTTCGATGGGATCTGGCAGAGCATCAAGGACGCCTTCGACCGGGGCATCCTTCAGGGGCTCGCTCGGATGTTCGAGCTGTTCGCGCCGGTGTCTTGGATCATGAAGGGCTTCAACGCGGTGACCCAGTTCCTGTTTGGGTTCTCGCTCACGGACGCGGCCATGAGCGTCGTGAACTCCCTCCTGGGTGTGTTCGCCAGCATCGGAGAGACCCTCTGGTCTGGCATCTCCAACGACCTCCAGAGGGCGTGGGAGGTCGTGAGTAGCTTCAGTCTGCTCGAGGCTGGCGCCAACATCGTCAACAGTATCGTGGAAGGCATCAAGAGCGCGGCCGCTGGCCCTGCCGAGGCGATGTCCGATGTGGTGGCCAAGGTCAGAGCATATCTTCCGTTCTCGCCGGCCAAGGTGGGACCATTGCGCGATCTCAACCGGGTGAAGCTGGTAGAGACCGTGGCGAGCGCGGTGCATCCCGAGCCACTGGTGGCGGCCATGTCGGGCGTTGCCCAGCAGGCCTTCGATGCCGTCAGGGAGACGCGGGCACCGGAGATGAGCACCATGCTCTCGTCGTCCGTGAGCAATCCAGGCTTCGCTACTGCTGGCGCAGGTGGCATGGCGGCAGGTGGAGCCGGTATGCCGAGGGTCCCTGCGCCAGCGGTAGCGCCTATTACTCAGTCGGTGATGAACAGCTCCAGTGTGACGAATGTCACCAGCGCGCCGTCGGCACCGATCAGCGTCACGTTCAATCTGGGCGGTGGCAAGGGAGCGGTGGACGAGCTCGAGCAGTGGATCCGTGACCCATCCAACGCGCGCACCTTGACCGGGGCCATCCGGGCCTACGAGTCCCGCGAGCGGAAGAAGGCATTCTGATGCTGCACCTGGGACCCACTTTCACCCTGCCCACCATCGCCATCCGTGCGATCAGCGGGTCGGACGGTGCCGCCTGGGGGTCGAGCGATCTGATCGAAGGCAAGCCGGTTCAGCAGTTCATGGGGATCGAGCCTGGCTCGGTGAGCTTGTCACTGTTCCTGCATGTGGAGTTCTGTCGGCCGCTCGAGGTGATCGAGGCGCTCACGGCCCTGGCACAGGCTGGGGTGGTGGTGGACGCGTGGACCGATGATGGTCGGTACTGGGGAGCGAGGTACCTGTCCAACCTGTCCTGGCAACACTCGTGGACCCTGCCTGCGGGTCAGGTGTTGGCGGCCACGTGTAGCGTGACCCTGAACGATCCAGGAGAGGACCCGTATCAGGTCGTGACCCCACAACCTCCCGGACTGGCCGCGTTCGCGCAGGCCGAGGAGGTGGCACCGCTGCCCGAGTTCTTCAGTGCCGATCCGGCCTCGGTGAGCCAAGGGGAGATCGTGAGACGATGACCAGCGCGCGGGAGCTTGAGAGCCAGGTCACCCCGCTCACCTATGCGGGCCTGACCAGTGCACTGGTGCTGCACTGGGACTGTACTGGCGAGTCGCCCACGAGGGCCGCCGTCGAGCTCAAGGTGGCGCATATCGCCCACGAGGCCGACTTCGCCCGCTGCCGCTGTTTCAATCTAGGCGGCGTCAAGAGCGAGGTTGGTGGTCGTGGAGTGCACTGCTGGCAATTCTTCACCACGACAGAGGTGCTCTCGGTGTCTAGGGTCGAAGTGGAGATGACCAAGACCGACCTCATCGACATCATCGAGCCGGTCAAGCGTGACGGGCGTGACCACTACCGGATCCGGGTGCGTCCGAAGCACCCGTGGTGCTGCTTCCGAGCCTTTGAGAGCCTCAGTGACGCGGTCAGGGACCAGCTGCTGTTCGTGTACGGGCGCTCGGCGGCATGGCAAGCGTTGCGGGCTGGTAACCTCCAGGCCTACGCGACCGAGCTTGGGTGCGCGAAGTACTACACCGCCGATCCTGCCAGCTATGCGGAGGCTCTCCGATACCGTCTCCGGCTCGCTCGCGCAGCACTGGCGAAGTTCGACTGGGGGGACGTGACGTGAGCGGCTACGTGACCTACACCACCACCGAAGGTGAGCGCTGGGACCAGATTGCCTACGCGGTCTACGGTGACGTGCACGCATACGAGCCGATCATCGCCGCTAACCCGACCGTGCCGATCCGGCCAACCCTCGACGGAGGGGTTCGGTTACTCATCCCCATCCGCGACATGTCCTCCGCTTCGGCGGCGCCCCCCTGGAAGCGATGACCAGCAATCGTCACCCTATCTGGCTCATCACCTACGAGAACGTCGACGTGACGGACGAGCTCGGGCCGATGATTGTCTCGGCCGAGTACACCGATCATGTAGAGGGCGAGAGCGACGAGCTCACCCTGACGCTCGAGGACCGGGCCGGTCGCTGGCGGGCAGGGTGGTGGCCATCAGATCAGGACACCATCACTGTGCGGATGGGGTACGAAGGGCAACCGTTGCTCGACGCCGGCACGTTCGCGGTCGATGAAGTAGGGTTGCGCGGACCACCGGACACTGTGTCGATCAGTGCCCAGGCGGCACCCAAGACCGAGGCCACTCGGGAAGTGAAGCATCGTGCCTTCGAGGGTCTGAGCCTCGCCGATCTGGTGAGGCAACTCGCGACGGAGCTCGAGCTCGAGGTGGTGGGAGCGGTGGCCGATCTGGCGCTCGAGCGCGTGACCCAGCACGGTCAGACCAACCTAGCATTCTTGCGGCGACTGGCCTCATCCTATGGGTACGCCTTCAGCGTGCGCCCGCCGAAGCTTGTGTTCTATGCTCTCGCAGACCTCGACCAAGCGGACACTGTGGTGACGCTGGACCGCACAGATCTGAGTCGTGGGTACGACTTCAAAGGGTCGACTCAGGACACGTATGTGGCGTGCGTGGTGTCCTATCTCGATCCGCGCACCAAGCAGCTTCGTGAGGCGAGGGTAGACGTCGAGCATCTGCGGCAGGCGGTCACAGTCAGCCAGCCTATCGAGGGGGACGCTACCGGCAGCTCGGGGGCAATCATTCCCGAGCGCGATCTCTACCTAGCTAATCCGTACCTGTCTGGTGAAGATGTGCTGTCGTGGCAGACCTTCGTGGCAGGAATGGGTCTCGATCCGGGTCCTCTCGACGGTGTCTACGGGCCGCTCACTCGGCGAGGCACGGTGCTGGCCCAGCAGCAGCTCGGCACCCCAGCGGACGGAGTAGTGGGCCCCGAGACCATACGACTGGCTCGTGATGCAGGCTGGGGGCGTGCCATGGCCACGCCGGCCGCTGCCTCCGGGGCGGCACCTGGGCGAGTGCTCAAGGTGACCGAGAGGTGCGAGTCCGCCGAGCAAGCCATCCAGCGCGCTCGAGCCGAACTCGCGGCCACCAACCGGCTGAAGGTGACCGGATCGTTCTCGGTGCCCACTGGTGACTCTCGACTGGTGGCGGGTGCCACGGTTGAGCTGACTGGTCTCGGGCGCCTGAGCGGCAAGTACCTCATCCAGACCAGCAAGCACAAGGTGTCGCGATCTGGTGGCTACACCACATCGGTGGAGGTGACCTGTGTATAGGCGAGGCATCGTGCAGGAGGTAGACGCAGCGACCCATCGGGTGCGCTGCGCGTTCCCGGAGCGGGACGGAGTGGTGAGCGGATGGCTCGATGTGCTGGTGGCCGCGAGCAAGGGCACGAGAGTCTACGGGCTGCCGGCTGAAGGCACTCAGGTCGCGGTCCTGCTCGACGAGCACGAGGAAGCTGGGTGCGTGGTGGGGGCTCTCTACTCCGAGGAGGATGAGCCTCCGTCGGACTCGATCGCCAAGCGGGGGTTGGTATTCAGCGACGGGGCCGCGATCGAGTACGACTCCGAGAGTCACGTGATGACCGTCACGATACCTGCTGGTGGCCAGCTCCGGCTGGCCGGCAACACGTCGCCGCTCGCGCTTGCCACGAAGGTGGAGGAGCAGCTCGGCGGGCTGAGGTCGGCCTTCGCCAACCACACTCACGTGGCAGGTGCCCTGATGAGTCCCGCTGGCGCCGTGACGGGATCCACTGGAGCACCAGCGGCAGTGGGGTATACGGTAGGATCCACGGGCGCGAACCAGGCGAGGAGCGCGTGATGGTAATGGTCCGCGTTGTGACACGGTCAGTAGAAGTAGAAAGAGGAGAGGCATGAGTGTAGCTCGCAAGGTCCAGAGCATCGATCGCCTCGTTGCGGGCGTGGATGAGTCGGAGCAGTCGCTGCGGCTACTGCTGACGGTACGACGGGGCACCATTCCACATCGCCCCGATCTTGGTGGTCTGCTGCATGATCTGGTGGATGCCCCCGTCACAGTGGCTCGGGCCAATGCCGCGCTGCTGGTGCGCCAATCGGCAGCGGGAAATCCACAGCTCGAGATCGATGCGGTTGCAATCCAGTCCACCGGACCGGGTGAGATTACACTGGCGGTGACGTGGCACCCTGTCGGAGCGTCCGTGTCTCGTGTGACGGAGGTGACGGTGCGATGACTACCCTGCCAGAGCCCCAGTTCATCGAGCGCGATCCAGAGGCGATTCGCGGGGCAGTGATAGCTCGTGTGGAGGAGAAGCTCGGTCGAGCTCTGCCGCCTATGTCGACCGAGCGCATTATGTGTGAGGAGCTGGCCTACCGCGAGGTGCTGGTGCGCATTGCGGTCCAGGAGGCGTGCAAACAGAACCTCTGGGCCTATGCCCGCTACCCCATGATCGACTACTTGGCACAGCTGGTGGGACAGTCTCGCGTGGCCGGTCAGGCCGCTGTGGCTTTGTTCCGCGTTACGCTGCCGGCGCCGGTCGGTGTGGAGCGGGTGGTGCCACGGCAGACCGTCGTGCGCACAAAGGATGGCAGGGTGGCTTTCGAGCTGCTGACCGACGTGGTCATTGCAGCAGGTGACACCACCGGGGACGCGATAGGGAGAGCGTTGACCACCGGTGTGCAGGGCAACGGATACCTCGCGGGACAAGTGACAGACCTCGTGACCGCACTGGGTTTTCTGTGCACAATAGCGAACCTTGAAACGACCTACGGAGGAGCACCCGCAGAGAGCTCGGATGCGATGCGTGCGCGTGTGCCATCGACACTGTCCATCGTGTCAGGAGCGGGACCAAGTGATGCATACGAAGAGCTCGCGCGTCGCGCGTCGCCTCTGGTGGTAGACGCGGTAGCGACCAGGCCTGAGAGCGGCGTCGTGCTCACGACTGTGCTGGCCGTGAATGGGACACCTTCCGAAGAGGTGCTAGCGGCGGTACTTGCGGCACAGTCCGCTCGCGATCGTGTGCCTCTCTGCGACACGCCCACTGTGGCTGGCGCGATGCCAGTGGACTACGCGTTGTCGCTCGATGTGGTGTTGTATGCGCCTCAGTCCCCGCGCACCCCTGAGATGGCTATCGCCGAGGCCCAGGCGGCGGCAGAGGGTTTTGCGCGGGCCCGCGGACTGCGCCTGGGGTACCAGATTCCAGACGGTCAACTGCGGAAGGCGGTCCTTGCGGTGCCAGAAGTGTACGACATGTCCGTGACTAGCGAGCTACCAACCGTCGGTCCACTGGAGTTTGCGCGGCTCACGGACTGCACGGTCACTGTGGTGGGGTACGCCAAGGAGTCCCTGCTGTGAGTCAGTTGCCTGTACCTGACGGCCTCACCGATGACTTCGTGCGCGCATTCGTCGAGGTTAGTGACGAGCGACTCTCCAGCATTCCGGTGGAAACATGCCTGGTGTGGGACGCGCGACACGCCCCCGACGAAGCACTGTGGCACGTGGCGGAATTCCTCGGGATGCGGAGGGTGCTCGGCGGCGCAGCGTTGCGCGCAGGCCTCCTGCATGAGGGGTTTGCCCTGCTCGGGCGACGCGGTACGCCTGCCGGCGTACAGGCCGCGCTCGAGGCGATGGGGTTCGAGGTCGGCCTCGTCACCGAAGTGGACCATCAAGTGTGTGACGGATCGATCCTGGCAGACGGAGAGCCGAATCTGTGTGGCGCGGATGCTCACTGGGCAGTGTGCCAGGTGCATGTCAGCACGAGTGACGTGGTGGAAGTGGGCGGCTGGAAGGTGCGTGACCTGTGGGCCACGATCTACTACTTCGGCCGCTGCGCAGTGCGGTATGTCCTCACGGTGCACGACGCATCGGGGAGTACCACGTACCGAGAGGGGTCTCTGGCACCTGTGGAGGTATCATAATGGGAGCGCTGAGCGAAACGGTGGAGTGGATCGAGGAGTTGTATCGCATTGAGACAAGTGATCCTGTGCTCGGCGGCGAAACCGGCCCTCTTAACGCTGCCGCCAAGATACTTGGCGCTCGGAGTCGGTGGCTGAAGGCGGCGATCCTAGGTCGCACGCTGGCGGAGATACTGACCGTGGGCGCCTCGGCAGGCGGTGCCAAGATCACAAATCTGGGTGCCCCCACCAACGCCAACGACGCTGCGAGGCTAGCCGATATCATAGCAGCAGTGGCCGGATTCACGCTCGGGGTCGTGCTCGCAAATGGCACCTCGGCAGGCGGTGCCAAGATCACAAATCTGGGTGCCCCCACCAACGCCAACGACGCTGCGAGGCTAGCCGAGTGCACAGCCCTCCAATCGGCCATGACAGCCGCTGATAGCGTGCTCACAGCAGGCGTGGCGGCGGCATCGGTGCGCAGCGTGACGGCGTTCACGACTCCGGGTGCCGGGCAATGGTACGTCCCCACGAGTGCGCTGTTTGTCGCCTCAATGGCCGTGGGCGGCGGCGGCGGCGGCGGCGAGGGGTATGGTAGCAATTCTACATATGCTGCCGGCGGCGGCGGCGGCGGATCTGGCTACCACGGATTCCGTATGTGGCGAGCAAGCGATCTGCCCGGGTCCGTGCCGGTGTTTGTCGGCAACGGCGGAGCAGTTGGCGAGGATGGTGGCCACTCGGCATTCGGCGACCTGGTGGTATATGGTGGCCGCAACGGATTTAGCGCATCATCGAGCACCGCAGGTGCTGGTGGCAGAGGCGCTGCCGGCGGCGGCGGCGGGCGGTCCTCCGGTGCCACAGGTGCTGTTGAGGGGGCCGGCGGCGTCGGTCACATGTATTGCAACGGGGGTGACGCAGGGGGCAGCGGCGGGGCTTCTACGGTGGCTCTAGGTCTGCACGTGGCAGGTGCCGCAGCGGCATCGAGCACTGTGGACTCCTGGGGCGCCAATGGGGCCGGTTGGGGCGGCGGCGGCGGCGGCAATACGGGTGGATATTCTGGCCGCATCGGCGGCGGCGGCGGCGGCGGCCTGCTGATGCCGCAGCTGGGTGTGCCAACGGCTGGCCCTGGCACAGGCATCGGCGGCGTGGTGCTGGTGTGGGCATGGTAGACCCACGCGGAGGTCAGCCGGTACAGTGGCAGTGAACTGCGTCGCGTGGCCATTAGACTGTCAAAAATGTCCAACTCGGTGTCCGCCTACA
>CAYNEY010000057.1:29888-34301 GCA_964396375.1 uncultured Polyangiaceae bacterium | reverse complement strand
CGTGGTTCGACCGGCGGGGGTCGAGGTCAGGTAGGTGAGCGTGGTCGGATCGTAGATGGTGGTGGTTACGCGGTCGTTGACGATGTGACGGGTGGTTTCGGAAAGGAGGACGGCGGGATCGTCGCTCGAGACTGTAGCGGTTCGCGAGCTCGAGGCCACACGGTCGAGACCACCGGGGGTGGTCGTGGTACTGGCAGGTATCGCGGCACGGAGACCCCAGACCGGATCAGGTGCCATCGTGGTTGAAGTTACCACGCCATCAGGAGTAACGCTGGTAATGGTCCCGCTGGAATCGAGCGTGCTCCGCGTCTCGGTTCCATCCGGCCAGGTCGTCACATCGGCCTTGGTGATGGCGGTTGCCGACTCGAATTGATAGAGCGTTCGCACGCCCTCGGCCGTGGTCAGCTCCACCGTGCTCCCGTAGCTGCCGCGCTCGAGGAGTTCCAAGGCCTTGTAGCCACCAAGGGGATCCTCGTCTTTCGTGATTCTCCCCGAGGGGTCGTAGCTCATCACAGCTCTGTGCCCCCGAACATCCTTGAAGGTATTCACGAGACCCAAGCGATCACCGTCGAGATAGTCGATTTCGACGTCGTTGCCCAGAGGATCGGTAACTCGACCGACATAGCCATTCGAATCGTAATCCGACAGTGCCGTCGTCTGGCCGTAGGGACCGATGATACTGGTAGCTTGCCCGTCGCGGTCGCGAACAATGGTTGTCTGAAGGCCCTGACCGTCTGTGATCGTGACCAAGTGCCCACCGGCGTCGTAGTCGAAGGCGTACACGATGGCTCCGGTCACGGTATTGCGGGTCTGAAGGTGCCGACCTAGTTCATCGAACTCGTACACCTCGCCAGTTGTCGAGTCGTACTTGGCATAGGCGGACTTCTCGGCGGTTCGATTCACCGACTCAATTCTCATGATCGTGAAAAGATCTGAGTGAAAGTAGACGTCCCCAGCGGGAGAGATAGCCACACCGTGCACATTGGACCCGAGGAAAGTAGCTGTTGCTGGCCACCCCTCCTCGCCACCATTTCTCTTCACTTGGGCTGGTCCTCCCCCCGCCCAGAAGCCTTCACCGTTTCTCAGGGCAACAACGCCAGCCCCGCCGTTCATCCCCGCGTATACCGTGTTGTCCGGGCCCACGGCGATGCTGATTGGATGGACGATCGCGTCGCCGAAGCCGCCGATCAATCCCGGCAGGCGACGGATGATTCCGTCAGCTGCCACGCGGTGGATGCCTCCCCTGACGGCATCCGCGACATAGAGTGTTCCGTCCGAGGCAACATCGAGCGCCCCCACGTACAACGAGGCCTTCCGTGCGGAGATGTTGTCTTCTTCGGAGGTACCTCCCCCTGCATAGGTCCAGATGTAGCCATCCGGCGTAACACGGCGGACCCTTCTCTCCGTTCCGATGAAGACACTTCCGTCGGGTCCAAGCCCGAGGGACAGCCCCCCGTTGAGCGCCGCGTTCGTTGCCAGGCCGCCGTCACCCGAGAAGCCGCAAGTATCGCTTCCTGCGAAGGTGGACACGATCCCGTCTGGACCGACCTTGCGCACCCGGCAGTGCCCCCTGTCTCCGAGATACAGGCTTCCATCGGAGGCCACGACCACATCCGAGATCCCAGAGAAATGCGCCTTGGTTGCTGAACCGCCATCGCCAAGAACATTGATGACGGACCCTCGGATGGTGACTTCTGGATTGCCACCCGCCACCGTCTCGATGATGCCGTCAGGGCGCACGCGACGCACTCTGGAGTCCTCATCGTATCCCGGGATACCAGACGCGGCGTATACGCTCCCGTCCGGCCCAATCCCAATGCCAGCACTGTAGACGCTTAGCCTTGCGTCGAGAGCCGATCCTCCATCCCCGGTATTTCCCCCAGTTCGGTGCTTTCCGGCCACCCGCCGAAGCGCCTTCAGCGCCTGCACGCCTCCACTCTGCCCGCCCCGTCCGTAGTGCACCACGTGGTTGTTGGGATCGTAGAGGTGGTGGGCGTTCAGCGTCCAGCCACCGAATCCTTGCCCCCGCGCGTCCCAGGTTCCAAGTCCTCCCGGCAGTGCCGTCTGACGGGCCCACCAGTGGTCCGTAGGCCATCGGGTTGCAACCGCAATCACCTCCTTATCTTCCATCCCCCCCCACATTACATCCCACCGCAAGGTGGAGTCGTAGAGTGAGTCGAAGAAGTACGCAACGGTGATGTTGGTCGGTTGGCTGCCAACCGGCGTTCGTCCCCACGCATCCTTTCGGTCCCAAACGAATTGGAAGCGTTGATTCGACCGCGTGGAAATGCTGTAGATCTCGCGGTCCCCCCTCTTCTCGATGAGCTCCGTCTCCTTCTGGGTAACGCTCGGCACGAACGTGTGCTCGTGATGTCGACCCGCCACGTCCACCACAACGTAGATCTTGGCAAGGCACTGAACGAGGGTGTTCTCTCCTATGAGCGGGATCGATACCGTCGCGTTGTCCGTGTACCCAGGGACGCGGTCGCTCTCAAACCCCAACTCGAACGGCGTTCCGGCGACGGGAACCATCTCAGAGTAGACTTGACTGGGGCAAGTCAGCCACGAACTCGCGGCAGTTGTAGGTCCACGATTCCCTCCACTCCCAATGTTGCAGCAGATCGAAGTGCAACCGGGTGGTTCCGGTTCCGGTGGAGGATCGATGGAATCATCGGCTACTCGGGTAGCGAGCCAGTTCAGATCGATGGGACTCGTGAAGTGCAGCAGTTCGACGCGCCACAGGCTGGCCCCCGCCGAATACTGCTCGGACATCGCCTCTCGCTCCGCCACTCCGATCCCCAGCGCCTCGAGTTCCTCAGTCGATTCCGCTTCTCCGTCCCCGTCAACGCAGATTTGTGCCACTCCGTCGACAATAGCGATGAGGTCGATAACCACACCGCTCTTCTCACCAACCCAAACACCGGCACGTCGATCGTAGCTGCCCATCGGCACCGTAGTTCCCGCCGGGAATCCCAGGAAGTTGTCCACGTAGAAGGGCAATGGCTGGTTGAAGGTCATCGACGTAGCCGAAAGCGCTACGGCCTCGTCAGCGTTGACTTCCACGGCGTACGTGTAGGCCACGCGAGGTGGGAGCTCGGCAGGCATCGCATCCGGACCGCGATCGCCAACCGTGAACTCCGTCGCCCGAACCGAAAGGACGCTGAGTTCGGTCGTCGTGCCATCCTCGAGGTGAGCGGTGGCCACAGTACCTTCGGGCACCAGCAGCGTTGCCTGGCGCTCACCATCTGCGTCGGAGACGATACTGCCCTGCGCCACCTGGAACGGCTCGTCCGATTCCAGGTCGACGACCGTGACCGCCGGATCGGGTTCTAGGAGCACGACGTCGGTCGCCCAGGCATGGTCCTCCCATGGTGCGTTGACCGCGCGCTGAGCCTCGAGATACCCCTCCTTCGTGTACTTGATCTTGAGTTGGCCGCCGCCGTTGACCACCATGTCGAAGCGGCCGCTCACTTGCGAGACCGTGCTTCCGAATTCTGGATGGTCGAGCACGGTGACTGCGACATTGGGCAGCGGTTGGCCGTCAGCCGAGCGCACATACCCGTGAATCACGGCAACCCGGTACTCTTCGATCGTGCCGTCAGCCACGCCAACCTGGATCGGATCGTCGCCAGTGTACAGCCACTCGCTCCCATCAAACGTCGTGGTGACGACGGTGGGGTCGATGGCGGGGCAGGTGCGTACGGTCAGGCCCTCACCAGGAACGCAGGTCTCGAGCGTGCAAGGGTTGCCATCGTCAAGCTCGGCTGGTGACCCTGCCACGCAGCTACCCGTCTCGTCGCAGACCGAGACACCCAGACAGTCGTCCGCCGCGTTGCAGACGGTTCCAGAAGCAACGGCGCTGTGCGCAACCTGACCGGTGATGGGATCGCAAGAGTCTGCTGTGCACGGATTCCCATCGTCAACGTTCACCGGTGTGCCCGCCACGCAGACCCCACTGCCGTTGCAGGTCTCAGCACCGTTGCATAGGTTGGCGTCCGCGCAGCCGGTTCCGGCCGCAACAGCCACGTGCTGCACGCCCAGCGCAGGATCGCAACTATCCGCCGTGCACGGATTCCCGTCGTCGACGTTCACCGGTGTGCCTGCCACACAGGCACCGCTACCGTTGCAGGCCTCTTCACCATTGCACAGGTTGGCGTCCGCGCAGCTCACGCCGGCCGCAACAGCCACATGCTGCGCGCCCAACACAGGATCGCAGCTGTCCGTCGTGCACGGGTTCCCGTCGTCAGCGTTCACCGGTGTGCCTGCCACACAGGCACCGCTACCGTTGCAGGCCTCTTCACCATTGCACAGGTTGGCGTCCGCGCAGCTCACGCCGGCCGCAACAGCCACATGCTGCGCGCCCAACACAGGATCGCAGCTGTCCGTCGTGCACGGGTTCCCGTCGTCAGCGTT
>CAYNEY010000057.1:0-29788 GCA_964396375.1 uncultured Polyangiaceae bacterium | reverse complement strand
ATTGCACAGGTTGGCGTCCGCGCAGCTCACGCCGGCCGCAACAGCCACGTGCTGCGCGCCCAACACCGGGTCGCAGCTATCCGTCGTGCACGGATTCCCGTCGTCAGCGGATGGAGCCGTGCCTGCCGCGCAGGCACCACTGCCATCGCAAGCCTCAGCCCCATTGCACAAATTGGTGTCCGCACAGCTCGTCCCCGCGTCCACAGCCACATGCTGCACGCCCAACACCGGGTCGCAGCTATCCGCCGTGCACGGATTCCCATCGTCAGCGGATGGAGCCGTGCCTGCCACACAGGCACCATTGCCATTGCAAGTCTCAGCGCCATTGCACAGGTTGGCGTCCGCGCAGCTGGTTCCGGCCGCAACAGCCACATGCTGCACGCCCAACACAGGATCGCAGCTGTCCGTCGTGCACGGGTTCCCGTCGTCAGCGTTCACCGGTGTGCCTGCCACACAGGCACCGCTACCGTTGCAGGCCTCTTCACCATTGCACAGGTTGGCGTCCGCGCAGCTCACGCCGGCCGCAACAGCCACGTGCTGCACGCCCAGCGCAGGATCGCAACTATCCGTCGTGCACGGATTCCCATCATCGGGGTCCACGATGGTTCCATCTGCGCAGAATCCCGCTGGGTTGCAAACCTCGTCGCCGTTGCAGAGATCACCATCAGCGCAGCTCGTGCCGGGCTGGACGGGCAGGTACTGGACACCCAAAATCGGATCACAGCTGTCCGCGGTGCACGGGTTCCCGTCATCGATGACCGGAGGCGTTCCGGCAAGGCAGTTTCCCGCACCGTCGCAGGCCTCATTGCCGTTGCAGAGATCGAGATCAGGGCAACCGGTCCCAGGTGCCACGAGCAGGTGCACAACGCCAACGGCAGGATCGCAACTATCCGTCGTACACGGATTCCCATCGTCGACGTTCACCGGTGTGCCCGCCACGCAGACCCCACTGCCGTTGCAGGTCTCAGCACCGTTGCAAAGGTTGGTGTCCGCGCAGCTCACGCCGGCCGCGACAGCCACATGCTGCACGCCCAACACAGGATCGCAGCTGTCCGTCGTGCACGGATTCCCATCATCGGGGTCCACGATCGTTCCATCTGCGCAGAATCCCGCTGGGTTGCAAACCTCGTCGCCGTTGCAGAGATCACCATCAGCGCAGCTCGTGCCGGGCTGGACGGGCAGGTACTGGACACCCAAAATCGGATCACAGCTGTCCGCGGTGCACGGGTTCCCGTCATCGATGACCGGAGGCGTTCCGGCAAGGCAGTTTCCCGCACCGTCGCAGGCCTCATTGCCGTTGCAGAGATCGAGATCAGGGCAACCGGTCCCAGGTGCCACGAGCAGGTGCACAACGCCAACGGCAGGATCGCAACTGTCCGTCGTGCACGGGTTCCCGTCGTCAGCGTTCACCGGTGTGCCTGCCACGCAGGCACCATTGCCATTGCAAGTCTCAGCGCCATTGCACAGGTTGGCGTCCGCGCAGCTGGTTCCGGCCACAACTGGGGCGTGCTGGCACACCCCGGACACGCAACTGTCTACCGTGCAGGGGTTGTTGTCCGCGCAGTCCGCAGGCACACAGGACACATTGGCGAAACCGTCCTCGAACACCACCCTCGCGTCCAGATCCACCAACACATCCTTCGCGAAGAACGCCCCGGTGGCCACTGTTCTCTGGCCGAGCCAGAGGGTTCCGTTCGGTGCCAGAATGAGCGCCTTCACGGTCGCGTCGTTGCCGACCGCCGCAGCCTTCGGCCATGCGGAGAGTGCCCCGTTGGTGCCGTTCTTGCCGGACAACTCGATGCGCAGCGTCTTCGCACTCAGGTTGGTTCCTGCCGCTGGCCCAAGGTAGGCGCGATCTGCCACGAAGAGTCGGTTGGCAAGGCGAAGCTCGCTTGGTCCAAGCACCTCTAAGCGAGCGTTGGGGCTCATGCTCAAGTCTGTTGCCTGGACCACACCAGAGCTGAGCCGAAGCGTGCCGTTGACGGTGATGGTGGCGTAGCGGCCAGCACCGATCGTGGTCGTGGTTCCGGCGTTGACGGTCAGGTTCACCGAGCTAGGCGAGACCGCGCTCACCACGGGGAAGGCGGGCATCGGTGGCAAGGCGGCCACAAGTCCATGGGTCGCTCCTTGATTGGTGAACTCTCTCGCATGCACGTCACCGACCACCGCGCGGGCGCCGAGCAGCACGCTGTCTCCCAACAGGTTCTCACCCGTTCCCACCCTGGCTTCGTTGTTGAGGGCGAGCTCGTAGCCAGGCACGAGGAACGGCCCCGGTCCCGCTTTCTCCACGCCGATGTCGTTGCCGTTCACCTGAGCGCGATCGCCGAGCATCAGGCTATTGCGAGCGTAGACCGCGAAGCCTCCAAGATCCGGAGAGGTGTTCAAGGCCTGTGACGCTGTCACCGGGACTGGTCTCGGCTCTTCTGTCTGACAGCCAAGGCTCGTGAGCGCAGACAGAACTCCCAGGACACAAAATCGTATCGTCGTTCCCATGATCGTGCCGCCTCCAACGCTGAGAAGGCGCATGGAATCACCCCCCCCCGGCCGTCAAGCCCAATCGGAAGTCAGGGGATTTTCCGAACGATCACGTATGGTTCCCCCCTTCACGAACAGTCCACCACCTCCACCGTGTACTCGAGCGGTGTGTCGAGACCATCGAGCACCACGCGGTAGCTCACGTTGGTTTCGGTCGTCCAACCCTCGGGCACGATGCGGAGCGCGTTCGCGAAGCCGTAGTTGCCATCGAGCACGGAGACACTCACCGAGACCGGTGTGCCGTTGGCGGTGACCGTCACCTCCGCACCGGAGAGATCGATGTCCTCACTCTGCACGCTCCAGCCGATTTGATCGAGATCGAGCCAGTCGTTGATGCGGAACATCTCCACCGGGACGATGCCGGCGGGGGGCCAAGGGGTGAAGGTGCTCTCGGCATCGCCGGTTCCACTCATGTTCTGCATGCACGAGGAGCCGCCTGGCCCGGTCGAGCCAAGGCCGATCGGGCCAAGGCGATTGCCGAGGATGATCCGGCGGTGGCCGAAGGTGCTCTCGTTGCCGTAGTCGACCATGTAGAGATCCACGGACTCGACGCCAGCTCCGCCGGAGATGTTGCTGGTGGAAGCGCCTTCAGCGCCGAGCTCGGTCCAGCAGTCCCACGACTCGGGAGGATCGTGGGAGAGGCTATCGTTGGCAGTCTGAAGCAGGGCACAAGCCTGCGCCATCGCATCGAGGGTTGGTGTGGTCTCGACCGCCGGGAGGTGGGCGAGCCAGCGGTAGAGATTGAAGAGCCGGAGCGCGTTCGCTCGGCCTTCGGGGGAGATGTCGCCGGGGTCGCAAGAGGCAACGCTGCCGCTCCAGGTGCCTTCGCTCATATCCGCACGATCGGCGAGCCAGCGCGCGCAGACACCGCTCTCACTGTCGCGGTCATCCGTCGTCGACTGTCCGCCCTGGGCTTGCCCGCCCTGAGCTTGCCCACCCTGAGCTTGCCCGCCCTGAGCTTGCCCACCCTGAGCTTGCCCACCCAGACCCGGTTCACCGGCAGTGCTGGAGGGGGCGCCACCCGCGCCGCCCAAAGTGGTCGTCGGCGAGCCGCCCATGCCAGTGCTCTGATCTGGCGAGTCGGTGTCATCGCTCTCCGAGCAGGCGCTGGTCAGCCCAAACAGGAGCACGAAGGCATGGGGGAGGAAGGGCAGGTGATGGTTCGCTCGGCGCATGGGGACCTCCCATGAGCGACGAATCGGCACCCACCCGCCAGGCAAGAAAGGGGTCAGTTCCGGGATTTCACGTCGTTTTGCACCACGCGGAGCCGGGAGCCAGCGAGGATCCTCGAAGGATCGCGGAGCTTGTTCACACGGACCAGGCGATCCTGGGTAACGTTGAAGGTGAGGGCAAGCTCGGAGAGGGTATCGCCAGGCTTCACCTCATAAAGAAACTCGACGGGGCGCGAGACGCCTCCGGGCTTCTTGGCGCGGTAGGCGAGGTCTTTTTTGTCGCTGCGACCGCGTGCACGCCGGCCGTCATCGCGGTTCAGCCACTCGATGTCCTTCGGAAGTCCGTCGGCGTCGACCGAGAAGGAGCCGAGCCGGGTGGCCTTCACGCGGGTGCGGGGGCTGGGCTCCGGCTTCACGCGGGGGCGCTCCTTCTGCGACGGTGCGTCTTCGACCTTCATGCGATCGGGGCGTCGCCACGGATCGCCGTCGAGGCCGCTTGGACCGATCTGGCTCGAGGGGGGCTCTCGGGAAGCCTCAGGGGCGCGGGACTCGCCGAGCGAAGCCAACGGCTCTCCGGTCGTCGAATCCGCCTCGGTCGCTACGGGTTCCGGGCTGTCGTCGCGCCTCGGGCGAGTTGGCTCATCAGTGTTTGAACCAAAGTCGAAGGCGAGCGGACCGGTGCGCTCCAGGCGCGAGCGCCAGTTCGTGTCGAACTCGTCGCGGCCCCAGTCAAAATTCGCGGTCACGTTCAGATCGAGCTTCTCCCGATCGTCGCTGTCGAGCAGCCGCGGCAGCATGGTCTTGGCTCGTGCCAGTCCCCGATTCGGGATGTGGATGAGGATGGGCTCCGCGCGCTCGGGGATGATCTCGGTCAGAAGTTCCGGATTGAGGTCTTTGAGCTGACGCAGGCTGGTGCCGGAGGCACGGGCCACCAACGAGAGCCGAGTGCCCGGTGGTACCTCGATCGGCGTGGCAGCGATCGGCGACTTCTGCTCCACTTGGTCGAACCCGAAGTACTCGAGGTTGCGCAGGATGGTCGCGACCGCCAACACCTTCGGCACGTAGAGGGCCGTCTCGCGGGGCAGCGCCTCCGAACGGTTGGCAAGCTCGAAGAAATCCTCGGTTCGGGTCTCTCGGAGCCGATTCATCAGCTGCTGATAGCCATAGTTGTAGGCGGCCAGAGCCAGGTGCCACGAGCCAAACTGCGCCTTCAGATCGGCCAGGTGGGTGAGCGCAGCCTCCGTTGCACGGAAGATGCTGCGTCGCTCATCGACTTGGGAGTTCACGGTAAGACCGTAGGCACGGGCTGTCTTCGGCATGAACTGCCAGAGTCCGACCGCTCCAGCGCTGGAGGTCGCGGTAGGCCAGCATCCGCTCTCGACGAACATGACCGCCATCAGATCGCTTGGCAGCTCGCGCTTACGGAGCACAGCGCCGACGATCTCGCGGTACTGTCCACTTCTCGCAAGCCAGGTGGCGAAGGTCTGACGTCCCGCCGGTGAGGCCGCGAAATAGCGGATATACTTGGCGATCCGCGGATCCCGGGGGACGCTGAACTCCGGGCGGTTCAACCCGGTGAGCCAGTTCTTCGTGGGTGGGATCTCGAAGTCCACCGACTGCGCCATGTCATAGGTGGGCTGCTCACAGCTGTAGCCCTCGACCGGGCGCCTCGCCGGGTCGCTGGTGGGGGGACCGAGCTCTGGGAACAGATGCGCCTCCTCCAAACGCAACGCCCGCAGCTCCGCTGATTCGGCGCTGGGCCGACCAAAAACGTCGAGTGGAGCTGGGCTCACCGGTCGTTGGACGGCAGCGCTCGGATCACCCAACGAGGAAGGGGTCACGGCTCCGACCGGTTCCGGTGCGGAGGTGGCGACGGAGACATTGCCAGTGGTTCCGCCACCCCCCACGACCTGCGGGATCGCGGATTCCGTGCCCGGCTTTGGGGCCAGCAACGCGAAACCACCTAAGACTGCGAGTGGATATCCGAAGAATCGGTCCGAGCTCATCGTTGTGGCAGGATAGAGTACCTACACCTACATGGGCAATAATTCGGCGAGCTCATTCCCATGATTTCTCGAGGCGCACCTGCTCCAACCGAAGGCCACCATGACGACGAGGACGAAGCTCGAGCGAGAGTCCTTGCTCCGAGAGCCCCACCTCGACTTCCGGTCCCACCGGAGGAGGATCACAGAAGAGCGCCGTGGCACTCGCCTCGAGCCACACTTGAGCCTCCTTCTGGGTGAGAGAACCGTTCGCGACCAATCCGACCGCGCGCCGAAGGAGCCGGACCGCGCGACCCACCAGCAACTGATCCGGGAGGGTGGAGTCGGGTCGGCCGAGCTCGCCGCTTGCCGTGCGGGGGCGGTGAGCGGTGACCACCTCGAGCAGCAGAGCTTGGTCACGGTTCACGACCGGCACCCAGCAGCACAAGCCCGCCCGCGCCAAGAACTCTGCGTGGTCGGCGGTGGCGACCAGTCGCGTCCCCACCGACACCTCCCGATCGGCGTCGGAGACCACGCGCACGCCGAGATCTCGCAAGCGACCATGGTGTTCGCCGACACAGGGCATGGGCTGGCCGTGTTCCACGAGCTGCCTGTGGACCAAACCCACCAGGCCGAGGGCGCTCGAGACAAAAACCCAGGCATCGAGGCTCACCGTTGGCATGTGGAGCAGACCGAGCGGTTTCTCGAGGGCAACCTGGTGCGGCATGCGCAGGCACAGATCATTGCAAAGGAGGCACAACCACCGCGCCTCCTCCAGGGCGGAGACGGTCTCGAGCAGGCGTCGCGCGCTCGGCGTAAGCCGCGCCAGCCTCGCCTGGTCCGCGGGCTCTTCACCTTCCCCTTCGAACCAGGTCGTGTCGAGCCCTGCGATCACAGGGATCTGATGGAGTGCGGCCCATTCGGCCCAGGCTCGCAAAGTTGCGACATGACTGGCGGTGGCAGCGAAGGACTGCTCGAGCACCAGAAGGTCGGGCAGCGACTCCTCGAGGGCACCGCTGACCTCTTCCAATCTGGTTCCACTTCCCGTCACCACCACAGGCTCGACCAGTCGATTCGAGATGACCGACTCCAGTGCAAGTGTCAAACCACTTGCCAGCGCCTCGAGCCGGCGCACCTCGGGGTGGACCAAGATCTGCGCGAGAAGCTCGTGGAGTGCCTGAGTCAGCCGCGACGAGAGTTCGTGGGTGTTGATGGCTGGGGAAGAGGTGGGCGTGATCTCCGGGAGATCGACCTGCGCCAGCAAGGCATCGAGCGCAGAGCCTCCGCTCGAGGTTGGGTCGGTGCCGCGCGCCGCCGTGGCAACTTCGGGTCGTGACTCCGTCCGTACCAACTTCAACAAGGGAGCAGCCGCAGCGCCCAAGAGACGGTCGAGTACCCGCGACAGCTCGTTCAGATCTGTCGTGGCATTCGCCGATCGAATCGCGTCGCGCAACCGGCGGAGCGGAGCCACCTTGGCCATCAGTGCGTTCGGGCGAAAGTCACTGGCGCTGCCGATCACCAAATCGACGTCTAGAGGCTGGCCCGTGAGCGGATCGGTGACCTCGATCCGAAAGCTCGGCTCCACACGGAAAAACAGCTCATCAAGGGAGGTTCGGTTCACCTGTAGCGCACGGCAGGGATGGCGAACGCGCAGCGCGTAGTCTGTCTTGGGCTCCAAGTCAGCGATGATTGCCAACCGAAATGGGCGCCAACCCAGGCTGCGGGGAGCCCTCACGTCTTCGGTGGCGGCGCGGCGCTCACCCTTGGTTCCCGCGCCTAGCTCGGCCACTACCGCACCAGCCTGCTCGCCCATGCTCGAGAAACCTAGCTCGAAGCTCACCTTGGGATCGTCGACCGACACGCTCTCATCCTCTCGTCTGAGGTATTGCGACGGCTAGCCTGGGTTACCCAAAGTGGTTACCAACAGATCAGCGAACCGGTGTAACCGCAGGCTGGATCCTGCATGAGCGCGTAGGTCATGCCCATCAAGAAACCGCTCGCCAAGCCAACGCCGGACCCCGTGAGAACCTGCCCGGTGGTCTCGTAGTTGCCCACTCCCCGTCCGATGGCGGTGAAGGTCGCAAATACCACTGGCAGCCCCAGATTGCCCACGAACGAGCCCACATTGAAGCGGCCGCCGCTGTTGTTGATGGTGTCGAACAGAAACACAGCTCCACCGTGGCCGAGCGCCGAGAAGGCTCCAAACCCGTGGGTGGACATCATTCCGTAGGATTCACAGTGCCGGCCACCCTGATTGTCCTCGTCGCAGCCGGGCCGGTACTCCTCGAACTCATCCTTGAGCCAGTACTCATTCAACACGGCCAGACCCGTCAGAGTCATGGTCGGAGCCAAGACAGAGACGTGCCAACGCGCTTTCCAGCCGACGGTGGCCTCCGGGTTCGAGTAGAACACCCGAGGCATCAACAGCTGGGTTGAGGCTGCGCCGATCAACCCCACGTTGCTCACGACCTTCCAAGCGGATTTTCGCTCGGGGGCGTCTTGCGCGAGGGCGGGCTGGGTGATGGTGAAGAGGAGGAGGAAGAGGAGCAGCAGTGAGCGGGCCATGGTGACTCAACGGTAGGCGGGTGTGCGCGGCGAGAGCTTCGTCGAAGCTGACTGGATGGGCCAAGAAGCACGCGAGGAGAGGGCTCAGCGGCGCTGCCCAGACGTGGAAGGGTCGAACACCCCGGGCGGAATACTCGCCTGGCGGGTCGCGTCGATCCCTCCGCGGCCGTAGTAGTGCTCGTAGGCTTGAGCGAACTGCCTGCCGAACAAGACACTGAACACCTGGCGATCTTCGCCCGCCAGATCACCGTGGGCCTTCTCGTAGGCCTTCCACAGGGATTTGAAGCGGTAGGGCCCAATCCCGACGCCCCCCGGGTTGAAGTGCGGGTCTTCGGCCTTGCGCTCGAGTTCAGCTGGCGACAATTCGAAAAGCATCGACCGCACACCGGTCATCACGCCGTTGAGCAGGGCCACCTGGTGGATCATCAGATCGGCCAGGGTGCTCTCGATCCGCTCCGGCCCCTCGCTCGCTGGTTGCCGCCAGTCGAGGAGGAGTCGCGCCAGATCCTCCATGGTTCGCGCGGTGTCGATCTGGGAATTTGCGCCTGGTCCGGAGCGGCGGAGTGCCATCTCCGACTCGAACTGCCGATGCCCATCCCTGAGCGGTATGAAAGAGCGGAGGAAGATCTCGAGTACCTGCTGGAGACGCTCCAGGAAACGAACCACCTCGTCCACGGAATCCAGGGCGGTGAGGTTTGGGCAGAGCTCACTTACGATTTCCCGCAGCCCCTGGAGAGCCACCCCCTCCGCGCTGCCGCCAGCCACGTTTTTTGCCACTCCAGGTTCCGCGGTCACACCCACCGCTACGCCCACCTCACGCCCAAGCCGCTGGATGTCGGGCTCGTGAGCGAGGGAAGGGAACTCGCGGAGCAGGGCCTGAAGACTCGGACCACGTGCTGCAGGAGCTAGCCGATTGAGAGAAGCGTGAATGGTTCCGAACAGTTCATTGAACGCGGCGCGATACTGGGTGACCGCCTCACGGTGCTCTGCGGCCAGATCGCCACCTCCCAGTCCTGCCTTCATGGCAAGAAGGCTGGGGTCAGCGGCATCGATGTACCGACTCACACCGAGGCGCTTCCTTGCGCTCACTTGTTCCAAAGTGGGCTCGATCGCCGCCGAATAGGTCCGAAACTCGAGACTTACGATCGAAAACTCGAAGTTGTGGGCGGAGAGATCGATGAGCTGATTGGCCGGTGCACGTCCGGATCCCGCGATCTGCGTACCATTGGTGCTGCCGAGGTCCCGCAGATAGAGGCGGTTCTCGTGATTCTCCAGCACCAGATGGAACTGGGAGACGAACCCGTCCTCGATCACCAGATCGTTTAGCGCATTTCTCCCCACACGAACTGGAAACCGCGAAAACACCCGGTCGAAACAGGTGCCGTCGTTGCGATTGGTGACACGGATGCCAAGTCCCCAGTTCACGAGCCGACCCTAACACAGCCGATTCCGAGTGGCGACTGCTTCGGGGTGGAGGGGGTTGAAGACGGAGTGCACCAAGGGTGGAGCACCCCCGCAGAGAAGCTCCCCAGCCGGGGACTTTGGCCGGTCTGGATCCACCAGATCGCAAAAACATGGTCCGGTCCGACCTGCTCCGACGATAATGCCGCCCTCGGTTGGAAAGGGACCCTCCGATGCTCTCCGTCGAACCGCGTTCTCTCCTCAAGAAGCTCAACCCATCGTGCACGCGCGCCCTCGAGGCTGCTGCGGGCGCCTGCCTCTCACACCAGCACTACGAAGTGACAGTCGAGCATCTGATGCTCGCCTTGCTCGAGGAGCCGGAGGGCGATCTCCGGGCGGTCTTCGAACACTTCAAGATCGATCCTGGGACGGCGATCGGTCAGGTGCAGCGCTCGCTCGGAGAGCTTCGCCGCGGTAACGCGGGCAAGCCCGTGTTCAGCTCCCTGCTCCTCGAGTGGCTGGAGGACGCGTGGCTCCTCGGATCGATCGAGTATGGTCTGACGCAGATCCGCTCGCTTCCACTCCTGGTACGGCTCGTCACCCTACCGCTCCGCTACCTGCCGAATCCCTTCCCGTTCCTCGAACTCCTGCCGCGTGATGCCCTCCGCAAGGATGGCCTCTTGCTGGCCTCGAAGAGCGGCGAGGCATTGCTCTCGAGTGCGACCGGCGATGGGGGCACCGGCGGCGGTCCACGTGGCAGCGGAGAGCAGACCGCCCTCGGTCGGTTCGCCTCCGATCTCACGGAACGAGCCCGGGCCGGCGAGATCGATCCGGTGTTCGGCCGTGAGCGCGAGATCCGGCAGATGATTGAGATTCTGGTGCGCCGACGCAAGAACAACCCCATCATCGTGGGTGAGGCTGGCGTGGGTAAGACTGCGCTGGTCGAGGGGCTGGCGCGGCGGATCGTGGAGGGGACGGTGCCGGAGGCTCTGCGCACCGCGCGCCTTCTCTCCCTCGATCTCGGAAGCCTCCAGGCTGGAGCCGGGGTGAAGGGAGAGTTCGAGAATCGGCTCAAGGCAGTACTAAACGAGGTCAAGGCCTCGCCCATCCCGATCCTGCTCTTCATCGACGAGGCCCACACGCTGATCGGCGCTGGGAATGCCCAGGGCGCGGGGGATGCCGCGAACCTCCTCAAGCCGGCCTTGGCGCGGGGCGAGCTGCGGACCATCGCCGCTACCACCTACGCTGAATTCAAGAAGTATTTCGAGAAAGACGCGGCTCTGGAGCGCCGCTTCCAACCCGTTCGGGTGGACGAACCCGGAGCCGAGGCCGCGATCGTGATGATCCGTGGGTTGGCTCGCGAGTTCGAACGGGTCCATGGTGTGACCATCCACGACAGTGCGGTTACGGCTGCCGTCGAGCTCTCGAGCCGCTACATCAGCGGCCGGCAGCTCCCCGACAAGGCAGTAGATCTCCTCGACACCAGTGCCGCTTACGTGAAGCTGGTGCGCGCAGCGCCGCCTCCCCCCCTCGAAGATCTGCGCGCTGAACTCGCCGCACTGTCGCGGGAGCGGGAAGCCTTGCTCGCCGACGCTCGGGCGGGGCTGCCCGCCCCACCCGAGGCGTTGGAGCGGGTGGATGCGAAACGCGGTCAGCTTTTGGAGCGGGAGGCGGATCTGACCCGAGAACTCGACGGGCAGCGAGAACTGATCGCGCGTCTTGACGCGGTCCGGAAGAGCGATCTGAAGTCGGGCCCCGAGGCGGTGACCGAAGGTAGCGCGACCTCCTCCCGACCGGCGGCGGGTGAAGGTGCTGACGGTTCGACCATGGCAGCCTCCCTTGCCGAACAGCCACCGGAGCCTTCCCCCGAACTTCGCGCCATCCTTGAAGAGTGGCAGCAGATCCCTCGTGAGCGCCGGCTGGTGGCCCCCGATGTCGACGCTTCGGTGGTGGAACGGATCGTGGCGGATTGGACCGGGATCCCGGTCGGCAACATGGTGCGGGACAACCTCGCGACCATCCTCGGCCTCGAGCAAAGGCTCAAGGGGCGCGTCATTGGCCAAGACCACGCACTCTCGGCCATCGCCCGCGAGCTGCGAGCGTCCCAGGCGGGGCTGAAGAATCCCGCAGCCCCGCTGGGCGTGTTCTTGCTGGTGGGACCGAGCGGGGTCGGCAAGACCGAGACCGGACTCGCGCTGGCCGAGGCGCTGTTCGGCGGCGAACGCTTCATGGTCACCATCAACATGAGCGAGTTTCAGGAGCGGCACACGGTGTCACGTCTGATCGGCTCTCCTCCTGGTTATGTCGGCTATGGGGAGGGTGGTGTGCTGACCGAGGCGGTCCGCCACCGTCCCTATTCTCTGGTCTTGCTCGACGAGGTCGAGAAGGCCGATCGCGAGGTGATGAACATCTTTTACCAGGTGTTCGACAAAGGCATGCTCGCGGACGGTGAAGGTCGGATCATCGATTTCAAGAACACGGTGATCGTGATGACCTCGAACCTGGCCACCGATCTGCTCACCGACGCCGCCCACCCCACCCGGCCCACGCCCAGCTTGGATGAATTGGTGGAGCTGGTCCGACCCACCCTCGTCTCCTACTTCAAGCCGGCCCTGCTGGCGCGTATGAGCGTCGTGCCTTACATCCCCATCGGGCCCAGCATCCTCACCTCCATCGTACGTCAGAAGCTGGACGCGGTGGTGGAACGGGCCCGTGCGCGCCACCGGATCGAGCTGCGAATCGACGAGATCGTGTATCAGAGCATCACCGATCGCTGCACCGAGGTGGACAGCGGAGCTCGCACCATCGATCACGTGCTCCGGCGGAGCGTGCTCCCAGTCGTCTCCTCGGCAATCCTGGAGGCCCTGGCCGCAGATCAGGGCATCTCTGTCCTCGAGCTCGAGCTCGGGCTCGATGGCACAGGTTTCGTGGTGAGGCCGCTCCCCATTTCCTCGGACTCGGCCACCAAGGCTGGCCCCGAGCCGACCTCTCTCGACGACTCCCAAGTGCCATGAAAAAACCTGCTCAACGCCACCATCTGCTCGCGATCTCGGCGCTGCTCGCCGTCCTTCCAACGCTCGGCTGCTCCAACAGCGCCCCGGTGAAGGAGCCGGAAAAGTGCAAGCTGCAGATCATCTCGGCCGCGGTGATCAGCTCGCCGTACATCAACCCGACTCCCCAGGGTGAGCCCCGACCGGTGCAACTCCGCCTCTACCAGCTGAAGAGTGACACCAGCTTCCTCAATGCTTCCTTCGAGCGGATCTGGAAGGAGGACAAGGAGGCGCTCGGTGACGATCTGGTCAAGGTGGAGGAATTCCCGGTCTATCCCGACAGTCGCACTGAGCTCAAGTTCGAGCGGGCAGAGCCCGCCCAGTTCCTAATCGCCGCGGGTCTGTTTCGTGAACCGAAAGGACGCAGTTGGTACGCTTCCTTCGAGCTTCCTCCATCGCCCAACGCCGGCGCCTGCGCGGCCAAATGCCCAGGGGGCCAGTGTGACGGCGGCACCGAGAACAACCCCAAGTTTTACATCTGGGTGGAGGACACACGGGTGGTCGATGGCATCGAGCACGCAGACGAATTCCCCAAGGGGCGTGTGCACTCCGTGGACGAAGTGAAGCCAACGGCTCTCGAGTCTGGTTGTGATCCAGTGCGCCAAGCTCACAACACCGACCAGCGTGCCCCCGCGACCATCCATCTCTGAGGTCTCGCACCAGAAGATTTTTGCCGCATGAACCTGAAGAAACCCATCTGGACCGAAGGCCTTTTCGTCACCCAGCATCACCTGCAGCGACTCGATCGCTACCACGAGGGTCTGCTTGACGAGCGGATGAACGCCGCGCTGCCCTATCCGTGGGGCGTGATGACGCTCGAACTCGACGAGCGCGCGCTTTCTGCCGGACAACTTCGGCTGCGTGAGCTGGTGGCGATCCTCCCAGATGGAACGCCACTCGCGTGCTCGGAGGCAACCGGCGATGCCCCTCCTGGCCGGCAGATCGAGGCGGCGTTCCCTCCCCATCTCACCCAACTCCCGGTCTCGATCGGTGTGGCCCACGAGCGGGAAAACGCCCCCAACGTGCTGCCGGAGGAGCGGGCAGCGCAGCTGGTGCGGTTCACCGAGCAGAAGGCGCGAGTCACCGACTTCAACACGGGTTCTGATGAGCATGACTTCAACTGGGCTCGGCCGAGCGTGCGCCTGCTGCTCGGGGACGAGAACCGAGAGGCATACGACGCGATCCAGATCGCGGAGCTGATCCGCAACCCCAGCGGGGCCGTTGTGCTTCGGGAGAGCTACGTGCCGCCCATCCTTCGGGTCGGCGCCTCGCCGTATCTGGTCGATCGGTTCCGCCGGGTACTCACCGCCATGACCTCTCGACAGCGCGCGATCATGTCCTCGCGGCGCCAACGAACCGCCGCCGCCATCGATTTTCAGGCCAGCGATGCGGCGAAGTTCTGGCTTCTGGATGCCTTGAACGAGTGGATCCCCATCATGTCGCACCTCACCGACCAGGGCACCCTGCATCCGGAGCAGGCTTACCTGGCGCTCGGGCAGCTGATCGGACGTTTGTGCACCATGGCAGTGGATGGAGACCCAAGCACCCTGCCCAAGTTCAACTACCTCAGCTTGGGTGAGGTGTTCGAGCCCATGTTTGCTCGCGCGCTTTCGCTGATCGACACGGTGATCGCCGATCGGTTCACCCAAATCCCCCTCGATCGCCGCGACGACGGTATGCACCTCGGCCAGGTCAGCGATCCCACCGTGCTTCGACAGGAACTGTTTCTGCTGGCGAGCAGCGCGACCGTGGGAGAGTCAGATCTGCGCGATCGCCTGCCCAAACTCTCCAAGATCGCCTCCTGGAATCAGGTGGGACCGCTGCTCAACTCCGCGCTCAACGGGGCACGCCTCGAGCTCGAGTACCGACCACCGGGCGCGCTGCCGATCCGTCCCGGAATGGTGATCTTCCGACTGCACAAGACCCCCGAATTCTGGCCGGATATCCAAGGGACCGGCACCATCGCTCTTTATCACCCCCTTGGTCCCGCCGTGGAGCTGGCCCTGTTCGCGGTCGATCCGCAGAACCTGTGAGAGTTTGCCCATGACCAACAACGTACAAGACATGTACTGGGTCTGTTCCGACGCCATCACCTTGGCGGCACAGCTCTCCCAGGCTCAAGAGTTACCGCAACCCGAAGTCCTGAGGCAGCGCATCAACGGACTGTTTTCGACCATGGCCCAGCGCGCGCGGCAGGTGGGGGTGAGCGACGCCGACCTGCGCGAGGTCACCTACGCGCTCGCGGCCTTCATCGACGAACAGATCCTGCGCTCTTCCTGGTCGGGCCGACAGATGTGGATGGCCCAGCCACTCCAGCTCCTTTACTTCAACGAGAACACCGCCGGTGAGGGCTTCTATCAAAGACTCCACACCCTCGAGCAGACCCCGGGTTCGGAGCACCTGGTGGAGATCTACTATCTGTGCATGTCGCTCGGCTTCCAAGGGCGCTACGCGGTCTCTGGGGCGGGTGACATCAATCTTGAGCAGGAGCATGCGCGGAGCGTCGTAAGCCAGAAACTACCGAACAGTGACATGCTCAGTCCGAATGGCACCCCCCGCGCCGCCCTGGCCGGGCGCGGTCGCCGTGGCTTTCCCATCCTTCCGATCGGCATTGGGCTTTGTGTCCTCTGCGTGCTCGCGTTCGTCTTCCTACGCTTCGACGTAGCCGGGGACGCGACCGACGCCGGCGAGCAGATGAAGCGCGCCGCTACCACCGCAACCTCTCCTTTGTGAGCCAGACGAGGCACGCACCATGTGGATTTGGGTTCTCTCGATTGTACTTCTGGTCCTGATTTGGGGTGGGGGCTACGCGCTCACGCTCCTCGACGTCAACCTGCCGCTGCTGGTCCAGATCCTGGCGAGCGCCGCGGTGGTCCTGCTGCTGGTGGGCGTGCTTCTCACCCGACGCCTACGAGCTCAGGCGCGGGCCCGCGCTCTCGAACGGGAGATCCTGCGCCAGAGCGAGCAGCAGGCGGCCAACGTGCGCCCCGAACGGCGCGCCGAGATCTTGGAGCTGCAACGCCAGATCTCCCACGGGATCCAGGCGCTGAAGAGCACCAAGCTGGGCGCGAAGCATGGCGGTGGGGCGCTCTACGCCCTGCCCTGGTATGCCATCATTGGGCCGCCGGGTTGCGGCAAGACCACGGCCCTCCGACACTCTGGGCTCAGCTTCCCCTTCTCGGATCCGCGCGGGGGCGGAGCGGTGAAGGGTGTGGGTGGTACCCGCAATTGTGATTGGTGGTTCACCAACGAGGCGATCCTGCTGGACACGGCAGGTCGCTACGCAACTCAGGACGACGATCGGGACGAGTGGTTCAGCTTCCTCGACCTCCTGAAGCGCTATCGACCAAAGAAGCCGCTGAATGGGCTGTTGGTCGCGATTGCGGTCTCGGACCTGGTGCAGGCCAACGAGGACCAGCTCGCCACCTACGGGAAGAAGCTGAGGACTCGGATCGACGAGATCATGACCCGGCTGGAGATGGTGCTGCCGGTGTATCTGGTCTTCACCAAGACCGACTTGATCGCCGGGTTCTCCGAGTTTTTCGGGGATCTGCGCAAGAGTGAGCGCGACCAGATCTTCGGTGCGACCTTCCCACTCTCGGCGGCACCGCTCTCCGATCCAGGAGCGGCCTTCGCGGAGGAATTCGATCGCCTAGTCTCGGTGCTCCACGCACGAGCCATCCGTGTCTTGCCCGAGGAGCGGCACCTGGAGGCCCGGCAGCGTATCTACCAGTTTCCCCTCGAGTATAAGGCCCTCAAGAACAACCTGGAGGAGCTGGTGCGGGTGGTCTTCGCACCCAACACCTTCCAGGAGAGCCCGCTGTTTCGAGGGTTCTATTTCACGAGCGGTACCCAAGAAGGCAGACCGATCGATCGGGTCATCGGTGGGATGGCGCGCGCCTTTGGGTTGCGAGTTGCCGAAAGCGCCAGTGAACCGCGGGAGCCGAAGAGTTACTTCGTCACCGATCTGTTCCGCAAGGTGGTGTTCCCTGACCAGAGCTTCGCCGGTGCCACCGAGGCTGCTGTCCGACGCCGACTGTGGCTCAGGCTGTCCATCGCCGCTGGGTTGACCGCGCTCGGGGCCGCACTCCTGATCCCGGCGCTGTTCACCCACGGCCACAACCAGGAGCTGACCGAGAAGACCGAACAGGTTGCGCTCGAGGCACTGGCGGTGCCATGGGCACGTGGGATCCCCGCCAAAGCCGAGATCCCCAAGCTGGATCGGCTGCGGGAGCAGATGACCACCCTCCATGAGTGGGATCGCGGCTCACCCCCCATGAAGTACCGGTTCTTCATGTATGTGGGCGACGAGCTCTACCCGCCGACCCGAGACAGTTTCGTGCATGTGATGGGCAAGAACCTGGTGAATCCGACCCAGGCCCGATTGCGCGAGCACTTGGAGGCGGTGGGAGGCATGCCCACCGTTGCCCCCGACCAGTTCCGTAAGCACTACGACGCACTCAAGCTGTACATGATGATGTGTGACAAACAGCACTTGGATGTGGAGTGGGCTGGCAAACAACTGGTTTCGCAGTGGGGGCAACACACCAACGTGCCCGATGACCTGAAGCCGCCCATGCTGCCTAATGCCGCCGCCTACGTCACCTTGATGAAGCGAGACGAGGTGCCGCTCTGGAAGGCTGACAAAGCGCTGGTGTCTCGGGCCCAGACTGTGCTTCTGCGCGCACCACGGCTCGAGCGCCTGTACGAGATTCTGGTTCGTGACGCCAACCAGGAGATCGCGCCGATCCACCGCCAGGATATCTTCTACGGCTCGGTATCGCCGTACGTGACCTCGAAGCAAGATCTGAAGATCGAAGGTGCCTACACCAAAGAGGGCTGGAAGCGCGTGCGTGATCTCTTGGGCGCCCAGCAGGCACGTCTGGCTGATGAGGAGTGGGTGCTGGGACAAGACCGCGATCAGGCAACCGGTGATCTGCACAAGCAGATAGGTGAACTCCGGGAACTCTATTTTGCCCGCTACACCCAGGCGTGGACCGACTTCTTGAAGGATATGGAGGTTGAGCAGCCCGACAACGCGACAAGCTCGCTCGAAGAACTGCAGGCACTCTCCGAACCGGTCTGGGCGTACCAGAGGCTGATCAAGACTCTGGCGGACAACGTGATACTGGAAATGGATGACCCAGCGGATGACAAAACCCTGGTCGACACCGTGCTGGCCCGCGGACAACGCGAAGTGGAGAAGAAGCTGGTCCAGAAGAAGCTGATGGATGCGAGCACTCCAGAGCCGAAGAAGACTCGACCCATCTCACCGGTCGAGCGCGCCTTCCAACCACTGATCGCGTTCGGCATCCCCGCCGATCCCAGCAAGACCGACAGCCCCACTGGTCTTGGTCAGTATCAACAGCTCTTGGCCAAGTTGGTTGGCGTGCTGACCGACCTGCGTGATGGCGAGACGGTATCGGACACCAGCAAACTGGCTGGTGAGTTCGAGCAGGCCTTCCGAACCGCGACCGCACTCCTTACGACCCAGGACGGCTTCACGCGACCGCTGCTCTCCCCCTTTCTGATGCGGCCCATCACCGGTGCATGGAGCGGGGTGGTGAAGGACGCTGGGGGAGCGGCGAGTGGTTTGTGGGAGACCACGGTCTGGAACAAGTGGCAGGCCACACTCGCCAACCGCTATCCGTTCACCAACAGCCCCAAGGACGCCAAAATCGAGGACTTTTCGGAGTTCTTCCGACCTGAGAGCGGACTTCTGTGGACCTTCTACCGCGAGAACTTGGGTGGGTCGCTGCGCCGAGTGGGAGAGGAATTCCGCCCCACGCGACGCTTCCAGTCTTCGATGAACTTCGTGAACACCTTCACCTCCAACTGCTTGCAGCGAGGCATCAAGATCACGAGCGCGGTGTTCCCACCGCAGGCTACCGATCCCAGCATTCAGTTTGACATCAACCTCCACTCGGTGAGCCCCGATGTGGCGGAGGTGCACCTGGACATCGACGGCGCGATCAAGGTCTACAAGAACACCCCTGAGGAGTGGTTGACCGCGACCTGGCCGGCCAAGGAAGGTAAGAGCCGCGGAGCCCGCGTCCGGATCCGAGGCTACAGTGGACTCGACGAGCGGATCGTTCGCGACGGTGACTTCGGCCTGTTCCGCCTGTTGGATGCAGCCGACAAAGTGGAGAGTGGCACCGCTGGTGGCAAGGCAGACGGCGTGACAACCCTGGTTGCAACCTGGATGCTGCGTTCACAGGGCGCCTTCTTCAAGCTCGACATCCGCCCAGTGCGGCAGATCAGTGCGCCCAACACCCAGCTGTTCCGCGGTTATGAATGCCCGCGGGTGATCGCGACGGCAGGGAACTGATATGCTGGGTTTCTCGAAGCGTGCACGACCGGTGCAGGACGGTGGGGTCGGGCTCCTCGGCAAGTGTCCTTGTGAGGGAGATTTCATCTCGCTCGGCGTGGACACGCCGGTGCGGGAAGCCCTTTTCAGCTGGTTGGAGCGCGCCGTGGGTTGGGAGCGTGAGTACCAACCAGGGCTTCTGGCAAGCCTCGAGGGGCACGCGCCACCCCGAGCGTTTCTGCTCCGTTCCGACCAGCCTCAGGCAAGAGATCGTGTGCTGGTGGGTCTGCTCTCGCCCAGCCGGGATCGGGTGGGAAGGTACTTCCCCCTGGCCTTGTTCGCGGAGCTCACCTTCCCGGACAACCCAGAGCGTGCCTGTGTACTGCCGCTGGCCGCTGGCGATTTCCTCGAGCGCGTGTACGGTCGGCTTGCAAAACGAGCGAATCTCTCGGATCCGCGGGATTTCTTGGCAGGATTGCTCCCCAACATTGCCGATGGTCTCCCCCAGGCACAGCTCGAGTTCGAGAGCTTCAGCAGCTCCACGCCCGTCTCCGTGGTCGCCCAGGCGCTCTTTCCCTCTGGGGGCGATGAGTGGCGGCGAGCACTCTGGACGTTGATTGAGGCCACGCGTCCCTTCAGAAAGCAGGAGATGGTCACAACCCCGCTTACACTGAGGTTGCCCGTCGGTCACGCAGGGGTGGCCGGTGTCGTGTTCTGGCTGTGGGCGGTGCGTCGTGCGATGGATCTGACCCGGGGATTTCCTCGTGCTTTTTGGCATGTTCATGAGGGGGGTGGCGCCGTGGTGGTTCCGCTCGGCGAGCCGAGTCCCCGCTTGCTCACCGCACTCTGGGCTGCCGACGGGAGCGACGAGACCCTCTGTGATCTCACCACCCCGGCGCCGTTCGTCGGGGCGCTCGAAGAGCAGGTAGAGAAGGTGTTGAGGGAAGACGGAAGCGTCGGCACTCTGCTCGGAGTGCTCTAGAAGAAAGGGAGAGGGCAGCCAATGAGCGAGTACCTAGAACGAGTGGTCAGTGCTGCGGAGGCCTACGCGAAGCCTTTTCTGCCTGACAGCCCAGCGGGGATCGACATCTCCTACGATGCCGAGTTCGAGTCGATCAAAGCCGAGATCGACAAGTTGACCGCTATGTCCGGCGGTCAACCGGTGTGGAGGGACGTGATCGAGACGTCGAACCGGCTCCTCACCGCAAAAGCGAAGGATCTCAGGCTGCTGGTGTGGTCCACGGTGGCCCGGCACCAACAGGGCGGTGTCGATGGCCTGGCGGAGGGGCTGGCCATTTTGGCACGGGTGGCGGAGGACTTCTGGGACACGATGAATCCACCGCTCAGGCGGGCGAAGGCGCGGGTCAACCTGGTGGATTGGATGTTCGACCAGATCGCGTCGGGACTCGGTCCGCTCGAACCGAGCATGAACGATGGCGACGCGGTTCGGGCAGTTCAGGCGCTGGCCGATCGGGTCGATGGGTTTCTCGCGAGCAAGCTGGCGGATGCCTACTCTGGGATGGGAGGTCTGCGCTCGGTGCTCCGCGACAAGATCCGGATGATTCCCGCGGCGCCCGAGCCAACACCCGAACCCGTCACCACTGCGGCGCCAGCCAGCACCACGGAGACTGGGAGCGCACAACCGTCCACGGCAGCACCAGTCGGAAGCGACCTGCCCACCATAGGCTCGGCGGAGGACGTGCTCCCCGCCCTGCGCACCCTCGGCAAGAGTGTGGTGGAAGCCGCGCGACACCTCCGACGCGCCGATCCCGCCAACGCTTGGGCCTACCGTATCCATCGCACCGGCCTCTGGCTTTCTGTCAAGGCGGCACCTCCTGCTGAGGGCAATCGCACCCGGCTCCCTCCCCCCGCAGTCGAGCTGCGCAAGAAGCTCGAAGCACGTCTGGCGGGAGAGCAATGGATGGAACTTCTCAGTTTGGCTGAAGAGCAATCCGCTCAGTCGATCTTCTGGCTCGATCTGCACCGTATGGTGGCCTTGGCGATGGATCGACTGGGGGCCTTGTTCTTGGATGCGCGCACCACGGTTGGACGCGAAATGGTGGCGTTCGTGGATCGCTTTCCGAACCTGGTCACCCTCTGCTTCTCCGACGGAACACCCTTCGCAGACGCGGGAACTCAGAGTTTTCTGGATGAGGAGCGCAAAAAGCATGGCTCGGGCGGGGGACCGAGCGGGGGCTCGAGTCGCGTCGACGAAGAAGACGAGGACCGGGCACGGCGCTTCGCGGAGGCACGCGAACTGGTGGCAGGAGGCAAGGTTGGTGAAGGTCTAGGACTCGCGATGCAGCTCGCCGCCCGCGCCCCGGATGCGCGCAGCCGTTTCCGTGGGCGTCTGGAACTCGCACAACTGGCGCTCACTGGGGGAAAACCCGAAATCGGTCGCCCGATTCTCGAGCAACTGTTGGCTGAAGCCACCACACGACACCTCGAAGAGTGGGAGCCCGCAGTGGCCGCGGCGGTTCACAGCGCGCTCGTGGCTGCACACCGCGCTCTTGGCACGGGACTCGACACCAAGGAGCTTCGACCACTGTACGACCGACTGTGTCAGCTGGACCCTGCAACCGCAGTGAAGTGGTCCGGCTCATGAACCGATCCGAGGAGTCCGCTGTACTACGGCAGTTCAACCGTGGTAGAGACGGACATCCGCGTGGGACAAATCATCTAGGGGTAACATCGCTATGGCCAAAGAAGGCTCGGTAGCGCCGCAAGAGCGCGTCAACATCACCTATCAATCGAGTGTGGGCAATGCTCAGCAGGAAGTAGAACTTCCGCTCAAGATGCTGTTCGTTGCCGACTTCACCGGGAGGGCCGATCCTCGCCCGCTCGAGGAGCGCAAACCCATCAACGTCGACAAAGACAACTTCCAGCAGGTGCTGGCCGAACAAAACCTCTCGCTTACCATGCAAGTGCCGAATCGGCTGGCGGATGATGGCAGTGAGCTGCCGGTGTCGGTGCGCATCAAGAAGCTTGCTGATTTTGGGCCCGACGCCATTGTCGAGCAGGTCCCCGAGCTAAAGAAGCTGATGGAGCTCAGGATGGCACTCACCGCGCTGAAGGGGCCGCTCGGCAACGTGCCGGCTTTTCGCCGCAAGATCCAGGCGCTCCTTTCGGACACGGACGCACGTTCCAAGCTGCTCGAGGAGCTGGGGCTGACCAACGAGGCGGGAGGCTGACATGTCAGAGGAACAAGTTCAGGGACAAGCACAGACCACCACCACCACCAGCGGCTCGTTGCTGGAGGAGATCCTCACCGAGACGAAGCTCTCGCCTTCGGACGAGGGCTATGATGTTGCACGCCAGGGCGTTGCCATCTTCATCGCCGAGATGTTGAAGCCCCAGCACGCCCAGGAGAAGGTGGAACGCTCCTCGGTGGACGCGATGATCGCCGAGATCGATCAGAAGCTCTCCAAGCAGGTGGATGAGATCCTCCACCAGCTCGCCTTCCAGAAGCTCGAATCGTCGTGGCGCGGGCTCAAGTTCGCGGTCGACCGCACCGACTTCCGGGAGAACATCCGAGTCGAGATGCTCAACTGCTCGAAGGAGGATCTGATCGCGGACTTCGAAGACGCACCAGAGATCACCAAGAGCGGGCTTTACAAGATCGTCTACACCGCTGAGTACGGCCAGTTCGGTGGCAAGCCCTACGGTGCCGTGTTTGGTGATTTCTCGGTCGGACCGGGCCCGCAGGACGTGGGTCTGCTCCAGAACTGCGCGGCCGTGGCCACCATGGCCCACGCGCCGTTCTTCGCCGCAGCCGGACCCCAGTTCTTCGGCGGCAACGAGTACTTGAGCATCCCCAACCTGAAGGATCTGAAGAGCATCTTCGAGGGTCCGCAGTACGCGAAATGGCAGGGCTTCCGCGAGTCTGAAGACGCGCGGAACGTGGGACTCTGCATGCCACGGTTCTTGCTCCGGCTGCCGTACGGCGACAAGACCATGGCTGCCAAGACCTTCGGCTACGAAGAGGACGTGATCGGCAATCACGATCGCTATCTTTGGGGCAACGCGGTCTTCGCCATGGCGACGCGAATCGCTGACAGCTTCGCCAAGTATCGGTGGTGTCCCAACATCATTGGCCCGCAGGCGGGCGGCACGGTGGATGATCTGCCGCTGCATCAGTATGAGGCGATGGGTGAGATCCAGACCAAGATCCCGACCGAGATCCTGATCTCCGAGCGTCGTGAGTTCGAGTTGAGCGAAGAGGGCTTCATTCCGCTCACCTTCCGCAAGGACTCGAATAACGCCTGCTTCTTCTCGGCCAACAGCGTGCAGAAGGCGAAGACCTTCGGCCAGTCACCGGAGGGGCGTGACGCTGAGCTCAACTACCGCCTCGGCACCCAGCTCCCCTACATGTTCGTGATCTCGCGCATCGCTCACTATCTCAAGGTGCTGCAGCGTGAGCAGATCGGAACCTGGAAGGAGCGCCAGGATCTGGAAATCGAGCTCAACAAGTGGATCAACCAGTACGTGGCGGACATGGACGCGGTGACCCCCGCTGTCCGCGGTCGCCGCCCCCTGCGTCAGGCCTCTATCACGGTGGCCGAGGTGCCCGGCAACGCCGGTTGGTACAAGGTGGACATGAAGGTGCGCCCGCACTTCAAGTACATGGGTGCGTTCTTCACGTTGAGCCTGGTTGGGAAGCTCGACAAAGAGTAGGCGAGAAGCCCACGGCATCGAGAGAACGGGGTGACACCGCGAGGCGTCACCCCGCCTTTCATTTCGGCAACATGGCCAGGATATCTTCCCGACGCCGATTGCTGGTCCATCCGGATGCAAATCGGCAACACCAGCACGGGCCGTGCCGCCCTCCACCTCGGTCTCGCCGAACGGTTGGTACGAGGGGCGCTGCCTTCCAAGCCGCCCCAGATTTTGCTATGAATGAGCACCTATGCGAACTCACCCTGCCGCCTCCCGTCACCCGCGCCTCTCTCCACCTCGTCCAGCGCTCTCTCTCGTGAGTTCCATCGGACCGTTCCTCGCGGCAGGGCTGCTCGCCTCCGGTTGTCTGACTCCCCCACCCAAGACTGTAGACACGGGAGTCACCGCTCCCGAGACCACCACCGAGCCGGTGGTGACTTACACGGGACCGACCGAGGCGTACACCTGGAAGAACGTGGTGATCGGTGGAGGTGGGTTCGTGACCGGCCTTGCCTTCAGTCCGGTTCAGGCCGGCATCCTCTACGCGCGCACGGACGTGGGGGGGGCCTACCGCTACGACACGGCCAACAAGAGCTGGATCCCTCTCACCGATTTCATCAGCCACAAGGACGCCAACTACATGGGCATCGAGAGCCTTGCGGTCGATCCCAAGAACCCAGACCGTGTATTTATGGCCGTCGGGATGTATACCGCCAACTGGGCGGGCACGGGCGCCTTCATGCGGTCCGATGATCGTGGGGCAACGTTCAAGACCTTCCCCGTCCACTTCAAGATGGGTGGCAACGATCTCAGTCGCTCGGATGGTGAGCGGTTGGCAGTCGATCCCCACCAGCCCAACATCCTCTTCTTCGGCTCGCGGCGAGATGGCCTCTGGAAGAGTACGGACGCGGCGGAGACTTGGAGCAAGGTGGAGGGCTTCCCGGTTGCCGATGACACAGACCGGGGACTTGGGCTGCCGATCGTGTTGTTCGACAGCAAATCCGGGACGGTCGGCAAGGAGACGCCGACCATCTATGTGGGAACACAGACGGATGGCAAATTCTACCGTAGCTCCGATGCGGGCCGAACTTGGCAGAAGCTGCCAAACCAACCCGAACTCGACTACCCGCCGCGCCGGGCCGTGCTCGACCAGGACGGAACGCTCTACGCCACCTATGCCTCCGGCGATAGCCCCTACGCTCTGTCCAAGGGCGCTGTCTTCAAGTTCGAGCCGAAGAGCGGAGCTTTCACCGACATCACCCCGCTACGCCAAAGCGAGGGAGACACCTTCGGTTACGGTGGGATTGACGTTGACGCGTCCAAGCCAGGCACGTTGATTGTGGCGACCATGGATCGTTGGTCCAAGGGTGCCGAGATCTTTCGTACCCAGGACGGTGGCAAGAGTTGGAAACCCTTGGTGGCAACCGCTACCTTCGACGGTGGTGGCGTCCAGCACGTGTATCACCATCGTGAGACCGTGAACGCCCCGCAGTGGTTGGGAGACATCAAGATCGACCCGTTCGATCCCAACCGTGCCATGCTCATCGAGGGCGGAGGCGTGTGGGCTACCTTCAACCTTACCGAAGCGGACAGGGGCAAACCGACCCAGTGGTCCTTCCACTCCAACAACCTGGAGGAGCTGGTGGCCCGAGATTTGATCAGTCCCCCCGAAGGTCCGCCCCTGGTCTCGGTGATGCTGGATGCCTGCGGGATGCGCCACGACGAGCTCGACAAATCCCCCTCACGGGGCACGTTCCGAAACCCCACCTGCGCGAGCTCGGAGGACATCGACTACGCAGGGAAGAAGCCCAACATGATGGTTCGGATCTGCAACTATCCTTGGGATGGTACCAAAGGTCCGCGCGGTGCCATCTCCACCGACAGTGGGGCGAGCTGGAAGCAGTTTGCGAGTGAGCCGGAGGGTTGCGGTGGAATGGGGACTGTGGCGATCACGGCGGATGGCTCGGCTTTGGTGTGGGCGCCCCGTGACGCCAAGCCCGCCTGGTCACGGGATGGCGGCCGCACGTGGACCACTGTGGTTGGCCTGCCCGAACCCGCCAAGGTCCCCGACTGGGCCAACTGGTTTCTCCGCCTCGCCTCCGACCCCGTCAATCCGAAGAAGCTCTACGCCTTCAACGCTCTCACCGGCGATGTGTATTTGAGCGTCGACGGAGGTGCCCACTTCAAGGTAAGCGGTGACATGCTGGATGCTCTGCCCGACTACGAGCTCCACTACGCCAGCATCAAGACCGTGTTTGGCCGGGAGGGGGAGGTGTGGGTCACTACCAAGAAGGGATTGGCGCGCTCATCCGATTCCGGCAAGACCTTCGACGAGATCGAGGGATTGGAGGAAGCCCACGGGGTCGGCTTTGGCAAGGCCGCACCGGGCAAGGACTTCCCCGCCATCTACCTCTCTGGCAAGATCAGCGGGCAGACCGGGTTCTTCCGTTCGGATGACGCGGGAGCCAGCTTCGTGCGCATCAACGACGACCAGCACCAGTACGGTGGCGCGACGGTGGTGACCGGTGACCCGCGAGTGTATGGTCGCGTGTACATCGCCGCGCATGGCCGTGGGATCGTCTACGGCGAGCCGAAGAAGTAGCACCGAAAGGGGCCGCGGCCGGTCCCGGCGCAGTGAGACTACCTCTGTGTCGGACGGCACGCGGCCTGTCGAGGTACGGGTATGGCCACGAGTCGACGCTACGCGATCCTGGGAACCGGTGCGCTGGGAGGTTTCTACGGTGCCAGACTGTGCCGGGCGGGCCTGGACGTTCACTTCCTCTTGCGCAGCGATCTCGAGCACGTCCGCAAGCACGGGCTTGTGATCGAGTCCAAAGATGGAGACTTCGCCCTTCCCAAGGTTCAGGCCTACGGCAACGTGACGGAGATGCCACGTTGTGAGGTAGTGCTGGTTGCGCTGAAGACCACTCAGAATCACCTCTTGTCCGAGCTCTTGCCCCACGTGCTCACCGAGCAGGGAGTGGTGGTGATGATGCAGAACGGACTCGGTTGTGAAGATGAGGCGGCGCGTGTCGCACCAGGTCACGAAATCCTGGGTGGGCTCTGCTTTTTGTGTTCGAACAAGGTCGGCCCAGGGCATATCCATCACCTGGACTACGGAGCTGTGCGCTTGGCGCGCTTTGATCCTGAAGGGAAACCGGCTGGCTCGAGCGAAGCCCTGGAGGCACTCGCCGTCGATTTCGAGCGTGCAAAGATAGCAGTCGACATCGCGGACGACCTCTTGGCCGCGCGCTTCCAGAAGCTGGTCTGGAACATTCCGATGAGCGGGCTCTCGGTGGTGCTCGACGCCGACACCCGGGCGCTGATGGCCGACTCGCACACGCGGGACTTGGCGGAGGCGCTCATGCGCGACGTGGCCGCGGGAGCGCGCGCGTTCGCTCGCACCATCTCCGAGTCCTTCATCGAGAAGATGCTGACGATGACGGAGGCGATGACGCCGTATCGCGCCAGCATGAAGATCGACTACGACGAGCGGCGGCCCATGGAGCTCGAGGCCATCTACGGCAACCCGGTGCGGGCAGTTCGGGCGCGGCAGGGCGCGATGCCGCTGGTCGAGGTGCTGTACCAGCAACTCAAGTTCCTCGATGCTCGACGCACCTCGAGCCCTCGCTGAAGAGCACCCCTTGCACCTGACTCTGTCCGTCCGAGGATGATAGGGGGCACGATGGAGCGAAGTTGCTGCCTCTCGCAGAAAAAGTCATGTGCGGGAATCGGTCTTCCGATTGTTCGGTTCTTGACCGAACCACGGTGCGTCAGTGCAAGCCCGACCCGCTGACGGAATCCAGCGTTTCGGGTTGGCCTCGATCTCGAGAAGCTTTGCGCCGAGCTGCCCCTCTGAGGGACATGGGATTGATCAAGACGGCCTCGCGCCACGATACCAAAAAGGTCTTGGGACAGGGGCTGGCTTGGGCCGGTCTGTGCGGTCTGGCGATTACGGCGACCCTTCTCGGCTGTGCGAGCTCAGAGGAATCGAGCACTCCCGGAGGCGATGTTGAGACAGGTGGGCCGGGCACAGGTGGTGTAGGCGTTGGTGGGCAAGGCACAGGTGGTGCAGGAGTTGGTGGCGCAGGAGTTGGTGGGCCGGGCACAGGTGGTGCAGGAGTTGGTGGGCAAGGTACAGGTGGCGCAGGAGTTGGTGGCGCAGGAGTCGGTGGCGCAGGAGTTGGTGGTAATAGTGGAGGGACCGGCGTCGAAGGTGCGACCATCCTCAACGACACGTTCTGGCGGGACACCTCCGGAACCCCCATCTATTCCCAGGGTGGAGGGGTGCTCCAAGTCGGTGACACGTACTACTGGTATGGTGTCAAGTATCGGGGAGCGGTCACCTACGTGGATAACCCCGTAGACAATGACGACACAACCGCCTTGGGGATCACCACCTATTCCTCGAAGGATCTCGTGAATTGGACACACGAAGCCACTGATATGACCGATGGCATCGGTAGCTGGTTTGGGCGGTTGGGCGTTGCCTACAACGCGAACACCAGGAAGTACGTGGCGGTTGCGCAGTCGTGGCTGGGGGGTGATGCCTCGTCAGTGTACTTTGCTACCAGTGACTCGCCCCGCGGGGGGTTTGTCTTCGATCATGCCCAGCAGAATCCTCCAGGAATCGCCAATGGCGGAACCGGCGATCAGACCATCTTCCAGGATGAGGACGGCCAAGCTTATGTGGTAAGCTCAAGTCAGGAGGGCCGGTCTCACCGCTACGTGTCGCCGTTGCGTGCTTCCGACTTCCTCGAGATGGAGCAGGCCATCCCGGTTTACAGCGGTGGGGGCCGTGAGGGAAACTGCATGTTCAAGTACGAGGGCACCTACTACTTCTGTTCCTCGGACTTGCACGGATGGAACACATCTCAGACCTATTGTGTGTCCGCGACCAATATCCGAGGGCCATGGAGTTCGGAATTTGTGCTGAAAGGCACCGAACGCGACTACAGCCATGTCACGCAAACCGGGTTCTTCATTCAGGTGTATGGTACCGAGCAGACCACGATCATTTTCGCTGGTGATCGCTGGGCTGACTTCGCAGGCAACGGGATTGGCTTCAACCAGTGGATGCCACTCAGCTTTGAGAATGGCGAACCGTACTTCCACTCCCACAGTGCGTGGACCCTCAATGCCCTGACCGGGCGTTGGGTGGTTGCGCCCGAAAACAACTGGGTGCTAAATCCGAGTTTTGAAGCCGATCGTATCACTGTTTCCACCCCCGTTGGTTGGTCCGCCACCAACGGATCGAACGCGAAGGGTGGACACACTGGTCGATGGTCCTGGCGGTTGAACGGGACGGCCACGCTGAACCACAGCGTGGAGAATCTGCCGGCGGGCACCTACACCCTGGCGGTGTGGACCAAGAGCAACGGCACGGGTGCCGAGCTCTACGTCGAGGACTACGGCGGAACCCCGATGACGACGCCGATTCCTGCGAGTGCGGGCTTCACCCAGGTGACCCTGGTCGATATCCCCGTCCAGAACGGACGGGCCCAGATCGGCGTGAGGAGTGGAGCTCCCACTGTCGACGTTGACGACTTCACCATGATTATCAGCGGCGGGTGAGGCCAGTGTTCCGGGTTCCGGCCAGATCTCGAGAAGCTTTGCGCCGAGCTGCCCCTTTTAGCGACATGGGATTGATCAAGACGGCCTCGCGCCACGATACCAAAAAGGTCTTGGGACGGATGCTGGCTCGAGCCTCTCTTTGTGGTTTGGGGATCATGCTGGCCCTTCTCGGCTGTGCGAGCTCAGAGGAATCGAGCACTCCCGGCGGTGGGCTTGAGACAGGAGGCTCATCTGTCGGAGGCTTCGGAACGGACGCTGTGGGTGGCGGTGTTGAGATGGGCGGTGCGGGAACAGGTGGGCCGGGCACAGGTGGTGCAGGAGTTGGCGGCGCAGGAGTTGGCGGCGCAGGAGTTGGCGGCGCAGGAGTTGGTGGCACCGGGACGGGTGGGCCGGGCACAGGCGGCGCAGGAGTTGGTGGCGCAGGAGTTGGTGGCGCAGGAGTTGGCGGCACCGGGACGGGTGGGCAAGGCACAGGTGGTGCAGGAGTTGGCGGTGCAGGAGTTGGCGGCGCAGGAGTTGGCGGCGCAGGAGTTGGCGGCGCAGGAG